>JANOSD010000116.1:0-70517 GCA_031415655.1 Actinomycetes bacterium
TGCGGTAGTTGTCGTCCCAGATTTCGGTGGTGAACGTTTCTCGCAGTGTCGCCGTGTGCATTGGCGTGCTCCCTTGCCCCAGCCATGTGGGGCGCCCGTTTGACACCAACCCGGTGCCGTTTCCTTGTGGGTTACTCTACCCGTCCGGCACGCGTGTTCGCAACGAGTTACGCAAGATTGTTCGAAATTCTTTGGGTGTTGGTGCTTAACCAGTTCTGGCGGATGAAAGGGTGGTGAATGCCTGCATTTAGAGCCGGTGCAGGGCGTCTCGTTGCGGGCGGGTGCTGGTGTGGCGGCCGACGGTCCGATCGTTCGCCCGGACCTTTCGCACGACTGCGGCGAACGGAAACTTGTCAGCGGGAAGTCCGGCCTGCCCATCGGGCCCGTCGCCTGCGCCACCCCAAACAATGCTGATTCAACCGGCGACGAACGCCCCCAAGACTGCCGTTCGGGCCCTCCGAACAGATACGTGGGTCACCGGGAAGTGTTTCGGCGAGACCGGGGGCTTCGCTGGAAAGGACCACGAGGACACAATTGCGATGGGCTTTGCCGGCAAATACAACGACGCCGTCAGCAGCACCATCCGGCCACCGAAACGCCCAAACCATTCTCGTCCACCCACTTGGAGCTGGGTGAGGGTCGACCCCACTACTTCCGGCGGAGCAGCAACGAGGAGCGGGTCCCAGTAACGCTTCGAGAAGCGGATTCCGAGCCACGGTTCGAAGCCTCGAAAGGACGTCACGTCGAAAGCCCCTGTTCTGGGCGGTGAGACGGAGGACGCCGCGAGAAAAGAAAAGCTGGCCGGAGGACGCCGAATGGTCACTGGGACACGCTCCTGGCCGCCATCGCCATCCGCGCGGTGCCGTCGTCCCGCCGACGACTCGACAGCACGGGTACGTTGGGAGTTGTATGCATGCACGACGGGCGCCACGATGCCCCCGGTCGGCTTTCCCGAACAACCACGAAGAAAGAGGCGCCGCCTTGGCAACACTTGACAAAGACCGCCGCACGGAGGTCGACCGTGTGCTTCGCGACATCGTCAAGCCGGCCCGTTGGCCAGCAGCACATCCGGTGACCATCACGGCACGGCACCTGCCGGGTGAGCCCGAGCGATACGCCGATGCACTGGCGGGCCCGTTCGTGGCGTTCGAGGAGGGCGGCGCTTGGGGCACGGCCTGGGGGACAACCTGGTTTCACGTGACGGGCATGGTCCCCGACTCGTGGTCCGGACTCGACTGTGTGCTTGCGGTGCATCTCGGGTTCGGGGGCGGGGTTGGGTTCGGTGCCGAAGGGCAGGTGTGGGTCGATGGCGAGCCGATCCATGGCATCAGTCCGAACCATCGTGAGGTTCGTATCGCCGCACCAGCGGTGGGCGGTGAGGCATTCGACCTGTATGTGGAGGCGGCGGCGAACCCTCCGGCCCTTCAGGGTGACCCCGGTCCGATGCTGCTCCCCGACCCCGGTGGGGTGCCGCTGCTTACCCTCCGCCGTTGCCGGTTGACGGTGGTCGACCGCGAGGTGGAAAGGCTGGTACGGGACTGGACGCTCATTGGCGAACTCGACCGTTGGGCGGGCGGGGATCGGGCCGCAGCGTGCGGCGCCGCGCTCGATCGGGCGGCCTCGGTGATCGAGCGCGGCGTGACTGACACCGGCGACACGCAATCGCTTTCGCCTGAGGTAGTGGCTGAGGTGCTGGCGGTCTTCGCCGAGGTGCTGGCCGAGACCGGCGACCCCGACCGCCCGCTCCATCTCGCCGTCGGCAACTCCCACCTCGACACCGCATGGCTGTGGCCCTTGCGCGAGACCCACCGCAAGGCCGCCCGCACCTTCTCGACTGCGTGCACGATGCTCGACCGTGAGCCGGAATATACGTTTGCGGCGTCGCAACCCCAGCAACTCGCCTGGATCCGTGACGAGCACCCGGGGTTGTGGCAGCGCATTCGGGCCCATGTCGCCGATGGTCGTTTCGACGTCGTCGGTGCGATGTGGATCGAACCGGACTGCAACGTTCCGTCGGGCGAGTCGTTGGTGCGCCAGATCGTGCACGGCCGGCGGTTCTTCCAGGAAGAGTTCGGTACCGACACCGATGGCCTGTGGCTCCCCGATGTGTTCGGCTACTCGGCGGCACTCCCTCAAATACTGCGTCAGAGTGGCGTCGACTGGTTCATGACCCAGAAGATCTCGTGGAATCAGACCAACCGGTTCCCGTACCAAACGTTCTGGTGGGAGGGGATCGACGGCACACGCATCTTCACCCACTTCCCGCCTGCCGACACCTACAACGGCAACCTTTCGGTGCCGCAGTTGCTCCACGGCGAACAGAACCTCACCGCTCGGTCCACCCGTCGGCAGGCCCTGTACCTCTACGGGCACGGCGACGGCGGTGGTGGCCCCGACCAGGACATGATCGAGCGGGCACGCCGTCTTCGCGATCTCGATGGGGTGGGCCGGGTGGAGCTGACTACGGCGAGGGAGGCCATGGAAAGAATCCGCGCCGAAGGCCCCGCCGACGACAGCGATCTCCCCGTGTGGGTGGGGGAGCTCTATCTCGAGCTTCACCGGGGCACGTTCACCACTCACGGTGCCGTCAAGCGAGGCAACCGCGAGCTGGAGCTGGCACTGCGCGATGCGGAGCTTTGGTCGGTTGCGGCGGCATCGGTTTGCGAAAACCCTGACCTCGCCCGCCCCGGCGAGCTCGATGAGGCGTGGCGTACCGTGTTGCTCCATCAGTTCCACGACATTTTGCCCGGCTCGTCGATCAACTGGGTGTACCGCGACACGTTGGCCGATTACGACCGTGTTCGAGCCGAGGTCGCAACGGTGATCGACCGATCGCTCACGGCCATCGCCAATGGTGTCGCAATCGGCGCCATCGGCGGCGCCACCGAGGGGGACGGTGGTGAGGGGAACGCCGGCGAAAGGAGCGAGTCGGACAGAGCGTTCCCGGCAAGACGAGTGCTCGTGGCGAATCCGCTTCCGTGGGCTCGCCACGAGGTGGTCGAGGCCGGCGGCGAGTTGCAACTGGTGGATGTACCGGCGTGTGGTTGGGCGGTGCATCCGGTTGCCGGTGATGGCCAGGTTGCGGGTGATGGCCAGACGGAGGGGCCGGTAGCGGCACCGGTCACGTGGGGCGATGATTGGATCGACAACGGCATCCTTCGGGTCACGTGGGATGGCGACGGACTACTCACCTCGGTGCGGCACCTGCCCACCGGGCGCGAGGCGTTGGCGGCCGGTGCTCGAGGAAACGTGCTCCAACTCCTCGACGATCGCCCCAAGGCTTATGATGCCTGGGACATTGACGTCGAAGCGTTCGCTACCGCCGTCGACCTGGTGGACGCCGACGTGGTGGAACTGGTTGAACGATCGCCGCTACGGGCGGTGTTGCGGGTAGCGCGCACGTTCGGGTCGTCCTCGATCGAGCAGATGGTGCGCCTCGACCAGGGCGCTCGACGGGTGGAGATCCACTGCGACATCGAGTGGCGGGAGGACCACAAGTTGCTGAAGGTCGCGTTCCCGTTGGCGGTGCACACCGCGACCGCCCGCCACGAGATCCAGTTCGGCCACGTGGAGCGACCAACGCATCGCAACACCTCGTGGGACGCCGCTCGATTCGAGACCTGCGCCCAGACCTGGGTGGATCTGAGCGAAGAAGGATTCGGTGTCGCCCTCCTCAATAACTGCAAATACGGACACGACGTGTTGGGCTCCGTGCTTCGACTATCGCTCCTGCGATCGTCGACGTGGCCCGACCCCGTGGCTGATCGTGGCCATCACACATTCGCCTACGCGCTGTACCCCCACGCCGGCCCACCCACCACCGGCGGGGTCATCGCCGAGGCTCACGGATTCAACAGCCCGTTGCGCGTCATCGCCGTACCCCCGACAGAACTCGCCGCCGCCGATTGCCTCGCCGAGGCCCCTCCGATCTCGGATCGTTGGTCCGCGGTGGCTATCGACGACCCGGGCGTGGTCATTGCTGCGTTCAAGCGCGCGGACGACGGCCTCGGAACGATCCTCAGGTTTCACGAAGCCTTCGGGGGGTCTCGAAGGGTCACGATCCACGTGCCCGGCATCACCTCGGTGGCCCGCGTCGATCCACTCGAAGTTGCCCTCGACGAGCCACTGTTACCCGTGCACAACTCCGCCTTTGCAATCGATCTCCGACCGTTCGAGTTGGTCACCCTCCGCTTCCGGTGATCCTGATCCCGGCCCAACCTCACCCATTGATATTCCACTTGATATTCCACTCAGGTCAGTTTTCTTCTTTGACAACACACCTTTCCTCAACATCGAGTAGATAGCCGCTCTCACCTTCGCCGTTTGGTCTGCGCCCTGCATGTGCAATGGCAAGGCGTTTCGGGATGGAAAATCCGACTATCAACCCCTCTGCCGGCGGAGCCAGATGGTTTGTTTTCCCGTCCGGGCGGAGCAGTAGAAGCACAAGCACAAGCACAAGCACAAGTAGGAGCACATCCACGAAACGAAGGGAATCGACTACGAAGCACGTCAACGTGAACGGTGTCCGGGTGTCGGCGATCGGCGTTGGGTGCTGGCAGTTCGGCTCATCCGATTGGGGCTACGGCCGGGAGTACGAACCAGTGGCCATGGCCATCATGCAGCGGGCGCTCGACTCGGGTGTGAACCTCATCGACACCGCCGAGGTAGCGGCGCGCGAGGTCTCCGAAGTCATCGTTGGCCGCGCTCTTGCCGGCAGCGCTCTTGCCGGTCGCCGTGACGAGGCCTTCGTGACGAGGCCTTCGTGGTGACGAAGCTCTGGCCAGTCCGCCCTGCCGCCGACGTGGCCCACGAGCATGCTCGACGGTCGTCGATGCGGCTCGGGGTCACCACCATCGACCTCTACCAATAGCATTGGCCCAACCCCTTGTTTCGACCCTGCCCCACCATCCAGGGAATGTAACGACTTCAGGACGAAGGCATCATCGCCAACGTTGGCGGTTGTGGTGACCCGACCTCGGTCGTTGAAGTCGGCGATGATGAATCTCCCGGGAATCTCCCGGCAACGCCCGGCAACGCCGGCTATCCCCCAAGCGCCGGCTATCCCAAGCGCCGCCGATGTACTCTGCCCCGATGACCGAGCCCAGCGACCTGCTGACCACCGCCGAGATGGCGAAGTTCGCGGCCCTCGGCTATCTGGTGTTCGAGTCGGTCGTTCCCGCCGCTATCAATCAAGCGGCGCTTGAGATGTTCGCGCAGACCGGAGGTGCCGACCACGAGCGGGCCAAACCCCGAAGCGGAACTCCCCTCGATGAGCTGTATCCGGACCCATCACCGGTCGGGGCAATGCTGCGCCTCCCCCGAGTCCAAGGGATTCTGACCAGCCTGCTTGGCCCCGATCCTGTTTTCGACCATGACTGGGTGCACCTGCGCGAGGGCGGCGATCTCGTCGATCAACTCCTCCACCAGGACTGCATCGTGGACGCCACGCTCGCCTTCGATGTGCAGATGTTCTGGTTCCCGCACGACGTGGCCCCGGGTGAGGGTGGGACCGGCCTTGTGCCCGGTTCGCACCTCCGGATCGTCAACGAGGCCGACATCGGTCGCTACCAGAACCTGCGGGGCCAGCGCGACGTAAGCGGACCGGCGGGCACGGTTGCCGTGTTCCATCAAGGGCTCTGGCACCGCGGGCGGGCCCACCATGGGTCGAACCGGCGCTGGATGTACAAGTTGCGGCTGAACCCGACCGTCCCGCAGGTTCGCCGGTGGAATCTCGACGACTTCGAAGACGTCCACAATGGTCCCGAGGATCACTCGTTCGCCACGTTCAGTAACGAGTCGGCAGCGGCCATGTTCCGCCGGCCGGCGCCGTGGCACGAACATGGCGCCGGCCGACTCGAGACGGTGAACCGCGCCAAACTGTGGCGCTACCTGACCGGCGACGACGACTTCGATGCCGATTGGTATCTCTCGCGCACGGAGCGGCGTGCCAGGATCGATCGGAGCCTGGGGTGACCAACCGCCAGCAGGTGCTCATTTTGTACCTCGCCACGTCCGCGCTCGACTCGCCGGTGGTTGGATGGTCGCATTACGACGGTGCGTCCGACGCGCCCACGCCACCGGTTGAAGATCGCCCGAAACCCCCCTATCCCACCGGCCTTCACGCGTTGCGCGACGGGTGGCGACTGATTCAGATGTCGCCCCTGATGCCGCCCGCACCGGGCGCCGAGCGCCAAGTGGGCTACTTGAAGCACGAGTTTGTATTCGAACGCCTCGTCGACGTCGACTGAAACCAGACGCACCGGTAGGAGCGGGGGCGAACTCGTCGATTCTGCGCGGGCCTCGCGGCCGAGGGATCGCCGTGCTCGACCGTTGGCGTCCCGTGCAAGAAACCGGGGCCGTACCGGCGGGGTCGTGCCCCACGGTCCGGTACGGTGGCCGCTCGTGTACTTCGACTGCCACACCACCGAGCAAGCAGGCTGGACGGTGGTTGCTGTGGTGGGTGAGCTCGATTTGGCCAGCGTGCCCGGGGTACGTTCCTCGGTCGTCGCCGCCACACAGAACCGCAAGCCGCCCTATGTGGTGCTGGATCTGGCTGGCGTGGAGTTCATCGATTCGATGGGGCTCGGGGTGGTGGTGGGAGCGCGCAAGCGGGTGTACGCCGTTGGCGGTGAGCTACGGGTGGTAGTTGCCACGGAACGAGTGCAGCGGGTGTTCGCCCTGAGTGGGCTCGACACATTGCTGCCGTTGTTCAAATCGTTGGCCGAGGCGCTGGTGCCCCCCACCGGAGGTGTCGGCGATGGGGCGTGAGGTGTTGCTCGAGATTCCCGCTCGGCCGGAATACCTGTCGTTGGCCCGGCAGGTGGTCGCCGCCGCCGCTGCTCTCGAACCGTCATTCCGGGCCGAACGCATCGATGATCTCCGGGTGGCGGTATCGGAGGCCACCACCAATGCCATCGAGTCCCATCTCGATCGCGGCTCCGACGAACGCATCGTCATCCGGTGCAACCTGGCCGATGATCGCATCGAGGTGGAGGTCTTCGATCGTGGGGCCGGGTTCGATCCGGCGACGGCCAGCACGGCACCATCAGCCGACTCTGAGGATCGCCTTGAACATGAGCGCGGTCTCGGCATTCCACTTATGCGGGTGCTGACCGACGAGGCCGAGATCGTGTCGGATCCCGACGGAACGGCGGTCCGCCTCGTTGTGTATACGCCCCGATCACCCCAATAGGTTTTGAGAATCGTGTCGAGAACCGGGGACGGGCTCCGTCAACGTGTCGGCAGCGTCACCGCGGCGCTCTACTGGAGGTACCCATGAAGTCCATCTCACCGTTCCTATGGTTTGACAACAACGTCGGTGAAGCGATCGAGTTGTACTCCTCGGTCTTCCCCGATGTGGTCGTGCACAGCATCAATCGCGGGCCCGATGGCAACGTGTACAGCGCCGAGTTCGACGTGGCCGGCCAGCACCTTCGGGCGCTGAACGGCGGTCCACACTTCACGTTTAACGAAGCCATCTCGTTGTTCGTCGAGTGCGACGACCAAGCGGAAGTCGATCGATTCTGGGATGCCCTGATCGCCAACGGCGGGCAATCGAGTCAGTGCGGTTGGCTCAAGGATCCGTTCGGTCTGTCGTGGCAGATTGTCCCCACCCAGTTTCTCACGATGATGAGTGACCCCGACCCCGAGAAGGTGCAGCGGGTGATGGCCGCCATGCTGACCATGGGCAAACTCGACGTGGCGGGCCTACAAGCGGCCTACGACGGCGGAAACGGACCCAGCCCCGGGTGATATTCGTTCCGGCGCCAAACCACTCGACGGACCGCCGTCGAGACACTGAGGCCCTGCTGGGTGAGTCGGGAGCGGGAGCAAATACTCCAGCGGGCGAGGTCAGCGTTTGACGCCGGCGCTGGCCAAACGCACGATGATCCGGTGGAAGAGACCGGGTACTCGTGACAGTCCGTCGATCACCTTGGCATCGGGGCCCACGAGCACCCGACGGCGGTTGGCATCGACGGCGGCAAGGATCTTCTCGGCCGCCTTCTCGGGCGAGGTGATCGCCGCCTTGTCGAACTCGGTGAGAGGATCACGACCCTTCGGGGTGAAGCCGGCGACGCTGTCGTCCATACGAGCATTGCGGACGATGTTGGTCTTGATTCCCCCCGGGTGCACGGTGGTGCACGACACGCCGCTGCCTTCGATCTCGAGCTCCATACGAAGCGAGTCGGTGAAACCCCGTACGCCGAACTTGGCGGCGTTGTAGGCCGCCTGCGTGGGGATGCTCACCAGGCCGAACACGCTTGACAGGTTCACAATGTGACCGCGGTTTTGTGCTTTGAGGTAGGGCAGGAACGCCTTCGTGCCGTGCACGACCCCCCAGAAGTTGATGTTCATGAGCCACTCGAAATCGTCGTAGCTGGTGTGCTCCACGGTGGACACCACGGCCACACCAGCGTTGTTGATCACGAGGTCGACGTGACCGTGCTGCTCCACGACGTCGTCAGCCCAGGCGAACACGGCCTCGCGGTCCGCGACGTCGAGCCGTTGGGACGTCACCTTCACGCCGTAGCCCTCGCAGCGGTTCACCGTGTCGGCCAGCCCGATTTCATCGACGTCGGACAAGGCGAGGTGCGTGCCCTTTTGCGCCAAGTTCACGGCGAGGGCGCGGCCGATGCCTGACCCGGCGCCGGTGATGGCGGCGACCCGCCGAGACGGCAGACTTCCGGCCGAGCCAGGAACGGGGTTGCTCACTTCGAGCCCCTCATCGACGGCGTCCCGCAGCTTCATGGCCCGATAGTCGTGCAGGTAGTTCTGACGCACCTGCCAGGGAAACTTCGATCCCTGCTTCGGGAATCGATCGACAGCCCGTTGGATATACCCGGACGACAACCCGAGCAGAGGTTCCGCGCTGACATCGGCGTCGTGGTTGCGGGGCGTGACTTGCCGCATGCCCCGTTCCCGCATGGCGTTGAGGATGCGACACACCGCATCGCAGGTGAGGTCGGCCTTCAGCGTCCAAGAAGCGTTCGTGTAGCCGACCGCCATGGCGAAGTTGGGAATGTCTTGCAGCATCATGCCCTTGTAGGCCAGGGCGTTGGATATCACCACGTCTTCACCGTCGACGGACATGGCGATGCCCCCGATGAACAGCAATTCCAAACCGGTTGCCGGCACGACGATGTCGGCCGCTATCTCGCGGCCCGACGTGAGCCGAATCCCGGTGTCGGTGAAGGTCTCGATCGTGTCGGTCACCATCTCGACGGTTCCTTTGCGGATGGCCTTGAAGAGGTCGCCGTCGGCCACGGCGCACAGGCGCTGGTCCCACGGGTTGTAACGAGGGGTGAAGTGCGTGCCGATGTCGTACCCCTCGGGGAGAAAGCGGGTCATTCCCTTGAGGAGCAACCGCTTCATCATCTCGGGCCGTTTTCGGCTCACCTCATACGAGGCCTGGGTGCCGAGGGCGTAGATCCACTTGAGGGCCTCACCGCCGCGTTTGCGCCCAAGCGCAGAGCGCAGCGGTGCGGCAATGGGACTCGTCGTGGGGACCCAGGTCATGTAGGTGGGGGAGCGTTGCAGCATGGTGACATGAGCGGCGGTCCGGGCCAACGACGGTGCGAGCGTGACCGCGGTGGCACCGCTGCCGATCACGACCACTCGTTTGTCTGCGTAGTCGAGATTCTCGGGCCAGAACTGCGGGTGTACCACTTGGCCTTTGAACGAATCCATGCCGGCAAAGTCCGGTACGTAGCCGCGGTCGTACCGGTAGTACCCGCTGCACGCGAACAAGAAGGAGCACGTGATTTCAACCTGCTCGGCGGTGGTAGCTGCGCTGGCGGTCTCACCGGTGCCAGCATCGCTGCTGGTGCCGCTGGTGCGTTCGGCCTGCACGTGCCACACCGCGTCGGTGGTGGACCAGTCGGCCGAGAGGATCCGGTGATTGAATCGGATGTGGCGGTCGATTCCGGCTTCGGTGGCGGTGTCGTTGATGTACTGCAGGATCGACGCCCCGTCGGCGATGGTCTTCTCGCCGGACCACGGCCGGAACGGGTAGCCGAGGGTGTGCATGTCGGAGTCCGACCGGATGCCGGGGTAGCGGAAAAGGTCCCACGTGCCACCGATGGCATCGCGTGCTTCGAAGACGGCGTACGACGCCCACGGCGTGTCGGTCTGTATGTGGTGGGCGGCGCCAATGCCGGACAGGCCGGCACCAACAACCAGGACATCGAGGTGTTCGATCGTTTTCGTCATGGTTCGAACGTCCTTCAGGCGGCGAGCGTGGGTGAGGTGGTGGGCAGGTCGTTGAGTGTGCCTTCCGCACCAAAAAGCCGCTCACGCCATTCGGCGACCAGTTCGTCGGTGGGGTGTTGGTTCGGATGGAAATCCACGCGGTCGTAGTCGCGGAGTGTGTCGCGGAGTTCGGAGCTGAAGAAAGCCGAGCGGCGGAAACGCTTCCAACTCGAGCGCAGACGCCCTCGCTGGTAGGTAGAGCGATCACCAAGCAGCGAGGCCACCACCTGCAGCGACATCAGAGCTACGAAAGCGACCCGGACGACCTTCATGGTCTGGATTCGTGTGCGCTCGCTACCGCCAACGGCTCGGTACACATCGAAGGCCACCGCTTTGTGCTCGGCCTCCTCAAGTGCGTGCCACAAAAGCAGATCGCGCACGGGTCCGGGACGACTGAGCGAACGAAACTCGTCGTTGCCGAGGCACAGCGCGCCCAGCGTGGCGGTGAAATGCTCGAGCGCCGCCGTGACAGCGAGGTTTTCCTCGGGCGACATATGCCGGTCGCGGGCGGCGAGCGCCTTCTTCACGATGCGTTCCACTCGTTGCGTTGGGTAACCCAGCGCGGCGAGGTGCGCATTGAACGCTCGATGTTCGCGACCATGGATCGACTCCTGTCCAATGAAACCCTTCACTTGTTGTTTCAACTCGGGGTCCGTGATTTGGTCTCGGTAGTGGCGCACGGACCGCACGAAGTAGTCCTCCCCATCGGGAAAGGTGGCCGAGAGCGACGCGATGAGATGGCTCAGAATGAGGTCGTCGTTGGCGGCAAAGTGCCGAGGTGTGTCGGTAAGGGCCGTGTCGAAGGACACGCGGCGGGTGGGGATGGCAGTCGTGGCGGTTTCGGAGGTCATGATACGACCCAACATACATAGGTTGAGTGATTTACTCAAGTACTCAATCGTGTTACTCTTGGCACATGGCCGTCACCCGAGGAGCACAGACCCGCCAGGCAATTCTTGACGCCGCCATCGTGCGGTTCGGTCGCGATGGCTACCGCGCTACGTCCGTGGCCGACATCGCTCGCGACGCCGGTGTGGGGAGCACCATCACCTACGCCTATTTCCCCAACAAGGAGGCGCTGTTCCTCGCCGCGCTCGATGAGGACGCAGCCGCCGTGATGCACAACGGATTGCTGAAAGTTCTCGAAGAGACCGACCCGCGAACGTGGCGGGAGTCGTTATTGCTCACCCTGATCGCCGCGGTGGAGACCCACCCGCTCGCTCGTCGGGTGCTCTCCGGCCTCGAACCTACGGTGACCGACCGCGTGATTGATATCCCCGCCTTGGCCGAGTTGCGCAAGGCGATGGCCGAACGCCTCCGATCCGAACAACTCGCCGGCACCATCCGTCACGACATTGATCCAGTGGCAATCGCCAACGGCTCGATCACCATCATCCTGTCGTTGATGATGTCGGTGCTTCAGATCGGCCCGTCAGCGGTGCTCGCCCTTGGCGACGACGTATTCGCCGTGTTCCAGGCGGCCCTCGAGAACCCTGTACCTCGATAAACCTCTACCTCGAGAACCCTGTACCTCGAGAACCCTGAACCTCCTCGGCATTGGGCCGGCATTGGGCCGGCATTGGGCGAGGCTCAGCGCCGCCCCGAGGGCTGCGTTTGCCATGGATGTTCGTAGGAACTGGGCTCCGGGTGAGAGACAAAACGTTGGGAGGGAATGCGTGCCTCGATGCCGGCGATGACCGCGGGGCCATTGACCCAAGCGATCGGGTGGAGAAAGACACGGATTCCGTCGGGGGCCCAAAACAAACGAGCCCCGTCTTGCCACATTTCGACCGCCCGACAGGCGTCATAGGGGATCGAGAGCGGGGTCCCATCGGAGAGTCGGAGGGTAAAAGCGGTCGGTGCCAGCACTAACACTTCACCCAAGAGTTCCGAGGACGTGCCCGGAACGTGGCGCACTTCGGCGCCCGTAACCGACCATGTAGAGCCCTCGGGCACCCGGGAGTAGCGACGGTCCTGCATGCCGATTGACGACGGTAGCGCCCACACCGATGATTGGTTTGCTCGTCGCCAAGCGTGACGCAGGTGGTCAGGTGTCAGCGCGTCGAACTCGTGGTTGAGCTCTTCCATGGTTGCCGCTGGTCCGAAACACAACTCTTCGCATGCGGCGTAGGTGGCCCGCCCGGCGGCCGCGTACGGGTGGTCGCGCCCTCGTTGTCGCTCAAGGCTGAGGTCGGCCCATTCCTCCTCGGTGACACCGAGCATTGCCATGCGATGGCATTCCGTGATGAAGGCGTCGCGCACCTTTTCCGCCTCATCCTCGAGCGTGTCGGCGTAGTGCACCGTGTAGGCAAGATCTCGGCTGAGTGGCTCGTAGTCGGCGCCGACCTCGTAGCTCCGGCCTTCCTGCTCTCGGAGTCGTGTTCGAAGGCGGTTCTGCATGACCGAACAGGCAAGCTGCCACTCCTGGCTTCTCGGGTGAAGGTGGCTCACCGCCACAACGTTGCCTCGGTTTGGGTACCACCCGGGAAGGGTGTTCGGCACGGGATCGATTGCCGGTACGGGAACCCGATCACCGTCGGGCAAACCCCCGAGATCGAGCCCATCTGGCGGCGGGCCGCTCAGCCAAAGCACCGCGTTGCCGGCCGTGAACCGTGACCGCCGCCAAGCGTCGATGTTTGCCGGTTCGGCGCGAAGGAGCCCGAGCTCTTCGTAGGCCGCCAACCCGTGGGCGGCGGGCCCGAAACGAATGCTCAGCAAGAGCTTGCCCAGACTGCCACCTCCTTTCGATGCCTCGGTCTGCAGAATTCTGACTTCGCGCTCGATGCGGTCGAACGGGAGATTGGCCAGTGCCTTCACCACGCCATTCAGGAAGTCGCGTACTTCGTCGGGGCGTCCTTGGGCGATGAAGGTGGTGCGAACCTGGTCGACGCTGCCGTTGTAGGAAAAATGTTCCTGGCCCATCGCCGCCAAGGCGAGGTGTTCGATCAGGTGGGTGTGGCCTCGGGTGGAGAATGATTCGTCGGCCTGTCCTACCCGGAAAACGAGCCCAGCCGTGAGGTTTCCCGGCGCTTCGCCCCAGTAGGTAGGAACGCCGTTGATGGTGGTGCGTTGCTCAGTCATGAAGGAGGTATCGGTCATCGAAGGGAAGGGGAAATCGGTAGTGTGCGGCGATGGCGCTTCGGAGAACCGGCCTGTTGACGGCGAACAGAAAAGCGATTGCCGAGGACCCTACCCGGGGAGATCCGCGGATTCCTGACCTCCTCCACCATCTTCGCGGGGGCGACGTTGACGCGGCACGTCTGATCGTGGCGAGCGCAACGAATACCTCGGATCGTGAACATCTCGTTCTTGCCGTCCTCGATGCCAAGGTCGACCTGCTGGCTCTCGATGGGTGGATCACCGCCCACCCCGACGACGCGTGGGCGCATCTTGTGCGCGGCGTGCAACTCGTGGGATGGGCCTGGGAGGCGCGAGGACATGGGCGGTCGCAGACCGTCGGGGAATCGGCGTTCGAGGAGTTTTGGGCCAGGCTTCGACGGGCGGAGTGGCACCTGCTCCACGCCGCTGAACTGGACCCCACGGATCCGTTGCCGTGGGGATCGCTGCTCACCAGCGGCCGAGGGTTGCAGGTGGCCTTTGAGGAGTTGTGCCTGCGCTTCGAGGAGTGCAATCGCCGCTTTCCGGGTCTTCCCGGCGCGCATGCGGCGTTCCTCCAGGGAGCATGCCGGAAATGGCGTGGGTCGCACGACCAGATGTTTGGTTTTGCCACGATGACGGCGTCCGCCGCCTCACCCGGTTCGCCGTTGCACGCGCTCGTTGTGGCGGCTCATTTCGAGCAGCAGATCGACCTGGACGACACGCAGGCGTTTCGTCACTATTTCGCGTCGCCGGGCGTGCGCGCTCAGGTACATTTTGCGGCGACCCAATCGGTGTTGCACCCGTCGTGGATCGATGTGCCGGCCCACGTGCCGGCAATGAACGTCATCGCCGGTGGACTCCTCATGATCGAGGAACGATCGCTGGCGCAGCAGGTGGCTGGCAGAATCGGTGTCCGGCGTAGCGGCTTCCCGTGGGACTACATCGGAGACGATGCCGGGCAGGCCTTTGCTCGGGCCCTTGCTGGTTAAATCCGAGTGGCGCTACCCGTTACCGGACAGGTTCCTATGCGGAGAGGATCGACTCGACGCGAGAGTCGCCCACCACGAACGGTCGGGCGATCGGTGACGCCAACTCCCAGTTGGCGCCGAACCCGTGCGCTTCGATCTGGCTGCCGATGCCCATGGTGGCCATGCGGCCCGGGTCGTCGACTCGGAGCACGCCCGGCCCGAAGGCGTGTAGCGCCGGCGCATGGAGGGGCCAGGATTCGTGGTGGCCCGATTCTTTTGTGTCGAGCACGGAGCGGAACCACGCTGCGTAGTCGTGGGGGAGGTCGATGGTGTCGGGATACACCCGGTCGCGCGAGGGCATCAGATGGTGCTGAGCAGCAAGAACCGTGGCGAGGGCAGAGTCGTCGGGAACACCAAGCTCGTCAATCAGGTACTGCCCCACCTCGTCGTAGTAACGACGCCACGACACCGGTGGTGCCATGAACCTCGTGACCGCCTGCGTTGACAGAGCGACCAGTGGCCACCGGTCGGGGGCGTTCATGCCCGTTTGGCGGAGGCCCTCATAGAAGGCCACTTCTTCGATGCCGGTCTGTTGGCGCACATGACGCGACACGTGGCGAAGGATGCCGAAGTTCTCACAGAGGAGGAACCACAACCGGAGGTGGCGCATATGGAGGTAGTCGTCTCGTGTGTAGGTAGCCGTGGCCACTACCAAGGACGACGCACCGGTTCCCGGCTTGGTGTCCACCACGATGCCGTGCTTTTCGCGATAGCTCGGCTCGTTCATTGGACTGTTGACAAGCAGTTCCGTGATCGGAAGCCGTACCTGTACCTCACGATCGACGCATTGCTGGAGGTCGAGCTGAAACGATGCGGTGGTGGCACCGGGAAGGCCGACCATGAGGTCGACGAACAGCGGGAGGTTGAGTCGGCGGAACTCGCCGGCCAGCTCCTCGTACTTCGCCAGCTTGATGTTCGACCGGTTGATCACGCTGAGCGTCTCGGTGTCCATCGTTTGCAACGACAAGATGCCAAAGCTCCAAATGTTGGCGTCGACCATCACCTTGATGATGTGGCTGAGATGTTTGACGGAGTTCTTGGCGAAGCTCACCCCGAACATGCGTGGGTAGCTGTAGATCGCTTTCATCTCGGCGATCTTTTCGGCGATCTCGACGTCGCGTTGGTAGATGCCAAAGTTCGAGTCGGCAGGGCCGACGGCCATCATCTTGTTGGAGGCACACCACTCGAGCTCGGCGTACACACGGTCGATCGAGTACTTCCGCATACGGGAAAGGGTGGCGGACCCCCAGTCACAGAAGGTGCAACCGTACGGGCAGCCGCGGTTGGTCTCGATGGTGACCTGCTGGCGTGGTGCCTCGGCGTAGGCATCGAACAATCCGGTGAGGAACGGGGAAGGAATGGTGTCGAGATCACTGATGCGCTCCCGATCGGGTGTGCGAACAATGCGATCGCCGTCGCGAAAACAAATGCCGGGGACGTCGTGCAGCGCACGGAAGTCGACCGGCCCGTCGGAGGTACCAACCCGCCCGGCGAGCGCGGCCAGGATGTCGGCGGCGGCCGCTTCGCCTTCCCCGCGCACGGTGATGTCGACGTGGGGGTTTCGGCGGAAGTAGTCGATGGTGTCGAGCTCGTATTTGGGTGTGTCGGGGCCACCGTGCACGGTGATGCTCCCCGGGCTGCGCCGTTTCACCTCCTCGGAGATCGAAAGGCAGTGGGTGTGGCTCCACAGGTAGTTGGAGAAGAGGTAGACGGCAGGCCGTTCGGTCGGCCGATCGAGGCGGTTCGCGTCGAGTACCCAGTCGAGGTAGAACTGGTACTCCTCGTTGAGCTGACCGTTCTCGAACGCCTTGGCGTAGGCGAAGATCAGGCCCAAACTCAACGGGGGCTGACCGTTGAACGCCACCGGCACCACCCGCACACGCTGCGTTCCCGTGCGTTCCTCTCGTTCCCGTTCTGCTTCCTCATCCGCTGCGAGCCGCCGGTCGACAGCCAGAACCAAGAGGTGACGGGCCTCGAACTGACGCTCCATCACCATGCCGGTGAGGCCGTAGGCGGTGCTCTCGCGGGGGACCGATGGGTCTAGGTGTTGGAGAAGGCCAGCGGCGGTGAGCTTCACGAGGAGCTCGTCGAACGGGCGTTCGCGCAGCGCCCGGTTCCCGACGTTCTGGCGATGGGCCTTGATCGCTTCAAGTCGGGTGCGGCGAGCGGCGAGCACCGACGCCGCAACCACCTCGGTAGGGGAAAGCAGCACGAGTCGGGAGCCGTCATGGCCGACGACTTCGAAGCCATCTTGGGCGATCCCGAGTACGGCCGGAGTTTCCAGCAAGAGCGCGTGGGGAAAGGCGTCGGGGGGCGGAGGTGGCCGTAGGGCGCTGGTGCTGGCGATCAGGGCGGGGGAGGTACCGTTGGGGACAAGGAGCCCGTCTTCGACCAAATCCTGCCGCAGTGCGTCGAGGTGCGAAGGAGCAATCGTGCCGGTGTCCCCCCGCGCCAGAGCGGCCAACCATTCGAGCCCATCGAGGTCCACCGGCACGGTGTAGTCGCGTTGCAAACAGGGCACCCCCACTCCTTCCGGAGTGATGAGGACCACGAGCGCGGGCGAAACGGCGAGAGGGGCGACGATGGTGTCCACGGGCCTCTTAACCTACCAGCGTTTGACAAACCGACGCCCATGGTCCAAACCTTCTGACGATGCCCACCTCCCTCGTGATCGTCGAGTCGCCGGCCAAGGCCCGCACCATCGCTGGCTTTCTCGGCCCTGGCGCGATCGAAGGCCACGAGTTTCTCGTGGAGAGTTCGGTCGGTCACATCCGTGATTTGGCATCGAAACAGGAGCTACCAGACGAGTTCCGGGGTGAGCCATGGGCCGACCTCGCCATCAATGTGTACGACCAGTTCAAGCCGGTGTACGTCATTCACGCCGACAAAAAGAAGAAGGTCACCGAGCTTCGCCGTCTGCTCAAACAAGCCGACGAGCTTCTGCTTGCCACGGACGAGGATCGTGAGGGCGAAGCCATCGCCTGGCATCTCCTCGAAGTGTTGAACCCTCCGGCGTCCATGCCGGTGAAACGCATGGTGTTCCACGAGATCACGCCCCAAGCGATCAGCGAGGCGGTTGCCAACCCGCGAGAGATCGACCGCGACCTCGTCAATGCCCAGGAAGCCCGCCGTTTCCTCGACCGCCTGTACGGGTACGAGGTATCGCCGGTCTTGTGGCGCAAGGTCGCACCCAAGTTGTCGGCCGGGCGAGTTCAGAGTGTGGCCACCCGCCTGGTGGTGGAACGTGAACGTGAGCGCATGCGCTTCCGGATGGCCTCCTACTGGGACATCGACGGTGTGTTCACCCGTCAAACCAACTCGGACCGATCCTTCGGCGCGTCGCTCGTGCAGGTAGATGGAGCCAAGGTGGCCAGCGGCAAAGACTTCGACCATGCGGGCCAGGCCAAAGTGGGCGTGGTCGTGCTCGACGAAGCGGGCGCCCGAGGTCTCGCAGGGGAACTCCTGCCGCAGGCGTTCACCGTTCGTTCGGTGGAGCGCAAGCCGTATCGCCGTCGTCCGGCGGCGCCGTTCATCACGTCGACCCTCCAGCAGGAGGCGGGTCGCAAGCTTCGGCTCAGCGCCGCCCAGGCCATGCGGGCCGCACAAACGCTCTACGAAAACGGCTACATCACCTACATGCGAACCGACAGCACCACGCTCTCGGATACGGCGCTCGCCGCCGCTCGCGCCACAATCGTCGAGCGGTTCGGCGCGCAGTACCTGCCCGACACCCCGCGGCAGTACACCAAAAAGGTGAGGAACGCCCAAGAGGCGCATGAGGCCATCCGTCCCGCCGGGGAGGCGTTCCGCACGCCGGAGTCCGTCGCCCGAGAGGTGGGCACCACCGAAGCTCGTGTCTATGAGTTGATCTGGCAGCGCACCATCGCCAGCCAGATGACCGACGCCACCGGCGAGACCGTCAGCGTGCGGCTAGGCGCCATCGCCCAGCCCAGCGAGCGGTCAGCGGAGTTCGCCACCAGCGGCACCGTGATCACCCATCAGGGGTTCCGACTGGTCTACGTCGAAGACGTCGACGAGGGCGACGCCGCTTCCGGAGACGATCGCGAACGGCAACTGCCGGCCATGGCCGAAGGCGACCGACTCGATGTCGTGAGCCTCGAACCACATGGTCACGAAACCCAACCACCGCCTCGTTTCACCGAAGCATCGTTGGTGAAACGGATGGAAGAGCTCGGTGTGGGCCGGCCGTCCACCTACGCATCAACCATCAAGACGATCCTCGACCGTGGCTACGTCTGGAAGAAGGGTTCGGCACTCGTACCCAGCTTCACGGCGTTCGCAGTGGTGAACCTGCTGGAGGAACACTTCGGCAACCTGGTCGACTACGCCTTCACTGCTCACATGGAAGACGAGCTCGACCACATCGCCGGCGGCGACCAGGAACTGGTCCCCTGGCTGTCGGAGTTCTACTTCGGCCCGCCGGATCCCACGGCGGGAGGTGAGCGGCGTGGGGGCTTGAAGGAACAAGTGAACGCGCAACTCGACCTCATCGACCCAGCGGCGATCAATTCCATTCCTATCGGGCTGGATCCCGACGGCGTTCCCATCGTGGCGAAGCCCGGGCGGAGCGGATCGCCCTACATCAAACGAGGCGAAGACACCGCCAGTGTCCCCGACGATCTCACGCCGGATGAACTCACGGTCGAGAAGGCGTTGGAGTTGCTCGCCATGCCCAAGGGCGGACGAGAGCTTGGGGTGGATGCCGCTACTGGTCATCCCGTCTACGCCAAAAACGGCCGCTTCGGTCCGTATGTGCAGCTCGGTGATCTCGTTGATGGTTCGAAGGTCAAGCCCAAGATGGCTTCGCTGTTCAAGACCATGACCGTGGATCGCATCACGCTCGAAGAAGCGCTTGAGCTGCTCCTGCTCCCCCGTTTGGTGGGCGCCGACCCTGCCGACGGTTGCGAGATCGTGGCGGCCAACGGTCGATACGGCCCCTACATCCAGAAAAATCTGCCCGAAGAAAAAAAGGACTCCCGATCGATCGACTCGGAGGAACAACTCCTCACCATCACCCTCGATGATTGCCTGGTCATCTTGGCCCAGCCCAAGTTGCGGCGGGGTCAAACTGCGAAACTTCCACTCCGCGAGATGGGTATCGATCCGGTGAGTCAGAAGCCGATGGTGGTGAAGGACGGCCGGTTCGGTCCCTACGTCACCGATGGCGAAACGAACGCTTCGCTCCGCAAAGGCGACGACGTCGGCACCTTGTCGGTTGAGCGGGCCTCGGAACTGCTCGCCGATCGGCGCGAGGCCGGCCCCGCCAAAAAACGTCCGGCAAAAAAGGCAGCAAAGAAGGCAGCCAAAAAATCCGTGAAGAAGACCACGGCGAAAAAGTCGGCTGCCAAGAAATCGGCGGCCAAGAAGGCGGCGGCCAAGAAGGTCGCAGTCACCTGATCTACGGTTGACGCCGATGGCTGCGCTGTTCCCCCCCGCCGTCGACGGACGACCTTCTCTGCTGTTGCGGATATTTGCCACGCCGGCGTTCTTTCGGCTGTGGTTGGTGCAGGCCGTCGGCGCCACCGGCGACTGGTTGGGGATGCTCGCCGTCATCTACATCGCCCAAGGCCTTTACCCCGGCGGGTCCAACGCAAGGGCGGCGGCCACATCGTTGGTGATCGGTGTGCGCCTACTCCCGCACCTTTTCCTTTCGCCGTGGGCGGGTGTATTGGTGGATCGATTCGATCGGCGCAAGCTCATGGTGATGGCCGACCTTGGCCGTATCCCGGTGCTGTTGTTGCTCCCGTTCACCCGCAACCTCCTCATGCTTGTGGTGGCATCGGTCCTTCTCGAGGCGTTCACCCTCGTGTGGACGCCGGCCAAAGAAGCGATCACTCCCCACCTTGTGCCCCCGGAACACCTCACCACCGCAAACTCGCTCAACATGGCAGCCGGGTTCGCGTCGTTCCTGCCCGGAAGTGTGATGTTTGCGGCGTTGGCCGGTCTGTCGGGGTGGCTGGCGGGATTCTCCTCGCTCGGGTTCCTGAGCCGAGCCGACAATCAGACCACCTTGCCCCTCCTGTTCGATGCCCTGACGTTCGCCTTTTCGGCGGTGGTGCTTTGGCGACTGGCGCTCCCCGAAGCGGCGATAAAATCTGACGCTGGCAGCCCGGCGCCGAAGCATCGTCGGCGACTCGACCTTCGCGGTGCATGGGCGGGGGTCACCGAAGGCTGGCGCTACGCCTTCCTGAATCCCACCGTGCGGGCGGTCAACATCAGCCTCGGAATCGCGTTGGTCGGGGGCGGGATGCTGGTCCCCCTCGGGGCGGTGTTCTCGACGGAAGTACTGGGCGCTGGCCCCGCAGGATACGGCCTCTTCACCACCGCAATCGGCCTCGGTGTCGCCGTCGGCGTCGTAGGGATCACGGTGGTGCAGCGGCGGGTTCCGAAGCCCACGGTGTTTTGGATTGGTTTAGTGATTTCCGGTGGTGCGCTCTTCCTTGCTGCTGCCTCGGGGTCGCTGTCGGTGTCGGTGTTGTTCCTGTTCGTGATGGGTTCCGCCGTCGGTCCGGTCTACGTGCTCGGTTACTCGATGCTCCACGAAAATGTTGAAGACGAAATGCGCGGCCGGGTGTTTTCCGGCCTCAACACGCTGGTCCGGGTGTGTGTGTTTGCCGCCCTCGTGATCGGCCCATTGCTGTCCGCTGCGCTTCGTTCGGTTCGGATCACGCTGTGGATCGACGCTGGGCTCATGTTCGGAGCTGGGCTGTTCGCCCGACGAGCCTTTCGGAGCAACCAATGAACCACCAACCGGGTCGTTTCGTGGTGTTTGAAGGCGGTGAGGGATGTGGGAAGTCCACTCAAGCCCGGCTGCTCGTGGACTGGCTCGGGGAGGGCACGGTCCTCACCCGTGAACCCGGCGCCACGAGGGTAGGTTCGGCGTTGCGGGCGTTGTTGCTTTCACCGGAAACGGGAGCGATGCACCCGAGAACGGAAGCACTCCTTATGGCCGCTGATCGCGCCGAGCACGTGGCCACCGTGGTGAAACCGGCCCTGGTTGCCGGCCACCACGTGGTGAGCGATCGTTGCGCGTACTCGTCGATTGCGTATCAAGGCTTCGGCCGCGGCCTCGCCGTCGGAGAAGTACGCATGTTGTCGGACTGGGCCGGCGACGGGTTATGGCCGGACCTCGTGGTGCTCCTCGATCTGCCGAACGCTGCTTCTCGGCATGCGACGGCATCGAACGACGACCGGTTCGAAGTGGAGGATCGGGCCTTTCACGAACGAGTGGTGGCGGGGTTTCGCCAGTTGTGTGATGACGACCCGGAGCGGTGGGTGCGTATCGATGCATCGGGTTCGGTCGACAACGTGGCCGACGCAGTCCGCGGTGCCGTGGCCGAGCGGCTAGAACTCCACCCATGAAGGAGCTCAACCTCTGGACCGATGTTGTGGGTCAACCGCGGGCGGTCGCCAACCTGCGGGCGGCGGTCGTCCACCCCGTGCACGCGTACCTTCTTGTTGGCCCCCGAGGGTCGGGAAAGCGAGCATTGGCTCGTGCCTTTGGCGCCGAGTTGCTCGCTCACCGGCTCGACGATGCGGATCGACATCGATTGCTCGACCTTGTTCGTCGTGAGGAACACCCAGACTTCCACGTGATCAAACGTGTGGGCGCGGCGATCTCTGCGGAGCAGGCCACCGATGTCGTGCGAGAAGCGTCGCGCACACCTACCGAAGGCGACCGGAAGGTGATCGTGCTCGACGAGTTCCACCTGCTCGCCGACGCGGTTGCCCCCAAGTTGTTGAAAACGATCGAGGAGCCCCCCGAAGGTGTGGTGTTCCTGGTACTCGCCGACGAGTTGGCACCCGAGTTAGTCACGATCGCCTCGCGCTGTGTGCGGGTGGAGTTGGGTCCCGTGCCGTTCACCGACATCGTGGAGCGGCTGATTTTCGAAGGGGTGCCTCGGGCCAAGGCCGACGAGGCGGCCCTTGGCGCGGTGGGTGATCTCGGGCGGGCGCGAGTGCTCGCCACGGACCCCCAACTGGCGTTTCGTCGACAGCTTTGGGCCGACGTTTCTGTGCGCCTCGACGGGACCGGTCATCGCGTGTCCCGGCAAGTCGACGAGATCGGGGCGGCAATCGACAACGCCGCTGCGCCGCTAGTGGCCAAACAAGCGACGGAGATCGAGGCACTCGAAGAGCGGGTAGCGCTCTACGGCGAGCGGGGGTCGGGACGCAAGGATCTTGAAGCCCGCCACAAACGGGAGCTGCGCCGGCACCGCACGGATGAGCTGCGGTTTGGGCTGGCAGTTTTGGCTCGCCGCTACCGTGACGCTGTCGTTAACGCAGAAAGGCCGGCGCCGCTCTACGAGGCCGTGGCAGCGATCGCCGCCACCAACGAAGCGTTAGTACGCAACCCGATGGAAAAGCTGGCGCTACAGGCCCTTTTCGTTCGCCTGCCGCCGGTCGCCGTGGAGTAGCGAGCGCTCGACGACGGGCTCCGCGCCATCGTCGAAATATGCACCTCGTTCCGGTGACTTTGGTGTTGGCGCTGGCTTGGGCGATCTCTGAGCAGACCCGAGGTTCGGATCTCGATCCGTGAACGCCGCGCGGGCGTTGCGGGCATTGCGGCGATCTTTGTGATGTTCCTATGCGACGGTGGAGAGCGGCTCGTTGGGGCCCTCGCGGATGACGTCTCGGCCATCGACGACGGCGTCACCCCCAACCACGCCACCACACACGAAGGCTTGTCCAGACACACGCGCCATATCGGTGACCGTGGCGTTGCCCATAACCCGTGCTTCGCCGTTCACGAGTGCGTTGCCGGTGACGTGAGCCCCGGCGCCGATTCGCGCACTGCCCCCAATGCGTGCATTGCCATCGATCGTGGCGATCTCTACGGTTGCGCTGTCGGTCACTACTGCTCGTCCGCCGACACGGGCGCCCTCGAGCAGTCGGGCATTGCCGCTGACGGCAGCGGTACCCGAAACTACCGCCTGATCGAAAACCCGGGCGTTGCCGAACACCAGCGAATCTCTGGTGACCGTCGCGGTTGGGTCGGCATGCGCGGTATCGGCCACCCAGCCGCCGGCGGATCCGTCACCGTTTGCATGACGTTTGGCGCGAACGGAACCACTTCCGAAATCGAATCGGTTGTCCACTTCGCTGTGCCCGTTGGTCGCGTCGCTACTCGCTACCCTCCGCCGCCGCATCCCTCTCGCCATTGCTTTGCCTCCATAGCTGAAACGGAAGCATTGCTGCCGCTCCCGTGCCGGAGCGGACATTCGGGAAGAATCGAGGAAGAATTGAGGGAGAATTGACAGAGAACTGAGAGAGAAATGACCAGATATTCGGGACCGGGAACGACACGGCCGTTGTCGGTCGTTACCAGGCCGGATCGGCGGCGAGAAGCGCGGCGAACTCTTCGGAGGGGACGGCTTTCGAGAAGAGGAAACCTTGGGCCCATTCGCAGCCGAGCGCTCGCAGTGCATCGAGGTGCTCGGGTTCCTCGACGCCTTCGGCGCAGGTGGTGAGTGAGAGTGCTTTCGCCATGTGCATAACGGCGGTGGCTACGGCAGATCCGGAGCCGTCAGCCCGCAGGGGTGTAACGAACGACCGGTCAATCTTCACGATGTCGACCGGAAAACGGTGGAGGTAGCTTAGGGACGAGTAGCCGGTTCCAAAGTCATCGATGGCCAACTTCACCCCAAGCTCCTTGAGTTGTTGGAGAATGAGGAGCGTTGCTTCGGCGTCGTCGATCAGGACGCTCTCGGTGAGTTCGAGAGAGAGTTGTTCTGCCGGCCAGTTGTAACGGCGGAGAATACGGTCGACCGTCGCCGCGAGGTCGGGGGCATTGAGCTGGCGGGCCGAAAGGTTCACGGCCACCAGGAAATGGCCGAGGCCCGGGGTGCGGTCGACGAGGGTTCGGGCCTGGTGAACCGCTTCCTCAAGCACCCAACGGCCGATGCGGGTGATGAGGCCGGTATCTTCGGCCACGTTGATGAAGTGCACCGGAGAAAGAAGGCCGTACTCGGGGTGGTTCCACCGCAAGAGGGCTTCGGCGCCGATGATGCGGCCATCGGTGAGGTCGATCTTGGGTTGGTAGTGGACGACGAGTTCGGACCGCTCAATGGCGACGCGGAGATCGTGGTCCACCTTCAAGCGAGCCTTTGCTCGATCGCGAAGTTCCTGGTCGAAAATCTCCAACCGGTCACGACCGAGCTCCTTGGCCCGATACATCGCGGCGTCGGCATCCTGGAGGAGCCCGCTGGCATCAACGGCGCCGTCGGAGAGAGCAACGCCGATCGAGGCCGACAAGAAGATCTCGCCCTCCTCCAGGCTGAACGGTTCCGACAGTGCGAGGTCGAGTCGATTCGCAACGAAACGAACATCTTCGGTGTCGGTGATGTCGTCGAGCACAACCACGAACTCGTCCGCACCAAAGTGACTCACAAAGTCCCCTGGGCGCACCAGGTTTTGAAGCCGTCCCCCGAAACGCACAAGCAACGTGTCTCCGGCGGCATGCCCGAAGCTGTCGTTCACCATCTTGAAGCGATCGAGATCGACGAACATCACGGCGAGGTTCGTGTCGAGGGTGGCGCAACGCTGCAGCGAGGACTGAAGGAACTCCACCAGGCTTCGACGATTGGGGAGGTTGGTGAGTGAATGGTGCCGGGCCTGGTGGTAGAGCTCGCGCTGCACATGATCACGATCGATAGCGATGGATGCAAGGTGCGATGCCACGGCGACGACGTTCTGTTCATGGAGTTCCGGGGTGCAGGGGCGGTCGTAGAACGTGGCGATGGATCCGAGCACCTCGCCGGACCGGGTCTCGATGATCGGGACTGACCAACCTGACCGAAGGCCGAACTCAAACAGCCCGTCGAATCGGCCGGCTTCGAACTCAGCGAGGTCGGCAGCGAAGTCCGGGATAACCACCGACGCGCGGCGTTCCACTGCGGCGCCGGCCGGCGACATCGCCAGCCCGCGTCGCTCTATGGAGTCGAGTAGAGCCCGGGGAAGAGATCCGGCGGCCCCGACGGTGAGCCGTTGACGGTCGGGGGAGAGAAGAAAGATCGCCGCCGAGCCGCCACTGTGGTATTCCACCATCTTGGCGATCGCCGGCAGGGTCTCGTCGAGTGGGGCATCGCGAGCGATGAGTTCAAGAACTGCCGCTTCATCTTCAAGCAGACTTTCGGCCTGCCGAACCGCAGTGACGTTCCGGGTGGTGATCACGACGCCTTCGACGGATGGATCGCCGAGCATGTTCACCGCGGTGAACTCGATCAGCTCGTAGTGCCCATCGGAGTGGAGGGTGCGGAACACGTCGCGGAACTCGACGCGAGGGTGAGCGATGATTTCGGCGAACGTGTCGGCAGCTCGAGCCTGGTCGTCGGGATGGAGGAAGGTGAAGCTGTCGGCACCAACCCAGCTCGAGGCGGGATAGCCGAGCACGTCGGTGAACTCGCCGCTGGTCTCGGTAACCCGACCATCAGCTCCAATGATGGTGACCGTATCGCTGATGTTCGCCAGAAGGGTCCGCCACTTGTATTCGGTCCGTTTGAGTCGTTCTGCGGACCGGGAAGACTCGGTGATGTCGAGCGCGAAGGCGAGGATCATCTCCGGCTCGCCGTCGCTGCCTCGGACCATCGCCGATGAGCCGAGGCAGCGACGTTTTTCGCCGTCGGCCCGGACCACGGGAAAGTCGATGTTGTTGAATTCTCCGCCTTCCATGAGCGTTGCGAGGCCAGCCAACACCGCCTCGATTCCGTCTGATGGAATGAAGGGCACAAGCTCACCGATCACTTCGGTGGCGGTCCATCCAAAGAGGCGTTCGGCGGCGTGGTTCCACGCCCGCACCCGGCCGGCGAGGTCGACAGCATAAATGGCCACGGGGGCGTGAGCGATGGCGGAATTGTCGAGATCAAACGCGCCCGACCGAACGGCGTGGTTGGCGATGATGGCTGCATCGGTCGGGTCGACCCCGGTGATATTGGTGATTCGAGACGAAAGCTCGGGGTCGGCGGTCATGGGCTCCCTTCGCGCTGCTTGGTGATGGTACTTGCTCACCGGTAGATCGCGAGCGTCCGGGTCGGCACCTCATCAAGGAGTGCACGGCCGTTGAGGAAGGCCAGTTCGACGACGAAGGCAAACGCCGTGACGTGGCACCCGAGGTGACCGACGAGCCGGGCGGTAGCTGCCGCGGTGCCGCCGGTGGCGAGCACGTCGTCAACGATGAGTACCCGATCTCCCGCCGTGAGCGCATCGGTGTGCACTTCAAGGTGGTCGACGCCGTATTCCAACTCGTATCCCTCTCGGTGGCGGTTCCATGGCAGCTTGTCGGGTTTGCGGACTGGCACGAACCCGGCACCAAGGCGGATGGCCACCGGGGCAGCAAAAATAAATCCGCGCGCCTCGACACCGATCACCTTGGTGATTCCTTGGTCAACGTGCCATCCGGAGATGGTGTCGACCGTTTGACGGAATCCCTTGGCATCGTTGAGGAGGGGGGTGATGTCTCGGAATAACACACCGGAAACCGGATAGTCGGGGATGTCGCGGATCAGGGCCTTCACGCCCGAGTCGTCGATGGTCACGGTGGCGACGCTATCGGGCATCCACGGGGCCGGAAGTGGTTCGGCCCGTTGGGCGCCACCTTGCTACGATCTTGGTTCCCGCCCGGGTAGCTCAGTCGGCAGAGCGTCTCCCTCGTAATGAGAAGGTCAGGAGTTCGATTCTCCTCTCGGGCTCCACAAAACCGCAGTTCAGGGCCTTGCCGGTGTTGCGAGCACCGGCACCATCGCCGCATTTGCTACGCCGAGCGCCAACAGGGGGGTCAGGATGGCCGACCCGCAGCCCGTCAGATTCGGGACGCCCGATGGCTATGTGACTGCGATACTCAACACCGAGCGCGCCGGTGAAGGCGAGGAAAATGGCGTGTCCGGGCTCACGGGTTCGCGCCTCGGCAGTGAGCCGATCGCCGATCACGATGCCGAGGTGGTCGCTCGCCAGTACGCTCCGGCGTCGATAGGCGCACGGTTGACGCGCCGAAGTGCGATGGCTCAAGCGAAATCCGAGAGTCATGCTTCGGCGACGAGGCGGGCGATGGCCTCGGCCGCGGCGCTCTGGCATCACCTTCGCTGGCACACCGGGCTCGAAGCGATCGCCGCGCTGCTCGGCCACCGCTCCATGCGCATGACCCTCACCTCCGCCAGAGCGCATCTCGGACCGCACCGTCGCCGACGAGTATTTCCGGGTCACCCAAGCCGTCGAAGCCGGCTACCGCGACACTCAGCCACTCCCCGCTGACACCGCCGGCGACAACATGCGCCGCCTCGCGGCCGACCACCGGCGCATGCTCGGCAACGGACACTGCACCCGACCAGTCGCCCTCGACTGCACCTTCGAGACCATCTGCGAACGATGCGGGTTCTTCGAGACCGGACCCCAGTTCGTCACCATCCTGACCCGTCAACGCGACCACGCCACCGACCACGACCAACCCGACCGCGCCCAGCTCTTCACCGACCTGCTCGACGGCATCGACAAGACCGCCTGACCCGTGCTGCCATGAAGCCCAGTCCAGGACCGTGGATCACCCGTACAACTACCCTACCGGGACGCGATTTTCGCGTGGTCGGCCGTGATTGTACCGGCTTCCGAAACGACGGTCGCCGGGCGCCGGGCGCCGTACGATAATGGTATCGTTATCGCAGGCCCGGCGCTTCGTGGACGGTCGAGTTCTATCCTGATTGTGAGACCTGGGCCGAAGAGCTTCCCCAGGAGGACCAGGAGGCGCTGCTGGCCGCGGTACGGGTACTGCGAGATGTCGGCCCGGGTCTGGGTCGACCGTTGGTCGACACCGTCGTCGGTAGCCGGCACGCCAACATGAAAGAACTACGGCCCGGCTCCACCGGTCGCAGCGAGATCCGCTTGCTGTTCGCGTTCGACAAGGAACGGGCGGCGATCCTGCTCGTTGGTGGCGACAAGAGCGACGATTGGCGGGGTTGGTACATCAAGAACATTCCGATAGCGGATGATCGCTTCGACATCCATCAAAAGGCGATCGACGCACGGCGGGCCAAAGAAGCGGCGGCAGTCAAAAAAGCACAGGCGACCAAGAGCGGGAAACCGAGGAGCAAACGATGAGCATGGAGACGTGGGAACAGAAAGTCCTGACCAAGCCCGGCGCGGCCAAACGAGTAGCGGAGATCGAGGACGAACTGCGCCTCGCGGCGGGGCTGACCGCGCTGCGGGAACAAGCGGGCCTGTCCCAGCGGGACCTGGCCAAGCGCATCGGCGTTTCCCAACCTCGGGTCGCGGCGATCGAACGATCCCGCAATGTCACCATCGATGTCCTCGAGCAGTATGTCGAAGGCCTCGGAGCCCACCTCGAGGTCAACGTCGTCAAAGGGTCCCGCAAGGTCTCACTGATAGGCGACCGCACGAAACCAGCCTCGACGAAGAAGAAGCGAGCGGCCTCGGCGGCCACACCGGTGCCCAAAGCGACCAAGAAATCGTCCCAGACAACTACCGGCAAGCGCCGCTCAGCCTGATCGACTGTCGCCGCCGGAGGAGAAGTGCCTCAGGGCGATGCTTCCAGAACACTCCATGAGCGCGTCACTGATCAACGCCTCATGAACGGGCTCATCGCCGGGTCGGGATGGCGCCGCAGACTCTCACCTACGACCGAATCGGCGCTTTCTCGCTTCGGGAGCGTTGAAAACGATGGACTCGAGAATCTGGTCACCCCACGTGCGCTCCTCGGGGTTCCTGTACGCAACCCAACACGAGAGGCAGGAATTTTCTGCTCCCGCCTTGATCGCAAGTCGGTATGCCGGGCCCTGCGCGTCGGCCTCGTTCAGTTGTTCGACGTGTCCGATCCACCCGGCTCCGTCAACGTTGGACTCGCGCCCGAGTGTGGTCGCCGACCCCAGCGGACGGCCGTCCTGGGTCGAGGTGACGGTCACGATATGGACATCAACCGTGTGGGTGGAATCCCACGCAGACCACGACCCGTCTTGGTTGCGTTCCGACATGCAGTCGTTGGGCAACACCAGCCGCCATCCATCCCACAGCTCGATCTCTCCAACAACGCGCTCAGCCATCTCCCCATCCTGGCTCAGGTGGGGGTGAACCTCCGCCGCCCGCAGGTACTGCAAACCGTTCGCGCCGCGGGCGCGTCTCAGAACAACGGTCGAACGCATCCCCTGTTCGCGCCCGGATATCGGTCGGAACGCCGGCTCGGCCCGTTTGCTGGACGCCGGTTTGACGCCGACCGAGGCCATGCTGAGTGGTGGCCACCGACAAACACCAATCTCACACACCGCGAACGTCCTCAACAAGGATGACCTAGGCAGTCCTCCTGGGGCCTGAACGCGCATCCGCTCTCAGAGCGCCCCTGAACTCGTCCGCCGAGCGCGCTCGCGTCTTGATTGGTCCGTGTCTTCGGGGGCTTCGGCCTGCCACCGTCCGCCGCGTCCGCCTGTGTGTGGACCGGTTTCTTCCGGCGCGCCAACAAAACGTTAGCAATGACTTCGACCAGCCATCGTGGCTGGGGTTGAGGCTGGGCTTCTCACGTCGGCGCCGGCGTGGGAGGGGACCGCTAGTCGAAACCATGCCTCCGGGCTCGGTCGGCTGACGTTTCCCGGAACGGTGAGTAAGATACCGTTCGTCGCTGTACAGGTGGCCTTCGATGTGGGGCGTTCTCAGGCGCACGGTCTGGATCAGGGGGATCTCCGACAGATGAACGCAAGCGCTCTGAAGGTGGCCGTTGCGATCGCTATTGGGGTAGCGGCATCATCGTGCGCCAGTCCGCTCTCGGGGAGAGAACTCGGAGCCTGCCGAACAGAGGATGCTCGACTTGATCTCCCTACCTCGATGTCGGCCATTCTTCGCGGGAGCAAGGGCTGGTTTCAGATCGCCTCTTGGCAGAATCCGTCCGCCCCGAAGGATCCTCCGCGTGATCGGACCGTGACCGCGTACGCCGGCACGGTGGCAATGCCGGATCGGTCGACAAGTTCGCGTGAACTGTCATCCCAAGACTTGATGGCGTCAGACATCGAGATTTCGTTGGCGCAGAAGCTCGACGTCTACGCGGTCACGGACACGACCGCCGGCGGGTCGAACTATCTCTCGTTCGCTGTGGCGGTCGGGAATGCCCAGGTCGTCGCGTTGGGAGAGTGCCGATCGTTGTTGAATGACGGCCTCGATGCGCTTGTCAGCAGCAGCGAGGCGAACGCCGAAGAGGACTTCTTCCGTCGCTACCTCGAACTCGGGGTGACGGTCTTGCCGGCGAAGCCTTCAGGCGCGTCCTCGGAGCCCTCCGCCTCAATCTCCCCATCGCCCGCATCGTAATCAGCGCGCTGAGTCCTGGGGCAGAACCGCCTCCTGATCCTGTACGAAGTGGTTGTCGCGCAGGAGCTATCCCCGAAGAGAAGATCAGCCCGGTCCGAGCGAACGGGCAGTGCACCGGGTCCGCCCGTCGGCATCGGCGACGACGTGCGCTCCGGTCGGGTGTCCTCGCTGCGGTGCTTGGCGCTGGGCTCGTCGTTGCCGTCGTCGGGTTCAGGAGCAGGTAGTCCGCTCAGAGCGCCGTCTGGGAGACTGATCCGGCTGCTCCCCCGTCGCCGAGCTGATCGACTTTCACTGCTCTCGTGCGAAGGGTTGGGTGCAGCGGAGAGAGAACCGGAATCGTCTCGAGGTCGGATGTGGTCGTGACCGAGACCGATGTTGTGATCACGTTCGCCGTCGAGGCACTACCGAGCGGCGTCAGCTACACGTGCGTAGGCAACGACGCGGTCGCCTATGCCGTTGATCTCGGCCAGCCGCTTGAAGGCCGCACGCTCGTGGATGGCACCTGCCGCGGCCTCGAAAGCACCTCGTGGTGCTCATAGAGCGGCGGTGTCCGTTGGAGGTCCGACGGCGCCGGGATCCTCAAGGGGAACTTCGCGGTGACAGGACTGATGGTCTCCATCAGTGGACCACCAGGCGCGGCGGTGACTCCAACGCCGGGCGCGGTGCGAGCGGTGGACGGGTCGGGTGTGGTCGTCGCGAGCGTGGAGACCAACACCAACGGGAGCTTTCAGCTCGCGTTGGCCAACGGCACCTACCGGCTTGCCGGTCGCAGCCCCCTCTACCAGAGCGCCGAAGCTGACTGCACGACAAAAGCTGACATATCGGTCAAGGACCGCTTCCTCGACAACGTGACGGTCGAGTGCACACGCCGGTGACAGCCCGCGGCACCACGCGCACGGGCCAGCGTAAGCATCCCCGATCAACGACAACCATCGTCCCCGATCCGCGCCCCGCGAACCCGGCCGATCCCGCTCCCGCGAGTATCCCTGCCGGTCATGCGGAGGTGCCCACGGTGGAGTGGCTGATCGTCAGGCACCCTCCGTGGCCGACCACTGTTGTCGGGAGATGGTCGGAGCGAGCCGATCTACATGGCCGCCGACGCGTCGAGCGGGAGGGGCTGATGTGGACGTCGCATTCAGCCGTGCTTGAAATCGTTGCGCAGGTCGACGACGTCACCCCCGGTTCGGATTCCACCGGCGGGGCGTGACTGGTCTCACCAGACGGTCCCAAACCGGACCCGGGATTCTCGTACACGACAGGCAGTGTCCCAAGGGCAGGTCCGAAGCGGCGGCCGACACCGCCTCGCCCACGACCACCGCGCGCCGCGGTTCGCGGGCCGCTGGCCGCAGCAGGGGTGAACCGAGGCGACGGGGGTGTGGGTCAGGTGTCGCTGCTCAACGACGCCGTCGGCACCCGTGTCGCCGAGCGGTAACCCGGGTGATCGACGTTGCTCGTTCGTACGGCGGTTGTCGTCTGCCAGCGTGTCGCTCGGTCGGATGGCCACGTATTGCTGTTTGCTCCAGTGGCCGGTCCTCGCGTTGGGCTCGACGTTGCGCTCGTGTTCGCCGCCGTTGTGCCTCGCTCGTGCTCGGTTGCGTTCTTCGTCGCCGGTTCGGGTTGCGCGCGTCCGGTCGGCTCGTCGATACCTCGTACCGAGAAGGTCAGGAGTTCGATTCTCCTGTCGGTGTGGCGGGCAACGAATCGTCGGGTGTAACCCCGAGCTGACGGGAGGAGGTCGCAGTCAACCTCGTCGTTTGGGTGCCCGTGGGTCCGAGGCAGCGAAAAGTGGCGATGGCGCAAGCTTCCAGTCCTTTCCGCCCCCTCGGTCGCTCTGATACCCGATTTGCGTGGGCCTGCTACGGGAAACCGGTCGTATATGAGCTCAGTTCGGTAACGTTCGGGAATGGCGGTCCCTTCACGATTCCGAATAGTCCTGCTCGCCCTGGTGGTAGCCACGTTGGTGGGGGCGAGTTGCTCGTCCGGGGGCACCACCGGGACCGCCACCACGGTGGCAAACCGGGGCACCGGTTCGGGAACCGTCGGCACGAGTGGTTCGTCCCCCGCGAAGGGCACGGCGCCAACCGGCACGGCTCCCGGCTCCGGGACCGACGAAGCCTGTGGTGGGCTTGGCTCGGTGAACGCCGCGGTTCCGGCCGGTTCCGGCCCTGGCGACCTCGTGGCATCAGAGGAACTCACCGAGGCGAACCGGTCGAGCAAGGGTTTCCCCACGTCAGCACGGGCGTGGCGAATCCTCTACGTGTCGACGGGAGTCGACGAGACTGATCTTTCGCTGGTGTGCGGCACGGCAGCTGCGCCGGAGCAAGGCCCGAACGTCGCCAACGGCAAGGCTCGCATGCTGGCGTGGTCCCATGGCACGGTTGGCTTGGCCCAGCGATGCCTACCGTCCGCCGATCCAGCGGCAGGTCTGTGGGGTGTGATGCCCGGAGGAATCGGAGCTATCGGTTTCGCCGATCCGGGTGGCATCTATGAAGGCGACCCATCCGGTGGTGCGTTGCAGTACGCAATGAATCAGGGTTGGGTCGTCGCCGCCACCGACTATCGGCCCAACAACACCTACGTCATCGGCAAGATGGCGGCCGGCAACGTGCTCGACTCCACCCGAGCGGTCGCGCAGCTGCTTATCGAGGAGAAAGTTGGTACCACTCCCGACACGTACCAGATGGTCACCTGGGGTCATTCCCAAGGGGGGCACGCCTCGATCTGGGCCGGTCAGCTCGCCGAGACCTACTTCAAAGCGACCAAACCGTCGAAGCCCACACCGGCAATCGAACTCGTAGGCGTGATTGGTTTGGCTCCAGCTTCCACGTTCGTGGGAACTCGCGGGACGGCCACCGCCGGTGCCGCCGGCCTCGCCGACTGGGAAATGCACCAGAGCGTCGAGGTCGTTGGCCTTCCCATCCCCAAGCTCGAGCTGCAGATCGGCCCGGCATTGTTCTCCTTCATCTTCGGGTCCTGGGCCAGCTTCTCGCAGCAGCGCCCCCCGGCCGCTGATGCAGTCCTGCCCGCCTTCCCGGCGGCGAGCGGCAAGCTCGATCCCAGCGCCGTACTTACCTCGATGGGGCAGGCAACGGTCGACACGATCGTGCCCCTTTGCCTTCATTCCGACGCCAAAGCGGTGAAGGCTGCCGTGGACCCCTACCGCGACGCCAAGACGAACCAGATGCTGGTTCCTTCGGCATGGAATCTGCCGTCGGAGTACAAGGTGGGCGACTTCTTCCTCGGTGGCCTCGACGCCACCTGCGCAGGAACGCCACCCCAAGGCCTCGCCGACTGGTGCTCGTGGATCCGCTGGAACCTGCCCGGGCCGGTGGGCACGAATCCGTTCCCGAAGGTGCCGTCGTGGGGCGGGAAACCCGTTCCGATGCTGATCGGGCAAGGCCTCGACGACACGATTATTCACTGCGTGCCCGGATCGGGTGCATCGTCGAGCACGGTGCCGGAAGCGGGCGACTGTATGAGCCGGGCGCTGTTCGACGATCTCCGGCCGGTCTACTGCCCCGACGGTCAGCCGGCGGCCAGTTCACTCACGCTCACCACGGTCCGCAAAGACGGCCTCGGTAGCCCGGCGAGCCACCTCTCGATTCCGGGCCAGCTCTCGGCTAAGAACTGGACGCTGCGGGGCAAGGACATGGTGTTCACCGGCTCGCCAGTGCAGACCTTCATGGACGGTGCCTTCGCCGCATCGATCCCTTCGGGTTGCGGGTCTTCCGTCGAGAACCCCTGACCGAAAACCCCTGATCGTCCACTGGGCCCCGTCGGTCGGCTTCTCATCGTTCGGCGAAGCCGAACATCGTCGCAAAGAACGACCTGAGCGATCTCCCTGCGTGTCGCTGCCGCTGTGGACCGGAGCGAATGCGTCTCAACCCGCAACTATGTTGCAACCAAACCCCTATAAGGGGGTCGGTTGCAACATGGTTCACGCGAACACCAAGACCGTCCCAAAACCGACGGTGGTTTCTTCGCGGAGGCACCACTGAGGCCACCAAAGAAGTGGGCGCACATCCCTGCCGGCATCTTCGCCTCTCGTCGCGTCCTCATGTAGGGGTCCAACATCATTCAACGGTCGAATGTCATCGTTGGCGGTAACACGATTTCCGTGTTCCCCCCGTGGAGGGAAGGTGCGGTGGTTCGCGACCAGGTCGGCGCATGAATCCGCTCGCGTTCTACGAGCCGTCGCTGTCCTTCCGACGCCACTGGTTGGCACGCTCCCCTCGTGCTGCGAGTTGCGCCGTCTCCGCGATGCGGGCGGCACGGGTCGGCGCCCGCTTGGTGCTGAGGATCCATTCCAGGATCCCCCGCCGGGCGGACGGAGGGAAGCTGTCCCACGCTGCACGCGCAGAAGGATGCGAATCGAGCGCGGCGCGGAGATCGTCTGGCTCGACGAGATTCTCGACCTCGTCAAGGGCCGTCCAGGTGCCGGCCGCCTTCGCCTGCTCTACGGCGTCGATACCCGCCGGCATCATTTGGCCAGCGGCGACGAGCCGTTCGATGCGTTCTTTGTTGGCACGCGACCACCTGCTCGTGGGTTTGCGGGGGGTGAGGAGTAGTTGCGACCGGGTCTCATCGAGTTTGCGCGGGAGGCTGTCGACCCAGCCAAAACACAGCGCCTCCTCCACGACATCGTTGTACGGCACATGTGTGCCACCAGCCGCCTTCTTGTGGGTGACCAGCCAGATGCCCGACGATGTTTGGTGGTGATCGATGAGCCAGCCCCGCCAATCGCTCCGAGACCGAACCTCGACACGGGGGTAGGAGTCCGACATGGCGTGAAAATATCACCGGGAGGCGGGACTTGAGAATGCGGACAAGGGAAGGCTCATCAGGCGAGACTGCAGAGCGTGGGGTGATCACCGCTCTCCTGCGCCCGCCCGTACGCTGGTCCGGACGTCGGAGGAGCAGACAATGCGGAACCTGGGAGCGGATCAGTGGACGGAGGGGGATTCTCAGGCCGGTTATCAGGCCGAGCCCCGAGAACTACGGGCGGGGGGCCGGGCGAAACCGCGGTCGCGAGCGGTGTGGGTGGTGGCGGGGTTGCTCGTGCTCGGGTGTGGTGGCGGCGGCACCTTCTCCACCCCTTTTGATGGTCTTGATTGCCGACAAACATCGGGCACGATGCCGTTGGTAGGGGCCGCCGGCCGGGGGGACGAGGCGAAAATCAAGGAGTTGCTCGACAAGGGTGAGGCGATCGACCAGGTCAACGCCGACCGTCGCACCCCATTGTTTTGTGCCGTCGTAGAGCGGCAGACCGGTGTGGCCAAGCTGCTCATCGATCGTGGAGCCGACGTGAACAAACGCAACGCGGCGGGCGACTCGCCACTGTTGTGGGCAGCCGACAAGGGCAACGCCGAACTGGTGCAAGCGCTGCTCGCCAAGGGGGCGGATCCGAACCTGCTATCCGACACCGGGCACGGCCCGCTCTTCCGCGCCATCGCCAACGCCCATCCGGAGTTGGCGCTTGAGCTCATCGCTGCTGGCGCCGACGTCACCACCGATACGCGACTCGATTTTGAAACCGCGTGTGAAATCACGTTGGAGATGCACCGTCGAGGAACGGCACCCCCCGTACCGGGCTGGCCCACCACCACTGCCCGTGATGCCGACACCCAAACGTTTCTCACCGCAAAGGCGCAGGTAGGGAAAACCACGGGTTCGGCCGCGACCTGGCTCTCGCCGGGCACGCCCTCCGACAGGTGCGCGAATGGCACCAAGACCCCAATCGAACACGTCACCCCATTGCTCGCCGCGACCTACCGATTCATGCCGACGGTCGTCCGGGCGCTGCTCGACAAGGGCGCCTCACCCCAGGTGCTGGCGCTCGATCGGTACAGCCCGCTCTACATCGCGGCGCTGCTGGGCGACGACGAGTCCGTACGGGCGCTCCTGGATCATGGTGCGCTCGCCGACGCTCCACCGGCAGCCGGCGTTTCCACACCATGGGAGGCGGCGTGCCTCGGTGGCCACCTCACGACCGCCCGCCTGGTCGGTCAATCCGTGTGGGAGGCGCGTGGGTTGTCCGGCGAGGTGCCCGCGGCATGCCCACTTTCGGTGACGCCATCACCGTCGATCACTTCGTCGCGCGCATCGGTTCCGGCCGGCTCTCCCACCACCCGTCGCTGACTATCTCGGTTCTGGCCGGTTGGCGCCGCCCCCGCCAACCATGTGAATCCCGTCCGCTCCTGGTGCGCGAGGCTCTGGTTATGACCGACCGATTCGATGCCGTCACCTTCGACTTCTGGGACACGCTCTGCCGAGCGCCCGATGTCACGAGTGCACGGGAGCGTCGCATGGGATTGCTCGCCGACCTGCTCGCCGATCTCACCGGCGACGAACCTCGTTCTATCGATCAGGTTGAGGACGGACTTCGCCAGGTGCTGGTGGCCTTCAACCAACACTGGGCCGAGAATCGGCAGTTCACGTATGTCGACGCCGCCCCTGTTTTGGTGGACCATTTGGGTATACAACTTGATCAGGCCGGAGTCGATGCCGTCGCTCGAGCGATCAGTGCCGAGGACAGCGACCACCTGCCGGACCTCACGCCCAACGTCGAACTGGCGTTGCGCACGCTGAAGGACGCCGGGCTTCGTATCGGGATCATCTGCGACGTTGGGCTGGCGCCGTCCCGTGTGCTCCGACGACATCTCAACCGCCACGGCGTGCTTGACCTGTTCGATCATTGGTCGTTCTCCGATGAGGTGGGGCACTACAAACCCGCCCCCGAAATCTTCCGGGATGCGCTTGGGGGGCTGGGCGGCATCGATCCCGCTCGGGCCGCCCACGTGGGGGACCTGCGCCGTACTGATATCGCTGGAGCACTTGCGATGGGCATCACGGCGATTCGGTACGCGGGCATCACCGACGATCCGCCCGAAGGCCCGGAACCGTTCGAAGCCGATCACGTGATCCACGACCACGCCCACCTCGCTGACCTGTTGCTCCGGCCCTAGTTTTCTCCCGAACTGGGCACGAACTGATCCCGAACTGGGCACACATTTCGTCGCTGGGGCGACGAAATGTGTGCCCAGTTCGGGGATTGCTGGGTCCTCAGTTCGCAGAAAATTAGGGTTGGCCGGACCCGAAAAGCGACGAAACCCCCGCATTTGCGGGGGTTTCTGATGTGGTCAGACGGGGCGTCGATCCCCGGACCTACCGCTTTTCAGGCGGTCGCTCTGCCGACTGAGCTATCTGACCATGTTCGCTCGACGAGCGAGGGGTCACCGTTTCCGGTGGCGGTCCCGACGGGATTTGAACCCGCGACCTCCGGCTTGACAGGCCGGCGTGCACTCCAAGCTGCACCACGGGACCTCGAAGGCAACTTCGAAGCCTTGGACCTGCGAGCACAGCGAACCGTTCTCGTAGGCCGGTGGACTGTAGCGCGCCGGCCGCTGCTCATTGCCAAAGGAATCGGCGGGGTCCGTTCGGCGGAGCGAAAAACCCTCGTTGGTCGCCGCCGTTGAGCCCGCCCACTGGCCGGCCTTGGGCACTCCGCCGGGCTGGTGCGGGCCTTCGTTGCGGGCCTTCGTTGCGGGCGATCGTCGGTAGTTCGTTCTGACCAACTGGCGATGGCAGACTTCCCGTCGGTTCGGGCAGCCGTTGGGGTCGCCCTTTTGACCCAGGAGTCTTGATGACCGCACGCACTTCCACTCGTCCTTCCCCTCTTCGGTTCGGCGCCATGGTTTTCGCTGGAGCGCTGGGTGTCGGCGCGCTCGCCGCCGGTTGCGCGAAAACCGACCCCGCCACCGATCCAGGCTCCACCACCTCCACCTCCACCTCGGCCACGCCGTCCGGCGGTTCCACCACGGCAAAGCCTGCCGCTGGTTCGTCGACTACCAAACCTCAAGCCGGCACGACGTCCTCCACCAAACCCAGTGGAGCCTCAACTTCCACCACCAAGCCCAGTAGCGGTTCGACATCCTCGACCTCGACCACCAAGCCCGGTGGCGGTTCGACATCGTCGTCGTCCACCACCAAGCCCAGCGGCGGCTCCACCACCTCCACCCTCGAGCGCTCGTAGGTCGTCCGCCGATCGAGCGAGGGCGCCAGTGCTGCGACGCGGAAATGACGCCCCTATAGCGACGAGTCATGGTTCGTCTCTCGCAAGGACGCAGGACGAAGGCCCACTTGACTCGTTCGTCGAGGACGAGGACACCGCGAGAGAAGAAGCTGGCCGTCGGCATGCGCGATCTATTTCCGCATCGCAGCACTAGTCGAAGATCAGGCCGTAGTTGGCGCCTCGGCGAAGATGATGGCCGCCGTCCACCGCAAGGCACTCACCGGTGATCCAGGCCGACTCCGGTCCGGCGAGGAACCGCACGGCATGGGCAACGTCATCCACCGTGCCGAGCCGGCTGATTGGGGTGTTCTCGAAGTAGTCGTCGAGCAGCTTGCCGCCGGCGGTGATGAAGGCCATCAACTCGTCGTCGATGATGCCGGGCCGCACCGAGTTCACGCGGATGCCCTTGTCGGCGAGCTCCTCGGCGGCGTACTTGCAGAGCATGTCGATCCCGGCCTTCGCCACCCCATACGCCCACAGGTGACGATGAGGAAAGTGGCCGGCGCCAGACGACATGCCGATGATCGACCCGCCACCCGACCCCACCATCAACGCGCTGGCGTGTTTCACCGTCAGGTAGGTACCCATCAGGTTGAGATCGATCGTGGCCTTTACCGCCTCGTAGGGGGCGTCGACTATCGAGCCGAGGTGGAACGAGCCGCCGGCATTGGCGAAACAGATGTCAATCGTTCCCGTGGCTTCGGTGGTCTTCGCTACGGCGGCGGCAATTTGATCTTCGATGGTGACGTCAGCGGCGAGATGGTTCACCGAAACGCCGTCGGCTGCCACCTCGGCGATTTCAGCCACGGCGGCCACTAGCTTGTCCTCCGTCCGACCGCAGATGGTGACGTGAGCTCCTTCGGTGGCGAGGTGTTTGGCCGTGGCCAGACCGATTCCGCTTCCGCCGCCAGTGATGAGCGCCGACTTGCCGTTGATTCCTGTCATGACGATCCCTTCGAAGGTGTTGGGCCCCGTAGGGAGCGCGCCGGATCGTCGCACATCTGGTGGTACCGCTCCAGGACACTGACCACGTGGACCCGATCGGCGTTGGCAACCAGAGTCATGGCCTGCACTGCGAACGGGAGTGGAGTCGCCCACAATGGGGAGATGTCGATCACCCGCCGCCAGGTTCTCGTTGGTGGCGCCGTCGCCGTTCCGGTTCTCGGTTTGGGCGGCCTGCGCTTGGTGGCGCTCGGGGTGCTTCCTGGCCAAAGCCAGTTGAACAGGGTGACCGGGGCCTGCGAGGCGGGAGTATCGCCGCCGGCCGCGACGCCGGGGCCCAGCGTGTCGGGTTCGTTCTCCTCGTTGGCCCGTGGCACTGACGTCCGCTACACGATCTGGTATCCGCCCGGCTCGGAAGTTGGCGCCGCGCTGCCCGTGTGCGTGGCCCTTCACGGACGCGCTGGGGATCACACGTTTGCGGACACCCACGCGTCGACTCCCGATTTCCTGGCCGCTGAGGTGGGGGCCGGAGGTAGTCCGCCTTTCGCAGTGGTCGGCGTCGACGGGGGCGATGCCGTGAACTGGCACCGTCGCACGAACGGCGACGATCCGGTGGCCATGATCAGCGACGAATTGCTCCCGGTGTTGGCGGCGCAGGGATTGCTGGCAAGCCCCGATGATCCCATCGGTTTGTGGGGATGGTCGCTCGGGGGATTCGGTGCGCTGCACATGGCGGCCCTCTGGGGTCCGAAACGCGTGGCTGCGGCCGTCGCCACGAGTCCTGCGATCTGGCGGACGTTTGACTCGGCCCAGCCCGGCGCGTTTGACGATGCTGCCGACTTTGCCCGGTGCGACCTCTTCGCCCGGGTCGAATCGATGCGCGGCATTCCTATCCGAATCGACTGCGGATTGAGCGACCCCTTCGCCGACGCCGCCGCACAGTTCCGATCTCTGCTCGAACCGCCGCGAGAAGGGGTGCAAGCCAAAGGCTGCCATGACTCGCCGTTTGCGTGGAGCGTGGCCCAAGACGAGATCCGGTTTCTCGGGGCCCGACTCGCCGCCGCCGCCTCCTAAATCACGGCACAGGTTCCGGCCCGGTTCTGGCCCGGTTCTGGCCCCCGTGGCCCGGCCGGAAACGAAAGTCGGTACTACGCTGAAGGTCCTTCCTCGTGGCGAGGTGTTCGTGCAACCAGGCGATGCTCCCAACCGACTCTTTGCTCTTGCCGCGTCCGTTCCGGCTGTTCGGGCGGCGTCGTCGCGTGGGGCGCCATCTCATCGGAGACCACGAGATCGGGGACCACGAACTACAGGCCCAGTGAGCGTTCGGTCCATGCCGGTGGCGATGGTCATCTTGGCGACGGCGGCCTCACTGCTCCTTGCGCCATCGGCCGCCATGGCCGGGCCGGTTCCGTCGCCCCTGCCGTGGATGCGTACCTACGTGGCGGAGCTGCCATTCGATCCAATCCAGGCGCAGCTCAACCTGTATCCGATGTGCGCCCGCGATCGTGAGCGGGGGGTGTGGGACAACGGCGCCACGAGTAAACCCCGCATCGGGGTGGTGGGCGACAGCGTCCAGGCCCAGACCCGGGATGCAGAGATGGCCGACTCGGCCTACCACTGGATCGATCTCACGCATTGCGGAGAAAACGTGGGTACGGCCCTCACGTCGGGGCGGGTGGCCGATGTGCTCGCCCAAAATCCGGAGGTGTTGGTGGCCGGCTTTGGGACCAACAATTTCAGTGAGGCGTGGTTCGTGACACCGGCGCTGTTCCCCGTGTATCAGGCGAACTTGGAGACGTTGCTCGACCAGTCCGATCACGTGCGGTGTCGTGTGCTGTTCAACTTCTCCGACGAGACGGCGGCATTCCATCCCGAGAACGAACGAACGACGTGGGCGAGTCTGACGCTGGCCGCCAACCTCCACCTCGCCCGCATCGATCCCGTCGCCCATCCCAATGTGATCATTGCGGACTGGCAGGCGGCCACGGCGGCCGACCCGGATTTGGTGTTTGACGACCAGCACCTCAGCAATAAGGGGATCAATGCCCGGATGAATCTGGCGTTGGCGTCCTCTCGCAAGTGTTTCGTCCCGGACCATCCCTCGAACGTGAAAGCCAAGTCGAGTTCGGGAAGCGCCACCGTGTGGTGGGACCCGTTGCCGCCGGAGGAGGCCGTCACGTCCTACACCGTCACATCCTCGCTCGGGCACACGATCGCCACCACAGCTCCCACGGTGAACGTGGCGGGCCTTACCAACGGCACGCCGGTGAGCTTCACCGTTCGGGCGAACAATGCTCGCGGCACGTCCACCGTCTCGTTGCCGTCGAACACCGTCACGCCGTCGAGCATGGGCACCCGTTTTCACGCCACGACGCCGGTCCGTGTACTCGACACTCGCTCGGGGCTCGGGGGTCGCTGGGTACCACTTGGTCCCACCGGCGAGATGTCGTTTAACGCCTTCGCCGGGTTGCCGGCCGCCGCGCAGGCGGCTTCGGCCGTGGTGCTCAATGTGACCGCAACCGGTCAGACGGCGCCGTCGTTCGTGACGGTATGGCCCGATGGTGAGTCGCGTCCGCTGGCCTCCAATGTGAACGTCCGGCCTGGCATCGCCGCGATTGCCGCCTCGGTGACCACGGCGGCAGGCTCGAATGGCCGAGTTCGCCTTTTCAACAATTCCGGTTCGGTGCATCTCGTTGTTGATGTGGTGGGCTGGTTCACCGCCCCAGCCGCCGATCCGGCCGCGGCCGACGCATCGCTGTTCCACTCGGTCGACCCGGTTCGTGTGCTCGACAGCCGCACGACGTTGGGCGGTCACGCTGGTGTTTTCGGCTCTGCGGACGACCACGATGTGGTGTTGCCCGACCTGCCCGCCGGCGCCACCGCGGCGGTCGTCACCGTCACTTCCACCAACACGGTGGCGCCAGGATTTGTCACGCTGTCGCCGGCAGGCGCCCCCCGCCCGCTGTCGTCGAACCTCAACCCGCAACCCGGACTCACCCGCGCCAACCTCACGACGGTGAAGCTCAGTGCCGGTGGGGCGTTCACGATCTACAACCAATCAGCCAACACTCACCTCATCGTGGATCTCGTGGGCTGGTATGGGCCGACTTCGATTGGCGGCGGTGCCGAGTATTTTTCGCTCACACCAGAGCGTTCGTACGACACACGAAACGGCACCGGTGGCATCATCGGGCCGGCACGGAATACCTCGCCGTCTCGTTTGTCGTTCTCGGGCAAAGGCTCGGTGCCAATCGGTGCGGCTGTGGTCGCCGTCGATACCAATGTGACCGTGGTGCAACCATCGTCGGGAGGTCACGCCACGATCTGGCCGACGGGTGCTCCCAAGCCCGATACCAGCATGGTGAACTACGCCACCGATGAGGTGGTGGCGGGTCGCGTCATCACGAAGTTGGGGAGTGGTGCCGCCGAGGTATGGGCGAGCGCGTCGAGCATCCACTACGTCGTCGACGTGTCGGGCTGGTTTGCGATGGCGGAACTCTGACCCGGCAGCCGGTTCAGATGGCAAGCTCCCCGGAACAGGTGGGACTCGAGCAGCCGAGATCGGTCGTCACCCCATCTCGTTTGCGGCTGGCGCTCGTCGCCCTGGCATCAGTCTTTGCGGTGGCCCCGGTGTTGGTGGGGATCGCCCGGGTGCACGACTCGAGTTATCAACCATCGTTCGATCATGCCGTACATGAGCTGCTCGTACGAGATGTGGGAACCGACTCGCCCCCGTTGGTCGGGCCGTCAACCACTGCCGGAAACATGAACCACCCGGGACCGCTCCCGTTCTATGTGTTGTCGGTTCCGTATCGGGCGTTCGGTTCACCGTCGTGGGGGCTGTTGGTCGGTGCCGGAATCGTGTCGGCACTGGCCATAATGCTGGCGGTTGCGGTCGCGACCCGGGTGGGGGGAACGTGGATCGGGCTTGCTGTTGCCGTGGGTGCCGGCGCCTTCCTGCATGCGGCCGGAGTGAGTGCCGCGCTCGATTTCTGGAATCCGTCGATCGCGCAGTACCCGTTCTTGCTGTTTCTCGTGGCGGCGTGGGGAGTGGCTGCGGGAAGCCGATGGCTGTTGCCGTTGGTCGCGGTCGCCGGTTCGTTCGTCGCGCAGGCCCATGCTGGGTTCTTGCCGATGGTGGGACTGGTCGGCCTGTGGGCAATCGCCTCGCTGGTGTTGGGAGAGTGGATGAATCGTCGCCGGCGGGCACCCACCCGATCCGTGTCGCCCGGTAGCGGTGGAGTTCGGGACGGCTTGGCGGGGCCCGATGGAGCGGCGGCGCGTGACGTCGACGAAGCTGCCGGCCCGTCTATCGGGCAGCGCCTGTCTCGGTGGCGGGTGGTGGCGCCGATCACCTTGCTGATCGTCATGGGTTGTTGGGCTGCACCCTTTGTGCAGACCCGAACGGTGGCGGAGGGAAATCTTCCGATGCTGATTCGGTATGGCCTCTCAAGCGATCGGGTTGGCGTGGGGTTCGAGGTGGCGGCCGAAACGATGGCGCATCAACTCGGCGGTGTTCCCACGTGGTTGGGCAAACCCGACGCCGATCCCGGTGCGCCCATCACGGCCCTTCGCTCGCCGCTGACCGGGCTGGCGGTTCCGGCAGGCGCGTTGGTGTTCGCGGCGTTGGTGGCGTTTCGCCGACGAAGTCGGATGCTGGCATCGCTGGTGGGAACCGCAGTCGTCGCGATCGTGGCGGGGCTCTTCGCCGGCGCCGGAATCGAAGGCGAAGTGTTCGTGCACTACGTGCGTTGGTGGTGGTCGATCAGCCTGATCGTTTGCCTGAGCGCCGTGGCGGCCGTGGTCGTGGAGGTCCAGGCGCAGTTCATTCACCGTTCTGCTTCCCTCCCTGCCCGCCGTTCCTCCGCTGTCCTCCCCGACGCCGGGTCGTATTCCGCGGTCGCCCCTTCCGCTTCCGCTCCCGCCGTCACCCCTAACGCCGTCACCGATGGGGCGGATCGACGTTCGACGGCACTGACGCGTCGGGCCGTCGTCGCTCCCGCCTTGCTCCCCGTAGCGCTCGTGGCCGCGGCGATGGCGTCGACCATGAGCGCCATCCCGGATCGGCCGTGGTTCGTGCACAGCGACGATGCAGAGATGCGGGCGGTCACCTCGCAGGCGGTGATCGCCTACCGGGGGCGGGGCCCGGTGCAGGTCGACAACGACGGCACGATCGAGGGGGTGAAGCTCCAGACGGCGCTGCAAGTGCAGCTCGAACGGGCGGACATTCCCGTTGCGGTGGAGGATTCGACGGAGGCGAGGAGCACCTATGGCATCGTGCGGACCCAGCGGCGTCGCACCGCCTTGGTGATCGCCTCGACCGGCGAACAGATTGCGGCGTTGGTGAACCCCGATCAGTACCAGGCGCTGGCGGTGGCGGATCGCCTGAACGAGCGCGACCACATCGGGCTCCTGCTCCTGCTGGCCAAGGGGCCCGCCGTCACGCCGGGCGAGGCGGTGATGCGGGATGACCTCCTCCGCCGCGGCACGGTCCGTGCCGTGTTTCTCGATCTGCGGTGGTCCGGCCCGAACTGACGCAACCGGTGAACCAACCCGCTCGTTGCCGAGCCAGCGCCGGCCCGCGCCGGCCCGTGTTTTGCTCGGCCCGTGGTGCCCGGCGAACCATGTTGCAACCGTCCCCCTTGTAGGGGTCTCGTTGCAGCATGGTTCCCAATGCAACCGGTGAACGAACCTTGACCAACCCTGACCAACCCTGAACGAACCCCGACGTTGCCGGCCGTGGCATCCGAACTTTTGGGTGTTCGGCACCGGCGTTCGCGGCGGGCTCCGAGCGGCCCAGAAGAGAAATCCGGCGTCGATCGACTCGGAGCCGGCGTGCGGCGAGAGGCCGAGCGTGGCACCCCCAACGGGATTCGAACCCGTGTTGTCGCCTTGAAAGGGCGATGTCCTAGGCCTCTGAACGATGGGGGCGAGGCGCCACGTGACCCCGGTTGGGGAACGAAGCGTCGGTGAGCGTACCAGCCGCCCGGCGCTGGCCCGAAGTCGGATTCGTGGAGGTGGCGGTGTTGACCAAGTAGCGGCGTCGTGTTCGGAGTGGTGTGCCGTAACCTCCGCGGCGTGAAGAGGACCAGGTCGTCCCAATCGAATCGCACGATGGTTCGCCAAGCCGCCGACCTGTCCCTCGCCGGATTGGCCGGCTACTTCGTTGGCACCTTTCCCTCGGCCGACGTGGCATCGACCATCGCCACCCGGGGAGCGGCGGATCTCCGGTCGTCCGGTTCGGGCAATCCGGGAGCGGTCAACGCCATGCAGGTGTTGGGCAAACGGTGGGGGTATGCCGTGATGGCAGCCGATATCGGGAAGGGGGCGTTGGCCGCAGGTGTCGGCCGGCGGATCGCCGCAACGAACGGGGCGCACCTTTGCGCCACCGCTGCGGTGATCGGTCACTGCTTCCCGGTGTGGTCGGGTTTTCGTGGTGGGAAGGGCGTCGCCGCCAGCGTGGGTCAGTGCCTCGCCACCTTCCCGGCTTATTTCCCGATCGACCTCGCCGTGGCGGCCGTCACCGCGTCGTCGCCCCGGTGGAAACAACGGGCGTTCGCATCAACGGCGGCGGCGTCGATTACGTGGGTCGGCGCATCGGTCCTCTGGTGGCAGCGGGGTTGGCCCAACGCTTGGGGTCCGCCGGCCACGGCCGCCCTTCCTCTCGGAGCCACGGTCAGCAGCGCGGTGATCCTCTTCAAGTTCGCGAACGCGGTCACGCCGGCTGCGCCAACCCCCGCCCCGACCTCCCCCGACCACGGTTCTTCTGACAAGGTGCCCACATGATCGCCCTCGTAACGGATTCCAACTCGCAGTGGCCACACGAACTCGCCGACGAGTTTGCGGCCGCCGGCGTGTTCGTGGAGGTCGTGCCGCTCACCGTGGTGATCGACGGGAAAGAACATCTCGAAGGGGTGGACCTCGACGCCGACACGTTCTATGCGCGGTTCGAGCCGGGGGCTGCACCGGTCGTGTCCACGTCACAACCGTCGCCGGGTTTGTTCGCCGCCGCCTATCAGCGGGTGATCGATGCCGGGGCCACGGAAATCGTGTCGATCCACATCGGCGACGGGCTTTCGGGGACGCTCAATTCGGCCCGGCTCGCCGCGGCGTCGGCGGAGGTACCCGTGCATCTCGTTGATACCACGGTTGCGTCGTTCGCAATCGGTTGTTGTGTGTGGGCCGCCGCCGACGTGGCGCGTTCCGGTGGTTCGGTCGCCGATGTGGTGCACGCCGCCGAACAGGTAGGGCCCCGCACGACCAACGCCTTTCTGCTCGGCGCCGAGACGTTCGCGCGGGCGGGGGGACGGATGGCCCTTCCCGGGGAACCTGTCATCCCGAGCGACGGTGTTCCGGTGTACTCGTTGCAAGGGAACGATCTCGTCGTTGTGGGCCACGCCGTCGATGTCGACACTGCCGCCGATCTCTTCGCCCAGTTTGCGTTGGTCGACGCGTCGCTGTCCGCACCCGTCCGGGTTGGCGTGGGGATCGCCGACGTTTCCACCGATCCGATCTGGCCCGCGGTGCGCGACCGGCTCGACGGCCGACCGGAGATCGACCGTGTGATCCGCTATCGGGTGGGGCCGAGTGCCGGCGCCCACACGGGCCCCGGTACCACGGGCATTGTGGTTGCTCCCACGATCGCGTCGACATGAGCTTTTCGGAATGTCCCCGATGTCGGGGCCTTTGGTACGCCGGTGAAGATCGATGCCGGTTGTGTGGCCTCAGTTCCGACCTGGCTGCCGTGCAAACCGCTCGGCCCCCCACCAACGAAGCCGCGCCGGGGGCGTTCCCAGGCGTGCGGCCGCCCGACCCGTCGTGGGCGACGCCCAGCTCGCGGCCGGCAGGTCCGCCGACGGGTTACGGCCCCCCTTCGCCAACTGGGTATGGGCCGCCTCCGGGGTACGGTCCGCCTCCGGGGTACGGGCCGCCTTCGCCAACTGGGTACGGGCCGCCTGCGGGGTACGGGCCGCCTCCGGGGTACGGGTATGGGCCGCCTCCCGGTGGAGTTCTACCGTCGAAACGTCGGCGGAAGATCAATCCCCTCCATCTAGGTGTGTTCGTCGCATCGGCGGTGTTGGTTGGTTTGATCGCTTTCAACGTGGTCCTCAAGCAGCGAAGTCCGCAGTATCCGTCCGCATGGGACCCTCGAGTCGCCTCGATCGCCGACTGGGTGAGTTCCGCTCGCGGGCTTCCTTACAAGACCCCCGTTTTCGTCGATTTTCTCAGCGAGGCTGAGTTCACCGCCAAGGTGCAGCAACCCACTGCCAACCCCACGGATGCCGATCGGCAAGCCGCCGAACAGACCGAGGGCTACTTCCGAAGCATCGGGCTTTTGCAGGGTGACGTCGACCTCTTGGCATCGACGTCCACGCTCCGGGGCTCGGGCACCTTGGCGTTCTACTCCACGACCACGAAGCGGGTCACCGTGCGGGGGACCGATCTCACGGCATCGGTTCGGGTGACGCTGGCCCATGAACTCACCCATGTGTTGCAAGATCAGCACTTCAATCTGACCGTGCATGGCGGCTCCGACAAGGCCGGACCCAGTGACGTCTTGCGAGCGGTGGCCGAAGGCGATGCCGTACATATCGAGCATGAGTTCGTCAAACAGCTGAGCGAGGCCGACAAAACGGCGTACGCAAAAGAAACCGAAGCGGGGTATAGCCAGTTCGAACAAACGACCTCGGCCGTGCCCGACGTGTTGCGAGCCGCGTTCGGTGCCCCCTACATCCTCGGCGAGCCGTTCGTGGACTTCCTTTACGCCACCGGTGGGCCGGAATCGGTGAATGAAGCGTTCCGCCAGCCGCCCAACTCACTCGCGGCGATGGCCTACACAATCTCCTACCTCGAGCGTCGGCCGGACTACCCACCCGAGCCGCCGGCAGCGAGCGGCACCGTGGTGGAGGACGGCACCTTCGACGCCGTGCAACTGTTCCTCATGCTGTCCGCGCGTATGGAGGCGCATGACGCCCTTCGTGCCGTTGATGCGTGGGCGGGCGACGCGTTCGTGGCCGCCGACGCCGCCGGCAAGGTGTGCACCGATATTGCCTTTGCGGGGCGAATCGACGGCGACATGGGAAAAAACGTCGACCGCTACAAGGAACTTTCCGACTTGCTCACCACCTGGGCGACCGCAATGCCGGCCGAAGCGGGGGCCACCGTGACGTTCGATGGCACTCGTCTCAACTTGCGCTCCTGCGATCCCGGTACCGCCGCTGACCAGAAGATTCAGGGGCAGCCGTCGCAAAATCTCGCGGTGATCGTGGTGCGGATCTACGCCATGGGTTCGTCGATGAAGGCCGGGAACAGTGCTGCAAAAGCGCAGTGTGCGGCGACGGGATTTGTGAACGCCTACACCGTGGAACAGCTTCGGGATCAGAGCTCCACGTCGAAGGAAGAGGTTCAGCAAAAGCTCACGGAGACCGCCGCCGCCTGTCCCGTATAAGCCCGCCCGAGGCAGCGCCTCACGGCGGCAGTGGTTTGTCGTCGTCGTCGCCGCCGGCCGATTCGTCGTCCGCCTGGTGGCTCCCGTCGGGTCCGCCATCCTCCGGATCGCGTTCGGCAAATTGGGCTTCAAAGGCCAGGTCGAAGTGGACTGCGGCATCTTGCTCGTTCTGGCCTCCGTCGGCTTCCCGGTCGTCGTTCACGCCGTCGCTGCCGGTGAGGTTGTCGTCGAAATGTTCGCCGTCTTGCTGGTCCTCGAACTCGTCCGGGTCGTATGCCTCCTCGTCCTCATCGTCATCGTCATCGAGCAGGTCGCCATCACCGAGTAAGCCGACATCGATGCCGGCGGCACGTAGGGCCTTCTTGCTCGGATACTGAAGGCCGTTGGGCATCAAAACGTCGAGCAGATCGTGGAGCAGTGTGGCGAGGAACTCCGACAGAACGAGAAGTTCATAGCGGGGGTCGTCGGGGGCGAGCGGGAGAAGGTCCTCGGGAGTCCAGCCGTCGTGGTCGACGCCGAGGAGCGTGCCGATGCTCACCCGAGCGGCGTTCGTGGCCTGCAACCAGCCCTCTGCTTCCGCCACCGAGATCGTGCGAGCATGAAGCGACTCGGCCACGGCATCGAGCGCATGCATGCGAGAGGCAACGAGTTCTTCGCGCATATAGCGCTGATACTCGGCGTCAAGCCCGGGATGATGGGTGTAGGCCGCGGGAAAGAGCCGATCGAGCCCGTCGCCCCCCGAGGTGAGGCGCTCCCGAAGGTCGTCGAGGGCGTTCTGTAAGAGACTGATCGCGGCGGGTGGCACACGCACCTTGATCACGTCGTCTCGGCGAACGAACCATCGGAGAAACCTCGGCATAACAAACGGTTCCGATCAGTCCTGTTGCATGGTGGCCCAGAGCGTGTGCTCGTGGAGGCGGAACACGTCGAGCTCGGCTTTCTCCCGCGGCCCGGAGCTCACCACGGCCCGGCCCACGTTGTGCACCTGGAGCATGAGATGTTCGGCCTTCTCGTAGCTGTAGCCGAACAGTTTCTGGATTACGTAGGTGACGTACGGCATCAAATTGATGGGGTCGTTCCAGACGATCACGACCCAGGGCCGATCGGGATCGTACGCATCTTCGTGGTCAGGTTTCTCCTCCTCCACCTCCGCAGGAGCCGTCATGGGAGCGGTCATTCTCACGGAGGCCGTCGCAAACGAGGACTGCATCACGAGGCGACGGTTTCAAGCTCCGGCGAATCGACGGCCCAGAGCGCCGCCTGTTCGGAGACGGTTCGGGCCGGCGCCGGCACCGTGCACAGCAGTACCAGCCGGACCACGGTGATCCACACGATGGTGGCGCCGAACACGTGCAGTCCGACCAGAACCGGTGGGACCCCGTTGAAGTACTGGGCGTAGCCGAGGCCACCCTGCGCAAGAAGTGCGACGGTCACCCAGGCGGCGGCACGTCGGACCCTCGCCGCCGCGCCGGTTCGGTAGAGAAGCCACGTTGTGGCGACGGCGAGGGCGACGGTGCACCACGCGGCGAGACCGTGCACTCGAATCACGGCGAGGATCGAGAACGGGAGCCGGCTAGCCCGAGTGTCGCCCCCGTGAGGGCCAGCGCCGGTAACGAACGTTCCGGCGATGACAGTGATCGTGGCGGCGGCCGCGCAGCACCACGCCAGCGAGTGCGCTCGGGACGTGACCACGAGCTCTCGTCGCGCCGAACTCTTTGTGGTGGTTTCCCCCGCTCGATGGTGCAAGACGAGCGATGCCCAAAGAATGACAACGGCGAGCAGGAAGTGGGCGATCACCGGGATGGGCGTGAGTTTCAGCTTCACGACGAAGGCGCCGAGCACAACCTCGCCCAATACCCCCACGGCCAGGGCCATCGACCACGCGAACAGATCACGTCGGAACGGCCGCAGCATCGCAGCGGCAGCGATCACGAGAAGTATGGGGAGCCCGAGCAAACCAGAAAGCAGCCGGTTCACGAACTCCATCACGGCATGTGGTTGGTCGAGCGCGGCGACGAACTGGTCCGCTTCGCAGGTGGGCCAGTCGGAGCACCCAAGCCCGGACCCGGTGAGTCGCACGATCGATCCGCTCACGATCACGATCACGGTGAGGGCCACAATCAGGAGCGCCAGCCGGCGGACCAGCCCAACCGTGGGTCGGAGCCTGTCGGGAAGGGCGAAACGCCCGGTCGATCGGTTCTCCTGCATGGTCGGACTGTACGGGTTCGAGATGCTGACGAGCACGTCGAGAGGGCAAGCAGTTCTTCGAGCGCACCTCCTTGGCGGCTGGATTGTCGCGGTCAACAGAAGACCTTCTATCGTGAGAGCGAGATGACCGCACCCGCTGCGCCCATCACGCCGCCCGAAATGCCCGAGCCGGCGCGTAACGAGCGGATCCCGCGCGAGTTCACGGCCAAGCAGAAGGTGGGCGGCTACATCGCCCTCACCAAGCCGAGAATCATCGAGCTCCTTCTTGTCACCACGGTGCCCACGATGGTGGTGGCGGAGCAAGGGATGCCCGGCCTCTGGCTCATCGTGGCCACGGTTTTCGGTGGCACGCTGGCCGCTGGTGGCGCCAACGCCATCAACATGTATGTCGACCGCGACATCGACGCCATCATGAAACGCACGCAGGATCGCCCGCTCGTCACCGGGGTGATGAGCCCCCGCAACGCACTGATCTTCGCCATCACAATCGAAGCGCTGGCCTTCGTGTGGCTTTGGGCGTTCGTGAACCTGCTGTCCGCCGTTCTTGCCGTGGCCGCTTGCCTTTTCTACGTATTCATCTACACGCTCTGGCTGAAGCGCACCTCCACCCACAACATCGTCATTGGCGGCGCTGCCGGCGCCGCCCCGGTCCTCATCGGTTGGGCTGCGGTCACGAATTCGTTGAGTTGGGCCCCCATCGTGCTGTTCGGTGTGATCTTCATCTGGACGCCCCCGCATTTCTGGGCGCTCGCCATCAAATACAAAGACGACTACGCCTCCGTCGACGTGCCCATGCTCCCATCGGTGGCGTCGTATCGCACCACGGCCACGCGTATTTTCGGCTACACCCTCGCACTCTGGGCACTGTCGCTGGTGTTCGGCCCCGTGGCCGACATGGGTCTGCTCTACACGGTGAGCGCCCTTGTCCTCGGCGCGGTGTTCGCCGTCATGGCGTTCGACCTCATGCGCCGGGAGCCCGATGCCACCACGACGAAGCGGGCAATGCGTTTGTTCAGCTACTCGATCACCTACCTCATGCTGCTTTTTGGGGCCATGGCGGTCGATCAGCTTTTGAGATCGACCGGCGCGGCGTGATCTGCTTTAGAGACAGATTCCGCCAAACCATCGCGAATTGCGAAGGGCTGGACGGTGCAAACTATTCTCCGCCTGTTCTTGTTCTGTCCTGGCAGGACGTTCTGGATCGAGCGGTCCCCGACGCCGGTCGTCTCTCGCTCATCGCTGGAACGGACGTGAGGTAACCACCAATAATGGCCACCACTGATACCAGCATCGCTCCCTCCGTGGAGTTGCACGCTTCCGACCACGCCACATCTGGCGCTCCTGCCCCGATCGTGAGCCTGTTCGGCACGGGCGACCACAAGATCATGGGCCGGCTGTTCATGTCGTTCGGGATGATCTTCGGCATGCTGTCGATGGCATTGCTTGCCGCCACCGCAGTCTCACAAAATCGCACGATCACGTTCATCAAGAGCGATTGGGTTTCGCAGATTTCCACCCTGAGCCGGGTCGGGTTGGTCTTTTTCTTCCTGATTCCGTTTTTCCTGGGCTTGGCGATCTACATCGTGCCGCTTCAGGTAGGCGCCGCCACGATCGCCTTTCCTCGGGCCGTGGCGGCCTCGTTCTGGACCTGGCTCGTGTCCACCGGCATGGCGATCGTGGCCTGGATGGCCAATGGTGGTCCGGCCGGCGGTTCGGCCCAGATGGTCGACCTCTCGTTCTTCGCCACCGGCGTAGCCATCGTGGCGTTGCTCGTCACCTCGATGTGTGTGGCCACCACCGTGATCACCTTCCGTACGGCCGGCATGGGGCTCGATCGGGTGCCGTTCTTCTCGTGGTCGATGGTCGTGGCGACCGGCATTTGGTTGCTCACCCTCCCGGTGTTGGTGGGCCACCTCGTCCTTATTTATGTCGATCACCACTACGGCGTCGACGGTGGGAGCCAATTCGGTAAAGCCACGACACAGTGGCAGATCGTGAGCTGGGCGTTCGCCGCCCCCCAGGTCTTCGCCTACGCCATTCCTGCCCTCGGTATCACCGCCGATGCGGTCACCACGCTCGGCAAGGCTCGCATGCCGCAGCGGGGCATCGTGCTCACCGCTCTCGGTGCGTTCGGCGCGCTTTCCTTCGGTGCGTGGGTGCAACCGGCGTTGTATCCCAAGGTCTACAACAACTGGACCTTCGTGGTCTGGAGCGTTGCCTTGGTGTTACCGGTGTTGCTGTTTATCGGTGGAATCACCGGGGCAATGCGCAAGGGCAAGCCCAGTGTTGCGGCTCCCGTGATCGGTGGGCTCGCCTCCATCATCGGCTTGCTGCTCGGCGCAGTGGGAGCTGCCCTCTTCGCCGTTCGCCCGCTCAAGCTTCACGAAGCCGCCAACGAGTACGCGCCCGTTGTGCAGGGCCTCCAGACGGGGCACTGGTACCAACCCGCGGCCCAGGTTGGCGTGTTCGGCATCGTGGTGATCTCGGCCGCAATCGCCGGCGTGGCAGGCCTGGCCTACTGGGGTGCCAAGATCACCGGAAAGCCCTTCTCGAATGGTGCCGCCAGCCTGGCCGTACCACTGCTGCTGCTCGGTGCCGTCCTCTACGGCGCTCCGCTCGTCGGCATCGCCCGCGTGACCGACGAGAGCCTGGTCAACACCCTCAGTTTGGTGTCAGCGGCCGGCGCGGTCTTCGCCCTGCTCGGCCTCGTGGTCGTATCGTTGGGTGTCGTTGGAAGCCTGGCGGGCAAGGCCGACGTCGCGAAGGATCCATGGAACGTTGGGCAAACCCTCGAGTGGGACACCACGTCGCCGCCCGAACGTGGCAACTTCGCCACGCTTCCGGTGGTCACCTCAGCTGAACCATTGCTCGACCGCGACAACGGAAACCCGTCATGACCGCCACCCTTAGCCCCGTCACCGCGCCGCCGCCGCCCGTGCAACGGCCCCGAGTGATCATGGTGGCCACCGGCTTTGCCGCCGCCGGCTCCCTAATGATGTTCGCCGGCCTCTTCGGCGCCTATCTCACGCTGAGAGCCGCCACGGTGGCCAACGGCGCCACCTGGTTGCCGAAGGGCACATCCATCCCGCTATCGCAAATCAACATGCTTTTTGCCACGTTGCTCATGTCGGTCGTGATCGTGCAGTGGGCGGTGAGCGCCATGAAAAACGACGACCGCATCGGAAGTTACCTCGCTCTGGGAATCACCTTGCTGCTCGGCTTGGCGTTCGTGAATCAAACGGCGTATCTCTACAGCATCATGAAGCTCGATGTGGCCTCTGGTTCCGCCGCAGTGCTCATCTATGTGATTACCGGTGCTCACCTTGCGATGCTCATCATCGCCTTGGTGTTCGTCGGACTGATGGCGGTACGGGCCCTCGGTGGCTCGTTCACCAGCCGCCACTATGACGGCCTTGCCGCCGCCGCTCTTTACTGGCATGTGATGGTCGCGGTCTTCGCGTTCATCTGGATCATCATCTACGTCACGAAGTAACCACTGATGCAGACCTTCCGGGCTGTCGCCCGCACCAAAGCTTTCACTCCCGGGTTCAAGCTCTTCGCCGGCTACGCCACCTTCGCCTTTGTGGCGGCATTCTTCTTCGGCATGTCGAGCACCGGCAAGGTGGTGAAAGACAACCTCATCGACTCGCTCGTTGGCCCGATCACCCTCGGCTGGAAGGGCGATATCGGCAACCATGCCGGCTATGTCGTGCTGATGATGGGTTCGTTGGCCGCAGCGTGCCTCGCCGGACTTCTCGTCGCCTTCCGCGACGCTGATGCTGAGGCTGCCGCCCAACTGCTCGACTCCGATTCGATCCCGCTTACCCGGGCGCCGTTTGGCACGAGTTACTGGCCGATCTCTGCGGCGGCGGCGGTTGCCCTTATCGTGCTCGGCCTCGTCACCAACATGGCCCTTTTCTGGGCCGGCATGGTTGTTCTGGTCGCCGTCATCGGGGTGTGGACCTTCCGTGCGTGGGCCGAGCGGGCCACCGGCGACGACGCCACCAACATGGAGATTTACAACCGTTTCATCGATCCGGTCCGCCTCCCGTTCACGGCGCTGGTGTGCATTGGCATCGTGGCGATCGGGTTCTCCCGGGTGTCACTCGCCTTACCCTCCAAGAACGCCACCACGATCGTCTTCCTCATAACCGGCGTGCTGCTCTTTGGTGCGATGGTGGCGCTGGCCTTGGCCCCGCAGGTGTTCAAGAAGATGCTGCCCGCCGTGATCGTGGTGTTCGGCGCGCTGTTCATTGCGGGCGGTATCTACGGTGCTGCGAAGGGCGAACGCGATATGTCCCATCACGGCGGCGCTGAAGGCGGCGAGCACGGAGGCTCGGACAAGGGATCCGGTAGCGGCGAAGGACACAGTGGCACCAAAGAAGAACCATCCTCGGGCAAGCCGGCTGAGGGGTCGGGCCAGCAAGAGGGTGGGTTCGCACCGATCGAAGTCGGCCCCGGTAAACCGGCCAATCCCGTGGTACCCGTCACCCAGGGAGCGGTGCGCTGATGACTGAGCAGATCAAGCCCGCGGACACCGCATTCGGTCGAGGCCGGACACCCTTGCCCTTGCGCATTCTCGGCACGGCCGCGGTATTGATGATCGTGATTCTCTTGATCGGTCAGATCCTTCAGTTCTGGCAGCTCGACGGCAAGCCGCTCAACGCCATCAATGCCAAGGGCCCCCAAGCACAGGAAATTCAAGGCCTCAACCAGATTGTGTTCATCATCGCCGGCTTGGTGTTCGTCGCCGTGATGGGCACCGTGCTTTTGGTGGCGTGGAAGTACCGAGAACGTCCGGGCGACGACGAGCAGGACTTCGTCAAACAAACCGAAGGCTGGTTTGTGGGCGAGGTCGCATGGACGATCCTTCCCGGCTTCATCTTGGCGGTGATCGGTGTCATGACCGTCATCTCCATCCAGAATCTCCAGCCCGATCAATCGAAGCCCGACGTGTTGAAGGTGAAGGTCACCGGCAACCAATGGTGGTGGGCATTCGACTACGACCTGGGCGAAGGCACCGACGCATCGGCCATTCTCAACGGCCACAACGGGACGTATACCGACAAACAAGACATCGATACCGCCACCGAGCTCGTGATCCCCGCCAACACCGAGGTGCAGCTCAAGATCACTTCGAACGACGTGATCCACTCCTTCTGGATCCCCGCCCTCAACGGGAAAAAAGACGCGGTACCGAACCTCATGAGCGACTGGAAGCTCCAGGCGGACAATCCCGGCGTCTATCTCGGACAGTGCACCGAGTTCTGTGGCTTGTCGCACGCCAACATGCGCATGCTTGTGCGTGCCTTGCCCATGGACGAGTGGCTGGTATGGGTAGATAACCAACGCAAAGAGTCCCTGATACCGGATCCATCGAACGTCGACGCGGTGGCCGGGCGCGACTATTTCAAATCGGCTGCTTGCGCCCAATGCCACCTCATCCGCGGGGTTTCCGACGACATCGTCACCGGCCCTGAAAACGGCGTGAAAACCTGGTTGGTGAGTGGGCGGGCGCCAGACCTCACCCACGTGGCCAGCCGAGGAATGTTCGCCGGTGCGATCTTCAACCTGCATTTCCCCGATCCCGATCCAGTCTGCGTGAAACGCAACGCCGGCAAACCGGCTTCGGAGCAGGACCGTTGCGACGACCCGGCCGACAACGCCAATCCCGGCAATCCGGCAAACCCCATCAATCAAAATGCCCTTGAGGCGTGGCTCCGCGATCCAGTAGCGGAAAAGCCGATGTGTCCGAACGCCGTCGCTCTCGGCAATTGCGACCCCGAAGCCGCCTCCGAAGAAATAGCCGAAGGAGCCGACCGGCGCGGTAGAGGTATGCCCAACCTTGGCCTCACGGAAGAACAAATAAATCAGCTCGTGGCCTACCTGTCCACACTGAAGTAACTCACCCCCTGATCCTCGCCCTCGGCGAGCAACGGAGCATCTCTATGGCAGTTGACGACACCGCAATGCTGGCGCTTCCCGCCGGAGAGCTGCCGCGGACCGACGCCCTCGGCGTGTTCACCCGGCCGCGACCGAAAGCTGGATGGCGGGGCTGGGTCACCACCGTCGACCACAAGAAGATCGGCATCATGTACGGCGCGGCGGCGCTGTTTTTCTTCCTGATCGGCGGCTTCGAAGCGCTGCTCATCCGTGCGCAGCTGTGGGCTCCCCGCCAAACCTTGCTCAGCGCCGATCAGTACAACCAGGTCTACACAATGCACGGCACCACCATGGTGTTCCTCGTGGTGATGCCGATCGGTGCGGCGTTCGCCAACTACCTCATGCCGTTGCAAATCGGCGCCCGTGATGTGGCGTTCCCTCGGATCAACGCGTTCTCGTTCTGGGCTTTCCTTTTCGGTGGCCTCTTCCTCAACACCTCGTGGATCTTCGGTGGCGGTGCTGACGGTGGGTGGTTCATGTATGCCCCCAACAGCGGCGTGATCTACTCGCCGAGCCACGGCATCGACTTTTGGAATCTCGGTCTGATCATTACCGGTATCGCGTCGCTCACCGGAGCGGTGAACCTGATCACCACCGTGATCAACATGCGGGCACCGGGCATGACCCTCATGAAGATGCCGATTTTCACCTGGATGACCCTCGTCACCCAGTTCCTGCTGCTCTTCGCCATCCCGGTCATCACGGCGGCGCAGTTCCTGCTCATGTTCGATCGGCAGTTCAACGCCAATTTCTTCAACGTGCAACAGGGTGCAAATCCTTTGCTTTGGCAACATCTCTTCTGGGTGTTCGGGCACCCCGAGGTGTACCTCATGATCCTTCCCGCCTTCGGAATCGTCTCCGATCTCCTACCGGTCTATAGCCGCAAGCCCATCTTCGGCTATACGTTCATCGTCTTCTCCGGCATCGCGATCGGCTTCATGGGTTGGGGCGTATGGGCTCACCACATGTTCGTCTCGGGGATTGGCCCGATTTCGGTCACCGTGTTCTCACTCACCACCATGTTCATCGCGGTACCCACCGGCGTGAAGATCTTGAACTGGACCGCCACCATGGTGGGAGGCAAGTTGAAGTTCGATACGCCGATGCTTTTCTCCATCGGCCTCATCACGATGTTCACCATCGGCGGGTTGTCCGGCGTGTCACATTCGGTGGCGCCGTCCGACACGCAGCAGACCGATACCTACTACATCGTGGCCCATTTCCACTACGTCCTGTTCGGCGGCGCATTCCTTGGCTTCATGGGCGGTTTTTACTTCTGGTGGCCCAAAGCGTTCGGCTACATGTTGAACGAAAAGGTCGGGAAGTTGAACTTCTGGCTGATGCTCATCGGCTTCAACCTCACCTTTGGCCCCATGCATATCCTTGGCCTGCAAGGCATGAGCCGCCGTATCTACACCTACGACGAAGGTTTCGGCTTCACGTTCTGGAACAAGTTGGCCACCATCGGGGCGTTCACGCTCGCCACCTCGGTGGGGATCTTCCTCTTCAACATCTTCTACAGCTACAAGAAGGCCAAGAGCGCCAACCTCGCCTGCCCCGACGATCCGTGGGACGCCCGCACCCTCGAGTGGATCTCGCCGAACCCCACGCCGGAGTGGAACTTCGATCCCATCCCTGTTGTCACCCGCGTCGACGACTTTTGGTACCGCAAGTACGAAGAAACACCCGATCATCGTCTCATCCGCATTGCCACGACGGAAGAAGTGATCCAGCGTTCCGACGGCACGGGCGTACATCTCCCATCACCGTCGTACTGGCCGATCGTTACGGCGTTCGGCCTTCCGATCATTGCCTACGGCCTGATCTTCACGCTGTGGCTTGCCCTGCTCGGTGGCATCATCACCGCTGCCGGGATCTATGGCTGGGCGCTTGAACCGCCCGATGATCCCGATGCTGGTCACGGTCACGACGACCACCATCAGCTCGACCCGGGTGACGACCACGCCGCGGCCGAGCTCACCGAAGGCCAGAGCGCCGGCACGGATGCCGACGCGATAACGAAGGAGATGGAATCCGTTGGCTAGCGTCACCGTTCCCATCGAGCACGGTTCGGGTGAGCACGGTTTGAGCGGTTTGTCCCCGATCGATCACGGTCACGAGACCAACACCGGTATCTCCAACACGAAGTTGGCGATGTGGTTGTTCCTTGGTTCCGAGTGCCTGCTGTTCGGTGGGCTCATCACCACCTACCTGATCTACAAGACGCCGCTGCCCGGGCAGCTCGGTCCGAAAGACGTGTTCGACATCCCCTTCACCTCGGTGTCGAGCTTCGTGTTGCTCATGAGCTCGCTCACCATGGTGCTCTCGCACTCGGCGCTCGAGAAGGGTGACCACTACCGCTGTCAGGTTTGGCTCGCCGCCACGGCCTTGCTCGGGTCGGTATTCATTTCGGGGCAGATCTACGAGTTCACGGCGTTCGTGCGGGAAGGTTTGGGCTACACCAGCAGCCGGTTTAGCTCGGCGTTCTACACCCTCACTGGTTTCCACGGGGTGCACGTCACCGTAGGCATCATCATGCTGATCTCCACGTTGTTGCTCTCGGTGCGAGGCAAGTTGCCGAAGGAACGGGCCGAGACCCTCGAAATCGTTGGGCTCTACTGGCACTTCGTCGACGTCGTCTGGGTCGTAATCTTTGTCGTGATCTACCTGATCCCCGAGGGGGTACCTGGATGACTGCTCCTGCCTCCACCGAGCCGGCCCTGGCCGATACCAGTGACGACAGCGGACGCCATGACGGTCACGGCAGCCACGATGACGGGCACGCCGATCACACCGGCACCTACATCAAGACGGCGCTCTTCCTCGCCTTCGTTACGGCGCTGGAGACGGCCACGTACTTCCAACCCACGTTCTTGCTTTGGAGCTGGGGTAGCGGTGTGGGCCTCACGGTTTTCTTGCTTAGTTGCATGGCGATCAAGTTCATCACCATCGTGTACGTATTCATGCACCTCAAGTACGACAACAAACTCCTCAGCATTGCTTTTTACGCTGGGCTGATCCTCGCCGTCACCGTGTACCTGGCGGTGCTTGGCGCATTCCGCTTCTTTTCCTCTGGCTCCCAGATGGTGCAGCCCTGACCATGCCTGGTGGGGATGCGCTCGTCGGACGTGCGCATCGAGTTCCTCGCGTCGCTGAGCTGCTGACGGTGGTGGAGACGTGATCGAGCCTTGGCGATTCCAGCTGCACGTCGAGGTGTGGGTGCTGATTCTGGCCGTGGTGGGCATGGGGCTCTATGTGAGCCGGGTGCTTCAACCCAAGGCCGTCGCGGCCGGTGAATTGCCGATCACCCGGCGTCAAAAGACTTGGTTTGTGGTCGGCGTGCTGGTGCTGTGGGTGGCCTCGGACTGGCCGCTCCACGACATCTCCGAGCGTTACCTCTATTCGCTCCACATGGTGCAACACCTTCTTCTTACCTTCGTGATGCCGCCGCTGTTCTGGCTGTCGATACCAACGTGGCTGGCCCGACTCCTCGTCCCGCCGGGCACGAAAAGTGATGCGATACTCCGGCGGGTGGCCAAGCCAATCGTCGCCGGACTCATCTACAACGGCATCGTGGTGTTCACGCACTGGTCGGTGGTCGTGAACACCTCAATCCGTGTCGGGCCGTTTCACTACCTTGTCCATCTGGTCGTGGTGTCATCGGCGTTCGTGATGTGGCTACCGGTGTGCTCACCGTGGAAAGAACATCGCCTTTCCCCGATGGGCCAATGCATTTTCCTCTTCATGATGAGCATCCTGCCTACGGTGCCCGGCGCATGGCTCAGCCTGTCCGGGGAACCGCTCTACGAGGTCTACGACACGATGCCGCGTTTGTGGGGTATCAGCGTGCTCGAGGATCAGCAGATCGCCGGACTGTTCATGAAGGTCGCCGGTGGCGCCTATCTGTGGGCGGTGATCATCTCGATCTTCTTTCGGTGGGGTATGGCCCAACAAGGAAGTAACCGCCGCGGCCCCGACCCGGTGGCGTCCGAGGTTCCATCGGTCAACGAGGTACGAAACGGGGATGGCCGCCGTGTCGTTTCGTCCCGCACTCCCGTCGGCGCTGGTCGGTCGACCGAGCCGCACCCGTAGGAGCGCCGGCCTCCTTCAATCTTGAAGTGATCGGTGGGCACGGATCCGTAGACGAATGCGGCGGTGTTTGCTGCTGGCGCCGCACGGTCTGTCGGCCCAGCGGGTGTGCCACCTGGCCCCGGCGCCAGCGATGCGAGGCATGCGTTTGCAGCGGCGACGCGGCGACACGGCGACACGGCGAAGCGGAAATGACATCCCCAGAGAGACGAAGCTGGCGGCGGGATGGGCGATCCATCCCGCGTCGTAGTGCGAGGGGCACCGCCTACTGGCCTTGGCGCCCCGAGAGTTCGTCGAACCAGGCCAGCAGTTCATCGCCGAACCGAGCCGGTACCTGTGTGGCCTGGGAGGTGAGGGTGCGATCTGCTGCCCACGGTGGCGGCAGATGAATCTCGCGCACTTGCAACCAACCCCGCAGCACGTGGAGTGCTTGCCAGTAGCGGAGGCGTTCCGGGGCGAGCGCCGTGCCGCGTGCGGACTCGTATGCCGACAGGTAGGTGCGGGCCATCCACGGGTGGTAGCGCGTGAGGAGAACCCGCTCCGCCGCATTGTTGGCGGCAATGGCGGCCACACGGAAGACCGCCAGGGTGCGGGCGACGTCGTGGTGGACGTCGCCCACGGAGGCGTCGGACCAGTCGATCACCACCACACCGTTGCCCGGTGTTTGCGAGCGCACCGTCGGGTCCACCACCCCGTTCAGCGCGTGGAAGTCGTTGTGGAGAAACGTGGGCTCCTCTTCGCTGACCATTTCCGCATGGTCGGTGAGCCAGGCCAGACCGGGACGGGCGTCGTCGTGGCCGCCGGTGTCGATCTTCTGGGTGAGATCGGCCAGCCGACGTTGCACGAGTGGCGACTCGTAAGGCAATGGACAGTCGTCCTCGACAACGATCCGATGGAGCTGCTCGTGGACGACGCCGAGGGATCGCAGAAGCCGGGGCATCCGCCAGGGTTGTGCAGTGGCGAGTCGGAGCATCACCCGGCCGGGAGCTCGGGCCATCACCACGAAGGGGAGGCCAAATGGTGAGCGTTGAGCATCGGTCTCGAGGTGGAGCATCTCGGGGGCGGGGTAGCCGTGGCGACGGACGTAGGCATGGACGTCGGCCTCGGTCTGGGCGAGGGGGCCGGCGGTTGGAGTGGAGAAGATGCGCAGCACGAGGGGTCGGTTCCAACCCGGGGAGAGGTGGTCGCCCGTCGGCTCGAAGAACCAGATGAAAGTGGACAGCCCGTCGCCCGGGGAGTCGATCGGGGCGCGGAGCGTGGCGTCGGGCATTGCGTCGTGAAGCCATGCGGCCAGCGCCGTTTCCACGTCTGCCCTTTTGCCCGGGTGCACCGCTGCCATCCCCCGATCTTTGCCGAACCGGGCACACCTTTCCCGACCTTTCCCGAACTTTCCCCGCCCTCTCCCGAACCTTCCCGAACTGGGCACACATAACGTCGCTCCGGCGACGTTATGTGTGCCCAGTTCGGGAACTCGGCTCGAAAATGGGCGTGTCAGGGGGCGGGGTGCCAACGGAAGCGGGCGGCGGCGAGGGTCGGAGCGCCGAGAGCCCACACCACCAGCACCACCCACGCCTGGGTGCTGATCGTCGCGTTGCCAAGGGTGCCACCAACCACCTCGGACAGGGCGGCGGACGGGAGCAGTCGAGCCGCCGTTTCGAGGGCATCGGGAAGGCGGTCGAGCGGAACGATCATGCCGCCGAAAAGGAGGAGCACGAGGTAGAGCCCGTTGCACACAGCGAGGTTCGCGACCCCGCGCAGCGTGCCGGCAAGGTAGAGGCCGATGCCAGCGAACGCCGCCGTTCCGGCCACGACCGCAACCGGCAGCAGTGCCATTCCTCCAGATGGACGCCAGCCGAGGGCGGCGGCGGTTGACAGCAGCACGGCCAGTTGCATGGCTTGAAGCACCAGAACCATGAGGATCTTGGCGGCTACGAGGCGGGGTCGGCCGAGCGGTGTGGCGCCAAGCCGTTTGAGGACCCCATACTGCCGTTCGAAACCGGTCCCGATTCCCAGGCTCACCATGGCGCTCGACATGATCGCAAGGGCGACAATGCCGGGGGTGAGGAAGTCGACCGGGGCGGTGACGCCGGCAGGTTTCGGCAATACGTCGACCAGGGAGAAGAACACGAGCAGGAGCAGCGGAATCCCGATGCTCACGAGGAGTTGTTCACCCTGTCGGAGAGAAAGCCGTAGCTCCATCCCGACGTGCGCCCGGAGTGCTTTCATCGCGACCGCCCCGACCGCCCCGACCGCCGTGCCTGCCCGCGTGTCCGAGCCCCCGAACCGGCATGAGTTGGGGCGGCGGCGGAGGCCGAACGCACAAGTTCGCTGGCCTTCGCCGACTCGGTGAGCCGTAGGAACACGTCTTCCAACGATTGTCGACCGGCTCGAAGGTCGGCGAGCGGAAGGTCGTGTTCGGCCAGCCAGGCGGTGACCGCGGCGACGTGTTTCGGCGACGGCGTGACGGCAACGACGTACTCGCCGGGCGTGACTTCCCTTACTGCATCGGCGTCAACCCCAAGATGGTGCGCCAGCGCCGCCGCATCGAGGGCTGCGGGGGCGCCGAAGCGGATCTCATCGGACGGTTGTGAACGCATCAGGTCGACGGGGGCACCGTTGGCGAGGACCCGGCCGTGGTCGATGATCACCACCTGGTCGGCGAGCCGTTCCACCTCATCAAGATCGTGGGTGGTGAGCAGTACCGCCACACCGTCGGTACGAAGCTCGGCGATCACTGATCTGATGAGTTGCCGACCCGTCGGATCGATGCCCGCCGTGGGCTCATCGAGAAAAACCACCCGCGGGCGGCCAACGAGAGCCAAGGCCAGGGCGAGCCGTTGTTGCTCGCCACCGGACATGTTTCGCCACGTTGCGGTGGCGCGTTCGGTGAGGCCCACACGATCGAGCAACTCGGCGGGATCGGCGGGATCGTCGTAGTACGCGGCGAAGAGTTCGAGTACCTCGCGCGGCCGCCCGGCGGGGTAGACGCCACCCTCCTGGAGCATGACCCCAATGTGTGGCATGAGCTGGGCGTGCTGCGCGCTGGGTTCGAGTCCAAGCACGCGGACAGTCCCGGAAGATGGAGTTCTGAACCCTTCGAGCACCTCGACCGTCGACGTCTTTCCCGCGCCATTCGGGCCGAGGAGAGCGAGGACTTCGCCGGGGTGCACGTCGAACGAGACGCCGTCGACCGCCACCACCTCGCCGGTGGCCCGGCCGCCGTAGCGCACGACGAGATCTTGCACTTCGATCGCTGGCCCGACCGAAGGATTCACGCCGTCGCTCTTGGTGTCGAAGGGCTCCCGTCTGCCGTCGCAGCCGGTGGGCATGTCGGTGGGCATGTCGGTGGGCATGTCGTGGGGCGAGGTTCCGTCGTTCGAGTCGGCGGTGGCAGCCATTGCCGTCGACGCTACAAGAGCGGTCCGCCAGGGCTCGACCCGGCCCGTCCCACAAATCGTCTGGCGGTCGTTTGGGCAGGAGCATCGTTAGATGCGCCGTTCCTGCCCATCCGAGTTGTCGAGTTCGGCCGTTCGGCAAACCATGTTGCAACCGCCCCCCCTTACAAGGGGGACCGTTGGAACATGGTTCCCGGGGATTGCAACATGGTTCCGGGGGATCGCAGCCGGCTGTCGGACCCGGGAGCGGCGCGGCAGACGAATCGGGGGCCGGCCATGCGGGCGGAGAGACACGGGGGAAGGGAATCGGGATGGCGGGAGGGGACGCGCCAACTACCGTTGACCTCCATGATCGATGTGCGGCGCATTCGCAACGAGTTCGATGAGGTCCACGCGGCCCTTCTCCGGCGGGGCGACGATTCGGCGTCCGGCGTCGCCAAGGTTCGTGACATCGACGAACGACTGCGAGCAGTCACCACGGAACGGGATCAACTTCGTGGCACCGTAAACCAACTCTCGAAAGAGGTCGGGCTTCTCCGTCGCGACGGAAAGATCGACGAGGCGGAGGCGAAACAAGCCGAGAGCCGCCGGCTCGGCGAACACGAGAAGGCGCTCGCCGCCGAAGCCGACACGATCGAATCAGAGATACGTGAACTCCTCCTGCGAATCCCGAATCTGCCGCACCCCGACGCCGCCGACGGTGCCGGAGAACAAGACAATCCCACGCTTCGGGTCGTCGGCTACAGCGATGCTCCCGATGCCTACGAACCCCACCAACGGGTGCCGCATTGGGTGGCCGCCGCCACCCTTGGCATCCTCGATCTCGAACGAGCGGTGAAGATCAGCGGTTCGATGTTCACGATGTTCCGCAAGCAGGGTGCCACGCTCAGCCGTGCCTTGTGTCAGCTTGCGCTCGACAACAACGCCGATGCGTTCGAGGAAATCCGCCCCCCGAGCCTCGTGCTGTCGTCCACCCTCACGGCCACCGGGCAACTTCCCAAGTTCGCCGACGACGCCTACGCGATCGAACGCGACGATCTCTGGGCCATCCCCACCGCCGAGGTGCCGCTCACGTCGATCTGTCGTGATGAGGTGCTCGACGAAGTCGAGCTTCCCATGCGGCTCATGGCCTACTCGCCGTGTTTCCGTCGAGAAGCCGGTTCGGCCGGACGCGACACTCGTGGACTGCTGCGGGTCCACGAGTTCGACAAGGTGGAAATCTTCGCCTACGCCACGCCCTCGCAGGCGCCATCGCTACTCGATGAGTTCATTGATCGGGCCGAGCGGACCATTGCCTCCCTGGGGCTCGCGTACCGCGTGATCGAGATCTGCACCGGCGACATGGGACAGAGTCACCACCGCTCGTTCGACATTGAGGTGTACTCGCCGGGTGTCGACCTGTGGCTGGAGGTGAGTTCGATCAGCTGGTTCTCCGACTACCAGGCGCGTCGGGCCAACATTCGATACCGGCCGACGGAGGGGAAGAAGAACGAAATGGTGCACACGCTGAACGGCTCGGCCCTTGCCGTGCCGCGAGTGTGGGCGGCGATCGTCGAGACCCACCGGCAAGCCGATGGCACCGTCGCCATTCCCGAGCCGTTGCTCCCGTACTTCCGCGGCGCCACGGTGATCGGCTAACTCGCACCATGCAACTATCGTCCTCCGCTCGACCCGTCCATCGCAACCACACGGGAGCGATAACCAGGTGATCCGACGGCGGGCAATGATGGCTCGGCCACCGGCGACGGCGAACGGCCATCGGGGCGGCGTATGTCGTGGCTTTCGCACGGGCCCAACGGTCGTAGCGGCCGGGTTCACCACGGCGGGGTTGCAGTCGTGAACGACTCGGGTGACAAGGATTCCTCGTTGACGGCGATGCCCGGCGATTCGCCGGTCGGGCCGACGTCCCCTGATCAGCCAGCCCATGAGCAGTCGGGCCTTGAGCAGTCGGGCCTTGACGCAACGCCGAGCCTTGTTGCGGCTCGGGAGGGATCGTCGCCGGCGCCTCGGCGGCCGAGTCGATTGGCTCCGGTGGCCGGGCTCGTACTTTTCGTCTACGCACTGTGGTGGTCGGGATCGTTGGTGGCGGTAGTCAGTCATGAGACGTTCAACGCATGGCAACGGGCGTATACCGCGCTCGCCGGACGCCTGATGATCGGTGTGGTGATGGTTGCCGCGCTCCACCACACGTTCGACGGGGCGCTGCGTATCGTCGCCGGTGAGTCCGAAGCCGGCGCCGTTTGGGCTGAGCGGTTGCGGCCGACGGCGGCATTCCTCACGCTGGCGCTAGGGCTCCCCGCCGCGCTGGTTGTGGTGTGGCCGGCAGTTCGAGGGTGGGGCATATGACCGTCACCAACCGTTTGGTGGCGGGGTCGACGACGGTGGGGTCGACGGTGGGTGAAACCATGGGTTCCGACGACGACCGGCGAGATCTGGCTACCGACCGGGAGGTCACTGACCGGGACTCCACTGACCGGGACGCCACTGACCAGCAAACGCATGACGACGGTCGCGCCGCTCCCGGTGGTCCGACCTCGCTCGACGGCAGCGCGTCCGCCGATCAGTCCTGGAGTTGGCATCTCATGCGGGCGTCGGCGATCGCTCTTATCGTGCTGCTGCCGGTACACCTGGCATCGTTCCACCTGACGTCGGGAACGCTGCCGTTCACCGAGAGTCAGCTGTACGCCCGGTGGACCACACCGTGGCGGTTGATCGACTGGCTCACGCTCACGCTGGCACTGGTGCACGGCGCCATAGCGCTCCAGCCGCCGGTCCCCACCGCTCACCTTGCGTCATCCCCTCAAGCCGACGGTGGCGAGTTGGATGCCCTCGCCAAAGACCCACTCGAAGTCAACTCCCCGCTCGCCGCGGATGCCCAGGCCGAAACGGTTGCCTCGGCCAGCAATGACGTCGTTGGACTGCCGATCCCGTTCCTACGACGATTCGTGGGCACCACGGCGCTTGTTGCCGCTGCGGTTGGCATCGGTTCGCTCACGTACGTGGTGTTCACTTACCGCTTGGTGGGTTGAGCACCTCGCCCTTCCGTCGACCAGGCGGCTCTTGCTTGTTGCGTCACCGATGCGCCGGCGTGGGCGGATGACCGCCGAGCCCTCGCCACACCAACGAGGCGGTCCGGTCGGCCCACCGGGGCAGGGCGGTGTCGTCGCTCAAGGCACGTCCGTAGTAGCTGCCGGTGAGCGCCGGAAGTGCGGCCTCGATATCGGCGTCAGCGGGAAGGAGTTCGGCATCGACGGCGGACTGCAGGATCGTCCGCAAACGCTGGCGGCGGGCGTGTACCACTCGCTCGCGGAACAGTCGTCGCAATTCCGGATCGGTGGTGCGTTGCAGCATCGTGCCCACCATGGAGAGCCCATCGGGCCGACCAATCCCGCGTCGAAACTGTGCAAGCTCGTTCACCAGTGCCGCAAACGGATCACCTTCTGGGCTCGCCACGTTTCGGTCGGCTGAGGTGATGGCGGCGATGGCTGCGGTGGCGAGGTCCGCCTTCGATGGCCACCGGCGGTACATCGCTTGGCGCGTGGTTCCGGCGGCGACGGCGACGGCGCTCACGCTCATGGCGTCGTAGCCGTGGGAGGCAAGGTGCTCGCGAGCTACGGCGAGTACCGCGGTGTCGATACGTCCATCACGGGGACGACCGGCGGAGGGCATCGAAGGAGAGTAGTCGAGGACACGTCGATACAAGCCTGTGTTGTATTGGAGGAATTGTGTTCCCCCGTCCCCCTGACCGCCGAACTGGGCACCCTTTTTGACGCTCCAACGACGAAAGGTGTGCCCAGTTCGAGAGGGTTTGCTCAGATTGACGGGGTTCGCGACGGCGTGGGCTTGGCAGGCCACCGGATCGTGGAGTGAACTGCCGTGGTGCCTGATGTTTCATCGCCTCCGCCGACTGCGGTCACCCTTGCGTCGATCGTGGCCGAACGTCGGCGTATGGAAGCGGGCGGGGTCGACCCGTCGACCGTCGACCCAAACCCGATCGTGGCGTTCCAGCACTGGTACGAGGAGGTGATCGCCGCCGGAATCAACCAACCCGATGCCATGGCCCTTGCCACCGTCGACAACGAAGGCCGGCCGGAAGTGCGGCACGTGCTCTTGAAGGGAGTCGACGAGCGGGGCTTTTCGTTCTACACGAACTACGAAAGCGACAAGGCGGCGCAGATCGCCGGCGCACCCGACGTGTCGGTTGTTTTCCCCTGGCTCCAGGTCAACCGGCAGGTGCGGGTGCGGGGACTGGTGGGCAAGGTTTCGGCGGAGGAAAGCGACGCCTACTGGGCCACCCGTCCCCGAGGCAGCCAACTCGGCGCATGGGCCTCCGCCCAAAGCAGGGTGATCCCCGATCGGGCCTGGCTCGATCGGCGACTGGTCCAATTGGAGGATCGTTACGGCGATGCCGCCCCGATACCGCGGCCACCCCAATGGGGCGGCTACCTGATCGACCCCCAGATGGTGGAACTTTGGCAGGGCCGCGCCGATCGGGTGCACGATCGGGTGCGTTACCTCCGCCAGCCCGACGGCTCTTGGACCCGCGAGCGTCTCAGTCCCTGAACCACCTCGACCTTGAGCCAGCTCGACCTTGAGCCAGCCCGTCCGGGAGCGTCAACCTTGAGCCAGCTCGTTCTGGATGAGATTCCGCCCGCATACGGGCGGAATCTCATCCAGAACGGTGTTGGAAGGTCAGCTCAGGGAAGGACGGCGATGACGTCGGCGCCGATCTCGGCCACCTGGTCAAGGTCGTCGATGTCGAGGAGCTGGAAGTAGACCCGCTCCACTCCCAACTCGGCGAATGACGCCAGCTTGTCGAGTACCTCGGCCGGCGACCCCGCCGCACCGTTCTCCTTGAGTTCGTGTACTTGGCGGCCGATGCGTTGCGCTCGGCGGGCGACGTCGACATCCGATCGCCCAACACAAGCCACAAGGGCGACCGACCACACGAGGTCATCGTGGGGACGGTCCAGGGCATCGCAGGCCCGGCGAACGTTGTCCCGTAGATCGGAGTAGACCGCCAGCGGGGGGAACGGCACGTTGAACTCGTTGGCATACGTGGCAGCGAGGCGGGGCGTGGTGCGGGCGCCGTAGCCGCCGATGAGGATCGGAGGTCCGCCGGGTTGGGTGGGTTTGGGGAGCGCTGGTGACCCCACAACGGTGTAGTGCTCGCCCTCGAAGCTGAATTCGCCGTCGACCGGTGCCCGCCACATGCCGGTGACGATCTGGAGTTGTTCCTCCATCATTTGGAAGCGCACCTTGGTGGTGGGGAACGGCACGCCGTATGCCGTGTGTTCGGTATCGAACCACCCCGCTCCCATGCCGAGTTCGATGCGACCGCCGCTCATGTTGTCGACCTGGGCGACGGCCACTGCCAGCGGTCCGGGCAAGCGAAAGGTGGCGGAACAGACGAGGGTGCCGAGCCGAATGGTGGTGGTCTCCCGGGCGATCGCCCCGAGGGTGACCCACGTGTCGGTGGGGCCGGGCATGCCGGTGACGTCGCCCATCTTCAGGTAGTGGTCGGATCGGAAGAAGCCGGAGAAGCCATGAGCTTCGGCTGTCTGGGCCACGGCGAGTTGCTGCTCGTAGGTGGCACCCTGCTGCGGTTCTACGAAGATGCGTACGTCCATGCCTGCGACGCTAGTGCCACCGGCAACGGAGGCGTGGTGGTTGTTTTTTAGCCCCGGGACGGGGGGGCAATCAAACAAAACCGCGGTTTTGGGGGGGGGGGG
>JANOSD010000117.1:0-22114 GCA_031415655.1 Actinomycetes bacterium
CGACCAACTCGCCGCTATCACTGCCGCTGAAATCGACCTGGAGCGGGTCATCGCACGCGCCCTGCACTGGGGTGCATCATGGGCGGAGATCGCCGCCGTCTTGGGTGTCACCCGCCAATCCGCACACGAGCGCTACCGGCGACTGCGCTACGACCCCACCAACGGCGTCGCATGGCACGAACCACCACTCCCCTTCTGAGCGTTGACTACCATCACACCGACCGGTGGAACTCGCCGTCCCGCGTCTAATGGTAATGTCCGCGAGCGTGTTGCTTAGTCTCACAGCTATCTTGCTTCTGCGCCGACAGATGCTTGGACGGTTGCCTATCCCACAGGTCCTCGAAAATGAACCGGGTTGACCAACTTCTCTACCCACGGCTTGTTAAGTACCAGCCGTGGGGAATCGTCGTCTAGGCGGCAGCACCACCCAGGGCTACCGCAAAGTTGAGGGGTGTAGGGCTATGACCTGAGGTTTTGGGGTTGGAATGGCCGTCCCGCTCACCGCCGACATCTACAACCCGACCCGGTTCCAGTTGACCGACCGGGCCGGCACCCAATAGCTGGCGAGTTCAAAGGGGTGACGGCCTCAGGTCGAGGGTGAGACTCCACCGGTCAGAGCGTGATGACGGACGTGATGCCCGCTGTCTACAGACCCCCTGATCAGTGAAGTACACCAGCATGCCAGCAGATCCGATGACCGCGCACGACCGTGAAGAGATCCGCGTCGGGATCGAGCGCCAGGAGAGCCGGAGTCCCGGACAGCGATCGCCGAGCGCATCCGGCGGTCCTTGTGTGCGGTCAGCCGTGAAGCGAACCGTAACGGCGGCCGGGACCGCTACGGGGCGGTCGCGGCGCAGAGTCGTGCGGACGCGATGCTGGCCCGTCCGAAGCTCTCGGTGCTCGCTGCGGACCCGGTGCTCGCCGAGCATGTCGAGGCCTGGTTGCGGTTGAAGGACTCCCCGAAGACGATCTCGAAGGGCCTCGAGCTCGGTGTGTCCCCCGACATCGAAGGACGGGTGTCGCACGAGACCCTCTACCAGGAGGTCCACCCACAGGGCCGCCGGAGCCTCCCCAAGGGCCTCCACGAGAATCTTCAACGTGGCCGTCGGTGCCGCAAACACCGCCGCCAACCCAGCTTCGAGGAGCCCGCAAAGACCGGGCCGTTGGGGCTGTTCAACCTGATCTTCGACCGTCCCGCGATCGCCGAGCTGCGCACCGAGGTCGGCCATTTCGAGGGCGACCTGATCGTCGGGTCGTTCCCCCGGTCGGGACCGTGGGCCCGGTGCTTTGGCACGGCGGGTGCAATACGGCGGAGTCGAAGACACGTTCACGGGGAGCACTGTGGTCAACCATGCAGACGGCGAAGTGATGGTCGCCTACCAACTCGCCCGGAGGTTCGACGCAACACAAGGACGCCATACCGAACGACGACGAAGCGCCTGCTCCCGCCGCCGCCCCGTCCCCTGAGCCCTACCCAGTGGGGACAGCGGGATACTTGGCGGTGGACACGTAGAGCGCGGGTAGGGTCTCGGCTCGTCCGCTCCATCACGTACAGGGGAACTACCGATGCCGACCAACGCCGAAACTGCTTTCGCCTCCTATGAGGCTGCCAAGGGAACTACGGAGGGAACCGGGGAGTGGTTCGAGATCACCCAGGAGATGGTGAACCAGTTCGCCGAGATCACCCACGACCATCAGTTCATTCACGTCGATCCTGAGGCGGCCAAAGCCACGCCGTTCGGTGGCACCATTGCCCACGGGTTTCTCACGTTGTCGATGCTCACGCATCTCTGTGGCTCGATCCCGCAGGACACCAGTCGCTTTGCCGGCATTCTCATGGGCGTGAACTACGGCTTTGACAAGGTGCGTTTCGTGAGCCCGGTGAAGGTGGGCTCACGCATTCGGGCCACCAGTGTGCTCAGCGGCGTGGAACTGAAGGACCCCAACAACCTTCAGACCACCAAGACGATCACGGTGGAGATCGAGGGCGCTGATCGCCCGGCCTGTGTGGCCGCGTGGATCACCCGCCTCACCTACGGCTGACCGCCAGCCAGCCAGGGTGTCGCTCGACGCCGAGAAGGTCCCCATTGCTCGATCGGTGGCTGCCGTTCGCGTTCGTGGGTTGGGGGGTTCGACGTGATGCGGGGAGACTGAAGACGTGATCGATGCCGACCTCGACGTACAGATCGTCCGGCGTGACGGCCCGCAGAATCGGCTGCTGTTTCTGGTCCACGGGTACGGCGAATCGCCATCGGCCTTCACCGACCGTCTCGATGAATTCGATCCGGGCGGACAGTTTTTGGTGGCCACCCCGATTGGACCATTTGAGAAGAAGGGCAAGGCGATCTGGCATCGAGCATTGTTCGGGTCGAGCGACGATGCCACGGCGCAGTACCTCGCGTCGCTCGGAGCGCTTCAGCAGGCGTTGCTCGGCACCTGCGCCAATGAAGGCTTCGATCCAACTGCGGCCGTGGTGGGCGGCTTCAGCCAAGGGGCCGGTCTGGCGATCGGCCTCTGTCTGGCCGTCGGGCCCGTGGCCATTCCCGTGCCGGCCGCGTGCGTGGCCCTCTGCGGATTCGCCCCGCCGATAGCTGGGTTACGCGTGGATCTCGATCGAGTGAAAGGCCTGCCGTTGTTTCTGTCGGTGGCCGATGACGATGTGTTCGTGCCCATAGACGCCAGCCGGCACTCGGCGGCCACGCTGGCGTGGTTGGGCTTCGACCTCCGGTATCACGAATTGCCCTCTCGTCATGAGGTCACTCCCCAGGCGGCGGCCCTTGCCGGGGCGTGGCTCGCCGAAGTGCTGGCAATCGATGGGGGTGCGGATGCGGGTGCGGGCGCGGCATTTGCCGCGGGACGAGGGTCCATCGCTGCTGGTACGCCGGTGCCCGATGATGCGGGTGGGCTGCGGGACTTGGTGCTTTCCCTCTGGCAAACCTGACCGCCTACCGCATTGCTGATGCCCGCCACTCGTCGCGACGGCCCCCGTCACTCGCCGGACAAATCGTGTGGTGATACCCATAGCCTGGAGGGGTGACCCTCCCGATCCGACGTCCTTCGTGTGGGAGGTGCCGTGCCGGAAGGTGATTCCCTGCACCGTATCGCTGCCCTGCTCGGCCCGGCGTTGGTCGGGGAGGTCCTGACCGGATTCGAAGGGGCTCGACTACGGCCACCCCGGCCTCGTTTGGGCGAGACCATCGACGCCGTCGAGGCCAAAGGCAAACATCTACTCATCGTGTTCTCCGGCGGCATCATGCTGCACACACATCTGGGTATGACCGGGTCGTGGCAACTCGCCCGACCCGATCAACGTTGGCGCAAGCCTGTCCATCTGGCTCGCGCCGTGGTCCGCACTGAACCGTGGGTTGCGGTGTGTTTTGCTGCCCCTACTGTCCGGCTCGAACGCCGAGCACCCCAGGTTCCCGGCGATACAGGCGATACAGGCGATACAGGCCCGAGCGGCCTGGCCGAACCACTGGCCCATCTTGGTCCTGACCTCTGTCGGCCCAATTGTGACCTCGATGAAGCGGTGGACCGAATGGGCGCGTTCTACCCCACAGGTGACGTGCCCATCATCGACGTGCTGCTCGATCAACGTGTGGCCGCGGGCATCGGCAACGTCTACAAAAGCGAGGTGCTGTGGGCCTGCCGCCTCCATCCGCTCACGCGTCTCCGGCTAGTTGATCTCGGCGCTCGGGGCCTACTGATGGCGACGGCACACCGGCAGCTCGCCGCCAATGTTCGTCCGGGTCGTCGGACCACGGTGGGCCCAGCGGACGGTAGCGGGCGCCTTGCCGTCTACCGCCGTCATCGGCAGCCGTGCCTTCGCTGCCACACGCCGATCGACTGCGCGTACCTCGGGCAGCAGGGTCGATCAACGTATTGGTGCCCGCGGTGTCAGCCCGCGATCATGAGCACATGACCGCACGACCGCGAGTGGTGATTGTCGGCGCCGGATTCGGCGGGTTGGCCGCGGCGAAGGCGCTGGAGAGAGCACCGGTCGACGTGGTGGTGCTTGACCGGCACAACTACCACACGTTTCAGCCATTGCTCTACCAAGTGGCCACCGCCGGGCTCAACGCTGCCGACGTGGCGTATGTGGTGCGGGGGCTTTTCCGTCGAGCGCAACGGGTCGCAGTACGTAAGGCTCTTGTGACCGGTGTTGACTGGGATCGACACGAGGTGACCTGCGCCCACGAAGACCCGGTGCCGTTCGACTACCTCATCGTGGCGGCCGGATCCGCCTGCAACTATTTCGGCATTCCCGGGGCGGAGGAGTACGCGTTTCCGCTCTACACCCTTGAAGACGCCATCCGCCTGAGAAACCATGTGCTGTCGCTTTTCGAGGCTGCCAGTGCGGTGCCGGCGTTGCTCGATGATGGAGTGCTCACCTTTGTGGTTGCCGGCGGCGGGCCGACCGGCGTTGAGGTAGCCGGTGCTCTGGCCGAGTTGATCGACCGCGTGTTGCGTGAGGATTTCCACGACCTCGACATCTCCCGGGCCCGCGTGATGCTGGTGGAGGCGGCGCCACAGTTGCTCACCCCGTTCTCGCCCAAGAGTCAGCGCTACGCCAAGCGAGAGTTGGAACGCCACGGAGTAGAGGTGCGGCTCAACACCGCGGTCACCCGGGTGACGGAAGATGAGATCGAGTTGGCGTCTGGAGAAGTGATCCGCACCCATGCGCTGATCTGGGGTGCGGGCGTGAAAGCCGGCGCCCTCGCGGAACGGCTCGGGCTCGCTACGAGCCGTGGGGGTCGGGTGACCGTCGAAGCTGATCTGTCGGTGGCTGGCCAACCCAATGTGTTCATCGTGGGGGACATCGCCGACGCTCCCGACGGCAAAGGATCGGGGGGTCGCATGCCGCAACTGGCCCAGCCGGCAATCCAAGGAGGCAAACACGCCGCTGATCAGATCGTCCGCACGATCCATCGGGCAACCCGTAGCGATTTCCGCTATCTCGACAAGGGGACAATGGCAACTATTGGTCGGCGGGCGGCGGTGGCCGAGTTTCCCACGGGTACCAAGCTCACCGGTCCCGTGGCGTGGCTGGCATGGCTGGCACTCCACCTTCTTTACCTCCTCGGAGTGCGCAACAAGGTGTCGGTGTTTTTCAACTGGGCCTGGAACTACCTCACATGGGACCGAGGGCCCCGTCTTATCATCCGGCCCGAACGCATGGCGCAAACCGCTCACCCATTGAGCGACCTCGAGGCGATCGAGTTCTCGTGAGCTAGCTCATGGCGTCGCGACCCTTCGCCATTTCCCGCTCCACATCGTTTTCGGTGATCTGACCACCTCCGAATGCCGTCCAAGTGTGGACGGCCACGCCGACACCCCAACCGAGCATCGGCCAGATCGGCCAGAAATAGCCGCGACTGGTGGTGGCCCACACCCCGACGAGGAAGGCGTTGACCAGCAGGTACACCACGAGGTGGCCCTTCGCTGCCTTCTTCAGTTTGATCCGCCGAATAGCGGCTCGGCGTGGGTCTGTCTCGCTGGCCATCTTGGCGCTCCTCGTATTCGTTCGTTGTGTTCCACTCTTGAGCTCGCAATGCCAAGGTTCGTTTGGTAACACGAACGGCGGCGTGAAACCGAGAGGGTTGGACGCTCGACGAACACGACTCGGTGACTGGTGCCGATGTCGTCCCTCCCGGGCACGGTATCGCTTACGGCATGTCTCCGGCGTTGAACTGGCAGGAAGTCTTTCGTTGGTGATCGCAATTTTCGCCGAACGGTGTGCGCAGGCGGCCAGCCAGTTCGGGCTGGGTGTGCACGAGAAGCTCTACGGTCCGCATCGATTGGAGCAAGATTCTCTCGGCGACGGGCCGTCTCTCGGGCGGACCGCTTGGGCGGATCAGCCGGGCAGGATCCGGCTGATCTCGCCGCCGAGACTGAGCACATAGAGCTCTCCCGTAGCGTCTTCACCGAACGCCGCGAGCGTGTTGGCGCTCACGGCAATCCCGAGGTCGCGAACTTCGGGGGCGGCCGAGCCGTTGTCGCTCACCACGAGACCCCGGATCTTGCTCTTGCAGAAGTCGCCGAACACGTAGGCTCCCCGCAACGCCGGGATCGCCTTGCCGCGATAGACATAACCACCGGTGACCGAGCAGTTCTCATCGGCGTGGCCATAGTCGAACACCGGCGCCGTGTGGTTTGACGGGGCTACGCCACCTTGAAAGGGACTGTTGCCCTCCATCAGATTCCAGCCGTAGTTCACACCGTTGCCGTTGCCGGTCGACGCCCGAACGCGGTTGATCTCTTCGATCTCGTTTTGGCCTACATCGGCGATCCAGAGGTCGCCATTGCCGCGATCGAAGCTGATCCGCCACGGGTTCCGCAGCCCATAGGAGAACACCTCGGGTGCGCCGTTCGATCCGGCGGCGAAGGGGTTGGACGCCGGAATGCCGTAGTTCTTGGTTCCGCTGGTGGTGGTGGGATCGATGCGAAGGATGCGGCCAAGCAAGGTATCGGTGCGCTGGCCGTTTTTGTCGGGATCTCCACCGCCCCCGCCATCACCCGTGCCGATGTAGAGGAGTCCGTCGGGACCCGTGATCAAGGCGCCGCCGTTGTGGTTGGGTCGGTCGTGGGGAATCGAGATGAGGTTCGTCCCGGTCTTGGGGTCAGCGGTGTTGCCCTGCATGGCGAACGAGTCGACGGTGATGGCGCCGTCGAGAGCGGTGTAGTAGAGGAACAAGGTGTTGGCGTCAGGAGAGAACGTGATGCCGAGCAGCCCGCGCTCCCCACCGGATGCCACCTTGGCCGTGATGTCGATCGTCGGGTCGGGTACCAGTGAGAACGACGGATTATTCGTGCCGTCGTCTTCTACTTCGATGCGACGAACGGTGCCGGCCTGCTCCGTGACAAAAAGGTCGGTGCTATTGGGGCGCCCGGCGAGGGTGGTGGGCGCTTTCAGCGTGACGACCGGCTGCATGCGTACACGGACATTCGACAGCAGTGGACCCTCGTCGTTCGTGTTTCCGCTACCGATCCCGCCGTTGCCGCTCGCCCCTGAGGTGGGCCGAACAGCGGTGGCGCCCGGGGAAGAATCACCGGTGTTGCGAGAGTCCTTGCCGCAAGTGGCGGCACTCAGAACAAGCGCAAGCGTGAGGCCGATGGTGGTGCGCAAGCCGGGACGAGGGGAGCGAAAGGACATGGGGGCAAGGTAGCCGTGGGATCGGTCACCACTCGGGTCGGGTAGGGTCACCGATCATTTCTGACGGTTCGTCAGGCCGTCGTTTCGCGCACCGACCCCTCCGACCCCTCCGACCCCTCCGACCCCGTCGATCCCCGAGGAGCTCCCCATGGCCACCAACGAAGAGATTCGTACCGTTATCGCCAGCTATGTCGAGCGGTTCAGCGCCAACGACCGAGCGGGGTGGTTAGGCCTTTTTGCTGACGACGCCTCGGTCGAGGATCCGGTGGGTTCCGAGGTGCAGCACGGGATCGTGGGCATCGGGGAGTTCTGGGACTTCGTCCACACGCTTTCGCCGTCGATGGAGCTTCGGCTCATCGGCCCGGTGAAGGTGGCGGGTCACGAAGCCGCCTTCGGGCAACAGGCCATCACCGACCTCGGCGGTGAAAAGTTCGCAGTGGAGGTGATCGACGTGATGACGTTCAATGATGCCGGAAAGATCACGTCGATGCGGGCCTTCTGGGACATGGCCGATATGCACCCCCTTGACGACTGACCTCCCCTTGGCGGCGGGCTGGGGATTGGCTGTTGACGAAGTCACCAGCCGAAGGCCGCAATGGCGACGTCGGATTCAGCGCAGTTCTTTGCGCCAAACCACCCGAAGACCGCTCCACGTGGCGTCGATCGCACAAACCTTGTTGTCGACGAGGCCCAAGGGAAGGCAAATCTCACGAACCGTGTCTTCGGTGATGTCGGTCGGCACACCGGATGCTCTCTTCGGCCATGCCACCCACCAGCCGCCGTCTTTCACCATGGCCTTCAGCACGCCGGGGATCCGTCGTTCGAGGTGGGCGCGTGCGGTGTCGAAGCTCACGACCACATGGAGTTTCCCGGCTGCCCGAGTGCGGATCGTGACAGAAGGCGGAAGGTCGACCAGGAGGTCCACGAAATGATCGGGGGCGTTGAGGAAGCCGACGGTGTGCTGCTCCTTGATCCCGAGCTTCTTTACGAGGGGTGTTCCCGAGTAGCCCGACGGGTTTGGGGGACCGGCGGTCATGCTCGCCCAATCACTCGATCGACGGCGATCTCGATCACCACACGGTCGTCGCGCACCTTGGGTTGGGAGTAACGCTCGGCGTAGCGGGCAACTCCTTCGGCCACCGCTTCGGCCCCGTCGGTGACCGTGGCGGTGCCCTCCATGGTGAGCCAGCGTCCACCGTCCACTTGGCACACCGCGGCGCGGCTCCCGGGAGACGTCGCGACGTTGCGAGCCTTTTTGCTGGGGGCGAAGGTGATCACCCGGGCGATGCCAGCGTCGTCGTCCCAGGTGAATCCGACGGCCACGACATGGGGTGAGCCGTCGGGACGCATCGTGGTGAGGGTGGCGAGATGACGTTCGGCCACGAAGGCACGCACGGCGTCGGGCAGGTCGGAGGGGTCGTAGGCCATGGAGAACTCCGGTGGTGGATGAGCGGGATGGTGGATGAGCGGGGTGGGGGATGAGCGGGGTGGGGCAGATCAGTCGTGGGCGATGGCATCGAGGATGTTGAGAGACGCGGCGCGTTGGGCGGGCCAGATGGCAGTCAGTACGCCTGCGACGGCCGAGAGCCCGAAGATCATGGCGAGCTGACCCCACGGGATGGCGAAGGTGGTGAGCCCCTCGTCTTTGAAGACGTAGACGACGGCCCAACCGAAGAAGATCCCGACCGCGAAGCCAAGAACGGCGCCGAGCAGGGCCAGGATTACCGCCTCCCAGCGCACCGTGGCCCTTACTTGACCTCGAGACATGCCACTTGCTCGCAGGAGGCCGATTTCTCTGGTGCGCTCCACCACCGCAAGCAGCAATGTGTTGACGATGCCGAGTAACGAGATCACGACGGCAAGGGTGAGCATGGCCCACAGGAAGAACACGAAGTTGTCGATTGGTCGAGTTCGTGTGGCCTTGAACTCGGTGAGGTCCTCCAACTTGGACGGGGGATAAGCCTTCACGATCGGGCCGAGCTGCGCCCGCATGGTGGCCGGGTCGGCGTCCGGAGCGAGCTTTACGTAGACCTGTAGGTCGGTTTGGAAGGTGGGGGGGAACACCTCTTCGAAGAGGCGCATGTCGATCACGTAGCCATTGGTGCCGCGCAGGAGGTCGCTGGTGAAGATGGCGCGGACGGTGAGTTCACGGTTTGGTTTGTCGGGGAACTTGGCCGCGACGTTGGTGCCGATAGTCCACCCCTTTTCCTGGGCTTCGCTCGACGTGATGGCAAAACCGTCGGTACCGAGGGCGTTGAGGTCGCCGGCGTCGATCTCGAGCCGGACTACTTGGGTGAACGCCGCCGGATCGGCGCCGATCACCAACGCCGGGGCCAAGTCGAAGGTGCCGAGGCCCACTCGCAGGCCGGCCGCAGCCTGCACCCCGGGCTGTTGGGCGAGTTCCGCCGTGAGTTTTGGGCTCACGCCCTGTTGACCGACCGAGCGGGTGTTCACGACAAAGTCGCCCTGCACCGCTTGATCGATGGCATCGGTGGTGGTGGCACGAAAGCTCTCGCCGAGCACGGCGATGAAACACACCAGGCCCACGCCGATCATGACCGCAGAAGAGGTGGCCGCACTGCGTTTGGGGCTGCGGGCGGCGTTCTCCCAGGCCAGACGTCCGGTGATACCGCGAAGGGACTGAATCGGCCGGCCCAGCACGCGGCTCCACGTGGGGACGATCTTGGGTGCGAGGCCGGCGACGCCGAGGAACACCGCGGCCATGCCGCCGAAGATGGCAAATTGACCCTGATTGAACGTACCGAGGAGGCCGGCCGCCATCGACGCGGCACCGCCAGCGCCAAGGGTTGCCGAAAGAACCAGGCGCATCGTGGAGCCCCGACGTGGTTCCACGGCAAACGCCCGCATCGCCGCCACCGGAGGAATGCGCGACGCTCGCCACGCCGGGATGAGTGACGAGACGAGGGTGACGGTGAGGCCGACGAAGAACGGGAGGAAGAATCGGATCGGCAAGACGGTGAGGGGGGCGTCGGGCGGCACGAACCCGCGGCCGGCGAGGAGGGACGTGACGGCTCCGCCAAAGACCACGCCAGCGCCGAGACCAATGGCCGACGCCACCGTGCCCACCACGATGGCCTCGCTAATCACCGAGAGCACGACCTGTCGGCGAGACGCGCCGAGCGCTCGCAACAGCGCCAGCTCACGGGAGCGCTGCGCCACCACGATGCTGAACGTGTTCGAGATGATGAACGCACACACGAACAGCCCGATGTACCCGAACGCCGCGAGCAGACTGTTGATGATCTCGAACAGACGCTGGATGGCGTCCTGGCCTTCCTTCACGAACTGCTCGCCCGTGAGCACCTGGGCTTTGCGGTTCACCCCGACGGCGTCGCGGACGGAGGCACTGAGCTGCTCTTGGCTCACTCCATCAACGGCCGAACCAGCGATGAAGTTGTACTTCCCGGGTTCCACAAAAAGCCGTTGGGCCACGGACGTCTCGAACAGGACGGCCGAGGCACCGGCGAAGTTGCGGGCCTTACCGAAGGTGGCCACACCGACCACGGTGAAGGCCTCATTTGCGGTCGCCGTGGGGATCGTGATTCGAGTGCCAACAACAAGCCCCTTTTCGGAGGCAAGAGCGGAGTCGACCACCACGTCAGCGCCTTTGGTAGGCGGCCGTCCGTCGATGATTCGCCATTGCGACAGGATCGGATCGTCGACCCAGCTCACGCCGAACATCGGGGCGCCGCCCACGGTCTCCACCAGTTCGTTGTCGGGGCCCACCACCCGGGTGGGAGCCTGAACCATGCCCACCGCCAAACGCAGCTGCGATGCCTGGCGGGCCGCTTGCAGCACGTCTTCGGTGGTGGGAGAACGTTGCTCGCCGCCGAATGCCCCGGGGGTGGTCTCCGACGAGCGCACCACCACGTCGATGCCTTGTCCGACCTCGGCGAATACCGAGTCGAACCCTGCTTTCAGCGTGTCGGTGAGCACCTGCACGCTGACCACGAACGCCACGCCCATGAGCACCACGAGCGCGGTGAGGACGAGCCGGGCGAGGTGGGCCCGAATGCCGCGAAGCGTGACTCTCAGCATGAGCCGAGCGTGACCAGGGCGCGCGGATCGGCCGCGAAGGGTGCCGGCTCAGTGCGGCGCGTTTCGGTGCGACGAGGTGGACCTTGCTGCTGATGGACGAAACCATGTTGCAACCAACCCCCTTCAGGGGGTCTGGTTGCAACATGGTTTGGCGTGTGGCCCCGAATGGGCGTGCCGCCCCTGGTGATTCGACCGTGTGGACGTGAGAGGGGCGGTGACATATCCAGCGTTTGCACCGCAGGAAGGAGAGGGCCGGCGAGTGCAGGCGTGTTACTCGCCAAAACGTTTCATGCGGTCGAGCACCCGCTCGGCCGTGGGCTCGAGCATTTCGTCGACAATGCGACCGTCGGCGAGGAAGACCACACGATCGGCGTAACCCGCCGCTATTGGATCGTGGGTGACCATCACGATGGTCTGGCGGAACTCGTCAACCGCCCGGCGCATGAACTGGAGGACCTCACTGCCGCTGCGGGAGTCGAGGTTGCCGGTGGGCTCGTCGGCGAAGATGATTTGGGGCTGACTGGCGAGGGCACGGGCGACGGCCACCCGTTGTTGTTGCCCGCCAGAGAGTTCGCTCGGGCGATGATCGAGGCGGTCGCCAAGGCCGACGGTGCTGATCACCGTGTCGAGCCAGGCTTTGTCGGGCGTGCGACCAGCGAGGTCCATCGGGAGGGTGATGTTCTCGATGGCGGTGAGGGTGGGGACGAGGTTGAAGCTCTGAAAGACGAAACCAATGGTGTCGCGACGCAGGATCGTGAGATCTTTTTCGCTGAGTCGGGTGAGGTCGACGTTTCCGATGAATACCTGGCCCATGCTGAGGGTGTCGAGGCCGGCGACACAGTGCATGAGGGTGGATTTGCCGGAGCCCGACGGACCCATGATGGCGCTGAACCGACCCCGCTCGAACGCCACGGTGACCCCGTCGAGGGCATGCACGGCGGTGTCGTCTTTGCCGTAGATCTTGGCGGCGTTGATGGCTTGGGCGGCGGCGTCGAACCCCGGCCCGGGAGCAGGGGAAGCGCCGTAGGGGCCGGCATCGATCACGGACAAGGGAACTCCTCTGGGAACGGTTCTCCGCATGCTACCCGGACCCCGCTCGAACGATTGCGACGGCCGAAGCGGGTACGCGCCCGGTCTGGCCAGCCAGGTTCCGTGCCGGCCGAACCCGACGGGATCCTGCCCGAAGGCCAGCGGAAACCCCAGGCAAACAGAACCGAAAGAATTGAGAAACTATTGAGCACCTCAGCCGGGCGCGCGTGAGCGCCCCGGCCTACCGTCGAAGAGCGAAGGTGGGACATGATCGGAAGGGTTTATCGCAATGGAAAACAACACGATTGTTCGCCACGAACTCATCGGGCGCATGGACTCTCTCGCACAACTCCTTGAGGACGTGGCTACCGAAGCGGTGAATGGCGACCATCTCGAACTCGCTACTGATCTTTGGGTGGCATCGGCCCGGATTCTCGCTGCCGCCGACGAATTGTCGAACCCCAACCACCGATATAGCAACGTACGATCGCTCGACAACCCCGACTCCGCCCGCTGACGATCAGGCTCGTCCGGCTTCTCGTCCGGGTTCCGGGGCCGCCAGCCAGTGCGCCGGTGTTGGCCGAGGTCCGGCGCCGAGTGAACGAGTCGGGTTGTGTGCGACACCGCCGTAGCATGCCGTTCGGGAGCAATCCGTCGGGCGAGCAATAGGTACACTTGATTCTCGATCGGTGGCGCTCAAGCTCGCTCCGTTCGGCGTGCGGCGGGACAAAATATCCCCTACTTGCACGGGCCGCCGAATCTGTCTCCCCGAGTCGCGAATGAGCAGAGCGGGGTTCGCCAAGGGCATTTCGGCGGTGGACTCCTATGATCGGCAGGTGAACTGCCCGGCCTGCGGAACGGCGAATCCCGGAAACGCCCGTTTCTGTCTTTCGTGTGGCCATCAGTTGGTGGCGAGGAACGACGAGCGTCGCATCGCCACCGTTCTTTTTGCCGACCTTGTCGGGTTCACCCATCTGTCCGAAACGCGAGACCCGGAGCAGGTGAAGCGGCTCGTCGACGATTGTTTCGAGTTGCTCGGAGCGGACATCACGGCCTTCGGGGGCAAGATCGACAAGATCCTCGGAGATGCCATCGTGGCGCTCTTCGGGGCGCCGGTCGCCCATGAAGACGATGCGGAGCGGGCCGTTCGGGCCGCTTTGCGAATGCAGGAGACGCTCGCCACGTACGCCGGCACCGCCGCCGCCGCCGACCTCAAGATTCGCATCGGCGTGAATACGGGCGAGGTGCTCGTCGGGGCGCTGCGCGCAGGAGGCGACTACACGGCAATGGGCGACGTCGTGAACACGGCGCAACGCCTCCAGACCACCGCTGAACCTGGCACGGTGGTGGTGGGGCCGGCCACCTACCTCGCTACCCAAGAGACCATCGAGTACGAATCGATTGGCAAGGTGCAAGCCAAGGGTCGTGACGAACCGGTGGATGCCTGGGTGGCCGTGGAACCGCTGCTCCCTCCCGGCTACCGGCGTCGGCGTGTACAGACTCCGTTTGTCGGTCGCGACTCCGAACTTGGCGTCATGCGGCATGCCGTAGACACCGCAGTGGAACGAAACCGTGCACATTTCCTCCTGATTCTCGGCGAAGCCGGGGTTGGCAAGTCCCGGCTGGCCGAGGAAACCGCGAAGCTGGCGCGAATGCGGCATCGTGCCTTGGTTTTCGAGGGTCGCTGCGTGCCGTACGGCGAGGCCAACGTGTGGTGGCCCGTGGCCGAAGCACTGCGCCAAGCATGTGGGATCGCCGCCGATGCACCGATGTCGGAGGCCGACAACCTGTGTCACGACGCCGTTGCCGCGGCGCTCGAAGAGCCCATCAGCGCCCCCGAAGTGAAAAGGGTGGTGAACGGACTGCTGTTCCTGATGGGATATCCAGTTGCGCTGCGCGACATCGATCCTCAGCGAGCCCGCGAAGAGGCCACTCGATCGGTGCTTTCGTTCGTCGAAGCGTCCACCCGCTTGCGCCCCGTGGTGATTCTTCTTTCCGATCTGCATTGGGCCGACGCGGCGTTGCTCGAGATGGTGGACGAGCTCATCGACCAGTTGGCGCGATGTCCGTTCGTACTCGTGGCATCGGCGCGTCATGAACTGCTCACGCGTTGGAGCGCGCCAACCGGCCGGCACAACAGCGTGGTTACCCACCTTGATCCGCTGGATCGCAACAGCACCGACGAGTTGCTTTCCGCTCTCGCCGACGATCAGGCCATTGATGGACCGGTGCGCGAAGCCTTGCTCGATCGCAGCGGCGGCAATCCGTTCTTCCTCGAAGAACTGGTGGCGTTGGTCGGCGCCGAAGAATCCCCGTTCTCCGCCGCCGGAGCGCCGGTTTCTGTGGGCAACGGGTCGAGCCACTTCATTCCTGGCCAACGTTCCGTTCCGGAACCGGGGTTGGCGGGCTCGGTTGCGAGTGGATTGTCGTTCGCACGGGCCGGGCATCAACTTGGCGTCTTGCCTGACACTCTCCGAGGGTTGGTCGCAGCGCGTATCGACGCACTATCGCCGGCAGAGCGGGTGGTGTTGGAAGCTGCCGCGGTGTGGGGTCGATCTGGCCCAACCGAGGCGCTTGTCCGGATGATGGATCAGATTCATCACGGCGACGACGTGCCGTCGGCGATCGAAGCGTTGATTGATCACGATATTTTGGAGCTGGAGGGCGAGCGGTGGCGGTTCCGGTCCGACCTCGTACGCGAGGTGGCCTACGGCACGCTTACCAAAGCCGATCGTGCTCGCCGACATTCCGGTATTGGCTACTACCTCGAACACTCGATGGTCGGCCGCGGGCTCCACAGCGCCACCGATCGGCAGGCGGCGATCATCGCCCACCACTACGCCACCGCCGCCAGTCTCGTCGATGAGCTCGGTTCCGTCGACGGAATCACGGAAGATCTCCGGCGCGAGGCGATCTTGTGGCTCGAAGAAGCGGCCGAGCGAGCGGAGCGGGCCCAGACGCTGCCCGTCGCCCGGCAGTTGTATTCGCAAGCGCTGCGGCTGCTGCCGTCGGGGCCGGAAGTCGATTTGCGACGAGGGAAACTGTTATTGGGTCGAGCGGCGGCGGCCACGGAGCTTCGTGCCCTAGCAGAGGCTCGGATCGATATCGACGAAGCGATGCACCTCGCCGAAACACTCGATGACAAGGCGCTACTGGCGCGGGCGTTGCTGGTCCTGGGTGACCATGCACAGAAGGGCGGCGATCTTGATGGCGCGTTGGTCTCCCTTGCTGCTGCGGTACAGCAATTCGAGGCGGTGGGCGACGAGAAAGGGCGGGCCGATGCACTACGGAGCCAAGGACTCACCCAGCTCTTCCTGGGCGAGAACGCAGATGCGGAAGCGTCGGTCGGAGAGGCCCACGCTGCCTACCGGGCCGCCGAGGATCGCCGGGGCGAGGCGTGGGCCATGCAAAACCTGGCGTGGATCTCCTATATCCGCGGTCGGGCGGGCGAGGCCGAAAGGCGCATCAGTGAAGCGGTCGGCACCTTCCAGGAACTCGGGGACAGCGGTGGCCTGAGCTGGTCGTTGGGGCTCCTCGCCTTCGTGAAGATGCACGAAGGTCGACACGCCGAAGCGGAAGAACTGGGCAAGCAGGTGCTGGTGGAGGCCCGTCAGCGGGGGGATCGCTGGGGCGAAGGCATGATGCTGCTCCTCATGGCGTTGGTGCGGCTTTGGTCGGGCCGAGTCGACGCCGCAGTCGTGGCATCGCAGGATGCCCTTGGCATCTTCAAAACAATCGGCGATCGTTTCGGTGAGATGCAGGCCACCGCCGTACTGGCTCGGGCCGAAGTAACCGCCGGCCGAGTGGAGGATGGAATGGCTCGGATCACTACTGCGTTCGACGCCTTCGCCACCGCAGCCCATCACGACGAGACGAAACATTTCTTGGCGGCGGTGTTGGCGGCCACCGCCGTGCAGATCGGCGCACCCGAACTGGCGATCAATGCGCTTTCCGTGACCCCCTTTCCGGGGGTTGACTCGGCGCCGGGCGCGATCGGATCGGTTGATCGGCGGGTTGCTCGAGGGTTGGCGTTCCTGCAACTCGGGCGAATAGAAGCGGCCCTCGACGAGCTCCTCCTCGCCGTCGACGATGAAGAGTCAGCGGCCGGTGGGCCGATCTCCGCTTGGGCCCAGGGGGCACTGGCGTTGGGCCTGGTCACCGCAGGTCGGCTGGACGAAGCGGAAACGTGGGCGGAAGCGGCGGTGGTCAGCACCCGCGCCACGTACCTCGATCGATCGTTGGGACGTCTGGCCCGACTCTTCATTGCTCATCGACGGGGCGAGTCGATCGATGCTGCGTTTACCTGCGTGGTTGACGAGCTCGAAGGAACCGACGATCGCATGTTCACGGCGATTGTCGGTATTGCCCGTGCGGTGTTGGCTGACCGCGGCAGCGGCGGGATTGGCGCGGTGACGCCCAGCGAGGCGGAACGACGCGATAGCGAGTTGGCTTTCCTCGGAATCGAAGCCAAGGGCTGGCACACGCTGTTCGCCGCCGCCGCGGGTTGACTGGGCCTGATTCCGGCCCTCCCCGCCGGGCCCTGTTGCTCGCCGGGCCCTGTTGCTCGCCGGGCCATGTTGCTCGCCGGGCCATGTTGCTCGGCGCTCGTTTCGCTCGGCACCCTTGAGGCCGGCATTTCGCATCGGGATCGGTTGGTTTTCGTGAACCATGTTGCAACGGAACCCCTTGTAGGGGGTTCGTTGCAACATGGTTCCGTGCGGGGCAGTATTTCGCGTTGCGGTCTCGTCGGGCCGCTCGTCCACGCGACGACGCAACGTCGATCACGCGTTGGGATTGGGCGCTGGGGTCAGGTGCAGCGGTGGGTTACGCGCTGGGGTCGGGGACGAGCCGTAAGTAGGGCTTGAGGGTGGTCCAGCCGTTCGGGAACTTCACCTTTGCGTCTTCGTCGGACACGGCCGGCACGATGATCACGTCGTCGCCCTTGTTCCAGTTGACCGGCGTGGCCACGGAGTACTTCGCGGTGAGCTGCAACGAATCGATGACCCGGAGTACCTCATCGAAGTTGCGGCCGGTGGATGCCGGGTAGGTGATGGTGAGCTTCACCTTGTTGTCGGGGCTCACGATGAACACCGAACGAACGGTGAGCGTGTCGTTCGCGTTGGGGTGGATCATGTCGTAGAGGTCGGCGACCTTCCGGTCGGTATCGCCGATGATGGGGAAGTTCGGTCGGGTGCCTTGGGTCTCTTCGATGTCGTCGGCCCACGCACCGTGGTTTTCGATCGAGTCGACGGAGAGGCCGATTACTTTCACATTCCGGGCATCGAACTCGTCTTTGAGCTTGGCGGTGTACCCCAACTCGGTGGTGCAGACCGGGGTGAAATCCTTGGGGTGGCTGAACAACACCGCCCAGGAGTCGGCCTTCCAGTCGTGGAAGTCGATCTCGCCGTCGGTGGTGGTGGCGGTGAAGTTGGGGGCTTCGTCGCCCAATCGGAGGGACATATGGTGCTCCTGAATACATGATTGTCGGTTGGTGGCGGCACTCTAGCGAGGCTGGTGGTGAAACCCGACTGAAAAGGTCGGGTTTCAGGTCGAACGCCTGCTGAACACGAAAACGCGTAGTGGACTACGCGTGCGCTGGCTTGCCTGATGTGCCAAGGTATCGACCATCGGCCGTTCGTATCTCGCCGAATCATCGAAGCGTGGAGCCACCATGAGCGAAGTTGTTGTGCCGTCATCTGCCCGACGCCGGATCGGTGCGCTGGCGTTGCCGCTTTTGGTTTTGGCCGCCGTCGCGATGGTTATCGGGGAAGCGAGCCGGGCCGAAAGCCTCGTGTGCGATAAGACCTTCGTCGGTGCGCCCGGCGGCGACTGGATGGACGGCGGGAACTGGAGTCCCGCCGGTGTGCCCGGCCCGGCCGAGAACGCCTGTGCGTCGGACCTTGTCGTCTTGTCGGCTTCGACCACAGTCGGGGCCGTCGACCTCGACGGCGGCCTCAGTCTCAGTTTCGGCCAGTTGACTATCGCCAGTGGGTCGGAGGTGTCGACCATCGCCGGTCTTGCGGCTTCCGGTCAGGTTTCTGCCATCAACCGCCTTGAGTTGTCGGGCACCAACTCGTTCGGGTTCGGTGAGTCGTTCCAGGGGCCGGGAACCCTGAACGTGCAACCGGGGGCGACGCTCACCGTGCAAGCCGGCAGCCGGATCGGCGACTCCGACGAGGTGGACCCATCGACGATCGAGAACGACGGAACCATCACACTTGCAGCCAGCGGCAACCTCTTTTTCCACAACGACACGCACCTCGTGAACGACGGAACGTTTTCGTTGCCGAGCGGAGGAACCCTTCGTTGGTTCAGCCCGGTGGAACCGAACCCCGACCCAAAGATCACGAACAGTTCGACCGGCACGCTTGACCTTGGCGCCGCCACGTCGATCGAGATGCCATTCGAAAACGACGGCAATGTCAACGTGGCGACGTCGGTCGGATTGACGTGGCCCGATGGGCTCAATAGCGACGATGGCACCTACACCACGGTGAATGCCTCGGCAGTGGTGCGAGCCAACGGTGACCGTACCTTCACCAACGCCACGCCCATCCTTGGGGACGGGCTGCTCACCACGGGGGGATTCGAGGGCATGCTCACGTTCAACTCGGCCACGGTCGGCCGCCTCGACCTCGAGAGTGGCGGTACCGCTGGCAATCTCACTGTCACCGGTCACCTGCTCCTCGGTTCTCCCGGACCCGACTTCGACCCCATCACGTTGCTCGGCCCAGGCACCACGACGATCACCCCCGGTGCCACCGTTGCGTTCGGCGCGAACGACTTCACCTCCGTCGCCGGAGGCCATGTATTGCTCACCCAAGCACCGGTCACCATTCCCGCAGGCGGGATTGGTGTGTGCGGCACATCCGAACTGCGCAACGAATCCACCCTCACGCTTGACGGCCCTCTGCAATGCAGCAGTTCCCCCCACGGCCCGCTTCACAATGACGCCACGGGAACGGTGCTGGTCACCGGCGCTGATGTCGCCGTCAGGGGCGAGCTTTACAACACCGGAGTGATCACAGTCGACGGTGGCTCGCTCGCTGCTGGCGGAGGAACCCATACCGGCTCGCTCGTCCTCACCCAAGCCACCGACACCGCCGAACTTGGCGTCGGGGCTACCGAGGCGTCGTTCACGGGAACGGCGTCGGTTGCGGGTCTGGGTGAGCTGCAAGCGAGGGCGGTGAACTGGTCATCCTCCGAGACGATTCCTCGTCTCAAAGTCATGCCAAACGGCTACTTCTCCGGCACCGCCACGATCACCAATTCGCTCGATATCGACGGCGCGCTCGTTGGGCCCGGCACGGTGACGGTGGCGGCTATGGCCACGGCGATGCTTGACCCCGCCCAGGGTCTCAACAGTTCGGTGCAACTGGTCAACAACGGAGCAATGGTGCAGAGCGAGACGTTTGAAATGTGTGACGGCGCTTCGATCACCAACAACGGCACCTGGTCCGTGCAGAACACAGTTTTGGTCGGCGGCGGTTGTGCTTCGGTGTCGGTCACGAACGATGCATCAGGCGTGGTCACCCTTGCCGATACCTGGACCGTGAGCGCGCCGTTCAACAACCACGGAACCCTCGACCTCGCCGGGGACAGCGCGTCGTTCGTCAACGGCATCAACAGCGGCACGCTCGTTGGCCCAGGATCACTTTCGCTCAGCGGAGTGTTCGATCTTGGCTTGATCTCGACCACTGACCTCGACGTTGCGGTGGCGGGAGGCACCGTGGATGCAACTGTCGGTTCTGAAGTCGACGTGATGCGGCTCTCCGGTGGGTCGTTCGTGGGGGACGTTCGTGTCACGGCGTTGTTGGAGACCAGCCTCGGATCCCTCGGGGGAGATGGCGCCACTACCCTCGATGCTGCCGCGACCGTCACCTTTACGGGTTTCCCCGAGGTGTTGACCGTGGACGGCACCCACGAACTTCGGGTGGAGAATTCCCTGCAGTTGGATGGGGCAGGATTTTTGCCGCAGGTGGTGATCCTCTGCGATGACGCCCGGGTCACGGTCGTCGGGTCCCTCGGGATCGTCAACGGCGGCATCAAAGACTGCGGTGGATCTACCGCCCAGGTTCAGGTGGAATCAACGGGCGAGCTCGGATTGGCCTTCCAAGGTGGGGTCGGACTCACCACCCCCATCGATGTGCCCATTGTGAACGACGGTGACATGTTCACCGCCAGCTTCACCGGGGCAACCCTGGACGCGTTCACGAACAACGGCACGTACACGGATGTAGGCGGCTCAACGTTGACGATGTCAACGATCGTCAACACGGGGTACTTCCAAGCGCTCAGCCCGTCGAGCTTCACCGCCACCACGGTCACCAACACGGGCGAGCTCCTTGTTGGCAACGCGTCGTTCGACGGCCTGTCCAACTTCTCGGGTTCCACTATTTCGGGCGGCACCCTTGAGGTGCATGGGACGCTCGCCGTGGATGGACTCGCCAACCTGTTGACCAACTCCGCCGACCTCACCGTCGGTGAGTTCGGTCAGATTACCGACGAGTTGGCCAACGACCGATTTAAGGTCCGCACCAACACCGCTACTGGGCGCTTTTCGATCGTGCAACGAAATCACACCGTGGCCATCTTCTCGAACAGCGGCGTGGTGGGCCTTCATGGAGCGAACCTCAACGCATCGAGTGGCTACTTCCAGTCGATGGGAACCACGTCTCTGGTGGGCGGCTCCATCTCCAAGAGCCAGTTCTTCGGCGGTCGGGTCGAAGGTTTCGGCAGCCTCGGTGGCGTCGTAAGGGTTACCGGTGCCACGCTGTCACCGGGGCTTTTTCCGGGCGACGTTGGGTTTTTCGCTGCCGACACACTCTCTTTGACAGCCGCCAGCACCTTCGAGGCTGATCTCCAGGTGGGCTGCGGGTGCGGCGCGGATCTCCTCGGGGGTACGAGTTCGGTCACCCTTGATGGCACGTTGGCCTTGTCCGGGGAAGGCGACCCGGGAAGTGAAGCCACCGTCGTGGCCGGCCCGCGGACGGGGTTGTTCCACACCACCACCGGCACGTTCGTGGCGCCGTCCACCAACCTGCTCGTCGACTACGCCGCCTTCGGGGTGTACGTGCTCACGTCCCCTCCGCCGGAGATCACGTTTTCCCCATCCGACGGAGGGCAGCTCATCGAAGGTACGGACGTGAGCCCCACCCAGTACGGGGTCGACGTGTATTTGGCATGGCCAGCCATTGGCACGATCAGCATCGATGTGGTGCCGACCGACGGTACCGCGGCGAGCCCAACCGACTTCGATCCCACGCCCCAGACGTTGACGTTCCTGCCGGGGGAGACACAACAAACAGCGATCATCGATGTGGTGGCCGATAACAACTTCGAGAACGACGAGACCTTCGATGTGTCGCTGACCAACCTGGTGGGTGACGCCATTGCCGATCCGGTTCCAACCACTATCACGATCCTCGACGACGATCCGCTCGTTGCGACCAACCTTACCGATTCCCCCGATGCGGCACCCGGCGATGGGGCGTGCGATGACGGCACCGGCGCATGCACCCTGCGTGCCGCCATCATGGAGGCCAACGTACTTCCCGGCCCGCAGAACCTCGCGTTGCTGGGTAGTGGGTATTACGAGCTCACGATTCCTGGCCGCGACGAGGATGGCGCGGCCACCGGCGACCTCGACATCACTGATGCGCTCGTCATCACCGTGAACTACGGCGACACCATCGATGCCGGCGGTCTCGACCGAGTGTTCGACGTGCACACCACCGGCGTGGTTATCACCGGTGGCGGCACGCTCACCGGCGGATCGGCGCTGGCGGTCGGCGGCGACCCCGGCCACGGCGGCAGCGTGTTTGTCCGGGCGGGTGCCCACATCGACGTGGATCGGCTGAATTTGCAGAGCAA
>JANOSD010000118.1:0-7090 GCA_031415655.1 Actinomycetes bacterium
CGGGCGGCGCCCGGCCCGGCGGCGGCGCCGCGGGCGGCCGCCCCGCGGCCGGGGCCGTCGCTGTCGGGGGAGTCGGCGTAATGAGTCGGTTTCTGTTTGTGGTGCCCCCCCTCACCGGGCATACCAACCCCACCGTCGCCGTCGGCACCGAGCTCCTGGCGCGCGGGCACGAAGTGGCGTGGTGCGGCTACCCCGGCTTCCTTACGCCGCTCTTGCCCGCCGATGCTGCGATCATCCCCGCCGGGAAGGACCTTCCACCCGCGTTGGTGGGTTCGATTGAACAGCGATCACAAGGGCTGCGAGGCGCGGCGGCGTTCAAGTTTCTCTGGGAAGACTTCCTCGGGCCATTGGCGCACGCCATGGTCGACGGCGTCGACGCTGCGGTGTCTTTGTTCGCTCCTGACGTCATGGTGGTCGATCAGCAGACCGTGGCCGGCGCGTTAGTCGCTCGGCGACACGGGATTGCGTGGGCGACGAGTGCCACAACGTCGGCCGACCTGATCGATCCGTTCGGCGGATTGCCGAAACTCCGGGACTGGTCGGACCAACACCTCACGTCCTTTGCTACCGCCCATGGGGCCACCGGATACGACGCCACCCCAGAGGCGCTCCGGTTCTCTGACCAACTCGTGGTGGCGTTCACGACCCTGGAACTGGTGGGAGAAGCCCTGGTCACCAGTTCGCCCGTGGCGTTCGTGGGTCCGGCCTTCGCTGGCCGGCCCGCCCCGGACGAATTTCCTTGGGACTGGCTCGGTGATGCCGGGAACGACCAACTGCCGCCGTTGGTGCTGGTGTCGCTCGGCACGGTGAGCACCGATGCCGGCGAGCGATTTTTCCGTGCGGCGGTCGAAGCCTTCGGCGATGGCCCCTATCGCGCCATCGTGGTGGCGCCGCCAGAGGTATTCCCGGCGGGCGTGTCACCAAACGTGATGGTGCGTCGACGGGTTCCGCAAGTGGCGCTGCTCCCGCGCGTGGCGGTGGTGGTATCGCATGCCGGACACAACACCGTGTGCGAGACGCTGGCCCATGGGATTCCCCTTGTCGTCGCCCCGATTCGCGACGACCAGCCCGTCGTGGCCGCGCAGGTGGTGGCCGCTGGTGCCGGCATCCGGGTGAAGTTCGCAAGGGTCCGCCCCGACGACCTGCGATCGGCGGTCGACACCGTGCTCGGCGAACCATCTTTTCGTGTATCGGCAGATCGCATTGCCGCCTCGTTTCGTGCCGCCGGCGGCGAGTCGGCGGCGGCGTCCCACCTCGAAGCCCTCATTCCAGGAGTTCATCCATGAGTAGATCCCGGTCAGTGTCGCCCTGGTCGGAAGCGCCAACGATTCTTGCGCCTGGTCGTGGTTGGTTCTGGCAACTCGTCCCCAAGCTCTACGTGGTTGGGTTGGTTGCGAACGGCATCCGGCTCCGACGTCGGGCCGGTCGACTTGTCCCGCTTCGCCCATCGTTGGGCAACGGCGCTCTCGGCATGTCAGTTGGGGAGCCGGGGTCGGAATGGAAGGTCGTGAACGCGCTCGGTGTAGTGGTGTCCCCCGAGGTAGTAGAGGCAGCGGTTGCCCACGCGGAAACGAATGCTCTTGATGTGGTCGATCTCGTGCCCGCCGATCTGCCGGTGGACCGCGCCTTGGAAGCCCTCCGGATGGTCGATCCCGGCACCTATCGGTCGAATCGATTGGCCCCCGGCCGCGGTGCCTTTCAGGCCACGGTCGTGCGGTCCGAGGTGCTGGCCCGCGCCGAGATCTCCGATGACACGATTACGGATCTTGACCCTGTGCAGTACGTGCAGCTCATCACCACGCTGAAACGATTTGCGCCGACGTCGACCGATGTGGTGGTGGCGCCGTCGTTGCGCGCCAGTGACGAACGGTTCGACCAGCGGCGGGCCTTTCTCCGGGCGGTTTACGGCGGTGCCGCTCCGGCTTCGTTGGCCGTGCATGCGGTCGAGATGGCGGGCCTTGCCGCCGGTCTCGTTGTGAACCCGCGGTGGGGGCTTGCCGCCGTGGCGGCCTACTCGTTGCAACCCCAGGTGGTGTTCGCCGGTGCACCGGGCCGCCTCTCCCCTCGGGACCTCACCGCCACCACGGTTGCTCGCCTGCTCCACGATGCTCGCAGCTTTTGGGCGACGGCCTCGTCGTCGTGGCGTTCACCAGCGGAGGTCGATCCCTATGTCGCCCGTCGTCCTGTCTACGACGAGCTGCTCGCCGGCGGCACGGAGCGATTCTTCGAGAATCGCCGCACCACCTGCCCGTGGTGCGGGTCGGCCGCGCTCGCGGAGCGGATACGGGTGCCGGACCGTCTTCAACATAAACCGGGCGAGTTCGTGCTGGACGAATGCGGGGATTGCGGGCACATCTTCCAGAACCCGCGGCTGTCGATCGAAGGGCTCGACTTTTACTACAACGATTTCTACGACGGAATCGGTGGCGAGCAGCTTGAGTTCATCTTCGGCGCGTCGTCACGTCCGTACACCGGACGGGCGGAAACCGTGAAAGCGCACACCACACCGAAACGATGGCTCGACGTCGGGGCGGGGCATGGTCACTTTTGCCTCGTAGCGAAGGAGCATTGGCCCGACACGGTGTTCGACGGGCTCGATATGAGCGAGAGCATCGAGGAGGCGGAGCGACGAGGATGGATCGATCACGGGTATCGCGGGATGTTCCCCGAACTCGCTACACAACTCGTCGGTGAGTACGACGTCGTGTCGATGCACCACTATCTGGAACACACTCGGGAGCCATTCGACGAGCTCGATGCGGCCGCCACCACCCTCTGTTCGGGCGGTCATCTTCTCATCGAACTCCCCGACCCCGAATCGAAGTGGGGGCGCGTACTGGGCGGCTTCTGGCTTCCCTGGTTCCAGCCCCAGCACCAGCACCTCATGCCGATAGGCAACCTGAAACGGGCGCTTGAGGCTCGAGGGTTCACGATCGTGACCGAGGACCGCGGCGAGGCCGAACAACCGGTCGACCTGCTCGCCGCGGTGTGGTTCTTGCTCGATGGATCGGCCCCGGTGTCGAAACTTCCGTGGCGGCCCGAAGGTGGCTCCACCGCCAGCATGAAGCGGGGGGCAGCGTTTGTTGTGGGCATCCCGTTCCTCATTGGCGCAGTGATCGCCGACAACCTGCTCGACCTTTTCATGCGCAATACCGGTGGCGGCAACACCTACCGTGTGTTGGCCCGGAAGGATTGAGCCGGAGCCCCGACGCACGAACCAACGCCCCGACGAAGTGTGTGCGGCGCAGGTGCTGTCGGAACCGGGTTTCGGCATCATCCCCGCCGTGGAAGCCCTGCCGCAGGCACGGCGCAGTTTCGACGCAAGGATCGCCGTTCTCGCAAGAGAGATCGATTCGGAGGGCGAACCGGAACTCGACTGATCTCACCAGGCGGTTTTGGTCAACGACTGAGAGTGGTCGCGATTGGTGCCGAGTACCTCGGAATGGGGGGTGATGATGTGGTGGGCGACGGCGGGTGCGCCCAACAACGCAGGCCAGGCCGGCACCGCCTACCACGTCGTCAGGCGCGGCGTCGGCGAAGGTGACCTCTCCGGTTGCCGCCTGGGCGAGGAACGGGGCGGTGGCTCGTCGCCACCGATACGGACACCGGTCGACGAGCAGGAAACCCTCGTTGCGCAGGAATCGGTCGACCTCGCCAAACAGCGGTTGCTCCTATCCGCGCCCTGGGTGTCGACTCTGACGGCGTCGATCCGTTCGTCGAAAAGGGTGTCGACGCGCACCGGGCTGGGTGCAACGTCGTCGATCTGGCGCCAGCGTGAACGGATGTCGTTGGCGGCCCCGATGGCGATGAGCACCACATCGGGCGGGGAGGAGTACGGGACCAAGGCTCAGGCCATCGCCGACCCGACGCGCCGTCCGCGTTCGGTCGGTGCTAGACAACCTGACGTGAACGTCAGCGTGCAACGACTCGATTTGGCCTGCACCCGGCCCCGTGGGGCGATCCGATGATGGATTTACGCGAAGCCTTTCGCGTCCTGCCTCGGGTCACTCCGGAAAACCAACATTTCTGGCGTGGTGGCGCTGACGGCAAACTTCAGTTCCTGCGGTGCGGCGACTGCGGCACCTGGATCCACCCGCCGTCGCCGGTGTGTCCCGCCTGCTTGAGTCGGAACATCGGTGTGGATTCGGCCTCGGGCCAGGCGGTGGTGCACACCTTCACGATCAACCATCAACCATGGATCCCTACGTTCGACCCGCCCTACGTGGTGGCCATCGTAGAACTGCCGGAGCAGGTGGGGCTTCGGCTCACCACCAATCTGTTGGGGATCGAACCGGAGGGCGTATGGATCGGGATGCCGGTGCGTGTGGTGTTCGAGCACCGCAACGACAACGGGTACGAGGTATGGCTGCCGCTGTTCGAGCCGGATGCCTATCTCGATGACGGGCTGGTCGGCGAGCCGGACGCACTCGAGGTCAGCGACGACGTGGACGGGGTGTCCGCATGAGCACACTTGCACAACCCGTGCCCGATGGTCGTTTCGAGCGCAACACCATCATCTCCGGGGTGGGACAGAGCGCGGTCGGCCGGCGGCTCTACCGCGATCCGCTCGATCTGAGCATCGAAGCAGCGCTCGAGGCCATTGCCGACGCTGGGCTCACCCCGGCCGACATCGATGGTCTTGCCACCTATCCTGGCAACCAGGACACTCCGCCCGGCTTTAGTGGGGTCGGCGTCACCGAGGTGCAAGATGCCCTTCGACTGAACCTGAACTGGTTTTCCGGTGGCCTCGAGGCGCCCGGTCAGCTCGGTTCGGTGATCAATGCGATCTGTGCCGTCGCCACGGGATTGTGCAATCACGTACTCTGCTTTCGCACGGTATGGGAAGCCAGTGCGCAGGGCGATAGGGGACGGGCGTCGGTCACGATGGGCGGCGGCGGCGGAGGTGGCGGCATGTATCGGGCCTCGAGTTTTTTGCAATGGACGCTTCCGTTCGCCGCTCCCAGCGCGGCGATTTGGATCGCCATGATGGCCGAACGTCACTTCCATGAGTTCGGCACGACCCGTGAACAACTCGGGCAGATCGCCCTTTCGTCACGAAGGAACGCAGCGCGAAATCCCAACGCCATCTACACCGCGCCCATGACCATGGACGACTACCTCTCCGTGCGGATGATCTCTACCCCGTTGTGTTTGTACGACTGCGATGCCCCGGCCGATGGCAGCACCGCAGTGATCGTGAGTCGGGCCAGTCATGCCGACAGCATCGACCATGCCGTCGCCAGGGTGGAGGCCGTGGGTACGGCGTTGCGAGGCCGTCCCAGTTGGGACCAGTTCGATGATCTGACCACCATGGCCCTTCGAGATGCGGCGGCGATGTTGTGGGAACGCACCGATCTCACCCCGGCCGACGTCGACATCGCCCAGCTCTACGACGGCTTCAGCTTCATTACTCTGGCGTGGCTTGAAGCTCTCGGGTTCTGCGGTCACGGCGAGGGTGGGCCGTGGCTCGAGGGCGGTGGACGTATCGCCCTCGATTCCGGCGAGTTGCCGTTGAACACCCACGGCGGACAGCTTTCGGCGGGGAGGCTGCACGGCTACGGATTCCTACATGAGGCCTGCACCCAGTTGTGGGGCCGGGGCGGCGACCGGCAAGTGCGCCACAAAGCCGGACCGGCAGGGCGGCCCCAGACGGCAGTGGTGGGCGCCGGCGGCGGGCCGCTCGGAGGGTGCTTGCTGCTCAGCACGCACTAAGGCCCGGCATGCACCTTGACGATTTTGGCATCACCAGTGTTGAGGTCTTGGCAGAGGTAGAGGTCGCCGTTCGGGCCAAGCACTGCGGAACGGAGCCGGTCCTGGTCGGTGACCGTGATCCATTCCAATGGGGCGTCTCCTTCGATGAGCGAGACGATTCGTACTTGTTTTCCCTTGAGCACCGCCATGGCGATAGCACCATTCCACGAACTCCACTGCTCGCCTTCAAGGAACGTGGCACCAGACGGAGCGATGGTGGGGCAACCGGATGACCAGCGTGCGGCGACGGCGGTGGGGTGCCGCACGGTGTCGGTCATCGGGGCGCTGTACCAGTAACCGATGGCGTCAAACGGGGGCTCGAGCACCACCCCGGCGGTCGGCACGGGATCAAAGCCAAAGTTCGCGCCGGCCGAAAGCTCGTTGATTTCGTCGTCGCAATCGGGCCCGTGTTCCACCGAGAACCCTTTCCCATCGGACGGCCGAAAGGCGATGCCCTGTACGTTGCGATGGCCGAGCGTGTAGACCTCGCTACGAAACGCTCCGCCGGGGTTGCCGGGCGCCCCCGCACCGTTGCTATCCACCCGGAGCACCTTGCCGGCGAGCGACTGCGGATCCTGGGGAGAAGTGGCGATGAGGGCATCACCGGTGGTGATCCACAGGTAGCCGTCGGGCCCAAATCGAATGCGACCGCCGATATGGGACCCCAAACCGCTGAGGGGTACGCCGGGCGGTCCGGTGGGGATTCCCGTGAGGATGTCGGTGCGATTGCTGAGGGAGAGATTGTCGGGCGAGATCTCGTAGCGCAGAATTCGCTCGTCGTACGGCTGCACGGCGTTGCTCAGAATTGACACGTAGAGGCGCCGGTTCGTGGCGAAATTGGGATCGAGGGCCAGCCCGAGCACTCCACCATCGCCCTGGAAGACGAAGTCGGTCGGCCCACCGGCGAGTTGTTGGGCCACACCGTTCACCGAGACGTAGATGCCCTGGGCTTTCTGGGTGAAAAACAGGGTGTTGTCGGGAGCGAAGGCCATGTCCCAGGGTTTGTACAGGCCTGACACCACCACCGTGGTGGTGAGGCCAGGAACGCAGGATGCGGCTACCAAAACGAGCGCCAAGAGTGGGATGGCGGCGAGTCGGCGCATCGACCGACGTCGCGACCGGACGTGGGACCGTGAGTCAACGTGGCGGTTTGCACCGGGCCGCAACTTCAGTGCTGACAAGGACTGGGACACCGGGCACCTCACACGAAGAGACGGACCAGCGGACAGGCGAGCGCGTGCCGCAACGACGCGCTCGGTCCGGACGCCGAGCCAGACACCTTACAGGAGGTCTTTCCGACGGTCAACGAATGGTTAGGAGCGTGTCCCAGTAACCATTC
>JANOSD010000119.1:0-11834 GCA_031415655.1 Actinomycetes bacterium
ACCGGCACCGCCGCCACCGCATCAACCCCCGCATACGTATCCGGCTCACACAAACTCGTCCACGCCGCCACCAACTCCGCCAACACCAACAACCCTGCCGGCCCCGAATCAATCCCATACACCGCCAACAACCCCAACCCATCCCCACCACTGGGACCCCCACCACTGGGACCCCCACCACGCGGGGCCCCGCCATCGGCGACGGCAACGCCAAGTCCATCACCACCACCGCCACCGCCACCGCCGCCCGCCACAGAACCGCCCGCTACAGAACCGGCTGCGGAATCGGAATCGGAATCGCCCACCGTTGCCGGCCGAGTCACCGCGTTCGCCACCGGCGAGGCAACAGAACCGGACCCGGTCCCGGCCAGGAACTCGGCCGCCGACCCGGCTGCGAAGTCGGAATCGGTAGCCCAGTCGCCGGCCACCGAGTCGCCAGCCGCTGAGTCGTCGCCAGGCCGGGGAACATGAGCCCACGCCGCCAACATCGCCGCCGTATCCAACGCATCCTGCGCCCCGACGTCCGCCCACGAACGACCCGTCGAAACCAGATTGCCGTCCTCATCGAACACAATCGCATCCGACCAGTCCACGCCACCATCGTCAGCCGCAAAGTCACCCGCCGAAAAGTCATCAGCCGCACCGATCCGGCCGCTGTCGCCATCAACCGACCCGTCGGTATCAACCGACCCTTCGCCGTCCAACCTGTCGAAGACCTCAACCTCGGGGACCTCAACCTCGGGGACCTCAACCTTGAGGGCCTCGTCGCCATCGCCATTGCAGGTTTCTTGCACCTCCACCCCAGCATCTACGGCCCCAGCATCCACGGCGAGATCGTGGCGTGCTCCGGTGTCGCTGACGTTCGCCCCGTTCGTGGAAGCGCTCTGGGCTCTCTTCTCTACGCCGATTGAACTGGCCACGTCGACCGAAACGACCTCGGAGCAATCGTCCGTTGAGGCACCAACATGACGTCGGTTCACCGGAATCCAGGGGACTCCGGGTTCACATCCGCGTTTGTCGTGTTCTAAATTGTGTACCCTACCTTATAAATACATATGTACGGTCTTATTTCTGAGGTTTCTTTTTATTTTTTTGTTCCCAATGGGAGTCGCTGTTCCCGTGGAACCGTCGGTCGACGATGGCCGGGACTCGACAAATCCGTGCCCTGGAACAGGCGGCCTCGACTCGCCGTCCCCGCCGCAGCATCCGTGCGAACGGACGATCGGCCCGAACCAAAAGGTCGTGTCGGCGGCGGCCGTCTCGTGTCCGCACAAAGCCGGATCACCACGTGCAACAATCCCGCCGCTGACCGCCCACGATGCTGACAGCCCACGAGGCAAGGAGACCGAATGACCACGATCGACCCCACGGCGGCTACCGCTACCGCTATCGCCGGCGCGATCGCCAACGGCACGCTTCGGAGCGTCGATGCGCTCGATGCCCTCGTCATGCGGATGGAAGTCGTGAATCCTTCGATCAACGCTGTTGTCGCCGTCGATCTCGACCGCGCTCGGGCGGCGTGCATCGCCGCCGACGCTGCCGTCACCGCCGGCGATACTCCGCTTGGTCCCCTCCACGGTGTTCCCATCACGATCAAGGACGTATGGGAGACCGAGGGGCTCGTCACCACCAGTGGCGCACCCGAGTTGTCGTCGTATGTTCCCACCACCGATGCCGTCGGGGTTGCTCGATTGAAAGCGGCCGGAGCCATCGTGTTCGGCAAGACCAACGTCCCCCTGTGGGCGGGCGACGACCAGACGTTCAACGCCGTCTACGGTCGCACGAACAATCCCTGGGACCTCAAGCGCACGGCGAGCGGATCGTCGGGGGGTGCCGCCGCCGCGGTCGCGGCCGGTATCACTCCGCTCGAGTTCGGCTCCGACATCGGCGGTTCGATCCGCACACCAGCCCATGCCTGCGGGGTGTACGGCCTGAAGCCCAGTTGGGGCGTGATTCCCAGTCGCGGCCATATCCCGTTCCGCCCCGGCACGCTCGTGGAGAACGACGTCAATTGTGGGGGACCACTCGCTCGTTCCGTGGCCGACCTTCGCCTCGGCCTCGATGTGCTCGCCGGACCGCTCGACGAGGAGGCGATCGGTTGGCGCCTCGACCTTCCCATCGAAGGCCCCGCCGGTGGCTGGTGGCCGGCTTCTACCGATCCCGACTCGTCACGGCCGCTCGATGGCCTCCGAGTGGCACTCACTCTGACCGACGAGCGATTTCCGGTGGCGTCCGACGTGCAGAGCCAGCTCCGGGTGTTCGCCGACCGACTGTCCGACGCTGGCGCCGCCGTCACCGAAGCTCCCCTTCCCGTTTCGGTTTTTGACGGCTTTCGGTCGTGGCAGGATCTCGTGCTCCCGCAGATCGGAGCGATGCTGTCCGACGAGCACGCGGCCGCGTTCGCCGGCCTCGAAGCCCTCGATGCCGGCAACGACATCATGCTCCGCTCCGGTCAAGGGTTGATGCTTCGCTGGCGCGACGTTCTACGGGCCGACCAGCAGCGTCAGATCCAACGCAAAGTGTGGGCGGAGCACTTCACGACGTATGACGTGGCGCTTGCTCCGCCGATGGCCACCACTGCGTTCCCGCACGATACCGAGCGCGATTTCCCATCTCGCACGGTCGACATCGACGGCACCGAGTTCGCCCACACCGACCTCACGGCGTGGCCCGGTGCCATCTGCGCCATGCTTCTCCCCGTGGTCGTGTTGCCAACGGGTCGCACACCAGTGACGAACCTCCCGGTTGGTGTGCAAGTGATCGGGCCGTACCTTCGCGACCGATGGCTACTCGACGTGGCCGCCCGGCTCGACGTCGTAGCCGGCTGCTTCGCCCAACCGCCGATCTGACCCCCGGACACATCGTCTCACCGCACGGAAAAAGGGGCCTTCGACGTACGTCCTCGCCAGAGCCCGAACCGTGGTTCGGAACCCTCTCCTCGAGGCGTTACTGGGACACGCACCTACTGCCTCCTGCCCCGAGACCAAACACCCGACCGGTTCATTACCAGGTGTCGATCATCGGACGTTTCTTGTAGGGACGGGTGCGCCATCCTCCCCCGTCAGCTCCGGGCGCGGCGCCGAACGCCGAAGAGATCCAACGCCGCGAGTCGGCCGGATCGATCACGTCGTCGATCTCGTAGAACGTTGCGGTCGACAACCCTCGACCCACCTCGTAGGCCCGGGTGACGAGCGATTCGAACAACGTTTCCCGTTCGTCGAGATCTTCGGTGGCGTCGAGTTCGCGGCGAAACCCCAGTTTTACCGCCCCTTCGAGGCCCATCCCGCCGAACTCACTGGTCGGCCACCCCACCAGGAACAGTGGCGCCTTGAAACTCCCACCGGCCATCGCCTGGGCACCAAGGCCGTAGCCCTTTCGGAGGACGATCGTGGCCATCGGTACGGTGATCGATGCTGCCGTCACGAACAGGCGCGACACATGGCGCACCAACGCCGTCTGCTCGGCGTCGGGGCCCACCATGAATCCGGGAGTGTCGCACAGGGTAAGCACCGGCAGGTCGTAGGCATCGCAGAGCTGCAGGAAACGTGCGCCCTTGTCGGCGGCGTCGGCATCGATGGCCCCACCGAGATGCATCGGGTTGTTGGCGAGCAGCCCGATCGGCCGGCCCTCGATCCGCACCAACGCGGTGATCATGCCGATGCCGAAGCCCGCCCGCAGTTCGAGAACAGAGTCCTCGTCGCACAGTCCGTCGATCACCGAACGAACGTCGTAGACCCGTTTGCGATCGTCGGGAACCACGTCGCGCAATCGCTCTTGATCGGGTGCAGTCCACGAAAGGGACGGTCCGTGGAAGTACGACAGGTACTTCTTTGCCGTGGCAACCGCTTCGGCGTCATCGGCCACCGCCACATCGACAACGCCGTTGGGAACCTGCACCGACATCGGGCCCACCTCATCGGGGGCGAAAACCCCCAGCCCTCCCCCTTCGATCATCGCTGGGCCACCCATGCCGATGTTGGCCTCGGCCGACGCAATCACGACGTCACAGCAACCGAGCAGCGCGGCGTTCCCAGCGAAACAACGTCCAGAGGCGATACCCACGAGAGGCACCCGACCACTCAACTCGGCGAACAACCGGAACGCCAAACAGTCGAGGCCGGTCGGACCGATCCCATCGGTGTCGCCCGGACGCCCACCGCCACCTTCGGTGAAGAACACCAACGGAACTCGAAGCCGCTCCACAACCTCGAAAAGTCGATCCTTCTTGCGGTGGTTTTGAAACCCTTGCGTGCCGGCGAGCACCGTGTAGTCGTAGGACATCACCCCCGCCGGTTCGCCTGCGATTCGGGCCAGGCCACCCACCAGGCCATCGGCCGGGGTTCGTTCGATCAGTTCCTCAACCGTTCGGCGCCGACGCTGCGCGGCGATCACGAGGGGCCCGTACTCCACGAACGAACCCTCGTCCACGAGGTCCGCCACATTCTCTCGCGCCGTCCGCCGGCTGCGCCCATGGATCTTGGCCACCGCTTCGGGACGGCTGCGGTCGTCGCCCACGCCATGACGGGCGCGCACCTCGGCGACGTCTGACCGAACCCCCGCGCCCGTGCGCTCCGACTGCTGATGATCGTCCGGAGCGAGAGCCGACCGAGTGGTCGACGCGCGTTCGAGCGGCAACGGGTCCAGCGAACGAACCGCACCGACAGAAACGTGAACCAGTGCCTGCCCGACGACGACCGAGTCCCCCACCGCAACGCTTACCGCATGCACCACACCGTCCGCCTCGACGGAAACACCATGCTCCATCTTCATCGACTCGACCACCACGACCTCTTGCCCGCTGCGCACCTCGTCACCCACCGCGCAAACGATCCGCACGACGGTGCCAACCAGGGGAGAGATCAGGGTGAAGAGTGCGGTGGCCTCGGTCATGGTCGCAGTCTGCCCGACCGGGCCGGCGTCGTTCGTGGTGGCTACCAGTAGTCGGCCATCAGCTCACCGACCCACGCTGGCTGGAGGATCTCCCCTCGTGGCGCAAACTCCCGGAGGTAGGGCTTGAGGTCGAGCACCGGCGTGCCGTCGACCGCATCGAGACCACGCACCCGCACTTCACGGCCGACCACCGACACCACGTCACACACGGTCAACCCGAGGCGGTTCGGTCGGTTCTTGCCCCGCTGGGCGAAGATCCCGACCAGCGGCCAGTCCTCCCGATTCCGTGGATGCCGAGCCCCCACCGTGACCGTTGCCTCATCAACTCGATCGAACACGAACACCACCTCAACGTGGGAGAAGTCCTCCAGGCCGGCCAGTGCCTCTTCGGGAAACCGTTCATCGAGCTCGATCACCGCTTCGACCGTTCCCCACGCATCATCGACCGCCTCCAATCGTCCCCCCCGTACGAACCCGATGGGGCGGACGCTGATCTGATCATTCGATGGCATCAGGCATTGTCGCCGAAATACTCCCTCCCCGGGGAGGTCAGTCGGCCCAGCCGACCATCACGTGTTCGATCCACCAGGCCGGAGCGGCGTTCATGAGTGTGCCGAGATCCCAGTAGTCGTACCAGCGCGTGATGAGCCCGTCACGAAGCTCCTGCACCGTAAGAAACGGGAGCGTGACCTCCTCACCGTCGCGCCAACGCCACGTCTCGCTGTGCTCGGTGACCACCACATCCCCGTCGACCACCATGAGCTTGAGGTTGTGGTCGTAGCCGCTGATCGGTTCGATGCCAAGGCGGAGCCGCCGGAGGATCTGGTCGGGCCCGATGGCGATGTCGTCGTCCGGTGAACACACATCGGTATACGCGGCGTCGTCGGAGAAGAAGGCGGCGAGGCCGTCCCAATCGCGGCGGTAGAGCGTGTCCCAGAACCGGTTGATGATAGCTCGGTTGTCGGTCACGTCGAGAACTCCGGGCTGGTGACGGCGGCAGACAGCGGGGACACAGACGGCGTCAGAAGGCCGGCACGGCGTCGCAGGTCCCTGCCCCAAGGAGATTCATGTTCTTGACCGTGCGGTCGTAGGAGTCCTTGAACTTGTCGGGCGTGGCTCGCGTGATCTTGTGGCCGGGGATCACCACCCAGGTGGGTGTGTAGGTGAACTTGGTGACGGTGAACGTTCCTGGCGCCGTTTCGTTGAGGTCGAAGCTCTGGATGGTGCCGTCCTGATTGGCGCTCACCAGGGTGCTGTCCTGGTTCGGCGACTGGTTCGACAAGAAGTTGCCCATGCCGTAGGTGACGTACTTGTTCCCGATCTTCTCGCACGGCTGCACGACGTGCACGTGATCGCCGACGATGAGGTCGATGTTGGGGTCGGCCAGGAGATCTTTGGCGAGCTGACGCTGCTGGGCGTTGGGCTGATGCACGTACTGATCCCCCCAGTGGATGCTCATCACGATGAACTCTGCGCCCCGGGCCTTCATCTTGGCCGCCTGCTCACTCATGCCTTTGGCACCGAGCAATGGCCACAGGTAGTTCTTCAGCCACGGCGCCTCGGTGGGTACCTGATTGTTGGGACCGGCGTTGTTGTAGATGGTGTAGGTGTAGGCCAGGTGCCCGATCTTCACGCCCTTGGCTTCATAGATCGGCGGGTTCTCGGCTTCGACTTGGGAGCGGGCGGTGCCCGTGACCTTCAGCCCGTTCTGTTCCTGCACATCGATGGTGTCCTGGAGCCCCTTGAGCTCGCGGTCCATGAGGTGGTTCGACGCGTTCTCGCATCCGTCGTACCCGGCGCCCTTCAGCGCGGCGGCAATCTCTTTGGGGGCGTTGAAGCTCAAGGTGCGAGGCACCGTGAGGTTCTTGTTCACCGGCGAGATCGGCGTCTCCTGGTGACAGATCGCCACATCGGCCTTGGAGATCGTCTCCCGAACGTCGTCGAACATGGGGTTGAAGTCGTAGGCCGTGGTGCCGTCGGCATTTTTGCTCTTGGCATTGGCGACGCCACTCTGGATCACGTTGTTGTGGAGCAGGATGTCGCCGCTGAATGCCAGGGAAAACGAACGGGGCGGACGAGTAGTAGTTGTGGTCGGTTCCTCGTCGCCGTCCGGTACGTCTTCGGGGGGCGGTTTGAGCTCGGGCGGGAGCACCGACCCTTTCGAGTCGGTGGCCGGCGGACGGGCCGATTGTTTGGCATCGTCGCTTTTCACCAGCCCACAGTTCGACACGGCAAGCGCGCCGGCCGCGAACACAGACAGAAAGACTGGGGTCAGAACTGACCGGGGGGCACGCTTCACGCCCCTGTTCGTAGCATGCACAGCGGCCTCTGGAGGTATCAGGTGGCCCGTTGGGCCTCGGAGGACTTCCACTGGTTCCAGTAGGTGATGTGCTCCACCGGGCCACGGGTGGCCGGCTTGAAGTCGGTGCCTTTGGTGTAGGCCACCGGGATGAGGGCGGCCTGGGTGATACCGGCAGGGATCCCGAGCAACTCGGCCGCCTCGGTTTCCTGGGCTAGGTGGAGCGTGGTGTAACACGACCCCAGCCCACGCGAGCGCAACGCCAACTGGAAGCTCCAGACCGCGGGGATGATCGAGCCATAGAGGGCCGACTGCGACACCGGAGCAGGGTCGGTCACCCTTCCTTTGATACACGGGATGACAAGCATCGGAACTTTCTCGAGGATCTGCATGAGGTAGTCGGCAGAGTCGAGCACGTTGTTGGTCTGGGTGTCGAGGGTATCCCGGTCGTACATCGACAAGTAGGACTTGCCAAAGGTGCGGTAGAGGTCGGCGACCTTCTGTTTGGTGTCGTCGTCATCGATTACCAGCCATCGCCAACCCTGGGTGTTGCCGCCGGTTGGCGCCTGCACGGCGAGCTGCAGGCACTCGAGAATCACGTCACGAGAAACCGGTCGTTCAAGATCGAGGCGTTTGCGCACGGATCGGGTGGTGGACAGCAATGCATCGGTCTGGGTGAGGTCAAACTCCATCCCCGCGGTCTAGCACGGTTCTCCGGACCGACCAACCCGCGTCAGCCGAGTCGGGTTCGCAAGGTTGCCACGCCGTCGCCGGCCAGATCGTCGAGGGCGACGGTACGACCGGCGATCGATAAGAGCATCGCCTCAGCGGTGCCGGTCACCAATTGGCTCGCGACTGAGGATCCTGCCACGGAGGATCCCGGCTCCGGACCGGCCGACCAGTCGATGTCGGTCGCCTCGAAACGCAGCCCCTGCACCCGAGACTTCGGTACGAAACCCTTGCTGCCACCCGCCACACGGTCGAGCACCAACTCGATCGTTCCGGCAGGAAAAGTGCGCTCTAGTCCCAGGGGACGGCGGATGTCCTGACCATGAATCACGAGGTCGGTGAGCGGTGAGATCGCGCCCAAACCCGGCGGGGCGAATCGACGGTCCGCGTGGTCACGAAGCCCCGCCACAATCTCGGAGGTGGGCCGCTCTGCCACCCCATTCGAAAGCTTGACGTTGGCCTTGTCGAAGTTGAGGCCGGTCGAGAGCATCGTCAACAGGAATTTCGGGATCGGCTCCACGAGCGGCATGAGCAGATGCCCTGCCACCCCTCGAACGGTCCAGGCACCACAAAGGCTTGCGGTGGCCCATTGCTCGACCGACAGTGTTTCCAGGACGTTGGCCAGCTCCCGTCGTTCGTGGGCCTGGGCACGGAAGATCTCGTCGTCGTTCATAGGCCCAGACCGTACCCACCGCGCACGATCTGTCTCCACGACCACCCGATCCTTCGTGGTCGCCGCGGGCTCTAACGTCTGCCGCCTCATGCGACTCTCGTTCACACCACCCAAACTTCCCGCCGACTACCCCTTCAGCCACGCCATCCGGGTGCGTTTCGCCGAGACCGATGCCATGGGAATCGTGCATCACGCGTCGTACCTGCCGTACCTGGAAGAGGCCCGAGTGGCTTACCTCCGAGCGATTGACCACCCCTATACGCGCGTGCGAGTAGACGACGGCATCGACTTCACGGTGATCGAGGCCTACTGCCGCTACGAACAACCACTGCGGTTTGACGACGTGGTCGACGTGCACGTGATTCTCGGGTCACTCACCCGAACCACCTTCCAACTGGGGTATCTACTCAGCATCGACGGCGAGCGCCGTGCCACCGCGGTCACGGTCCATGGTTGTGTCACCCCGGCGGGTCGCCCGGTTCGGATCCCCGCCTGGATGCACGACCTCACGCCCCACTCGTCGGTAACTCCCGTAACCTCATGACGTGAGCGAACCGGCCGTGAGGCTCTGCCGAGGCAAGAATTTCGGAGAAGGTTTGCGTCGGTTTACGGCCCTCACCACAGCCGTCGCCACGGCCCTCGCAACCATCGGAATCCTGGGTGGAACCATCACGGGATGCGGTGCACCCAACGGCCCTCCGAGTACCGACGAGGCCGCACGATCATCCCCGCCGTCGTTGCCCCGATCGGTGCCCGTTTCGACGTCTGGTTCGGTACCCGGTTCGCCGTCTGGTTCGTCACCCGGCTGGCCACCCGACAGCACGGCCGACGGCACGGCCAATCCGACGATCGGCACCTCGTTGCCTACCGTGCGTCCACCTTCAGGTGCCGCTTCGTCCGCGACTGCCCCGACGTCCTTCGGCCGTTTTCGTTCCGTGAATGAAGCGCTCGACCAACGGGTTCGTGAGGCGGGCGTCGGTGGCTACGTGTTGATCTCCCAGCGCGGCGCCATCGTGCACGAGCGGTCCGCCGGTGCCGTCACCCGCACCACGGCGCTCGGCGTGGCATCGGCAGCGAAGTGGCTCACCGCGGCCACGCTCATGACATTCGTCGACGAGGGGCGCATCAACCTCGACGACCCCGTGTCGAATTGGCTTCCCGAGTTCGCCGCCAGCAGTGGTACCCCCATCACCGCCCGTCATCTGCTCACCCACACCGCCGGTATTCCCGATCCGCCATGGTTGTGGAACGGGAGCCGCACGCTCCGTGCCGGCGTGCAGGAGATCGCCGCCGGCGGTCGCCAGTTCGAGGCCGGCACCCGTTTCACCTACGGCAACGCCGACTACTACGTCGTAGGTCGACTCATCGAGGTTCTCGGCGAATCGGACTTTGCCACGGTGTTCCGATCGCGAATCGGGGCGCCGCTCGGGATGGATGCCACCTCGTGGTCAGGCGCGCCAAACGCGCCGAGCCCGGCCGCCGGGGCCGTGACCACCGCCAACGACTACGCCCAGTTCCTACAACTCCTTCTCGATGGCGGCGCTCGAAACGGCCGCCAGATCCTGTCCCCCGCCGCCGTCGACGACCTCACCCGCAACCAGGTGCCCGGCTTCGATCTTTCGGGGGACTACGCCGTCGGCATCACCCGCATCCCCCGTTACGCGCTTGGGGCTTGGCCCGACGTGGTGGCGGGAGATGGCGTCACCACCATCGCGAGCGGCAACGGCGGACGGGGCTACTACCCCTGGATCGACCGTTCCACCGGCAGCTACGGGATCGTCGCCGTGCAAGACGATCGCGGTGCCACCGTGGCGGTGCCGGCGTCGCAGCGGGTGGCTGCGGAGTCCTGGAAAGCCCTGGCCGGGTAAGCCGATGCCGCCCGTGCCGACGTCCGTAGCCGCGACCGGAGAGGTGTCAGCGGAGGTTCCCGAACATGCTCGTTGGAATCACAACCTGCACTACCAGGGGTTGCTCCTCGCCGCCCTTCCCGCCGACGCCAGGCGCGTTCTCGACGTCGGTTGCGGGGAGGGAATCCTCACCCGAGCGATGCTTCAAGCAATCTCCCGAACGAAGGCCGCGTCGTCGGGCAAGCCAAACTCGGCCGACCCACCGGGTGTTTTCCTAGGTGGCTGGTCTGAAATGGGGTGTTTGGCGGTGGTGGGTTTTGGGTGGCGGCCTGGTGGGGCCGGGCGCGGTGGTGGCGGTGCGGGGTGCGGGTGATTTTTGGGGGGGGGTGGTCTGGTGGTCGTTGGCGGTTTCGGGCTTCCGGGGGTGCTTTACCGGTTCAGGTGGTGACCGTTTCGCTGTTGTTGGTGTCGGCTTCGACGGTGGCGATCCGATTCAGGTTGTGAGCAGCGGCGAGAAGACTGAAATCTGCGTCGACTTTGCGGGTGCCGCGCACTCGGGCGCGTCGCCCGCCGTGTCGTCGGAACATGAGGTGACCGATCTTGCGTTCCACTTTGGGTCGCACCGCTCGGTAGTCGTCTTGCCAGTCCGGGTTGGTTTGTTCTTGTCGGGATTCAGTCAACGCCGGTTCGTGCACACCAACTCTGATTGTTCGTCCCGTTTCCGACGTCGTGCAGTTCGCTTTCATTGGACAGGTGTTGCATTCGTCGAACTGGGCTTTCCCGCCACCGTTGATCCCCCGGTCGATGTCAGCGGTTTCTCCGGCAGGGCAGGTGACGGTGTCGTCGTCAAGGTTGATGATGAACAGGTCCTTGTTGAATAGGCCGTTCGGTCGTGGTGAGGGCCGCTGGGTACGGCACCGAGAGTGAATGCCGTGGTCGTTGAGGTGCTGTTGGAACGCTCCGCTGCCGTACGCAGAATCGCCGTACACCTTGGCTTTCGCGGCAGCATTCGCGGCGCGGGTTTTGGCCCGCAGTTTCTGGTTCGCTCGCTGAACCGGTTTGGTGTTCTGACCTCGACTTGACCTTCCACCTCCACGGCTGGCTTTGCCGGCCCGAACCACCACAGCATTGACGGGCACCGACCCGTCAACACCACCACCATCGCTGCTGTCGTCATCGTTGACGTCGTCATCATCGTCGTCGTCGTCATCGTCGTCGTCATCATCGTCATCATCGTCGTCGGCCTTGTCGTCGTTGACCTCGTCGTTGACCTTGTCGTCGTTGACCTCGTCGTTGACCTCGTCGTCGTTGACCTCGTCGTTGACCTCGTCGTTGACCTCGTCGTTGACCTCGTCGTTGACCTCGTCGTTGACCTCGTCGTTGACCTCGTCGTTGA
>JANOSD010000120.1:0-5027 GCA_031415655.1 Actinomycetes bacterium
ACACCCCCGCCGCTCTCGCGACCGTCGACACCCCGCCACGCCCGATCGACTTGGCCTCCGCTCCCATCACCAGCCTCCACTGACGCTCATTCAAGTGCGGCCACAACGCGCCGAGCTTCGCAGCGATCACTTCTTCGTCCGGCGTCACACGACCAGACTATCAACCCACCTTAAATGGAAACTTTATTTCGGAACGATTCCTAACCATTCGACGCCTTCCGGCCAGCTTCGATTCTCGCGGTCCCCCGTCTCACCGCCGAAAAAATGGTGGGGCTTTCGACGTTGCGTTCGTGCGAGGCTTCGAACGGTGGCTCGGAATCTGCTTCTCGAAGCGTTCCTGGGACACGTTCCTGGTGGTATCGGGTTATCGCCGGCGAGCCGTTACCATCAACGGTCGTGTTGCTCCGAAGTCCGTCGTCCTCTTCTCCGTCCGGTGTGGGCATGCCGCAGAGCGTTTCTGTCAAGGGCAAGAACCTCGCTCGGTGGGTACATGGCCCGGCCCGCGACACGGTTCTCGCCTTTGTTTGGATTCCGTTCGCCGTGGCGGCCGCCGCCCTTCTCGGCGGGCCGTCAATCAACGTCTTCATTACTGCGGTGTTCCTTCTCTCGTTCGCCCATCAACCGCTCACCGTGGCGTTGGTCTACGGAGACGCCGAGCAATTCCGGCTCCGACGCCAGATCTTCACCTGGAGCCCGGGGGTGTTTGCCTTGGCGATCTATGCGGCGGTGCACGTGAACATGTTGTTGCTCGCCGTCATCGGTGGATTGTGGAACGCCGAGCACACCCTCATGCAGCGATACGGCATCACGCGAATCTACGGGCGAAAGTCGGGGAACGACGACGGGCGGCTGGAGAAGGCGATGCTGTTCTCCTTCTTGGTGTTCGCTCTGGTGTGGGTGGCCGCTGATCCCGCCACGCCAGCGCATCTCGCCGCAGTTGATATCGGCGAGAACAATCGACTGGCGGTGGAGTTCCTTGCCGAGCTGCGCAATGGCGCGGTGTGGTTCGTGGGCCCGACCGCGGCGCTCGCCGCCGTGCTGCTGGTGATGTGGGTCATTCGTGAGCGGTCGTTCTTTCGGTCGGGCACGGCAAACCCGGCGAAGTGGATCTATATCGGTGCCACGGTGGCGCTCTTTGCCATGGTGTTCGTCAATCCGATCGCCGCGCTGATGGGATACGTCGGCGCCCACGCCGTGGAATACTTCGTGATCGTGCACCAAAGCCTCGGCCGGCGGTATGGCGATGCCCAGACCGGCGGCGTTTCACCGCTGGCGCGAGCCGTTCGAGCCCGGCCCGGCCGCTTGGGGTTTTTCACGGTCTACGTGGCGATCGTGATCGGCATAGTGATGGCGTTGCAGGTATGGGGGTCCCCCGTGCTCTACGCCGTGGTGTTCTTCACGCTCGGCGGGCTCCATGTGTTCTACGACGGGTTCATCTGGAAACTCCGGCGGCCGGCAGTGGCGGCAAGTCTGGCGATTCCTTCAGTCGGTGTGAGCGACCCGGCGTGACGACACGGCGATGTGCCGTTGTGGCTTCCACGGGAACCAACCCGAGGCCGCTGTCGTCGCATCGGTGATGAGCAACCTCGCGCCTTCTGGGTTTTCCGGTCCGAACACCGTGGCGGGGGGCCGTCGACGTGCTCGAGTGCGGGCGCTGAGCGGGACGGTAACGCTCGTGATCTTGGGGGCGTCGGCTTGCAGCGCCGGTACTCCGACGGGGGCATCGTCGTCGGGGAACAGCGCGCGTCGTAACGAACAGGGGCTGGCGACCGGATCTGGGTCGATGGTCGGCTCGGGTTGGGACTGCCCGGGCGGCAGCTGTGAATGGCTCGATGCGGAGTCTTCGCCCCCCGGAGGCCCGCGAGAGGTGGGTTCGACGCCTCCATCAACGGCATCGTTCGCCGTGCCGGGTTTGGGTGATGACACAGGCCCCTGGCAAGCCGTGGTTATTGACGACAACACCGATGGCTCCCGCTATCGTGCGTACCTGGAGAGCCTGCCGACCGGCGATGCCCGCTATCGCCTGGCGTCGTGGGATAGGCCGGCGCAAACGTTCCGCGTTGCGAACTCCGCCGGCAAGCCGGTGTCGGGAGCCATCATCGAGATTGTCGACCAGCGCGGCGATATCGCGGCGACCCGTCGAACTCATGCGGATGGCATTGCCGAGTGGGCTGCGCCGCAGGGAACCGGGCCGTTCACCGTTCGGGTACGAAAGGGCTTGGCGTCGGTGGAACAACCACTTGACGTGCGCCGTCCCGACACCGCCGTCACCCTCGACGCCCTCACTGGGGCAGAGGCGCTCAACGTCGACGTGCTCTTCCTGATCGACGCGACGGCCAGCATGGCCGACGCCCTCACACAAGTCGGCGCCGACATGACGGCTATCGCTGCGGGCGTTGCCACTATTCCCGGCAAACCGGTCGTGCGGTATGCCCTGACGGTCTATCGAGACCAGGACGAGGCATTCCTCACCCGAACCTTCAATTTCACCGCCGAAGGCGGGAGATTCGAGCGGGCCCTCAGTGAGGTGCGAGCGTCGGGCGGCGGTGACACGCCCGAAGCGTTCGACATCGGGCTTCGCGACGCACTCGCCAAGCCGGCGTGGGGGAGCGACGGAACGATCAGGCTTGTCGTGGCGATCGGCGACGCACCACCCCGAATCGATGGCGGGGAAACGCTGGATGCTCTCGAAGGCGCCCTCGAATCGGCCAGCCAGCAGGGCGTATCGATTTTTGGTATCGCCGCGCCGGGGGCGGATGGTGCCACCGTTGCCACACTGCGCCAGGTTGCTCGTCGCACGAGGGGATCGTTCGCGGGGGTCGTCGGGCCCCGCTCGGGGCCGTCGGCGTCAGTTGCCGCTCCTGGATCCCCGGAAGCGCCCCGGCCCGTTGCTTCGATTGTTGTGGCGCACATAACCGAACGGGTGGCCGCATTGCAGGGCGAATAACGCGGCTTTTCGGTGGACTCTGGTTGGAATGAACGCCACGTTCGGCGCTACTTTTCTGATGGCTCCTCGCAAATCACACCGATCTCCTGAAGACCGGGCAAGAACATGCCGACAGGAGAAATGACCGCTACAACAAGGCAAGGGGCGAACCGAAGATCCGGCGGAGGGCCGCCTGCTCCTCCGGTAGCCGTTGGTTCGACCCCAAGCCTGGATGGAAACGATGAGTTCTGACGCTGCTGATAGGGGTGTGAAGCCACCACGAACCCTCTTTTCGCTTGGCCGACCCGGCGCGAAAAAAGGCGCCGGGTCCGACGAGTCAGCAGAGGCGCCAGAGAATGCTCCGGACGACGTCGCCGAAGAAGAAGAAGGTGAGCTGCTCTTCGCCTGCGGCGCCTGTGGGGCAATCCTGCCCGGTGGCGCAGTGTTTTGTGGCGAGTGCGGAACTCCGATCGACACGTCGGCCTTCGACGACTATCCGATCGAAGCCGAGGCCGTTCCCGCGGCGCCGGGAGCTGACACGGTCGTGATCACCGCTCCGGCGGCAAACACAAACGCCTCTGACACGGTGGTCGTGCCTCCGGCCAATGCCGTGCCCACGCCGGAGTCTGATGGGGAGGCCAGTTCGAGCGAAGGGGCTGGATTGGTCACGACGCAGCTTCCCGCGCCAGACCACAACGCCACCGTGAATATTTCGGCGGCGGCTGTGGCGGGAGCAATGGCGGTCGCCGGCGTCGTTTCGTCTGAGGCCAACCCTGACCTTCCTGACAGCCCCGAGAGCCCCGACATCCCGGAGAACTCGGATCCCGACGTCTCCGATCTGTCGGCGTTGCGAACCGACGCCGACACGCAGGAGATCCCCGTGATTTCCGTTCCGGAGGATTCGGGGTTGGAGGTTTCGGCGCCCGATCAGCCGGAGCCCGCCGAGCCAGATGCCCCGGCCGAGCCAGATTTCCCCGCCGAAGCAGCAACTCCCGCTGCCACCTTGTACGCCGACCCTGCCACCGCGGAACCCCTCGGCCGGGAATCCTCTGGTCAGTGGGTATCGGACCCGTCCATGGGTCATGTATCCACCGACGACGCGCTCGACGAACCCGACGCGTTGGCGGGGGCAACCGCCACAACGGCGGGGCCAACCGCTGCGGCTGCGGCCGCCGCCACCACGACTGTGCCGTCGGCCGCCGCTCCGGTATCGAGTGGCCTGTCGGGCACGACTGCGGCGGCTATGCCTTATGGCACCGGCCCGGTCGAGTCGAGCGAAAAAAGCAAGGTGCCGATGATCGCTGGGATCGCTGCCGGCGGCGTCGTGCTGCTGGTGATTGTGGCCGTGTTGTTGTCCGGAGGAAACAAGGATTCGGGGACGGTGGCGTCCGTTGATTCGTCCACCACCCTTCGGCCGGTGAACACATCGTCCACCGCCGCACCGGCCACACCCACCACGGCCAAGGTTGCCACCACATCGACGACCGCCGCCGCCACCACGTCCACCGGCGACGCCACGACATCGTCCCCAGCACCAGACACCACCGACACCACCACGGCACCGACCCTGCCGCCCGTCACACCGCCGCCCACCGCAGCGCCGCCGACCACGGTGCGACCGACCACCACCACCACGCAAGGCACGCCAAATCTGAGCTTCAATTCCTCCACGGTGACCGTCGCTCAAGGGGGATCGGGCACGCTCAACCTGACCAACTCGGGAAGTGGTCCCGGAGGATTTCTCTGCAGCTCTGCGAACTCGGTCACGGTGAGCCCGGCGTCGGGCACCGTTCCCGCCGGCAACTCGATTCAGATCACCTTCACCGATCAGAACAGGCCCGGCCGGTTCGCCGAAATCATCTGCAGCCTGCCCAATGGCAACGTCAAGATCGTGGTCGGCGTCTCCTGAAGTCTCTCGCTTCCGCCCGCAGTGAGGGGCGGCGCATATCCGGAACCGCCGAATCGGCGCTGGTCGAGGCGGCTCGCCGCTGGCGTGACGACGTTGTGGCAACAGCCGCCACCAAGGACGTCGCCGCCGATCGGGCGTACCTCGGCACCTTGCTCCGAGCATTGGCCGAGGAGATGGGGCGGACGCTGGTGG
>JANOSD010000121.1:0-21131 GCA_031415655.1 Actinomycetes bacterium
AAACTGATGCGTCTCCCCAACCAAAACCTGGTGGATGGGGTTGGCAATCAGGGTTGTTTGGTGACGGCGGGGAACTCGTAGGTTCCGGCCGCCGCCGCCGCTCCGGGGAGGTAGATGCGCATGTTGAGGGTGAACTCCCCCGCCGGTGACGGGAGCCAGTTGCTCTCGTGGCCGAGCGGCGCGTCGCGCTGGATGTAGAGGTCGAGTGAGCCATCACCGTTGCGGACGAGGCCGGGCGTGTCGCCGCCGATGGCCCATCGATTGATCGGGTTCTCGACGAGGTAACGGTCGGGTCCGTAGATCGTGATCGACCAGAAGCCCAGCGGTTCGACGGGCGGGAGACCTGCCGCGGGGAAGTGGATGATGTAGCGCTCGGCGCCGGAATAGGGCGCGCCGCTGGCTTCTCGCGTGCTGCTCGGATAGAGGGCTTCTTCGGGACCGTTGGCGCCCCAGCCGAGTTGGGCGACCGCAGCGCGCTGCAACAGATTGTCGCCGTAGCGGCCGAGGTCGGTGCGATTGGTCCAGCCGTTGGTGGCGGAGTTCTCGAACTCGGAGCGGGCGGAATCGATGCGCTCCTGCCCACGCCGCATGCCGGCTTCGAGGACCATGCGTTGGTCGGCGTCGGTGATGTCGGCCGACGGCTTCTTGCCGGGCGCGATGCCGAGCCCGGCGAGACGCTCGACGAGGGCACGCTGCGCGTCGGACGTTGCGGGGTTGGCGGCCAACCCATCGCTCAGCTCGTCGAAGAAGCTGACGCCGGCATCAAGGATCGCTTGCGGGGCTCCGGGAGCTTTGGCGATCGTGGGTTGCGGCTTCGGATCAGCCGCTTTCGTGAACATGTCCAGAGGTACGAGCGTGGTGGCGATCTGGATCTCGTGGGCTCGGGTGAGGTCCTCGTCTTCCTTCGCCCGTACCCGTCCGAGCAGCACGGCTTGTGGTGTGGTCAGGCGCAACTCTTCAACTCCGGAAGGCAACGTGCCCTTCCAGCCGGGCGCGACGATGGCGTAGGTGCCGGCCCGCCCGCGGGTAGCGCGGGTACCGAGGTAGAGGTGGACGTCGGTGTACGCATCGATGAGTTGGATCTCGAAGTAGCGGTCAGTCACCTCGGGGACGGTGAGGATCTGCGGTTGTTGGCTCACGTCCATCGATGCCACGAGATACAGGGTGTCGCGGTTCGGGGCGACCACGGCCTGCGTCTTGGGGGTGGCGAGATTCGGCGCGCGCAGGAGTTGGTTCAGCGGACCGTTCCCGGCGAACTGGGCGATCGTTCGCCGCGTGATCACGAGTGGTGCACCGAACACGAACGCGTCGGCCGCCAGATCGATCCGGGCTTCGCGATCGAGGGGGACCGTCGCGGCGGCGTTGGCCGACCCGCTGGGGACTGTTGGCGCCGTGCCCGGTGCGGCACCGGTGCTGCACGCCCCGGCGGCGAGCAGTGCGGCGGCCATGACGGTGGCGGTCATGCGTGTGGCGGTCATACGTGTGGCGATCCTCAACGCACCGCGCCGGAGGGGTCGTGTGGATTCCGAGTCGAGCATGCCCAACCATATTCGCAGATCCGAGTTTTGGTCTCCCGTGCGCATCCCTTTTGACGCGATTCGGAGAAGCGGGCCCCATGACCCGAAGGGTGGGCGTGGAAGAATTGGGGCATGCCCGCTCGTCATCTTTCGCCCGCCGAAGCTGCCGCTGAGATCGGCGCGACCGATGTCATCGGCTTCCCGCTCGGCCCCGGTCAGCCCACGGGATTTCTCACCGCCCTGGGGGACCGTGAGTCATTCGAGAACCTCACCCTGCACGGCGCCATGCTGGTCGACCTCTATGCGGTCATTGGCAAACCCGGCGTGCACTACCGCTCCACGTTTTTCGGTCTGGCCGAGCGGTTCTTTCGCGACACCGGAGCCGACGTGCAGTTCGTGCCGTCTGACTTCCGTCGATTCGCCCCGATCATGGAGCAGGCCCGACCCCGCGTGATGTGCACGGTGGCCGCGCCGCCCGATGCCAACGGCTACATGAGCCTCTCGCTTCACGCCGGCGCCACGGTGGAGGAACTCCATCGGGCCGGCGCGCATCCCGAACGCACCCTGGTTGTCGAGACCAACCCGAACTTTCCTCGCACCTTCGGGTTACCGCCGAACCATCGTCATGCCATCCATGTCGACGAGGCCGACATCATCGTGGCCACCGAGCGTCCGGTGATCGAGCTGCCGGACCCGCCGTCGAACCCGGTGATCGAACGCATCGCCGAAATCGCCTGCGCCTACATCCATCCCGGCTGCACGTTGCAGACGGGTTTCGGCGACGTGCCCTCGGCGATCGTTTCGGCCCTTGCAGCGTCGGCTGATTCGGGCACCTACGGGGTGCACTCGGAGATGTTCACCACCGGACTGATGCGCCTCCACCGGGCGGGGAAGGTCGACAACGCCCACAAGGGTGTGTTCGAAGACGTGAGCGTGTGCACGTTCGCCGCTGGCACCAACGAGCTCTACACGTGGCTCGACGGCAACGAAGCGGTGCGTTTCCTTCCGGTCGAGCTGATCAATGCCCCCGAGATCATCGCCCGCAACGAACGCATGGTCACGATCAACGGTGCCGTGGCGATCGACCGCTTCGGGCAGGTCACCGCCGACACCATCGACGGCAACCAATACTCCGGCATCGGAGGCCACGAGGACTTCATCGCCATGAGCGGGATCGACCTCGAGGACCGGTCGCTCGTGTGCCTCCCCTCCACGGTGACGGTCGACGGAGTGACGCGTTCCCGAATCCTCCCCGAGATGCCGGCCGGCGCCATCGTCACCACGCCGCGCCATCAACTCGATGTGGTGATCACCGAGTTCGGCGCTGCGGAGCTCCGTGGACGCACCGTGGGGGAGCGGGCCGAGGCCCTCGCGGCGATCGCCCACCCCGACTTTCGCGACGCCATTCTCCACCCCACCCGCTGACCCACTCGAGTGTCTCTCTTCGGGGCCAATTCGGACCGACACGCCAAACCATGCTGCAACCGCACCCCTACAAGGGGGACGGCTGCAACATGGTTCTGCTGGGCGGGTGCCTGATGCCATGCCTCGTGGACCATCCGCCGTCGGGTGCCGTAGTGAGCGGGGGCTGGTTCTTCAGGGCGTCGGTGGCCAGCAGTAACGCACGGGCGGGAGTCTGCGGGCGTTGAACTCGAGGGCGTCGGAGAGCCGGTCGACCGCCGACAAGACGTCGGCCGCACGCCGCAGGATCGGGTTTGCGATGTCTTCATTGCCGGGATACGGCACCTCGGGGCGAGCCCAGGAACGCAGATCCAGGATTGCCTCGATGCCGTCTCGTTGATACGCCGCCCACCGTTCGCGCCCGGCCACGTACTCGGGCCGGTCGCGGTACGCAATCACCACGTCCTGCGCCGCCTGGATGCGCATCCTCGACTTGCCGTCGATGCATGGCAAAGACGGTCCGATGTTCGTCTCCTCAATCCACGTGGTGGACCCGATCACCTGGCGCGGCTCGGTCACCGTGACCTGCGCCGAATAACAATCAGACGCCTGCACTCCCACGATGTCGAGGTAGGCGGTGAGCACTTCCTGGGGCGTAGACGGCAGGATGGGAAACGGCGACGGCACTCGATAGGGCCGTTGTTTGTGGGGGTGCACGACGCGTGCGACCTCGGTCCAGTCGAGCACCTCGATGTACGCCAGCGGCAGACTTGCGGCCGGGAGTTCGATCGGCGCGTTGGCCATGATGCTGTCGACGATGCCACCGGCTGCGGCGACCGGCGAGTGGAGGGCCCACGTGCCTTCGATCAGCGAGCGGATCGGAGGCGTCTCCTCGGAGTTCATCGATCGGCCGCTATGCCGAAAGTGCGGAAATCGAGCCACGCCAAAACATTGCTCGGGGCCGACCCCGGCCCAGGTGAGATACGCCAATGGGAGATCCTCGTCGAGCAATGACGGCTCTTTTGGTCGACGGCGCACCCACGGAAGATCGGCACGGAAGTAGGCCGCCATCACCTGAGGTGCCACGGGGGTCAACGCACCGGGTACGTGCACGATGTCCCACTCCACCACCCGAGCCTTTTCGGAATGAGTTGAGAGCGTGGGGCTGATGCGGTCGGGCACGCGGTAGATACCGAACACGAGGTCTGGCCGTGCGGCAAGCCCACTCTCGCCCAGCTTGGCAATGAGGTCTTCAATCTGGGTGCCGCCGCGTGTGGAGATGCGGGCGATGGCGACGTCCTGGCGAGTAGGAGATAGGTACGGGAATCGGGTGTGATCACGCGCCGCCCGTTCGTGGGCCGTGATTGCCAGCCGCTGCGGGGGGTCGTCGACCTCCGGTGGCCCATCGCGGCCCACGGCCTGTGTCGCCGCTTCTTTGAACTGTGTGGCGCTCTGCTGCAGCGCTTGGCGGAGAACGGAGCCTTGTCCCGCGCTGGCGATCTGCGCCGTGGTCTCGTCGGGGCTGGGACTCATTTGACGGGCGCCGTACACCTGCTCGGCGGCCGCACCCCGCAGGACTTTGCTGTCGAGTTCGTTCTCCCGGATGGTTTGGGCCTGTTGCCAGGATGCCTGCGACTCCGCTTGCGCCGCGGTCACTCGCTCCATGTTGGCGTCGTAGCGCGCCCGCTGCTCGGGGGTGAGCTGCGACAGATCCACCACGCCATTCCGGGCAATGGCCATCGCTTGTTTCACATCGCGTGCCTTGTCGCGCAATCCCATGGCAGAAGTGTGGTCGACCGGCGAGGCCTCGTGCCGATTCATCGTCGCTGCGACATGCCGTGGCTTGCGTGCATCCGGGCTGCCGCAATCGAACCCCGCAACGTAGGTAGCGTCTCCGTCATGACCGGTACGGCGGACGGATGGGAAGCGATCACCGATGCGCTCGACCGCGTACATCCCGGCGCGCCCCTCGAACACTGGGGCACCACGATGCGGTTCATCGACGGGGGCCCGGATCCGCTCGACGGGGTGAGCGCCTACTTCGTTCCCGCCGAGGTCGGGGGCGCCGGTGAGCATTGGCACTATGTGAGCTATGGGTTGTCGGATCTCTACGGTCTGGGCGGGGGAGTGGCCGGAGCCTCGGGCCGAGGCTTTGAGTTCACGTTTCGGCTCCGGCATGCACCCGAACGTGACGGCGCGTCGACACCGATCTGGCCGGCCAACCTGCTCCAGAGCGCAGCGCGGTATGTGGTCGACAGCGATCGCCACATTGAGCCCGGCCATCTCATCGACCTCAAGGGTCCGTTGGGGGGCAACCCGGTCACCGCATTGCGAGCGCTGCTCTTTGTCGCCGATCCGCAGCTTGGAGACATTCGCACCCCGAGCGGCCGGGTGCGATTCGTGCAGCTTGTCGGCATCACCGCCTCGGAGCTCGATGCTGCCCGTCGGTGGCACACCGAAGGGATGGCGGTGTTGTTGCAGTCTCGCGATCCGCTGTTTGTCACCGACCTCACGCGAGCCGATTTGCTCGACGAGCCGGCGATGGTCGAGGCCGTGCGAGCAGGAATCGAGCGCGACGGTTCGTCCACCGATGTGCTCGTACTCACCGAAGGTGGGGCGGAGATCGGTATCGACGGTCTGACGATCGTGATCGGTCGTGACGGCGTTGAGACGTTTCTGCCCGTGTTGGCGGCGCGACTGCGACGACGACAGACCCTGTCTATCGCCAGTCGGGTGGGCGACCTTCCGGTGTTGTTTCACTACGAACCTCCGACACCGCAAGACGACGAAGAAGGGCATTGGGTGGCAAGCAGTCAGATCGTGGAGGTGTGGCTCACCGAGCGGGGGCTTCAAGAACTACTCGACGGTTTGCGGCCGACTCCGGGAGCGGCAACGTTCCCCTCGATTCCCGCCACCACGTTCGACGTGCTCTGATACCCGATACCCAAAGCGGGCTTCCGAGCGTGTAACACACCTTTATGCGCATCGCCCCTCTCGTCTTCCGAACGATCCCCCGAACGGTACCGGCGGTGGTTTCCGACCGGCGTCTACGCCATGGCTCAAGGCACCAATGGAGCCTGCCAGTCGGGTGCGTTGTGTTCGCGGCCGGCTGCGCCGGCTCGACTCCACCCGCGGCGTCAGGCGGTTCGGTACCCTCGGTCGTGGCTCCGGCGGGGTCGACGGGGACCACCGTGTCGGCGGTCCCCCCCGTGGCGTCGAATCTCTTCGTGGTCGACGCGGTGTCCGGGTCGGCCGCGGAACTTTCGACGGGTGAATGGCGCCTCGATCTCCGGGGCGCGACCGTGCTCTGGTTTGCCGACCGACCCGCTCGAGCCAGTGGGTTTGAGTCGATCTCTTCGTTCGTATCGTCGTGGCCGTCGACGTTCACCGGGCCAACCCCCAACGCGGCGGTGCTTGCGCCAGCGGGACAGCTCGGCGACCACCCCTCTGCCGTTTCGCTTCGCGCCGCGTCCTTCGATGAACCCACGGGAGTCGCCAGCTTCACGATCAAGCTGAACCCCGGCCAGAGCGCTGCCGATTCGGCCTGGCTGTCCCAGCTCACATTACCTCGCGCCGCCGCCAACGGGCGGGTTGTGCTCTTCGTCGACAACGGATCTGGTGCGCTCCCACAACCATCCAATCCCGGGCCCTCCCGCCGACCTTCCCCCGCCGAACAAGTCGAGGCGGCGACGGCGCAGGGCACGTCGGCGATCGTGGTGCTGCAGGCAATCGTGGCCGCCGGTGGACCGGAAGCGCCCGCCGCCGCGGAATCTCTACGTGCGCTCGCCGAGCAGGCTTCCGAGCCGATCCCTGCGCCCCCGTTGGCTGCTCCCACGCCATAGTGCTGCCGCCCGGGCGTATTGCTCTGGGAAGTTTCGCGTCGAGCATGGTGGTGTCGTGTCCAGCTATCGGGCGCGCAGGTTCGCACCAGCGGCGCGCTCGATGAGCCAAGTGTACAGAGCGGCCGATTGATCGAGCAGCGACGCAAGAGTGGCTGCCGGCAACGTCATGCCCGCCCCCGGGCTGCCCCGGCCATCCCGCCATGCGGTGTCCTGGTCTTCGACGCCCGATGTCAGGGGCCCTTTTTCTTACATCCTTGCGTGGCGGGCGTCAGAACAGCCGCTGATCTAGGCGGACTACACCGACGAACTCCTTCCTTGTTCGGCTGTCGGCACCTCCCCTGCTCGCGCCACGCATGAGCACATTGTCAAGTCGAAGCCCATGGACAGTTCTTGCCAGATGTGGCCGGTGGTGCTGAGCTCGTCGAGCCGGGCATAGGCGAACAGCAGGTGGAGACGATCTCGGAGCCCCAGCGCCTCTCGGACCGGTTGGGGGCTCAGGTTGAAAGTACGGAGAACGACATCAACGAGCCGACCGAGGAACCAGCCGGTGTCTGTCACGTTTGTGGTGTTGGTCCGGTCCGGTCCGGCAGCATGCGTCAACCGAAGCCCGTCTCCCCCTACGACCTGTGTTGGGGAGCGGACATACCATCCTTGATTGGGCCGAATGGCTCGCTCCCTCAGAGGGTGCACGCAGCCCGGCTGTTGGCCACCTGTTGATTCGCTCCGGTGGGTGCCCGCCGCCGGGCGGCAGGATGTTCGTTGGTTCAACCGAGCTGCTCGCGCCGCCTATCGTCGAATCATCGACGGCTATGTACATCCCCAGTTCGCCCGTGTGGGCCGAGCCTTTCGCCAGCAGCTTTCGCGTACCAGTGGCGGTGCCGCTGTCGGCGTGTACTACCGAGGTGAATTGGTGGTCGATCTTTGGGGTGGTGCGCGCACCGCCGAGGGTGAGCCATGGGCCCACGACTCGATGGCGATGTGTTTTTCCACCACCAAGGGCCTCACGTCCACTGCCCTGCACATGCTGGCCGATCGGGGTTTGGTCGACTACGAGGAACCGGTCGCCACCTACTGGCCGGAGTTCGCGGCGAACGGTAAGAGCAGGGTCACCGTGCGGCATCTGCTCACCCACTCGGCCGGCCTTCACCGCATTCGTTCGATCATTCCTAATGCGTCGGTGATGCTCGACTGGGAGGCCATGTGCTCGGCTTTGGCTGAGGCCCGCCCGGCCTACAAACCCGGCACCAACACCGGGTATCACGCCCTGACGTACGGTTGGCTGGTGGGCGAAGTTGTGCGTCGCGTTGATGGACGTCCCCTGGCGCAGTTTGTGCACGAGGAGATCGCCACCCCGCTGGGTCTCGACGGGCTCTATCTCGGTTGCCCCGAAGAGCAACGACATCGGGTGGCACCTCTTGAACCAATGGGCCGGGTATTGCCTGGCCCTCGTCCGTTACGCGGGGCCCAGAAGTTCTTCGGCGAGCAGTGGGGGCGGGCGTTCTCCATGGTGCACTCGCCCGTGAACCCCCGACGGATTATCAATGCTCTGGCACCGCGCGGGATCGAAGACGTGCTCTTCACCGGCGAAATCATGGATGCGTCGATTCCCGCCGCCAACGGGTTCTTCGACGCTCGATCGTTGGCTCGCATGTACGCCATGATCGGCGGCGGTGGGACGCTGGATGGGGTGCGGTTGTTGTCCGAGGACCGGGTAGATCGCATGAGCAAGATCCAATCGTGGCGACGCGATCTCGTGCTTGTGCTGCCGATGCGGTGGCGGCTCGGATATCACCTCGTGGGCACCACACGCGGCGTCGTCGACGAGGCCTTCGGGCATTTCGGGTTCGGCGGTTCCGGGGGCTGGTGCGATCCTTCTCGCGAGTTGGCAGTGGGCTACGTCTGCAATCGTGGGACGGGTACGCCGGTCGGCGATATTCGCCTTCTGCAGATCGGCTCGGCCGTGATGGCGTCGGTGCGCGATTCCGACTTCGCTGACGACTTCGCTGACGCCGACACGATTCCGGCCGTCAGCGATGGATGAAACGAACCCGAGCGCCGGTCTGTAGTCGCCACGCAGTGCCGGACCGGTGAGCGAGATGATCCACCCGCACCGGCGATCGGGGGAACGAGCGGGCTCTGTCATGGTCGGCGACCGTCGACTGCGCTTCGGCGGCTACCCGGAGCACCTCCTCGGCCGCCGCTTCAGTGAGCAACGACGCCTCAAGCTCGTGGCGTACTGCGCTTACGAAGGCCGCGACATCGGCACCCGTCTGTTCGGGGGGTGGGTGTTGATCGGCATATCGAGCGAAGTGTGGGGCGAAGTGTGCGCCGAGGGCGTGGGCTAACGCGGGTAGCCGGCCTGCTACTTCCCCGCACCGTTTCTGGCGGAGTGCGGCCCGCGCCGCGGTCAAGGCTTCGATTGGAAAACCTTCCGGAGCGGCGCCGTCGGCGACCAGGTAAAGGGCGAGGGTGCGGTGGCGTGCCTCCAGCTCATCTCGATCCAAGGCATCTCGATCCAAGGCGTGGTCGTCGCCCGCCGCCGGATCGGCACGCCGCGACCTGTTGGCCCCGGTGGAGACGGAAAGCCTGGCGGGAGAAGTGAAGGTGTTGCGGTGGATGCGCCGCCCCCGTTCCTGCGCTTCGGCGAGGAACTGGAGCTCTGCCTCGAGTTCGTGGGCAGGCGGATAGTGGCCGTCTCGTTCGAGCAAAACGGGGACGAAGGGAGCTCGTCGCGCCAGATCAGTGACGAGGTCGATCACCTCGGGCCAGATCGTGTGGGTGTGCGTGTCGTGGCGAAGCCCATTGCGTTCCTCGCCGCCGGCAACATGCACGTAGGCGACACGTTCCATAGGCAGACGGTCGAGCGTGTCGGCCGGATCGGTGCCGCAATTGTGGGCGGTCACCACCACGTTGGCGAGGTCGAGCAGGAGCGATACGTCGGTGCGCTCCAGCACCTCGATAAGAAACTCGGCTTCGGTCAATTCATCTTCAGGCCAGGCAAACAATGCCGCGGCGTTCTCGACCGCCAACGGAACCGGGAGCTCTGCCGTCGCTCGACGCACGTTGTCGATCACGATGGCCAGGCTGGCCCGGGTGCGGGGGACAGGGGTGAGGTGCCCGATCTCTTGGGGGCCGGCCCGAACAAATGCCAGGTGCTCGCTCACCAGCGGAGCGCCCAGCAATTCGGCGGCGCGGGCAAGCATGCGAAGCCGTTCGGTTGAAGGTGGGGTGGCGTCGCCGAGGCCGAGCCTCACCCCATGGGGGATCACGGGGACACCCGCTTCGAGCATGGCCTGCACCGCCGGTGGGAGGTCGTCGACGTGGTTGGGTATCGACTCAGCGATCATCTCGGAAAAGGCGATCGTGCCCGATCCCATCAGTGCGGCAATGAGCTGGTCGACCTCCAACCGATGACCCAGCCCGATGCCGCCCCCGATCCCTTCGAGGGGCGCGGTCAACACGGTTTCCGATGCAGGCTTTCGGCTCGGTCGCAGCCTGAGCGGGGAGTCGGAACGGGAATGTCGTCAGCCTCCGCAACCGCCACCACAACCCCCGCCGCATGAAGAGCCGCCGTCGGATCCGCCCGACGTGTCGCTGGAGGAGCCGCCGTCGGAGCCGCTGGCGTAACCGCCGAGCGTGCGGGGCGCGCCGAGCATGCCGGCCATCGTGGGGTCGGCGGCCCACAGAACGGTGGAGCCGAACACCGCCAGCCCGATCAACGACGCCGACTCGATCGGCATCCCCGATGCGAACGCCGACTGAGTGAGGTTGCGAAGCGCGGGCTGCTTCTGCGCATCGCTGAGGAGTTGATTGCCCCGGCGGGTGCGGGCGGGGGCGCCGAGGCAGCCGAGGGTGACCAGGCCGGCGAATCCGGTGAGCAGCGAGATGTACAGCACCGGTTTGTTGTTGGCGGTTCCGGCCAGAATGCGAGCGACGCCGATGCCCACGACGGCAAGCGGCCACAACGCCCGGAGCCGGAGCACGGCCCGTCCAGAAGGGGTACGAAGCAAGCCCTTCTGCTGCAAGGAACGGGTGATTGTTTCGGTTTCGGGCAACGTCTCGACCTGGGCGCGGAGCTGATCGAGGCCGACGCCGGGTTGCGATCGCCACAGCTTGAGTGCCGCCCGCTCGATGGGCTGTGCGAGAGAACGCTCGTCGACGTAACCCTGGCCGACCGGTTGGCCGTCCGGTCCGACCGGAATCGCCAGGGGGACACGCTGCAGCCGGGCGACGGCGGTGAGCGCGGCGAGTTTCGGGCCGGCGTTAAGGGCCGCCACCTCGTAGACATCGAGTTGCGCCACCGAGGTGATGGACTTGTCGGGCCTCCGGGTGAAGATCGCCTTCGTGATCTTGGCGAGCACCATGGCCAACACGATGGCGCCGCCGTAGTAGGCGAGGAAGGTGGTGCTCGGGATTCCCCACGTGTCGGAGGTGACCGGGGTGCTGGAGGTGGTGGACGCCGAGGTGCCGGACGAGGTGCCGGGCACCGCGACACCGGGCACCGCCACGCCGGGCACCGCGACACCACGGGCGTCGGTGACTGGCGTACTGATCAGGGGCGACGTGGTAACGGGGGCCGGGGAGGGCGGGGGCCCGGGAGCGACGTCGTAGAGATCGGGCATCGAGCCTCCTGCGTTGCGACGAACCGTGGGCGGACAGGGCGGAGTGTAGGGCTCTGGCCGCCCACGATGAGCGGGTGATGAGACGGGGCTTTCGGCAGGGTGCTATTCGTACCAACCAATGATGTCGAGCAGGAAGTCGGTTTGGGAACCAGTGCTGCAATAGGCGCGGATCTTGCTGTCGGTCACCTTCACCACGGTGGTTCCACCAATGACGCTCCCGGCCTGAAACCAGTTGAATGACGACGTACCCGGCCATGCGATGGTGCCATCAAACAACGCGATGAACCCCGAAGCTGAGGTGTTCACGACCGTGGCGTTCACGAGGACCGCGGTTGCGGTGAGCGGCACGGCGATGGGATTCTGCGGGGCAGGCGGACCGATGAATACGTTGCCGTTGATCGTGCGAGTGGCGCCGCTGGCGAGTGGTGCCTTCACGCCGCCAATGGGGTTGTTCCCGGGTCGGCTGTCGTAGATGCGTTTGGGGGCGGAGTGGAGATGAAGCTGGCCGGCTGTTGCCGGGCCGCCAATCTTGCGCCAGGTGGCGGTCGCCCCCGTTGAGCCTGCGACTACACACAACCAAAGATCGTCGTTTTGGTCGGCCACGATGTCGCCCGAGGCGTAGGTACCATTGCTGTTGCGGGTATGAGGTCGAGGGCCAGAGGTGTTGAGCCGCAAGTTCGACTTGCCGCCGGCGCCAACGGAGAAGAAGCCACCGACCGTGTCGGTACCGAGGCCGAGCCCCACCACACCAAAGCCGTTGTCGACGGTGGTCTGGCCGAGTACTCCATGGCTGGTGTCGCCACTGCTCAGCCCGGCGACAGCTGACGGGAACAGGGAGAGGCCGCTGGTACCGTCCTGCACCGCAAACTGGTGCCAGTTGGCGATCGCTGGACCGTTGTAGCGAAGATCGGTGGACGACGACGCCGTGCGCACCTGCCCACACGTGACTGCGTCACCGTTTGCCGCGGCGGCAGGAAGCTGATCGGTGAGGGCCAGTGCGGCGCCTCCGGCCACGGCGCCGGCCATGCCGATCCCGGCCCGTCGTAGCAGGCTCCGGCGGTCGGTGAGTGCGGGGTTTGCGGGTCCGGCGACGAGGGTCGCGACCCGGGCGGGCTCGGCCGACGGCACGGGTGGAAGTGCGGTGCGGGTCGGCCCCTGCGAAGGCTGGCCCAGCAAGGATGCGAGCGTGTCCTGCAGTTGGGCCACGTCGGCGCGAAGCCGCGCCAGTTCCCCGGTTGGATCGGGCGACGGCTCGGTGGCCTTTGGGCTCGGATCGTCGGCTGGGGTGAGGTGCGGTACTACGTAGGTCATCGGTGCTCCATGGGGTTGAGGGGGGAACACCCCTCTTGAGCAACGACGCAGCCCGCGCTTACGTATCTCTGCGGAGCCAGTTGCCGATGCGCCGCGGTTGACGCCGACCGAACTACCGCAGCCGACCTCCGTGATGGCGTGGTGCTCCAGCGCCCCCACTCGACGTGGACACGATCCCGTGCAACGAGGCTTCCACAATTTTTTTTCTGAGGCGGCCTTGTTCGGCGGCGGTTGGCGGGTAACCTGTACGTACACGCAGGCGCCGAGGCGTACGCCCCGCCGACCTGGTGTACGTGGAGCCCACATGGCACGAGCATCTTCTACGGCGAGCGGCTTTCGGGGCCGCCTCGATATGCGCCTCAGCACCGATCAGGAAGTGCTGCTTCGTGCCGCGTCGGCCCTCGTGGGTGAGTCCATGACCGCCTTTGTGCTCGGCGCTGCCACGGAGCGGGCCAACGAATTGCTCGACAGGGCCAACCGCATCGAGATCACTCGGCCGGCGTTCGATCGTTTCATGACCACGCTGTATCGCCCTACCGCTGAGCGAGGTCCCTCCGACATGCCCAAGCTCAGGTTCTATTCGGCCTCGGCGCAACGGATCCCTGGCGACGGGCCACCGCGTGCAACGACTGATGACGGGCCTGAATCGGTGAGGGGTGCCGACGTCGACAACGGCATTGTTGGCCGGGGAGGGATCAGCGGATGAACACCGATTTCCTCCCGATCGAGGCCCTGAATGAGCACCACGTGATCGATCGTTTCGACTCTGGTGTTGAAGAGCTCGACCGTTGGTTGAGGCGTACTGCTCTCACGGCGGCGAGCGTCGGTACTGCCGCCACCTACGTGCTGTGTCACCGCGTGCATGACGCACCGGTTCGGGCGGCGGCGGGCATGCCCGCCGGCAATCCCGATGGCGTTGGCGACGGTGTTGCGCCGGGCCTCGGACCGGATCTTGGTCCGGATCTTGGTCCCGAGGTCGTTGGCTACTACACCCTTGCCGTTCGGTCGATCGAGCAGGACCTCGGCCCTCGCCTCCTTGCCCGAGGTGTGCCCGAGTCGGTGTCGGTGATCCAGATCGGCCGATTCGCCATCGACCGCGATGCCCAAGGGGTGGGCCTCGGCGGTGAGCTGCTCGTGGAAGCGCTGCGTCGAGCCGTTGTGGCCGGTCGATCGGTGGGGGCTCGGGCTGTGGTGGTCGATTCGGTCGACGAAACCGCCGTCCGTTTCTACACGCACATGGGGTTCGAGGAACTTGAAGGAATGCGGCTGTTCAAGAGCCTCGACGATCTCGAGCAAGCGCTCGGCGCCTGACCACAAGCGACGGCCCGTGCTCGACGGTTGGGGAACGCCAACCGATCAGTCCACCCGTCACCAGCACCAATAGGTTCACGAGGCCATGAGCCACGACCATGAGGTCGTAGGGGAGGTGTGCGGAACCGGTGCTGAGTGTCACTGCGTAGTGAAGGGCCAAGGTCATCGAAAGCAATGGCGCCCACGCACTGGCCCGCAAAAGCGCCCGGGGACGAGGGGCAACGGTTCTGGCCCTTTGCCATGAAGCGATCGACAGGAACGCAATCGCCAGGGTGAGCACGACCGTGCCGGCCAATTCGATGGTGCGGCCGGCCATGTGCCCAACCCCAACGAGAACCGCCCCGCCGATTGCCAGTCTCCGGCTCCAACCAAGACGCGTGGAGCGGCGGCCCGTCACCAACCCCCGATTATCAGATGGCGATCCGCCCTCAGAGGATGATCCCGCCGCTGAGGTGGTTTGAGATCGAGTCGTAGGCGCACCATGATCGACGGCAGCGGGGTTGATGGCGGCGTCGATCAGGGCCAACAGCCCGAAACCGGCCACGGTGAAATGTGCACAGCCAAGCAGCATGAGCGGCTCGGCGATGTGGACGGGGCCGAAGTGCAGCCATCCGCCTCGACTGAAAACGAGGAGGAGGGCACCGAAGGCAAGAAACGCACGCCCGGGGTCGAGTCGGACAGCCCACGAGCGAGACCAGTCACGTGCACGACCAGCGGGCAGCGCCCGCGGTGACCATGGCGTCCGCGTCGACAGCGGCGACTCGGTGGGCCAGACGAGGAGCGTCGTGCACCACCCGAACCACACCACAGCGCCGAGCGTGGAGGCCAGATGCGGCGGGTCGCCCGGCACCACGGCCGTGAGGGCAAGTCCGGCAAGGCCTGGTAGCCAACGTCGAAGGGTGAGCGTCGGCCCGAGCACCAAAGGCACGGTGAGCGCCGGTGTGAGCAGCACCGCCGCCTCGACCACCCAAAACGTTCCGGCGCCGAGCGGTACGAGCACGGCGGTGATCGCCCATACCCCGAGACTGGTCGCCAACAGGGTGAGCGTTGGGCCGGGTCGGCCCGATCGACGGTCGATCATGGCCTCGGCCAGCGCCTGCCGGACGGGCCTGAGGGGATAAACGGCACCGGTTTAGGAGTCAGCGAGGGCCTTGGCAAAGAACTCCCGGTCGCCGAGGAAAGGCTCGTCGGCCAGGTAGGTCTTGCCGTAGCTCTCAAAGAACATGAGTTGTTTGCCGAGCAGCATCAAATTGCGATCGACCTCCGGAAGTGATGCCATCGCCTCGGTGTCGGCCTTGTCGTCGCTGTTCTTCATGCGCCGACGGATCTCGCCGCGTCGATCGTCGTCGGGCACGCCCGCATTGCGTAATGCCTCGTCGAGCAATTGATCGGCGCCTTCACCACCGATCAGTGCGCCGCCCGCCTGCGACATCAGGAAGGTACCGAACCCGATCTCCGAGAATGGTCGGTTGAAAACGTCTTGGACCCGCAACTTGATGATGGCCTTGGCCACGTCCTCCGGGATACCCACTCGATCAGTGAGCAACGCGCCGCCGCGTCGGTAGAACTCGTCGGCGATGGCGTCGAGCGCATCGGCGTCGCCGAGCGCCCCGGCGATGAGTTGGCGGAAGAAGGCATGGGCCGCGGGGTCGAGGCGCCCCACGATTCCCCAGTCGATCATCGCCACGGTGGCGGGGCGATCTGCGGTGGGACGAAGCGCCAACAGATTGCCGGCGTGCACATCTCCGTGGAAAGTTCCGTAGCGCAGCGCCATGACAAACCACGCCTTGACGACCTCTCGAACCAGTTCGGCGGGATCGTCGGTGAGTTCGGCCAAGGCTTCGGTGTCGTGCACAGGAGCCCCGTCGAAAAACTCCATCGTGAGCACCCGGGCCCCCGACAGTTCGAGGTACGGCTCCGGCACCACCACCTTGGTGACACCGAGCTCGGCCAGGAGATCACGCTGGTGGGTCATGGCCCGAGCTTCATTGCGGAGGTCAAGCTCCTCTCGCACTTGTGTCTCGAAGTTGTCGAGCCCTTCACGAAGCCCGCGTCCGAGTTCAGCACTGGACACCCGTCCGATCACCCCGAAGAGTTGGCGCATCAGCACCAGGTCGGTGGCGACGGTAGAACGCACTCCCGGTCGCAGCACCTTCACCGCGACGACCCGGCCATCGAGGGTGACCGCGCGGTGCACGACGGCAATCGACGCGCAGCCGATGGGCGCCGGATCAAGCTGAGAAAAAAGCTCATCGATGGGACGCCCAAGCTGACGTTCGATGACTTGGATCACTCGATCGAGCGGGACCGGCTTGCCCTTGTCGAGACACGACGTGAACTGTGCGGCGACGTCTTCACCGAAGATGCCCGATGCCGAGGCAACCACCTGGCCGAACTTGGTGTAGCTCGCGCCAAGGTCGTCGGTGACCTGGCGGAAGGCTCGGGCCAGCACACGGTCGGGTACGGATCCCGCACGGACACGGTGGCCGATCAACGGGCCGAGACGGCGGGCGATGGAAAGCGCCGTTTGCCGTCGGCGCCGGCCGGCGCGGAGCAGGTTGACGTTCGGCAGGTCGATGGGCTGGGCCGGGGGCAGCTCCGATGGCATCTTCCGAAGCGTAGGCGCGCACGGTGGCGGCGGGATCAGGAGGGTGCCGACAGGCTGGGGCGGGGAGTGTCACTATGCGGTGGTGAGAAACCCGGGGCAGGCACCAGAGAACGGCGGTTGGGACGGCAGTGGCGGTTGGGACGGCAGTGGAAGCGACGCCAACGCCGAAGGACCGGCCGCTGGCCCCCAAAGTGGATCGACTGGTTCGCCGAGTAGTTTGCCCACTGGTGGCTCGCCCACTGGTGACTCGTCGTTTGGCCCGCCGGCTGGTCCGCCCACTGGTGACTCGTCGTTTGGCCCGCCGAGTGGCGGCTGGCCGTTTGCACCCGGCTCCGGGGCTGCTTCTGGCTCGACCTATCCGACCTATCCGGCGGGTCCGGGGCATGGCGGGCAGGGGGGTCCAACCTATCCAGGGGGTCCGGGGCAGCTGTGGTCGGGAACACCCGTCTACGGAGCACCGGCGTACGGAGCACCGGCCTACGGAAACGGTTGGCCCCCGATGGGACCACCCCCCGACATCCTCGGTGAGACCGCGGCGGCGAAACGAGCCTCGATTGCGCTCGTCGTGGGGATATTGGGCTACGCCGTCCGGTTGGGCGCGTCGGCCATCTCGGTCGGGGCGGCTCGAACCACGTTCAATGAAGCGGTGAACGATCCGGGGCGCCGCACCCGGTCATCGGCGTTCGGGTCGAGCGACAGCACCCAACTGCTGGCCTCGGCGATACAGAACATTGCGAGCATTGCGTTGTTGGTGGTCGGGATCATAGTGATCATCTGGGCCTACAAGGCGGCCGAGAATGCCGTGCGCCTCGGCTACCCGGCGGCGCTCTCCACCGGCTGGGCAATAGGCGGGTGGATCTGCCCGATCGTGAACTGGTGGTTCCCCTATCAGACGGTGCGTGACCTGCTCCCGCCCGGCCACTCCACCCGCTCCTTGGTGGGCCGGTGGTGGGGCGTCTGGTTAGTGGTGAGCTTCAGTGCCTGTTTCATGGCCCCGTTCGTATTCACCGGCGGTGGCGCCGGCGGCGCAGGGCCGATGGTGGTGGCGGTGATTGGCGCACTCTGCGCCGTCGCCGCCGGAGTGTTCCTGCGCCAGATCATCGCCGCCGTAACTGCAGATCACACCCAAGGTGCCCGTGACCGTTTCGGCTACCAAGGCTGATCGCCTCCGACCGACCCGAAACGCCCAAGGCCTTTGTTGACAAATCTGGGGGGGTTCATTGTTCGAGCATGAAGTTCTTCAGTCAACAAATTGTCCGACGAATCAGGGCGGTCCGGCCAGTGCTCGCCCCGATAGCTGGGGCAACGATTGTCCTTGCGTGCGTTGGCGTGGCACCCCAAGCGCACGCGGATGGCATCAACTCTGCGGCCTGTTCTTGGGTCGGGCAGGTGGGCGCGATCATCGCGTCAGGCGACGCCTCGATCTCGGCCGGACCCGGGAGCCCGCCGGTAACAGCCGCAGGAGAGACGTGGAGCAGCACGGCAACATGCCCGTCCTCATCCGCGAGTGGCTACGTCGCTCGAACGGATACGACGGTGTACAAATGGTCGGGAGGCGGCTTCGTGTTTTGCAAGACACGAACCATCACGGCGACCGGGCCGACCTCCTCGTTGGCCACGACGAACTGCAACGACAACACTTGGCTGAACCGTGTCATTGTCGCTCACACGTTCTGGGTCTTCGGCACGCCATATTCGGGCGGCTCCCACATTCTTGACGTATGAACGCCCGAAGGAGCACCTCATGAACGGACCGTCCCAACTCACCCACCGAAGCCCTGATCGATGCACTCCGATGCTCCGTAGACCTGGGCTCCTCGCCGCCGTTGTGGGCGTGGCGGCGCTCGCGCTGGGGGCCGGGTGCGCGGCCAAGTCAACAGGGACTGTTGAGGTTCGTGCAGCAGTGGGGCCGGTACCACCCGCGTCCGTGGGTACGCTGGCGGCGGGTGGGGTCACAACGACGGTCGCACCCGAAGAGTCTATTCCCACTCCGGAGGAGTTTGCCCGAGCGAATGCGGACCTCGGAGCGCAGTACAAGTCCGGATGGCTGCGGGCCGATGGGGGTGAGGGACACTTCCCCGGGGAACCCGTGCCCGAGGGATCCTTCCTGCCGACCGGTTTGACCGCGGCGTTGCGGGGTTTGGATGACCCTGATCGAACGCCGATCTACGACGCACCCAACGGCACGGTCATCGGGTTCAGCTACAATAACCTGGGTTGGGTTTCCCTGGAGCGTTCGCACGGTTTTGATCCGGCCGCGGCCCGGACGGCGAAGTACGGCTGCGATCCTGTCCTCGACGAGGTGTGCAACCGAGACCTCGCGCAGCGAGCACGCTGACGTCACGACGCTCGCTCCTCGTCGGAAGTCTTGGTTCCGTTCATCAAGCGAAGGTTCCGGCCGGCTACCCGAATTTGTATGGGCGCCGATGGGCGGGTTTTGTGCCGGGGCATCGCCCTTCTCACGAATCACGGGGAGCACGATCCGATCGTGAGCGCTGGGGGCCCGGAGGCCCGCCTCTCGGTCGACCATCGCCTCTCGATTCGGGCACGCGCCTGTGCATGGCGACCCGCATTGCCCGCGGCCTAACGGCGGACCGCACCCGGTCCTCCGGTAGGGTTCGAGGTATGCAGAGCTTTCGTGCCGTGCCGTGGTCGAGCGCGCTGGTCACCGGTGCCAGCGCGGGGATTGGTGAGGAGATCGTCAAACAATTGGCGTCCCGGGGGGTGAACCGGATCGTGCTGGTGGCGCGGCGCGCTGACAAGCTCAACGAGTTGGGCGCCACGTTGTCGGCAAAACACGGCACCGAAGTGGAGGTGCTCGCCGCCGACCTGTGCGATCCGAACGGGGTTCGGTTGGTCGAGGCACGCCTCGCCGATGAGCGGCCCGGACACGAGATCGACCTGCTCGTCAACAATGCCGGCTTTGGCACCGCCGGCGATTTCGTCGGCCTCCCCGCCGACGAGGAAGAACGTCAGATCACCCTCAACGTGACGGCGCTGGTGCGCCTCACGCGGGCCGCGCTGCCCGGCATGGTGGCTCGTGGTCAAGGTGCGGTGATGAACGTGTCGTCGATGGCCACGTATCAGCCGTCACCCGGAATGGCTACCTACGGTGGTACGAAAGCGTTCGTCACCCAGTTCTCCGAAGCGATCTACGAGGAGCTTCGGGGGACGGGCGTCACGGTCACGTGCGTCATGCCCGGGTTCACCCGCACCGAGTTCCAGAGCAATATCTTGGACACTCCCTACGAACAAGCGCCATCGTTCGCCTGGACCCCCGCCGACCTTGTCGCCCGGTTGGCGGTTACCGCCACCGCCAAGGGCAAGGCCCTGTGCATCCCCGGCCCGCTCTATCAGGTGGCGGCGGCGCTCATCACCCCGCTGCCCCGAACGGCCCGTCGGCTCCTCATCGCCCAACTCCAGGGCCTCCCCGCCAAGCTTGCCGCCCGTGAGAACGGTGGGTCCGGCCCGGTCGCGCAGGGGTCGCTCGGCGCCAGCACCATGCCGGATTCGGACGCGCCCGCAGTTCCTGCCGAGCTCGATGCCGGGCTCGATGCCGGGCTCGATGCCGGGCTTGATGCCGGGCTTGATGCCGGCGCGAGTCCGGCGGTCCCGTCGACTTCAACGCTGGGCGACGCCCCGCCCGCCGACCGCACCCTCGGCGACGCCCCGCCCGCCGACCGCACCCTCGATGGCGCCCCACTCGCCGTCCCTACTGTCGCCCCGCCCGTGGTCCCCGCCGTCGTCCCTGAGCCGGTGGCTCCGGCGGCGGCGACGGTCGAGGCAGGCGTCGATCCCCAGTCGGTTTCGGCGGCGGACCTGGCCGAAAACCCCTCCGGGCTCGAGGCGCCGGGCGCGGTGTCCCAACCGGCGACGCCAACCTCCGCACCCGTGAAAGCCACACCAGCGGACCCGAAGTCAGGTGAGTCGAAACCGGCCGAGTCGAAACCGGCCGAGGTGAAGCCGTTCGGGTCGCCGTCGGGCGCTTCGGCGACGCCAATCGATACGCCCGCCGAAGCTGACCGGGCCACGATCCTGGCCGAAGCACTGCGAGCCAAACGCTCGTCTGATCTCAGTGGCAACGCCTTCGATCCGAAGGCCACGATCGAGATCACGCCCCCCAAAAAGTCCTGATCGCCCGAGGCTCGAACCGTTCTGGCCTGGGCGCTGCGTGCCCAGTCGTGTGGGCAGGACCGCGGTGTCCAACGATGCTCCTGCCCAACCGTTCTGGCCTAGGCGCTCCGGCCTGGGCGCTCCGGCCTGGGCGTTCCGGCCTGGGCGCTGCGTGTCCCGTCGTGTGGGCAGGAGCGTGGTGTCCAACGATGCTCGTGCCCAACCGTTCTGGCCTGGGGGCTCCGTGCTCCGTCGTGTGGGCAGGAGCGTTGTGTCTAACGATGCTCGTGCTCACCGTTCCGGCCTGGGCGCTCCGTGCCCCGTCGTGTGGGCAGGAGCGTGGTGTCCAACGATGCTCGTGCCCTACCGTTCCGGCCTGGGGGCTCCGTGCCCCGTCGTGTGGGCA
>JANOSD010000122.1:0-28868 GCA_031415655.1 Actinomycetes bacterium
GACCTCGAACACACCACCGAAGCCGCCGAAACCTGGATCCAAGTCGCCGCCATCTCCACCATGATCAACCGGCTCGCCCCCAAAAAAGGCACCCCACAAGCACTCACCTGGGCAACCTGACTTCCCGGACACCCACTTAGGAATGGAGGGTGAGTTCGAGGGGAACATTGGTCGGTTGAGTACGGCGTCGGCCGCAAGTTCCATGTCGCCGAGATGCTGATACGGCTCGCGCATGACAGAGACAAGGACCGATGCGTCGGATGTGTCGCCATCGAGTAGGAACTGGCGGGTAACTTCGTCGGAGCCGTTTCCTTCGTGCAGCGAAACGACGTCGGCGGTGAGGTTCGTGATTGTGGCGGCAACCAGTTCCTGAAGTTCAGCGACGGTGGCCGTGGCGGCGAACTCGTCTTCACGCTTCGGCTGGCTCGGCCGGCCGTGGGTGACGTTGCCCAACCAGAACTCGGCCATGCCACAACAGTGGATGATGAGTGCCGCCACGGCGTTTGTTGTCGGGCCGATAGGGCGTTCGTTCACGTATTCGTCGCCCAAGCGGTCGGCGACCACGAGCATCTGATCGAAAACGTCGCGCACGTACGAGTCGGCGGTGGCGGTGGCGAGTTCCATACAGGGATCGTAAGGCGGACGGAGCCATGCGTCAGGCGCTGGTGATGAGGGCGGTGATGTAGGTGTCGATTGCTGCTTCGGCGTTGGGGACGTTGCCGTTCACCAGCACCGAGAACGTAAGCCTGCTGCCGTTCGTGGTGGTGAGTTCTCCGGTGAGCGTCCGTGCGTTGGCGAGGCCGCCGGTCTTGGCCCGGATCCGGCTGCGCGCGCCGGGCCCGGTGAACCGATTGGCCAACGTGCCGGTGGTCCCGCCGATGGCGAGGCCATCGCGGAATGCCGTTGCCCACGGGCGAGCGGTAGTGGCCGACGTGAGCGATCGCAGATCGGCGGCGGTCTGACGGTTGCTGCCACTCAATCCCGATCCGTCGAGCGCGGTGCCGGCCCCAACACATCGGGAGTCGAGAACGCCGCGAACGGCCCGCAACCCGTCGACGGTGGTGCCCTTGCCCGTCGTGCGCCACCCGAGTTCCTTGGTGACAAGCTCGGCGGTGAGGTTGTTGCTGTTGGTGAGCATGTCGGAGATCATCTGCGTAAGAGGAACCGACGAACGTTTCGCCAGTTCGGCCCCGGCGAGTGAGGGAGGGTCGGCGCGCGTGACGTTCGGGCCATCGATAGGGACGCCGGCGTTCAGCATGGAGGTGCGAAACGTGACGGCGGCATGACTGGCAGGATCGGCGAGGGCGGCGGCGGATCGGTTGCGGTCCACCACGATGGCGCTGAGCGCGCCGACCGCCGATGGCCACACGCTGTCCGGCCAGCCGGGCGCCGTGAGTTCGCGGTCGTACCGGGACACATCGATGATCAACGAGCCTTGTACTCGGCGCACCCCCGCTTGGGACACCGCCGAGACCAGAGCGGCGATTGAGTGGGGGCCGTCAGTGGTAAGCGTTGGGTCGCCACCGCCGATGAGCACGAGGTCGCCGCGTAGCTCGCCGTCGACGATCGGCCCGGTGGCCACCACGACCGTGTCGAACACCACGGTTTGCCCGAGCAACTCATAGCCCGCAAACGCCGTTCGCAGCTTCTCGTTCGACGCCGGGATCATGGGTTCACGATCTCGGTAAGAGGCCACGGGATCACCACTACCGGGTCTGTTTGTTGACTCACGATCCACGCTGACGGCCAACGTGCCGCCGAAGGGTTCGACGGCACCACGAAGATCGGCGAGGGCAACGTCGAGGATGGGGTTTTCTTGGGGTGGGTTCGGCGAAAGAGGAGACCTGTTGCTCGAAGGAGCGCCGCACTCGGGTGACGGTTTCGGCAACACAATCGTGGGCACCGGACGAGTCGTGGTAGCGGTGAACGGTGCCCCTCTGGTGGTCGCTGTTGCCGTGGCGTCGGTCGCCTCGGTTGCGGGTGTCGTCATGGCGGCTGAATCGCTGGTATTGGCGCTGATCGTGACGCTGGTCGAATCGCCGGTCGCCTCACTGGTCGAGGAGCCGGGGTCGGAGCTGGCGCCGCACGCGATGACGGTGCTCAAGATGGCCACAATGAACACCTCGACCAGCCGCGGGACCGGTCGCCGGGCCGTGGGACGGGGTAGAGATCGGGGCAAACGCACGCGGTTACGGGTGCGGGCGTCGCTTGGGCCGACGCTTTCCCGTTGATCGTGGGGCTTCTGGGGCATCGGCGGCGACGGCGGCGACGGCGGCGACGGCGTGGTTCTCCTCGAGCATTCCAACGATGCGTTCAATGCGTTCGCCGAGCTGTTCAGAAATGCTGCGTTCCATCGCCGTCGCCATCTCTGCCTCGACGACCACTTGGGCGACGGGACGTAGGCGCTCCACGACGACGGCAAGATCGGCAATCTGTTCTGCGGTCGGAACATCACCGAGCGGATCGACGAGGTGTGCGGCGATGAGCGACACAAAACCCGACGCCACGGTGTCCATCTGTTGGCGGAGTACCGCCCATTGCGCGAGCACCGCAGTGAGGGGTACGCCGGCAGCGACGAGCTCAACACCTGCAGTCGCCAGCTTCGGGCTACGCACGAGGTAGCCGTCGCCCGCGGGTTCGAGCACGCCGAGCGACTGCGCTTGGTCGATGGTGGTTGGGGTGAGCTGCGTACCGAATGTGGCCACCAGGTCGGCCAAGGTGACATGGGTCGGTACCTCCTCGGACCACGCGGTGAACCGCTCGGTGAGCCCGAGTACGTCGCTGATGTCGTGGCCCTGTTGCCAGGCGTTGAGCAGCTCGGCGATGTTGCTGAGCGAGTAGCCCCGGTCAAGCAGTTTGGTGATGAGCCCGAGGCGGCTCAGGTGCTCTTCGTGGTAGACGGCATGGCGGCCACGACGTTCTGGAACAGGGAGAAGCCCACGGTCGCGATAGGCGCGCACGTTGCGGACGGTTGCACCGCCGGCGGCGGCGAGGGATTCGATGCTGTAGTCGGCCATAACTCGGGTTCTGGCGGCGTGGTGATCTGGACTGCCGCCTCGATCTGGACTGCCATCTGGATCAAGACTGCCATCTGGATCAAAACTGCCATCTGGATCAATGTGACATTGTGCACGGTATCTCACCCTTGACGTTGCCATTGTAAAATGGCATTGTTGGGGAGTGAAACCTCGCCCCGCCCACCCCGCAGATTCGGAACTTCGATGACGAGGTCTCGAAGGGTGGTACTCGGCGGGTCGTTCCTGGGCGCCACGGCACTCGCAACCGTGGCCGGGGCACGAGTGACCAATCGCCGTTGGGCCCGAAACGGTACGGGCGGCACGGTTGACGAACTTCTGGCGATTTCCGACGGCCGCGAGTTCACGGTGCACGGTGCCGACGGCGCTCGTTTGTGGGCCACGGTCATCGGGCGTGATCATCCGGACTCGCCGCTGGTGGTTCTCTCGCATTGCTGGACCGGCGATCACCGCATCTGGGCACCTGTTGCCCGCCAACTTGCCCACGAACATCGAGTCGTGCTCTACGACCAGCGTGGTCACGGACGATCCACCGTCGGTACCGACGGGCTCACGCTTGATGCTTTGGCCGACGACCTCCGGGCGGTACTCGATCATGTCGACGCTGCCGATGCAGTGGTCGCGGGGCACTCGATGGGCGGCATGACCGCACAGACGTACGCCGTGCGTCACGCCGACCACGCCGCTCGAACGGTCCGGCATCTGGTGCTGGTTGCCACCGCCGCTGACGGCATGACCTACGGCGAGACCTACAGCACGCGGGCCAGCGCCCTGATCGGTCGAGAAGTAATTGGCCGCGTTGTTGGCTCCGACCGTTTCGGTGCCTTGAGTGTTCGTGGGGTATTCGGTCAACGGCCCGAACTGGCCCATCTCGAAGCCACCGCCCTCACCTTTGCCCGAACTCCGGGAGCCGTTCGGGCCGGTCTCCTCTACGAACTTTCCCGAATCGATCTGGGAGCGTGGCTTTCCTCCGTCGAGATCCCGGCCACAATCGTGGTGGGATCGCGCGACACACTCACGCCCCCGGCACGATCTCGTCGTATGCATGAACTGCTACCGAACACCGAGATGATCACGCTCAAAGGTTGCGGTCACATGCTGCCCTTCGAGGCAACCCACGACGTGGTGGCGGTCATCGCTGCTGCGGCTCGCACGGTTGCCCACCCCAAGGTTGCCCACCCCACGATCGACCCCGCCAAGGTGACGGCCCCGACCTGAGCACGGGCCCGGGTCGATCCGGTCTACAGATCACCGCTCCTACCGATGTTCCTTCCCGCGCCCCAACGCGCCCCTACTTGCAAGGACTGACCATGTTGCCAATCACCACGGCGTCGCCTGTTCTCGACACCGGAAAGCTCGACACCGGAACGCTCGACACCGGAACGCTCGACACCGGGCCGCTCGACAACGAAACATCCGTCGTCGTCGGCGAGCGAGCTTCCTTCCACCGGCTTGTCGAACGACTCAGCAAACAGAGCGTCGACAAACACTTCGACGCCTATGCCGACATCGCGTGGGATGCACCCGAGATGGCAATCGACCCCGACGACCCTCGTTGGCTGTTGTGGGAGTTCGATCCACTCGCTCGCACCGAGTGGTACAGGTCGCAACCATTGGCTTCACAGACGCGCATCGGTCTGGCCCGAATGGCGACGGCGATGAAGGTCGGGTGGAACTTCGAGAATCTCCTGCAACGGGGACTCCTGTCGTATGCCATGCGCCTTCCCGACGGCGCGCCCGAGTTCCGATACCTCCAGCACGAGGTGATCGAGGAGTCGCAGCACACGTTGATGTTCCAGGAGTTCGTCGTTCGTACCGGCCTGCCTATCCACGGGATGCCTCGGTACCTTCGGGCGTTGGCCACCGTGTTCGTGCTCCCGCTGCATCGGTTGTTTCCCTCGTTGTTTTTCATGTTTGTGCTCGGGGGCGAAGACCCCGCCGACCACCTGCAGCGCAAGGCAGTGCGAGGCGGTATCCCACATCCATTGGCCGAGCAGATCATGCGTATCCACGTCACTGAAGAAGCCCGCCACTTGTCGTTCGCCCGCCACTACCTGAAGGCCACCGTTCCTTTGCTGGGTCGCTTCTGGCGCCTTCGGCTGGCGTTGGTCACCCCGGTCTTGTTGGGGGTGATGGCTCGCATGATGGTGCAACCGACTCGTGGTCTGCGCAAAGAGTTCGGCATTCCCGACGCGGTGTTCCGGGAAGCGGTGCGTTCACCGGAAGGTCGAGAACTGTTGGCGGCGTCGGTCGCGAAGTCGCGGAAACTCTGTGATGAGCTTGGCCTTATCACGCCGGTCACGAAACGGGTGTGGAAGTTCATGGGCATCTGAGAGCCGCCTGATGTTGGCCCCTGATGGTGGCCCCTGATGTTGGCCCCTCACCATGCCGGATAGGGTGCGGTATGACTGAACGCGAGAAGCCATTCGTTGACGTGCCCACCATGGGACAGCCGCCCACCGAGTTGGAGATCAGCGACATCGAGGTCGGTGATGGTGCCGTTGCCACCAAGGGCAGCACCGTGATCGTGCACTATGCCGGCAATGCGTGGTCCACTGGCAAGCAGTTCGATGCATCCTGGGATCGGAACGAAACGTTCGACTTCAAGCTTGGTGCTGGCCAAGTGATCGGCGGTTGGGACAAGGGCGTTGAAGGCATGAAGGTCGGCGGCCGGCGCCGCCTCGTGATCCCGCCGAGTCTCGGCTACGGCAAGCAGGGAGCGGGCGGCACTATCAAACCCAACGAAACCCTCGTCTTCGTGGTCGACCTCATCGACGTTCGCTGATCGCAGGGCCCTGATCGCAGGGCCCTGATGACGGGCCCCGATGACGCTGGGCTCCTTGCGCCGCCCGGACCCTCAGCGCCGGTCGGTCGTGGGCGTGCCCGGCGTGTCGGTGCCCGGGGTGTTCGTACTGGCGCTCACCCCGGTGGCCGCGGAAATGCCAGCTGTTGTCCCCGGCGCGCCGGCGCCTGGGTGGTCCATGGGCCTCGGGCCGAACGCAAAGTAGGCACCGACGAGCAGCAGCAAGGTCACGAAGCCGGTGACGACACGGTTTCGTTTGCCGACACCCGCCCGATCGGACGAGGGCACAGCACCCCTGCTGACCTGTTGCCGTTCCCGGCGTTCACCAACCATCTCGTATCCTTCGCCGCTGGTGCGCCGACCTGCCCGGTCGACTCCACGGTGCAGGTTACCACCGATCCCCAAAACCCCTCGTGGGATACCAAGCGGGCGCGTACGCCGCCTCGACCACGGCTGGCACGCTGGTCAAAGGGTGACGGGGAACAGGTTTAGGTGAGCCACCCTGCAGTGCGAGCGGCGGCTATGCGAGCAGCGTCCCAACCGCGTTCCGAACCGAGGATCTCGTCGGTGTGTTGGCCCACGTCAGGTGCTGCCCATCGGGCGACGATCGGCTCGTTGTCGAACTGGGCCGGGCTGGTTTGCACCCGCACCGTGCTCCCGTCGGCTCGTTCCGTCGTGAGGATGTAGCCGTTGGCCACCACTTGCACGTCGTCGATGTACTCGGTGGGAGACTGGACCGGCGCCCACACCACATCACTGGGGTTCAACCGGTCGGCCCAATAACTACGCCGCCGCGAGCGGATCTGCTCGGAGAACACGGTATGGAGCGTGTCATTGGCGGCCGCCCGCTTCTCCGGTGAGTCGAACCGCTCATCGGTGAGGACCCAGTCGAGCTCGAGGGCGGCCAACGCCGACGAGTAGTAACGCTCCGGGTGGAGCATGGTGAACACCAACCTTTTACCGTCGGCGCACTCGTACCAGGTCATCAGCGGACCAGCGCCTCGTCCGTCGCCGGAATTGAGCGGCAATTCGAAGTCGTTGCTCAACACGTTGGAGATATCCGGGCCGAGCATCCAGCCACCGGCGGCGAGAAGCGACACCTCCACATCGACGGGGTCGCCCGTGCGACCCTTCTTCACGAGCGCCGCGGCGACGGCTCCGGCGAGGAAGTTCCCGGCCGTGGTGTCGACGAAACCCGGTCGTTGGAGGGCGAACGGCGCGCCCTCGGCGGTGAGTTGCCGACCGACACCGGCGCGGGCCCACGCCGACGCATAGTCGAAGCTCGGCTTGGCGGCGTCGGGGCCACGGCTTCCCTGGCCAGTGGCGAGGGCGTACACCAGGTCAGGCTGCACGGCACGCACGTCGTCGGGAAGTAGGCGTAGGCGAGTTCGAAGGTCGGGCAAATAGTTGGTGAGGAACACGTCGGCCCCGACCAACAACTCGTCGAGTGCAGCCCGGCCCCACGCGGTGGTGAGGTCGAGGCCGATCGACCGCTTGTTGCGGTTCCACTGCTCATGCATGAAGTTGACCATGCCCTCCTTCCCCAGGAACTTCACGGTCCCAAAGATGTGACGCAACGGATCACCCGTCGGCGGTTCCACCTTGATGACGTCGGCGCCCCAGTCCGCCAACACCGTGCCGGCAGAGGGGGAGAATCCCCAGTTGTCAACCTCAACCACACGAATGCCTTCGAGTACCTGCATCTGTTGCCCCCTGGCCGTTGCGTTCGACGTCGCGGGAGAGCGTAGGTCAACGCACGAGGGAAAGCTGACGTGTGTGTCAGGTTGCGGGTATTGCGGGCGCGTCGATCAACGGCGGCGATGGCTGATCAGGTATTTCGAAACGCCAGGGCCAGAATCGCCGCGGCTTCATGGATCACCGTGAGTTGATTCGGACTGGGGTTGCCGGGCCGGGATCGCCACATGATGAGAGCGGCATGGGCGGTCCCGTTTCTGGCGTCTACCACCGGTTCAATCCACACCGCGGCGAAGGGGGTGTTTGCGGTGACGCTGCGTATCGGATCAGGGGCATCGGTGAGGTCACCGTAGAGCTGTCGGATGCCGTCGACCATCACCGGCCCGCAGGCGTCGTCGGCGAGTCTTCCGGCAACGTCGGGGGCGCCGGCGCTTCGGGCGATCGTGACCAGTTCCCCGTCAACGGTGGTGAGCAACGAGGCCTCGCACACGGTGGGGGCACCGCGCAGCGCGGTCGAGACGAGCTGCCCCACGGCCGCTGGTAGCTGCCCGGCGGCGAGGGCGCGCACGGCGTCGGCCATTCCCGATGCCGCCGTCTCCTTGGTGATAAGGCACACAATTCCCCCGATGAGCGGATCGTCGAGGCGGTTGGTGGCCCACAAGTCGGCGTCACAGCGCTGGCCATCGCCGTTGATGTACGCGATGCGTAGCGGTCCCATCGTCACTTCGGGGTAGTCCGACGCAAGAGCGACTGCTGATGCATAGGCCCATGCCGTGTCGGGGGTGACAAATTCCAGCACTGATCGGCCGGCGAACGACTGGCGTGGGTCGCCGACAAGGGCTGCGGCCTGCGCCGTGCCCCACAGGACATTGCCGACGCCATCAATCACCAACGCCGCTCCGGGCAACGACTCAAGGATCTGGTCGAGAAACCCAGGATCAAGTTCGGGATCAAGTTCGGGATCGGGGTTGGGATCGAGGTCCTCGACCAACGGTTGGTGTGTGTCCGCCACAACATCATTGTACGGCGTTTAGTGCCGGTCGTGGTGGGCAGACGGCGTTTCGCTGCCCGTCGGGCGAATCACACCGGTGTTACTTGTCAGTGGGGGTCGGGAGGATGGGAAAGCGCTCGGCATCACGTTGCCGACGCGGTTCCGGCGACCGGCCGGTTCGACCTGGAGGGAACGATGAAGACCTGGAGGGAACGATGAAGACGATAACGAACGACGCCGTCGTAGAACGTCTGGTGGCGCAGGTGGTGTCGGGCGATCCCGAGGCGGTGCGCCAACTGTGGGAGCAGTGTGAGCCTGATCTCACACGAATAGTGACCTCGACGTTGCGCAGTTGGGGGCGGCGCGATCTGCTGCAGGACCGCGATGAGCTCGGGGGAGTGATCCTTGACGCCTTCTTTGCGGTGGTGGATCGAGCCGGTGGGTGGTTGCCGGGCGGTGCTCCGCCATGGGTCTGGGCGCAAGCGGCGGTTCGGGCGTCCGTGGCCGTATCGGCGGGCCATCAGCGAGCAGGAGGCGATCCCGACGACCTGTTCGCCAGCCTGCCGGCCGCTGAAGAGGACCTATCCCCGTCCGAGGCAAGGGTCGGCGGTGGCGGTGTGCACGCCGACCTTGAGCGCTTGCGGTCGACCCATCCGGTGGTGGAACTTCTCCTCGATGCCGCCACCCGTGTTGGGTCATCTCGGGACCTACATGTGCACCTCGACTACCGGTATCAGAAGCGCACCGGCGATCCGTCACCGGCTAACACGGTCGCGGAGCTTCACGGCCTCACCCCGGCGACCGTCCGCCAGATCGATCGGCGCATGCGCGTGAAGCTGGGGGATCTCGCCGAGTCAGAGGCGCAGTATGCGCCGATTCTCCACCTTCCGTGGCTCGCCGCGTGAGGGCGACTGCCGCCGCAGTAGCGCCGAGGGCGGCGGCGGTCATGTTGGCCGCACGCGGTGGGAACGCACGAGATGGGGGCGGCCGATTCGCACCGTGACACCCGGTGAATAGTGCACCAGCGGCGCGTCGCCGACGGGTTTCGGGAGGCCGGCGGCGGCGAAGAGACCGTCGTCGAGATGCAGCAACTCGGCCCGATGGAGCCCCCACGGCGGATGGTCGGCGAGGGCGTACCGAAGGGTGCCGCGGCCCGAGACGGAAAACAAACGCCATCGACCAGTTAGCCAGTGGTCGAGATCGGTGAGTTCGTTGTCAGCGAAGGGCTCGCCGATGCGTATCGCGCAGTCGAGGTTTGCGCCGAAGGGACCGGGCCACCAACGGCGGGACCGGTAGGTCATGAGGTCGCCGACACCGAGCACAGTCATCTTTGACCAGTAGTAGGGCAGGTGGTAGCCAGCTCGGGCGGCCACCACTGCGCCGAGTCGGGCGGCGTCGAGCGAGAGGAACCACACACCGGTCGAGCCGTCGGGGGCGCGGACGTAGGTTCGTACGTTGGTCTCGGGGAAGTGGCACACCCAGGGCACCGGTGGCGGCCCGCCTGGTGCGTAGGCGGTCATGTGGAACGGAACAAGACCCACCCACGCGTCGCCGTCAAAGGTGTGCACCGTTAGGCCCGAGCTCGGTGGGAGCAGCTGTTGCACGATCTCGGGATCAAAGCGCCAATGGAGGAAGGTGAGCAGCTCCCACTTGTGCAGCTGCACGGGCCACCGCACGGGGTTCGGGCAGGTGGGCCAAACCTCGCTGTGGTCACCCGACGGGGTCAGACTCTCTGGGTCCGGCACGGTTTCAGACTACGCACCGCCGTGGGTTGGGGGCTGTCGGCCGTTTGCGGCCCGTAGGATTTGTGCGTGACACCGATTCGGTATTCGACGAACCCAGGGAATGGGTGATGGGGCTACGAGATCGGGGACCTCGCCGGATGCGAGGTCGCGATCTTGATGTGGCCCTTCGGATGGAGTCGGCATGGGGGTGTTCGCCCTGGTGGGACGTGGGCGGACAGGAATTGCATTGGGCCGACGCCACGATTGGTGCGGTGCACCGATACGACCCGCTAAGCCGGGCCGACGTGGTGTTCGCCCGGCTGCGACCGCCAGTGCCGGTGGTGGTGCCGGTGGCCGCGCCGGGGGCCGCGCCCGCCGTCGCCGGGTCGGAATCGGCAGGGATGCATGGCTGGCTGGTGGGGCAGTCCAACGGCATCGCCGTGCTCGATGCCGACGGTGATGTGGCGCAGCGAGCTGCCGTGCCCGGTGTGGGCACCACGCTCCGGGTGACCTCGGGAACCTGTGACGCCGCTGGTCGGTGTTGGCTCACCGCCGCCGGGCTCGAGGGTGACGTGAGCGGGTCCGGTGAGGTCAGTGAGCCCGGTGACGTGAGTGGGCCCGGTGACAAGAGTGGGCCCGAGGCGACGGTGGCGGCGGGTCGATTATTTCGCATCGGACCAGGACTTGACGTGGCTCGCGTGGATGCTGGTGGTGTGGCGCCGGCAGGGATCGGGTGGAGCGCCGACGGCCGCAGCGTTTTCCTGGCCGACGCTGGCACCTCCTCGGTTCGAGTGGCCCCGTTTGGTGTTGCAGACGGCACCATTGGTGATGATCGGTTGCTCGTCGATCTCCACGCCGGCGGCCCCAAGGGAGCGGCCGGCGCCGGGGTGGTCGACCTCGCGGTCGACATCGCCGGTTGCGTCTGGGTGGCGCTACGCGGCGTCGGTGAGGTGCGGAGGTACAGCGCCACCGGTCGTCTCGACACCGTGGTGGAACTTCCGGTCACCCAACCCACGGCGTGCACGTTCGGCGGGCTCGACAATGCCACCCTTTTCATTACTACCGGATGGGACGGCCTGGATCCGGTGCAGCGGCGCAAGGAACCGCTCGCCGGCGCGCTGTTCGCAGTGCAGCCCGGTATCGCCGGCGTGATGCCCCACGCCTACCGACGATGACGAGAAGGGGTCGTGGTGTGCAGCGCGGCGAGGTAGGCGGGTGTGTCGGGGTCGTGCAGGTTGAGGGTGACGAACACCGGAAGACCGGGGCCTTGCATGGCCTTGAGCGCCTTCGCTCCCTCGCTGCCCTTCACGGGAAGATCGGTTGAGAGCAGGACGAACCGAACGCCGTCGGCTCCCTGTTGGGTGGCAAACACCGAAGCCCGCCCGACCGCCTTGAACAGCACATCGGTGCGGCGGAGCCCGGCTGGCGTGGTAGTGATGGCGCCCGACACGTCGAAGGCCCAGTCTCGGCCCGAAGTGTCGGTGGCGGTGAACGAAGGCGTAATCACGGTGGCTCGAGGTCGGTGGTCTTCACGGAGGTTCGTGAACCCTGCCTCCCTGAGCAGCGCAGCGGCGATCTCCTTGGCCATCTTCCCGCCGATCCGAGAAGCCTCGGTCGAGAGCGGCGCCACGGCCTCGCCGCGTCGTTTGGACTCGACCAGCGGGGTGACGTGCACGGCGTTGGTGAATGATGACCCGGGCACAGCGATGCTGTGGGTCGCCGCGGTGCGGGCGATCGTGATGCGAGATTCGGCGGCGTTGGCGTAGGCCGGATCGGTGTCGAAACCGAGGTAGTGGCGGCCCGTGCGCACGGCGGCGACACCGGTGCTACCAGACCCCATGAACGGGTCGAGAACGAGGTCGCCTTCGAAGGTGTGCATGTGGATAAGCCGTTCGGGAAGTTCCACCGGGAACGGTGCAGGGTGGCCGACTCTTTTGGCGCTCTCGGGCGCGATCTCCCAGAGATCGGTGGTGGCTTCCATGAACTCCTCACGCGAGATGGTGATGGTGGAGGGCAGACCCAGTCTCGCTCGCTCCCGCGGGTTGTGGGCTCGAAGAAACCGCCCTTTGCCGGCGATGATGACCCGTTCGGTGACATCGCGAAGGACGGGATTGCTCGGGCTCTGGAAACTGCCCCACGCGCACGAGCCGCCGGCGGCCTTTCCCTTCCACCAGATCACCTCGCCGCGAAGGAGTAACCCGAGGTCCTGGAGAATGGTGGTGACGTCGCCGGAGAGCGAGCGGTACGGCTTGCGGCCGAGGTTGGCCACGTTTACGGCAATCCGCCCACCCGGTTCCAACACTCGTTTGCACTCGGCGAACACGTCGCGGAGGAGGTCGAGGTACTCGATGTAGGTGGCCGGGATGCCGTGCTCGCCGAGCGCTTCTTCGTATTGTTTACCGGCAAAATAGGGCGGTGATGTGACGACGAGCGCCACCGAGTTGCTCGCCACCATCGCCATGTCTCGGGCGTCGGCCACGTAGATGCGGTCGAGTTCGTTCGGTGGCGCAATGGTGTCGTCGTCGGAGAGTTCCGGTGCCGTAAAACGCTGGTAGAAGGCGGTGGCGTCATGCGCTTCACGTTTACCCGAACCGAAATTGGTGGTGGCGGTGGCTTGCCGTACGCGCCGCGGTGGTTGGGGTTCACGGGGTTCTCGCACCGCGCCTTGTGCCGTAATGGGTTGCGTTTCGGCGATGGGGGGTGCGCTCATGCTCGTATCACCTGTGGGTCGAGTGAGGTGTCGGCGTCGGGGAGCCGATCGAGATAGTCGCTCACGGCCCGGGTGACAAGCCGGTTCACCGACACGTCGCGCTCGGCGGCCGCCTTGTGAAGGCGCTGGTGGAGGGATTTGGGAATCCGCACGGCGGTGGTGACGCGCGGTTCCTCATGGAGTTTGGGTCGACCCATAGGGTCAATCTACGCAGGGGTCTGACAGTGAACGCGGATACCCGCGCGCGAGGCAGCGCATCCATCAGCAGATATCATCATGTTTCGACCGCGTCGTCAGTCGGGCCAGAGGAACGGACCGAGGCCAGAGGCCCGGGCGACCGGCCGGGCGATGGCGGCACGAATCGATGTCTCGGATCCCACGATTGTGACCTGCGCCTTGGCCCGCGTGACCGCGGTGTACAGCAGTTCCCGAGTGAGAATCGGCGAGTCGGAGGGCGGCAGCGAAACCACCACATGGCGATACTCGGACCCTTGGCTCTTGTGAATGGTCATGGCCCACCAGGTGTCGATATGGGCCAGTTGGGCGGGCGAGAGAAAACGGATACCTCCCGTGTCGGTGGCCGTAGCGTCGGGAAAGGCCACGATCGGGCGCCCGTCGCAGGCCACGACCAAGCCGGTGTCGCCGTTGGCGAGGCGGTGAAGGGGATCGTTGCGGGTGACGATCACGGGCCGGCCGGGATACCACGGCCGAGCGGTGTCGAGCCGTGGTTCTGCGCGCGCGACCAGTTGTTCGATGCGGTCAAGCCAGTGGTAAGTGCCGAAGGGGCGGAGTCGGGTGGCGCCCAGCACCTTGAGTTCGTTGAGCGCCGCTAGTCCGCCGGCGGCGTCGGCATCGAGCCCGGCCCGAGCCACCTTCAGCGAGTACTCGGCCACCTCGGCTTCGATTGCCGAGACTTCTTCTGGTCGGTTGGGGTGTACCCAATGCAAGGTGTCGTGGGACCGGAGTGCGGCGATGACATCATCGGGCCGGTTCTCGCGGATCGCCGCGGCGAGCATGGCGATTGGCGAGTCGGCAGTGAAACGGTGGACTCGTTCCAACACCACCACCGAGCGTTCGAGCGGGCCGGTGGCACCGGTGCTGGCGCCACTCACGATGTCGCCGAGTACGGCCCCGGCCTCAATGCTGGCCAGTTGGAACGGGTCGCCCACAAGTACCAGGCGGGCGTCAGGTCGGGTAGCGGCGAGCAGCCGCGCCATCAACGGAAGGGCGATCATCGAGGCTTCGTCGACCACCACCACATCGGCGGGAAGGGGATTGTTGGCGTCGTGACGAAACTCGAGGCCGCCGGTGGCACCGAGCAGACGATGGATCGTGGTGGCGGTGACGGAGCGAAGAATGTCGGCGATCGGTTCGGGGAGATCGGCCTGGCCAACGGCTTGCACGATGGCTTCGGTCATACGTTTGGCGGCTTTGCCGGTTGGCGCACAGAGGGCCACTTCGATGGAGCGATCGGCGGCGCGGGCCTGTTGGTGGAGTGCGGCAAGTAGTCGGGCGACGGTTCGGGTCTTGCCGGTTCCCGGCCCGCCGGCAATCACCAAGAGGCGCCGGGTGAGGGCGGCGACCGCCGCCTGACGCTGACGATCGACACCGGTGCCTCCAGAGATCTGGCCGGCCGGGATCTGGCTCTCCGGGATCTGGCCGGCCGGGATCTGGCTTTCCGGGATCTGGCTCTCCGGGAGCTGGCCGGCCGAGAACAGACGGTCGAGTAGTTCGGCAGTGGTGGGATCGAGGCGGTGGGCGTCGTCGGGATTGCCTGAGTCGTCGGGATTGCCTGAGTCGTTGGGATTGCCTGAGTCGTTGGGATTGTCGGCCCGCCGGAGAAGGTCGAGGCCGACGAGGCGTTCCGCGCGCCAGAATCGCTCGAGGTAGAGGCGGGCACCGTCGAACACCAGCGGGCGAATTCGCTGATCGACAACGCCGGCATCGGGCGGCGCCCGGCGAGCATCGACGTTCGCCACCAGTGACGACTTTTCGAGCGCCTCGGCGATTGCCGCCGGTGCCGGCCAAGGCAGCGAAAAAAGGTCGATCGGTCCCGCGTCCAGGTCGGGGCCAGGTTCCGGTTCAGGTTCGGGGTCGGCGCTCGGGAGGTTGGGACGGGTGGGCGCGGTGTCGAGCACCACGTTGTCCGGGATAGCGGCGACTTCGATGCAGACGTGGCCGAGGCGGGTGCCGCGGACCGCCAGCGCGGCGGCGAGGAGTGCGACCTCGGTTACCTCCGGCGCCAAGCGGTGGAGGGCGGCGGCAGTGTGAACCTCGGTCGATGTGAACACACCGGCCTCGACAAAGGGTTCGAGGAACCGGACGGCGGCGGCGAGAACGGGAGTCGGGGGTGTCATGGCGCCCCCCCGTCGAGGAGATCGGAGAGGTCGGTGATCAGCGTCGGGGGCGGGAGCCAGCTGAACACCCCGCACGGGATACCGTCGGTATCGGTCGGCGTGGTGGAGCCGATCATGCCGCGCAGGAACAGGTAGGCGATCCCGCCGAGGTTGGTTGCGGGGTCGTAGGCGGGCAGTCGGGACCGCAGATAACGGTGGAGGGCGACGGCGTAGAGCAAGGCCTGGAGGGTGTAGTGATTGTGGGCCATCGCCTCGGGGAGTACCGATGGGCGATAGGCGTCGAGCGAGAGTGGCAAGCCTCGGGTTCCGAGCATGTTGGTCTTGTAGTCGGCCACCACGAAACGGTCCGGCGAACCGTCACGGCCGGCCACCCGGGCCACGAGGTCAATGGATCCCACCAGCATCCCGGCCAGAACCGTATGAAATCGGCCGGCGGCGAGGTCGGTGGCCCAGGGACGCAACGGGTGGTCGACCGGGAGGTGATCAACGACGCACCGGCCGACATCGGCGTCGGTGATCGGGCGGGCATCGGGGCGGAGGAGGAGGGCGAAATCGAGTTCGTCAAGGCGGTTGCCTGGTATCAGGTCACGGAGGGCGTGTTGGTCGAACAGTGGGCCGAGGGGGGTTTCGATCGATGCCACGAGGGCACGGACAAGTGCGGCCGGGTCGACCGATACCGCCCAGTGGGAATTGGCCTCACGGAGGGCTTCGGTGAGCGCTCCGGGCAAGTCGGGGAGGGTGAAGTCGGTGTGTTCGAGCACCGTATGTACGAGGTTGCCGAAGTCGGCGCCGCCGGGGATGCCGGCGAACGGCAACACCGATAGCGCTGGTGCCTTGGCGTCGGGCGTCGGCTCTGAGCCCGATGCCGGTGAGCCCGATGCCGGTGGGCCCGATGCCGGTGGGTCCGATACGGGTTGATCCGACGCCGGTTGGACGGAATCTGGTTCGGCCTCGTCGGCGCCGCCGGCATCACCGAGGCTCAGATCGAACGGGTCGATGGCGTGATTGCGGTGGCCGGCGGTTATCCCCGTGAAGGACCAGCGTCGGGCAGAACGATCGGGTGGCCGGGGGAGGTTGTTGCGCTCCAGCAGGGCCGGCGTTGGCTTCGCCATGCCAGTCCAGCGTTCGGGTCGATCGGGCGCCGGCCCAATCATGGCCAGATCGATGAGCCCGTCGGCGCGGGCGATCAACGGCGTCAGTGTGTGGATGGCTTCGTCGTCGGGGGGCGGGGAAACGCTGAGATCCCTGAACGCTGCGGCGTCGATCTGGCCATCGGCGGATCGGCCATAGAGCAATCGTGTCGTGGCCGTGGTGTCGTTACCGTCGATCGTGGCATGCCACAGGATGGTCTGGTGTTTGGCGCGAGTGAGGGCGACGTAGAGCAGTCGGAGGTGCTGCCCTTGGGCGTCTCGGTCTGCCCATTCGTTGCGTTCCTTGGCATCAGGCTCATCGGGAGCGCTCCAACCGGTGTCGTGGGCGACGTCGACCGTTCGCCGGTTCGTGCGGGGATCGTGGTACGTGACCGTTGGGTCGCCGTTACGTTTTCCCTTCGATGATGAACCCCGCCAGAGGGTGGGGAGCAGCACGATTGGAAACTCGAGCCCCTTGCTGGCGAAGACGGTCATGATCTGGACTGCGGCCGCTTCGGACTCCACCCGCCGGGCCACCAGTTCGTTCTCTTCGTCGACCGGCATGGAGGCCAACGCCGCGAACGCTCCCAGCAGGCTGGTACCGCTTGTGGATCCCCCGGCGGTGAGGGCAAGTAGTTCGGCGACGTGGTCGAGGTCGGTGAGGTCCCGTTCGCCGTCGGGGGTGGCGAGTACCCGGGCGGCGACGCCGGATTCCGAACGCACGGCTCGCAGGAATGACGCTGCGCCCGAAGTGGCAAGCGTTTGCGCCCACCCGTGGATCGATTCATGGAGGCGAGACAGGTGGTCGTCGGTGGCTTCGGCGAGTTCTTCGGCCGTCCATCCCACGAACCAGGAGATCGCTGCGGTTCGTACGCGAGCAACATGGCCGGGGACCGCCACCGCTTCGAGCAACCACTGCCAGTGGGTAGCCGCCCGGGAGTTGGCGACCGAGTCGCCCTTGGTGATGACGGCGGGAATGCCGACGTCGTTGAGTGCTCGACGGATCTTCGGGCCATCGGCGTGGGTAAGGGTGAGCACCGTCACGTGGGCCGGTTCCACCCGTTGTGGGCCATCACGGCCCGGGATCCACGCGTGGTCGAGCAGTTGCCGGGTGACCTGGGCAAGGTCGGCGAAGATGGCGTCGGCCGCCTCGTCGGACCCCACCCGCGTGCTCCGGTTTCGTTTGATGTCGGGGTGAGCAGCCAACCGGAGGCCGAACGGCGACAGGTGGGTGCCCCGCGGGCTTTCGATCCGGTCGAATTGGTGCTCCGGTGACGCCGCCACGGGTTGGAAACCAATGCGGGGATCGCCGAAGGTGGCGCCGTCGAACAAGGGTTCCAGGGCGGCGAGCAGGGCTCCATCGGATCGCCAATTGGTGCCCAGGGTGGTGCGCTGGGTTCGGGGGTCCTGCGTGGCGGCGAGGTAGGCGTGCACGTCGGCGCCACGAAATGCGTAGATCGACTGTTTGGGATCGCCCACGAGCACGAGCGTGGTGCCGTTCTGCGGATCACCGAAGGCGGTGTCGAAGATGTCCCATTGCACCGGGTCGGTGTCCTGGAACTCATCGACGAGGACCACACGAAAACGATCACGCAGAAGCGCGCAGGTGGCGGCGCCGGTGAGGGGATCGCGAACGGCGGTTTGCAATCCGGTGAGCACGTCGTCGAACGAGAGCCGTCCGGCGAGGCGCCGTTGGTTGTTTCCCCGTTCGATGGCGAGGTCGACCATACGCCGTCGAAGTACGGCGGCCTCGTTCGACACTTCCCGATCGGCGTTGGGGACGACGGCGATCCCTGCGTTGCCGGCCACCTTCTTCACGGCGGCGCTGAATTGGCCGAGCGAGGGCAGATCGGCGGCGGGGTGATGGCCCGAAAGAGCCTCGGCGATCAAGACATCGTTGCAAGCGCTGCGCACCGCACCGGAGACTGCTTCGTCGAGGGTCGCATCGGGGTCGGCCGGCGCGGCCGACCCGAGCGTGGCGAGCACCTGCTGGGCGAAGCTGTGAATCGTGGTGATGGTGGCGCTGTCGAAGTCGGCGAGAGCGGTGCGGGCGCGGGCGAGGCGAACGTCACGATCGACGAGGCAAAGGTGGTCGAGAAGGGCGTCTGCGGTGGTGGAGCTGGGGGTTGGGGGCGGGCTCGGGGTTGGGGGCGGGCTCGAGGGTGGGAGAAGGGGCCGTAGCGGGCCGGGGAGCGGCTGGGCCAGCGCATCAGCAGCGTCGGCCAGACGGGCCCGGATGCGGTCGCGCAGTTCGGCGGCGGCGGCTTTGGTGAACGTGACGATGAGAATTTCGCCGATGGGGACGCCCACCTCGATCACGTACCGAGCGGTGAGACCGGCAAGGGCGAAGGTCTTGCCGGTGCCGGCGCTCGCCTCGATCGCCACCCGACCGGCGGGGAGCGGTCCGACCAGATCGAACGGAACTGATGTCATCTTTTTTCCACCTCGCAACTGTTGTGCAAGGTTCCCCACAAAAGGCGGGCCAACCGCTCGGCCCGGTTGGCTTCCGGTCCGGCCGGATCGTGGGGGAGTGCCGGTAAGCGCAACAACTCGGTGTAACTCAGGAGGCCGAACACAGCGTCGACGTCGGCCTTGTCGGCGTCACCCAAACCATTGTACGAGTCATGCCAATTGAGGGGCTTTGCCTCGCCCTTGGCCAACGCGGGCGACAACGTGGGGAACAGGGGCAGGGGTTCCCGATGCGCGTGCTGGTAGAGCGTGGCGGCCACATCGAGCGCAACGAGGGCTGCGGCCGCTCGCGAAGCCGGATCGATTGGTTGGTCGGAATTCGAGGGAAGGAACTGGTGCACAAGAGGGGGAGGAAGCTTTTTCGTGGATCCAGATCGGCAGATGTGCACGGCGTGCCATGCCGTAGCGGGCTCGGTGGCGACGAGCGCTAACAGGTCGAGCCAAGGGGCGATCAGGTGTGTGTCTTTCGACTTCGAGGTGGTGACTCGAACCGGTCCGGCCGGGTTCGACTCGGTGGAGGGGAAGACGGCGATGGTGCCGACGAGCCGGCAACCCGACGGCAGCACGAGCTCGATGGACGATGGTTTCGGCGGGGTTGCTCGATGACCCCACGTGCGGGCGGCGGACGCCATTGCCTCGATGCGGGGCCGGAATCCGTCGAGGGCCTTCGCTCTGAGCACCCCAGGAGGCAACGAGCCGCGAGCGACCTCTCGGGCAAGCCACTGTTCGTACGTGAGGTCGTGGAGCAGTGCTTCGAGCAACCGGTCGGCCACCTGCCATTGGTCGAGCCCGGCGAGTTCGGTTCGCAGTTCGGTGGCGCTGCCGCCGCCACTTCCGCCACCCGATCCGCCACCCTCGGGTTGTTTGGGGATACGAACGTTGAGTTGGTTCTCGAGAAACGCCTTCACGGGGTTCTCGAGGACAGTGCGCAAGTGGGCGAGGTCGATCACCGGAACGTCGGCTTGGGTGAGCGGCGTGGCGAGGAAGGGGGCTGGCGGGGGCGGCATGGCCGTGGGGTCGTGTCGGAGACGGACTTCCGCCCCCAACAACGCCACGGGATCGAACCCCCACGGTCGGCCGTCGACAACACCTCCGGAAATGAAATTGCGGGGATCGAACCCCTGTCGGGGGTGCACCGTGATGAGCGCCTCGCGCGCGGCACTCCTTGCTCCCGGGGTGTACTCGGCCAGGATGGCGTCGACCAGCTCGCTCAGGGCCGTGGACGGTGGGACGGGTTCGTTGGTGACGATCCGGTGCCCGGTGAAGGTGACCACAAGATGTTCGCTGGCACTGAGCACGGCCTGGAGCAGCTGTTGGCGATGCTCCCCGCGCGGATCGGGATCGCCGAGCAGGGGAGCAGCGCCGAGGAGATCGTCGCCGTCGGCGGAGGTGTTGGTGAGCGTTCGGTCGTCCAGGCCGAGCACACACACCACCCGGTAGGGGAGCCCTCGTAGGGGACCAAGCGACCCCACGGCGATGCCACCGCGGAAGAAGTCCGGGCGACGGCCACCCTCGTGGAGGCGGTCGGCGAGTAGTCGTTGGAGGTCGGCGAGCGCGAGCGGCACGTCGCTCGCCAATCTTGGTGGTTCATCGGCCGCTCGAGCGATCTGAGTAAACACGTCGTGTAGACGTGTGAGCTGCCACTTGGCATCGAAGGGCGGCGCCAGCATTTCCGTGCTGGCATCGACGAGCCAGCCGCACCAGGCGCCGATCGGGCGCGACGTTTGCGCTTCGCCGGCGAGCCGGGCCAATCGTTCTACGAGGTCGGTGAACCGTCCAATGATCGCCACACCGTCGCCCTCCACATCGATCGGCAAGGTGCCGGCCGGGCCGAGTGACGCGCCGTCGTCGGTGGTGGCGATGCCGAGGAGGAGACGGTCGAGGGTGACCCGCCAGGTGCCGGCATCGAAGTCGCCAGGGATGCCTTCGGCATGGCGGTGCGCACCGTCGAACCCCCAAGTGACACCAGCATCGGTGATCCACCGAGCGATGGTGGCGACGGTGTCGTCATCAAAGTTGAACCGTTCTCGAACGGGGGGGAGCGACACGAAGTCGAGCACCGCCGTGACATCGAAACGGGACCCGACGAGGGCGACGAGGCGTTCCATGGCCTTGAAGGTGGGGAACGTATCGCGCAGGGTGCGATCGGTGATGCGGTAACGCAGTGGGGGTGGGCCCAGCGGGGGTGGACCGAGCGACGAGTCTGGCGAGGTCGGTCCGGTCGAGATCGGGACAGCGTCGACGGAGGGACCGAACGCCGCTTCCACCAGCGGCCCGAAGGTGAGGAGGTCGGGGCAGAGCACCACGATCTCCTCTTCTCGGAGCGTGGGATCGCTCGCCAGTCGATGCAGGATTTCGTCGCGGAGCACCTCAACCTGGCGCGATGGTCCGTGGCAGGAGTGCAACACGATCGATCGGTCGGCGGCCTCGAACTCGGTGATCTCCGGCGGTGGGAGGGAGTCGGCGGACAGGTGGGCTTGGAGGCGAGCCAGCCGCCGGTGTTCCGCCGGTGTTCCGCCGGGTGTTCCGGCGGGTGTTCCGGCGGGCCAACCGTGGGCGGTTGCGTCGGCAAGGAGCATCGCCGTCTCTCGGGCCGGACGTCCCCACGAGCGGTTGAGGGGATGCCCATCAGGGGAATCGGCGTCGTCGGATGACCGCAGAACCGATACCGGGGCGGGGGCGGAAAGGCGGTGCTGCGACGCTCGGCGGGCGGCGCCGGCGGAGGGCGTGACCAGGAAAAGGTGCACGAGATGCTGCTGGCTCACCGCCTCTGCGATGTCGGTGAACGCAGTGCCGCCGGGGAGGGTGGAGAAACCAAACAACGAGATCCTCGGCGGCAACCCCAGGGCGATCTCACCCGATCGGACGAGGCGTAGTGCGTCGGGTAGGCGATGTACGGCACTGGCTTCGTTGATGCGTATTTCGAGTTGTTGCCACAGATCGGCTTGCCACTGCAATGAGGCAGGAAGCGGCCCCCCGGCGCCGTCAACGAGCCGGCCCTGCGACCAGGAGCGCAGCATCGCCGGCCGGCGCACGATGTAACGATCGATGAGGTCGGCGAGGCGGCGGGATCGGGTGAGCAGCGACGCGCCCAGCGGCAGGGCGGCGATCGGTGCGAGGCGAGAGCTGGGCGGGGCCTCGTGGAGGACGTCGAGCACGTCCCACGTCATGCGGCCGACCATCCAGGGGTCGGGGCAGAGATCGACGGGCTTGATCCCGAGCACGTGGGCGCGATGCCCATCGAGCACCACTCGGCGAAGCGTGTTCGGCAGTTCCAGCGCGATATTGGCGGCGATGCCATCGCGCCGATTCGGTGTGGATGCGCCGAGGTGCGCCGCCAGTTGCATGCGTAGCCATTCGCGGTGGCCGTCGGTGGAGACGGCGATCCACTCGGGCATGAACGGATCGTCGAGGGGTTCGTGAAACACCTCCACCAACGCCTCGACCAGGGGCTCCAACCCCTCCGCAGTTCGGACCAACAACATCAAGGGGACTGTACCCGGAGGGTGTGACACCGAAACGGGGGAGCGTCACGCCGGGCCGAGCGGACGGGGAGCGGCGCGCCAGAACACGGCGAGTCCGGCGGCGGCAAGTACGGCGGGGACCAGGTAGCCCCAGCCGAACCCGGCGATGTCGGCCACCGCGCCCACGACGTAGCCGCCGAGGCCTTGGCCGACGTCCATGAACGCAATGGCGGAGCCAAGGACGGCGCCCCGCTCGGCGTCAGGCACGAGATCGGAGATGAACGACACCATGGCGGGAAATACCAGCGCCCAGCCGGTGCCGACCAGGGCGGCACCGAGTATCGCCGTCACGGGTAGATGCAGAGCGGCGATCACCAACAACCCGACGATGAGGCAGCCGGCGCCGGGATACAGCACACGGAGCGCACCGACACGGTCCGACAGCTTCCCGGCAAACAGCCGCACCAGCAGGATTGAGCCGGCAAACCCGAGGAACATCGGGCCCGATCCGGACAGCCCCACGTCTCTGGCGTACACCGCCGCCTGGGAGGTGATCGACGTGTACCCCACACCGAGGGTCAGGAGGAACACGCCCGGCACGACGGCGCGGGGATGGAAGAGCGGTACGTTCGCCGTCGCTCGCAACGCCGGTGGCGGTGGTTCGTGGGTTTCGGGGACGAACCACACGATCGCGGCGGCGACCAACTCGAGCATGGCCAGGAATCGCCACGCAGTTGGTGCGCCCTGGTTGAGGAGCCACTCGCCGGCGACAGGTCCAACGGCAAAACCGGCGTAGAGCGCCAGCGAAAGGCGGGCCACCGCCGATCCCCGTTCACCTTCCTCGGCCAAATCGGTGGAAGCCGACACGGCGGCGACGTAGAACGAGGCGCCCGCCACCCCTTGGAGGAACCGAAGCGCGAGCAGCGCAGGGATGGAGTTGGCGAAGCTCATGGCGATGAACACCAGCGCCAGAGCGAGTGGGCCGACGCGCAGTACCCCTTGGCGACCGTGGCGGTCCACAAACCGGCCAACCAACGGGCGGGTGACCACCGCCGCCACAAAAAACACGGAAACCGAGAATCCGGCGATCGCCTTGCTCCCGCCGAGGTTCTCCGTTACGAACCGTGGCAGGGCGGAGAACACCGATCCGAGGGCGAAGTAGGCAAAGAGGGCCGAGCCGTCAAGGCTCCACCGCGCCCGTGTACGGGCGGTCCCCGCAGGAATCGTCACGGGGGAGGAGCAACGGGAGCGTCGTCGTTGGCGAGCAGCGGCCCGCCCACCGAGATGAACAGGCCGTCGGCCTCGGCGGTCACCACCCCTGTCGCCGCCACGATCATCTCGCCTTTGGCGATGGCCTTGCGGACGTCTTGATGATCGACCCAGCCCCGAAGCACGAGGGGTTCGAGGATTGGTGTGGGCTTGTGATAGTGGACGGTGAGCCGACCGGTAAGCCGCCACCGTGGTTTTCGATGGTGGCCACACCGAGAAGCTCATCGAAGATCATGGCGATCACGCCGCCGTGGGCCAGGTTCCACGGCGGACCGTTGTAGGCCTCGGTGAGGGTGACCTCGCCCCGAATCGATTTGTCGGGTTCGACGGTGAACCGGACGGGAGGGGCCAGGGGGTTGCGGGCGCCGATCACCGGCGAATAGGCGAAGTACTGGTGGGGAGCGATGCCGCTCTCGAATCCGGTGCCGGCGAGGTCGAAGCCCACCTGACAGTGCGGTCCGTCGAAAACGTCGGCCTCAAGCAAGGCGGCGGCGTCGGTGATGAGCGATGCTGCTTTGGCGCGGTCGGCCTCGGGGACCTGGGTGATCCGGGTGGCCCGTATCGCCCGCCGGACGGCGTCAGCGAGCAGGTCAGGTTCGTCTGGTTCGTCTGGATCGTCTGGTTCGTAGATGTTGGCGCCGTCGACGTTGGCGTGATCCCCCGGCATGAACGAACGCTATCGAGCACTTCGCCCGCCGCCCCAACCATGCGCCCGGCGCCGTTCCGGTTCGGCCCTTTCGATCCTGTCCTGACCACCTCCGCAGAGTGAACCATGTTGCAACCAACCCCCTACAAGGGGGGTGGTTGCAACATGGTTCACGTTCGGCAGCGTCACGCTCGTGCGGCGTCACGGCGTCACGGCGTCACGTCGGTCGCGTGGTTAGGCGGTGGTGACGAGAATGCGAGAACTAGCGAAGGCGCCGACACCCACGTGGGCGCCGCCGATTTCGACGGTGGTGGTACCGTCGGGTGAGGACGCGGTGATCCGACCCGTGTTGCCAGGCAAGAGCGACGAGCGCTCAAGGAACGCCAGCAGGCCCGGCGTGAATTCGAGCTCCTCGGGGATTCGCGTGACCGTGAACTCGTCGCCCACGACCAGCTCGGTGAGGACCTTGGCGTCGGGCGCGGTATAGCTCGATCCGGGGATTGGATTGCCGTGGGGGCAGGTGGTGGGATCGCCTAACACCCGGTTCATGGCCGCCTCCACCCGATCGGAGATGACGTGTTCCCAGCGGCCGGCCTCGGGATGGGCTTCGGCCCAGGAAAGACCAAGGATGTCGGTGAGGAACCGTTCGGCGAGACGGTGGCGCCGGACCACCCGTTCGGCCAATTCAAGCCCGTCAGCGGTGAGCTTGATGGCACCTTTGTTGATACTGACGAGCCCCTCGGACTCCATACGGCGGACCATTTCCGACACCGCGGGCCGACTCACTTCGAGCCGCTCGGCGATTCGGGCCTGGATCACGTCGAGATGGTCTTCCCGAAGCTCGAAAATCGTTTCGCAATACTCCTCGAAAGCGGGGTGATGCTCAGGCGTTTGATAGGTCATCGGAACAGAGTGTAGCTGCCCCGGCGTCGGATTGGGCTGGGTCATACACTTCTTCCTTGACGTAGCGAGGCAGTTCGCCTCGGCTGCCGATGGCGGACCAGTACGGGGGACCCATGCACCACTCGAAAAGACGATTCGGACCCTTGGCGGGCGTCATGCGGCAGTCGTTGGGCCTGTCGATCGGGCTTGCCGTGCTCGCGGTGTTGCTGGTGGTATTGCAGTTGTCACCGGGGTTGTCGTTCCCGCCGCCGAGCACACCGAGGTCCGAGCAAGCGTCCGGCCTGCCGGCAGAGTTCGACATGCCGTTTCTTCCTCCCAACGAAGGCGTGGTGGAGCCACCTCGAGCCGAGCGCCCCCCGCCGCAGGCCATCGACGATGAAACGGCCCGTGCGTGGGCTGCGGCCGACGCTGGAGCGGACTCGGACCCGGCCCCCGGGACGCCCGGCGCGCCCATCCTCGGCACCGGCGGCGGTGGCATAGCGGCCGTTCCTGGCGCGCCGCAGAATCATGCGGTTTACGCCCAGGTCGGGTCGGCCTTTCATGTGTGGTCAGCGCCCGCCGACACCGGCGGAAAGCCCATCACGGGGTACCTCCCGTATCGATCTCTCAATGCGAGCTTCACGCAACAGCTTTTCATCGGAAGCCCCGGTTTGGGCACGGCATTCCAGTGGGGTTCGCTCCTTGGGGGGACCACCTATTACTTCCGGGTGCGGGCCATCAACGACGATGGAGTCGGTGCCCTTTCCAACACCTTGAGCGTCACGATTCCGCTCGGTGGGTTGCCAGGGGTGCCCGGTAACATCGACGTCCGACCCCTCCCCGCATCGGTCCGGGCCAACTGGAGCGCCCCGGCGAGCTCTGGGAGCTCCGCCATCACCGGGTACCTCACGCAGGTGAGCAACGTCAACGGCGAAGTGCTCGCCCTCCAGACCACGGTGCCCAACCCGGGATCTATTTTGCTCGCCAACTTCACCGCATGGTCCGACCTCTTCTTCAGCGTGGCGGCCATCAACAGCAGCGGGGTGGGAACCTTCAGCCCGCCGAGTTACTTCGTGCCCACCAACGCCCTCGTCCCGCAATGCAACGGCGACGGCACCGACGGCAAACGGGCGGAAGTTCTCTACGCCTATGCCGGGGCGTCACCGAACCCCGAGCTGCTTAGTGCAGCCAACGGGTACACCACCCGGATCGAGCGGATGTTGGTGGAGAGCGCCGCCGACACCGGTGGTGTGCGCCACCTGCGTTGGCGAACGAACCTCGGCACCGCCGGGTGCGAATTGGTGATCACGGCGGTGAAACTCGATGTCCTTCCGCTACCTACCAACTTCGGGGAGATGCGTACGTTTCTGGTGAACAAGGGGTTCAACGCTGCCGATCGAAAGTACCTGGCATGGGTGGAAGACACGTCGGTGCCGGCGTGGGCAGGAACCCCCGACGTGCGTCGTCCCTGTACCGCCAACTTCTCCAACAACGACACTCGCGGCCCGCTTTTTCCCGGCGAAGTGGTAGCCGACAACCCCACGAACACGCTGGTGCAGTACTCGGTGTGTTCACTGCTCGACGGCATCGGCTTCGGGCCCGGGCATGAACTCATGCACAACATGGGTGCGGTGCAGTTCAGCGCACCGCACGCCGATGGCGGCGCCCATTGCACCCAGGGCTACGACCCCATGTGTTACGGCTCAGGCACGGTCGTTGATCCGCAGTGCGCCGACCAGATCGTGTTCTCCTACAAGTACGACTGCGGTCACGACGACTATTTCCACACCAACCCGGCGCCGGGTTCCTACCTCTGCACCAAGTGGAATGTGGCGCGCAGCGCCTTTCTCACCAACAACTTCGACGAGGCGGTGCCGAGCGCACCGATCGAGCCGTTGGCTGCTGCTGGGAACGGCCAATCGACGGTCACGTGGACCGCTCCCACGCGTCAGACCTGTTCCGGCATCACCGGCTACACGATCACCGCTACACCTGGAGGCGCCACCGTCAACGTCGGACCCGTTACCTCCGGTGTGTTCCCTGGTCTTGCGAACGGCACCCCCTACACCTTCACGGTGCGAGCCACCACCCCCGGTGGGCCCGGCCCAGAATCCATCCCATCGAACCAGGTCGTGCCGTCCACCTCGGGAATCACCGTGCCGGGGGCGCCCACCAACGTGGCGGCCATTCCGGGCGACGGGATCGGGAACCTCACCTGGGTCGTGCCCGCTTCGAACGGTGGCTCACCAATCACCGGTTACCGGATCTCGGCCACGCCGGGTGGAGCGTTCGTCACCGTGGCACCGGGCACCTCAGGCGTGATGCCCGGCCTCACCAACGGCACTTCTTACACCTTCACGGTTCGTGCGCAGAACGCCGTTGGTTTGAGTGCGCCGTCGCCGGCCACCAATGCCGTCACGCCGAATACCCAGCGCACCTACCACGGTGTCACGCCGTTCCGTTTGCTCGATAGTCGGCCGTTTCCCGAGCAAGTGGGCAGCTACAACACACCATGGGCCGCCGGCCAATCACGGGATGTGCAGGTTGCCGGCGTCACCAACTCCAACGTTCCGAGCACGGCGTCGGCCGTGGTGCTCAACGTGACGGCGGTGTCGCCGAGCGCACCGTCGTTCCTCACCGTTTGGCCCGCCGGCGACACCCGGCCCACGGCGTCGAACCTCAACTTCGTGGCCGGGCTGGTCGTACCTAACCTCGTGGTCGTGAAGGTCGGTTTTGTCGGAAGGGTGTCGATCTACAACAACTCCGGCGCGGTGAACGTGCTGGCCGATGTGGTCGGGTACTTCGATGAGGGCACCGGGACGGGTTCACGATTTTCCGGGGTCACACCTCGTCGGGTGCTCGACAGTCGCCCGCCGCCGGAGAGCGTTGGCGGGTTCACCACCCCCTGGCTGGCGGGTGAGACCCGTGAACTCACGCTGGCGGGCTTGGCGCCGGTCCCCGTCAATGCCACGGAGGTGGTGCTGAACATCACGGTCACCGGGGCGACGGCGGGGTCGTTCCTCACGGTGTGGCCCTCCGGGGTGGCCAAGCCCAACGCGTCGAACCTCAACTTCTCGGCCGGCCAAACGGTGGCGAACCTCGTGGTGGTGAAAGTGGGAGCCGGCGGCAAGATCTCTCTGTTCAACAACTCGGGATCCGTGAATGTGATCGCCGACGTCGTGGCGTATTTCTCGCCGACCGGCGCCGCCTACACGCCGTTGATCCCGCAGCGCATCCTCGACTCGCGGCCGTCGCCGGAAACTGTCGGCCCCTACAACACACCGTGGCTTCCGGCCGGCGACCGGGAATTGATCGTGGGAACCGGCGAAGGCAACACCGTCAATCCGGTGCCGTCCAACGCCGCCGGCGTGGTGCTGAACGTGACGGTGATCGGCGGCGTGCAGTCCAGCTATATCACGGTGTACCCCTCGGCGGGCTCGAATGACACCAGCAACCGGCCCACGGCGTCGAACATCAACTTCCTGCCCGGCCAGGTGATCCCCAACCTGGTGATGGTTCCCCTCGGCGTCGGTGGCAAGATCCGGATCTACAACAGCACCGGCAACCCCAACATCATCGCCGACGTCGTGGGCTACTACCGCTAGCCATCCCGGCCCACCCCAATCGCGGTTTTGTTTGGGGGGGGGGGAGAAAAAAAATATAAGAGAACACCCAAAAAAACGGGGGGGGGGG
>JANOSD010000123.1:0-4193 GCA_031415655.1 Actinomycetes bacterium
GAAGACATCGCCATCATGATCGCCGCAATGGAGCCGACCTCGAAGAGGTCGGGGGACGCCGACCGAAGGCGCGGAAGATCGACGACGGCGCACACCTCGCCGCAATGGAGCCGACCTCGAAGAGGTCGGGGGACCGCTCGCAGAATTCGTGCCTGCTGAGCGGGGAAAACGCGGTTGGTTTCGAGCGCTGTCGCCGAAGGTGGTGCTTGAGCGGAGTTCTTTAGTTTTCAAAGGTCGCAAAACACCTCCTGACCTGCATGCGAGCGCTGGCCGGGGTTCGCGACACCACCGGACCGCTCGCAGGAGTTTCAGACGATGTGCGCACCGGACGACGGTAGCTCACCGGGCGCGCCGATGAACTCGAAGCACTCGGTTCCCCGCCCGGCCGATTCGCCGAGGTCGACGACCATGATCTGATCGGCCGTGAAGTCGATGAGGTTCTCCAGCGCCCACCTCAGCCCGATCTTCTCACTGGCGGAGAGATCGCACAGAAATACGGAGTACTGCATCCACCGCCCGTAGGCCTTCATCGTGTGAAAGACGCGAGTACGTCGGCCGTCGTCGGTGATGTCGTAGGCAACGAGATATCGGTGGCGGTTGTACGTGGAGGCCATGAACTACCTGGTCGTGAAGCCCATGTACTCGGGGATCTCACCCATGAGGTGAGCCGCCAGCATCCGAACCTGCACCTCGAGGGTGCGTCGATAGGAGACCGTGTAGCCGAATACTGGGTGGGTGACCTGCGTGTCGAGGCGCCGTTCATAGGCAGCCAGCACCTTCTTTCGGCCGTCGTTGGTGAGGGTGACGCCTCCGGCGCGAACGATGAAGTCCGAGGGCCGAACCTCGCCGTTGTTGATGAGATTGATCGTCACACTCTCGGCAATCAGTGGCCGGAACTCCTCGGCGAGGTCGAGTGCGAGGGCTGGTCGACCGAACCGCGGGCGGTGGTAGAAGCCGAGGTAGGGGTCGAGTCCCACGGCGAACGCCGTGACGGTCAACTCTTTTGCGAGCAGCCCGTAGAGGTAAGAGAGCAGGCAGTTGACGGGATCGAGCGGAGGGCGTCGATTTCGGTTGTCGAACGCGAACGGAGCACCAACTCCCGAGAGGTCGTCGCGGATCATGGACTCGAACGCGCCGAAATACGTTCGGGCGGCGGCTCCCTCGACGCCAAGCAGCGTGGCCACCGACGGGGCAATGAGGGCTTGATCGGCGGCGGCCTTCAAACGGTCTATCGCCGCCTGCGGCCTTACCTTGCTGTTGCGCATGAGCAGCGTTCGTGAGTTGCGAATCTTGCTGGTGATCGCTCGACGAGCGATGTCGAGCCCACCCTGGCTGGCCGTGATCACCTGACGACGCCGTAGTTCCACGTGCTTGCCGGGAAGCCCGTGGGCCATGCCGGAAAACCAGCCTCCGGAAGTAAACCAGCACACCGGAATCTCGCGTGCGAAGAGTTCACGAAGCAGTTGTGTGGAAACCTGCACGTTGCCTCGGATGCAGAGTTGCGAGACGTCGAGGAGCGGTACCGAGGCGAGCTTCTCGCCCTTTTTCGTGACCTGAATGCGGCCGTGGTCCTTACCTACGTAGGCGCCGGGCTCGTTCACATACAGCGGATGGGGGGCATCATCTGAGGGGATCAGCCGTCGGGGCGGACGGTCTTGGCGAGCGAGGAGCACGTTGGTCTCATCGGGGAGGCAGAGTCCCACGAGCGAGCATCGAGGACATTTGGGGCTGTCGACTAATGGTGGGGGAGCGACGTCGGACGCGGCCGTCCGTCGCAACTCGCCGAGCAGTTCCTCGGTTCGTGCGACCAGAGCCGCATCGAAGTCCACCCGAACGCGTCGACGGCTTCCGACGAACCAGAGGAAGCCGTGATCGCACGTATACCCCGCCTCGCGCAAGAGCAGCCCTTGCACACATAGCTGCACCCGCTCCGGCTCCCAAGCGCCTTCGGGGATGTCGGGGGCCTTGCCCTTCTTGGTATCGACGGGAACGGCATGACCCTCGCCGGTGCCTTCGACGAGGTCGCACTTCGCAACGACACCGAGGCGTGCCGATGACAGCATCAGCGACCGGGCGACCTTTAGCTCCTCGTCGCCATCGTCCTGCGGGAGAGGGGCCCGACCGGCGGGAGTATCGACACGTTTGTGCCGCCACGTGCCCTCGACCGTGTCGGCATTGTCGGCGAAGCGACTCTCGACCCATTCGAGGAAAAACAGCCGGGGGCAATACGTGAACTCGTTGACCATTCGGGCCGGCACGAGTTCCGGCACGTCTGGATCCGGTTGCTCGAATGGCTGCTGGTCACCGGAGAAATCCTCGATTGCTTCCGGCTCATTCGTTCCGGAATCGATGCCTCCCGGGTCGTTGGCTGAGGGCATAGTTCTCATCCTCGCGTTCGTTGTTCACGCCGCTACGAGGGAAGCGGCGTCGATAGGACCGGCATGAACAGACCCATTCCGAAGTGGGAGAGGCCACCCAGCACAATCGGCCCTGCGACGGCCTCCTCGAACTGGAGCCTGAGCCCAGTGGCGAGGGGGGCTTCGGCAATGCCCACTCGCCCGGAGGGGCGGTGACGCCGAAAGTCGAGCCATCCCCGTGTCGTGGGCCGGCTGGCCGCTCCGGGGTTGATGGGCGAGACGGTTGCGATCGGGAAGCCCCGGTGTGCAAGCTCCCGTTGAGCTTCGGCAAGCACGTGGTCGAGAACCTCGTCCCGCTTCTTTCTGTGGCGTGGAGGGATGAACGGGGTGTAGCTGTCCCATACCATCGACGAACCGGCAAGCTCCGGTGCGACGTTGCCCACAATGCCAACGGCTTCCACGCCAAGCCGACAGGCCCGAAAGTCTTTGTGGTGATCGTGCGAGCGCAGACGGTTGACCGCAAGCAGCGCATCGAGATCGGCATCGTCGAACGGCTCGGGTGACCACACCACGATCGTGTCGAGAAGTTCATGGTTGGCATCACGATCCGTTGGTCCGATGTGGGCGGTGAATGCCAGGTAGTGGGCATGTCGGTGTTGCGTTGCCAAGGGTTCTGATCCAATGGACTTTCCAGAGAGTCGGGCACTCGCCGGCCGTTCTTCGCGTGTGCCGTGAAGATCGCCGTACCGTCCCATCGCCGCTTGTCGCATCACGTCGGTCATGGAGACCACCGCCGTTCTGGAGGGAAGGGACTTGCCGACGATGCGGTAGCGGACGGCACTCACCTCGGCGCGTCGGCGTCGTGCGTTGCGGCGAATGGGCGGACTGATTGCGACAGCCGGGTAGACGACCCGAAGGGTTCCGGGCGGGTCGATATGGCCTTTGCGCCGGAGTTCCCACGGGCGGAATTGGACGGACTGCACGTCGAGCGGTGGTGCAGCAGTGAGGAGTGATTGGGTCCCGAGGCCGTCACCTTGAGGAAGCCCCGGCTCCAGCGTTCGGCCGCGCCCATCCGGTTCCCACGGCTCGAGCGCGAGCCGCGCTTCGCAAAGCGACTCGGCCCGGCCGAGGTAGGGAAGCAAGTCGCACAAGATGGCCAGCACCTCGGCTTCGTCATCCGCGAGATCGGTGTGCCACGTCACACGGACTTCGTCGAGGGGGTGCACGACGACGAACGTGTCGAGCACCTTGTCGGTGGACTGCGCGATGTCGGTCTTGTACTTGCTGTCTGGCAGATAGTGGCGGGTGTGGGCCATCCCAAAATCCGGCACGTGGTAGGTCGGGGCCCCGGTCAACTTGCCGAGCGTGCGTTCCACCACTTCGGTGTCGAGTTCCGGTGCCCGGTTCTTCCAGGTGGCGAACATCGCGCGGATGATCCGCCACGGCTCGGGGGGCCAGTCGGCGAGTCCTTCGTTCACGTTTCGCCCCCACGGTGTCCCGTGGTAGCGCCCCCACGGAAAGCTGATGGCAAGCGTGAAAGTCATGGCTTGACCTTCTTTCCGCCGCCATCCCATTCGACTTCAATCGCCGAGCCTCCACCCAGTGCATCGCCGCAGTCGTTGACCAGGCTTCGGATCGTGACTGCCAAGGCCGAAGCCGGTTCCAGAGGGTTTCCTGTGCTGTCGGTGATCGGTCCGTCCAGAGCGACTTCGAGGTCGCATGCCGTTCGAAGCCGCAGGCCGGACTCCAGCAGCGTCGCGACTTCCCAACGAGCGATAGTGATCAGTAGGTCGGTGGCCGGCTGCGACAGTCCATAGGACTGGATCTGGGCAACGT
>JANOSD010000124.1:0-2810 GCA_031415655.1 Actinomycetes bacterium
GGAAATGTGTATGCCGGGCGATAACACGGCGTTGACGGTGGAGTTGATCAACCCGATCGCGATGGAGGACGGTCTCCGGTTCGCTATTCGTGAGGGTGGTCGCACGGTTGGCGCTGGTCGGGTCACCAAGATCCTCAAGTAGGACGCCGTTGTCGAAGATCGGCTTTCGGCCGCCTGCCCGACGCCTTCGGCGGGGGGAGGCGGCCTTTGCCGTTCTCCTTCAACTCTCCTTCAACGAGTTTTTTTAAGTTGACCTCGCTGCGCTCGGGCGGTCGTTTTCGGCACTCGCCGCTCACCGCATCTCCTAGCTGCGGCGACCGGATCGCCGGTTGCCGCCGTGTTCGACCTCCGACTTTTGGCCGGATCCGTCACGCCGGTTTCGCGTTGCTGGGCACCTTCGACCATCCCCATTTCACCCTTGTACTCGCCGATCTGAGCGAGTTCACCCTCGCCAGGCTCGACCGGTGCTTCGACGAGGCGATCCCCAACCCCGGGAGACCCCCCGAGGGGTGACCTGGTAGGAGATCGAAGGAGGATCCACCGTGGCTGATGACTTTGAGATCGCCGTCGACTTCATGGACATGACCAACGACAGGCGCCTCTGGACCCGAGCCGCTGACACCCGGCCTGGAGTGGCGTTGGAGGTGGGCCGTCACGTGGTCGTCGGCGACGAGGACGCCGACTCGAAGGTCGCACGCATCGTCGCCATTGACGGCGCCGGGAACGTCGAACTTGAGGTCTTCCCGGGCAGTGTGGCGTCGCATTCCGACCTGCTTGCTCCGGCCTGAGGCGCACCGTCAACTTCTACCGCTTTTCCCTCGTGCCGCCCGGTAGAGGAGGCCACGAGAAGGTACGGACCGGGATGTCCGGTGCACGAAACCCAGCTTTGCCGCCAACGAAACAATCCCCGCCGCCGGGCTCGAAACGATGATGCTGGCCAGGCGGCGCACAACGTCGGCGCACGCAATACCGCGGCGTGAACCGTCTGGAACGAGCGGGGCAACGGGGTCGTCCCGCCACAAGACGGGGACTCCGCTGCGGGCGAACGCCGGTGGCCCGGGACCGGCGTCGGCGCCCCACCGTTCGAGGGAGTGATCGACTCTTACGAGTTCATGTCGCTTCCGGTGCGGCGCGAACCGCGTCGAGCGGGCCGGACTTGGCGTCGCGCTGAGCGGGACGGGTCGGCCGGTCGATCTTGATGACACACTCGACACGAGCGGCTCCCACCACGGTGGGAGGGGATAGCGGAGCCCCCTCCCACACCCTCCCGACGTCCTCGGCGGTGTGAACACGAGCGGGGTGGGGTGCGCGGGTGCTTCGGGGTGAGTGGCAGGGATGTGGTTGAGGGCTGCGCGTGGCGCGATCCAGACACTGATGGGTAGGTATTCTGCCGATATGGCAAGTACGACGATCAAGGTGAGCACCGATACCCGTGATCGGATCAGGTCCTATGGCGGCGAAACCTACGAGGAGACAATCGTCGCCGCGCTCGACGCCTTCGATGCGCCGGGATTCTGGGCCCAAGCACAGCGGGCCGCAGACTGGCGGCAATCGTTGTCTGCCACCCAACGAGCGACGCTCAAGGCCCGAGAGGCGGAGATCGATCGAGCCTTTGACGGGCTCGGGTGATGGAAGCCGGCGGCATCTACCTTGCTGATCTCAACCAAGAAATCTCCGTCAAAGTGTTGGTGACTTCGACGGCCGACTTCGCCCGCTTCGCCAATCGGGTGTTCGTTGCGCCGGAGGTGCCTGGCGCAGACGGTGAGGTCCTCGACCCTTGGAGGGTCGAGTCGGACGACACGGGCTTCGCCGTCGACCTCCTTCGCTCGCTCCCGGCCGATCGTTTGCGCAAACGGACCGGGCGGGCATCCGCACTGGCGATCGAGCAAGTCCGGCGGGCAATTGTGCACATCCTGGCCTGAGTCCGAGCGCGGGACCATCGCCAGTCGGTGGCCGGGACCGTGCCCCGCTCCCGACTCGGCGTGCGTGTCAGTCGGCTCAGCGACAAAGAAGGTTTTCGGTTCGGGCCTACAACGAAAGAGCCAAAGGTGTTACGTGTCGGGAATTTGGGGGCTTGGGTTTGATGTCGTAGTTCCATTCTCCATGAAACCGGGGAACGTGGATTTTGACGGCGGCGAGTTCTTCGTAGGTGACCGTGATGCCACGCGGGTAGGGGTTGCGGCCAAGTGCGGCTTTCAGGGTGAGCCCGGTCCGGGTTGGGGTGGCCATGAGGTTCGTCGCCGTCACCAGTTTCGATAGCTCGGTCTTCCACAGTCGACTCCGGTAACGGTTGGAACCACCACCATGGGCGCAGATCAGCAGGGAAATCATGAGCGCCCACCGCCACCGGTTCACCCCCAGCTTGCCACTGTTTCCCCCCTTCTTGATTCCCTGGTATTCGCCGACAAGTTCTTTCTTCTTGTTGTCGTCCGAGATCACCGGCAGACCTTTCCGCACCCTGGCCTTCGCTCGCTTCACCGTCGGGCAGGCCCTATCGGTACCGGGCGTCACGATCTGGGTGGGCTGACCTCCCCCGGTTGTCGTGGCGTTGCCCTGCAAGTCGTAGTCAAGCGAATGCAAGATCTCCGCGACGCGTACGTGGCTGACCGGGTAACAGGGGGCGAGTGACCATCCGCATCCGCGGTCAACGCTTCAGCAAGCTGGGGGGTCAGGGTCTTTTGCAAAGTCATGGAATGCCTAGAATTTTGAGGGTGAGGGTTGGGTGTCGTGCAAGGTGACGGGTTGCCGTTGGGATGGTGATCATGCGGCCGGTGACGATCCGGATCACGCTGATTGCGAGGTTGCGAATG
>JANOSD010000125.1:0-15909 GCA_031415655.1 Actinomycetes bacterium
CGTCGATCCGATCGAACTCACGGCGCAGCTCGTAGCCGAGCCGGAACGCATCGAGCCGAGTCTCCAGCTCGAGGACCTTCAGGTCCCCCCGCCGGTGCACGGTCCGGGCGATGGCTTCCGACCGGCTCGGGGCCGCGGCGTCCCGGGATGCGCAACCGGCGAGCCTCGACAGAGAGGGGATCAGGATCAAGCCGACTGCGATCCCGAGGAGAAGAACGGTCAGGATCATCGGCGGCCTCGCTGCCGCGTCCGTCGGCCACGGCGATGACCGAGGGTTGTCATGCCGAGCGTCAGCTTCCGCGCCAACAACTGTTGCTTGATCGGATCGTCGGTGAACGACAGCACCGTCGACTCGATGTCTGAGCGCGTGCCGTCATCGAGAACGAACGGGTCCGTTGTCTCGCTCGGCGTCCGGGTGATCTGGTGACGCAGCACGAAGCCCGCCGTCAGTCCGCCGCTGATCCCGCCGATGAGTGCCATCACGAAGTCCATCGGTGCCTCCTCAGCGGAACCGGCGGGAGATGCGCCGGGAGTTGGTGTTGCTGAGGATCTCCAGCTTGCGGGACAGCAGCTCGTGCTTCACGGCGCTGTTCCCGGCGGCGTGCTTGAACCGGTCGTAGAAGTCGAACTCAACCTCAGTGGCGGTCGAGATCGCCTCCTGGAGCGCGAACGACTCCATTCGATCGATCTCGGCATCGGCCCACGCCGTCAGCCCGGCCTCGACGATTTCAGCCTCGACTCGTCGCACAGCTCGCTCCGTTCGATTCGGGATCCGCGATGACCGAGCCGGAGTGACCGGAGCGGACCCGATCCGGTCAGGAACGCTCGATGAAATGGGCATCTTCTATCTCCTTGATGGTGGGTGGGACGAGAGACGAATCGCCGACTGTGATCTTGAGCGGGTCTACCAAGGGCTCGGCGACCAGGTCCTGGAGGTCGCGCCGGCCGGCTTGCTCGATCGAGGCCGTCGTTGACGTCGTCGTGGCCGTTGTCGCATGAGCGGGGTGCACGGGGGTGGCGAGGGTTCGCTGAACGGCATCGAGCAGGATCGAGGACTGGATCGAGGACATCTGCCCGGCGTCGGCATCCGAGCTGAGGGCGTTCCGGACGTGGTCGAGCGAATCCGTGGGCACGGCCAGTGCAGCCTTGAGGATCTGGCCCTGAGCAGAGCCGCAGCACAATCCGAAGACTTCGCACACGACGCACCTATCGCAGCCGTGGCCGTCGCAGGGGTGGCTCATCGGAGGGGCTCGATCGGGACCAGAGAGGGATGGGGTGATCGGTGAAGCGGCATGTAATCGATCCTGACGGGTACCGCCGGGCACCGTGACGTACACATTCGGGTACTAGAAGAGAGGTTTGGGGTACCCATAGCGGAGCTATGTCCTACGATGGCGAGGTGTCACAGAAAGCAGCGCCAGCGGAGCTGGATGACATCGTCCGGGCCTTGGCGCGTATCGGCACAGTTGAGAAGGAGCTCACGCCCGAGGCGGTCATCTCCTATCCCGCGCTACTGAACGCGCCCGCCGTGCTGTTCGCAGCCGGGGGACTCGACGCAGACGCATCGCTCGCTGCGTGGGCAGTCACGGTCATCGCAGAGGCCATCGAGGCCCTTCCAGGTGATCGCGACAAGCGCGTCGCGGCGGCGATGCTCGCTTCCGGCGACGATGGCGACGGCTTGCCGTATCGGGGCTGCTCGGTGGAGAACCGCAAGCACCGTGTCCTCGGCTACAGCGCCGAGACATACAAGAAGCGCCGCGGGCCAGTCCTACTTGCCATTGCTACACGGCTGAACACGGCTGGCGATGCGCCAGAGATCGGCGACCACGCGCTGTTACAGCGTTTCGTTGTCGCCGCCCAAGGAACACTTGTCCACCTGGCATACATTCAGGCTTTCGGCGAGATCGACTTTCCGTCCACTACCGCAGTACGACTCGGTGACTATTTGAAGACCCGATCCGACTTCACTGAATACGCTCAACTCGTATTCTTCTCCTTCGGGTCGACCTTGGAGGCTTTGCACAATGTGAATGTCGAGCGACCTCCACCGGAGGAGGCGAATCCGTGGACCGACGCACTATTTCGTATCTCGACCGATATGCTCCGCGCCATTGAGCTGTCAAATCGGCAACTCTCAAATCTTCGGGTTTGCATCCGGGCGAGCAATGGTGAGATTGCTGTGTTCCTCGATGCGGTCAAGAGCCGTGAACTGGATGCAGTTATGGATCAATTCATTTCTCACTGCGCCTACTTCACTGACCCTTCCGATAACAAGCGGCCCAGCGCACTACCAGCATTTGCCGGCCTACTGCGGCGGACTGTAGTTCTGTTCGGGGGCCAACTCCCGGACCTCGCTCCCGATTCAGTGCAGCCTTCTCTTTTCAACGATTGGCTCGCAGGAGAGAACAGTGGCATTCGCGCCCTAGATTGGGAAGCGAGCAATGTCCCGCTTGCCATGCAGGTCGCTGCCTTTGAACTCGCCAAAGCAGCAGAGGAATCGCCTAGAAGCTGACCTTATCTTGCATTATTGCACACACTGTGCTATAATATTCGGGTTAATATAGGCAGCGAAGTGACCCACCCGTTTACGAATAGATATCGAGGGAACCGGAAATATCCCGAACAAGAGCCGCATCTCATGGAGATACGAGTTCACGAAAACATGCACCGAGCAGCAGCCGGCGTTCTCATGTTCCATCGCATGATGACGAACCCCGCCATGACTCCCAAAGAGAATCGCGAAGGTGCCCAAAGTATGCTGACTATGGCGGCGCGTGCAGTTGGCGAGTCTAGGCAGATCGCCGCCGATCCGACTCGCATAAAGCTGGCCGAACCAGAGCTGACAATAGTTGCTCGATCCGTCGCTGTCGCCTTCCCGACAACCCTTCCATTTGGCTTGGAAGACCTCGATGTTCTCGATCACGCCTCGGAAAACTTCCCGAGTAGAAACGTCGAACGCCTTGCCCCACTCGTCCCTGGTTGGCTCCACTGGCTCGGCATGGCGCCGTCCGCAGGCCCACCACCCGTCCCGGGTCGCGATCCGGCCGACATGCTCCTGAGCTGTCAGATGCTTGAGACGATGCTCGCGAACGCGGACAGGCCAACAGGCCAGCGGTAGGTCGCCCTCGCGCAACTCCCCGGGACACGCACCCCGGCAACTGTCCTGCCCAACTACCGAAGCACCCGTACGACGGCGTAGACGCCGTCCTCGGGTAGCCACAGCTCGACCGCTGACCGGCTGATACCGGCCATGTCCACGATCCGCAGGATCTCGTCCACATTGCGAGGGACGATCATCGGCCACCTGACCGCGTGCATCGTGAAGGGCAGCTCGGGATGCGTGTCGAGCATGTTGGCGAACACCAACTGCCCACCCTCCGCCACGAGCGAGTACGCGAGCGCCATGAAGCCCGCGGCATCCACACGCCCCATCGACTCCCGCACAGGCAGGTACTCGAAGAACCCCAAGCACTCGACGGACGAGCACGACTCGGCATCGATGATGTCGCGCACGGCCGAGGCCTTCAAGACGTTCACTCGATGTGTCGTGACACGATCGGCCACGCCGAGCGAGGTAGCCGTGGCTTCTGCCAGGAGCAAGGCGTCGGCGTCCCAATCGAGTACCGCCGCCGATGTTGATCGGCCAGCCCGTTGCTCGGCCACGAGTGCCGTGCACACCGGTCGAGCTGCCCCGCACGCCAGGCTCGCCCACGAGCCATCGAGCCCGCCCGACGACAGCAACCACGACAGCACAGCCCCTCGGCTTCGGATGCCGCGACCATCAAGGCTGTGGGTGAACACCCGCGACGCGGGCGTGTCCAGTGGCGACCCGTCGCCAAGCGTCAGCAGTGGCTCGTACAGGGGATGAAGTGCCGCTGCCGACGGAATGTCTGACCGCCACCGAGCAAGCGCATCGGAGAGCCCAAAGAACGCCCCGCTGACCTCGGGATCCTCTTGGTCTCGCCCGGGGCGTCGGTCGTCGATGAGCGTCAGCAACTTCGACATCGTCTCGCGTAGCCACCGCTCGCCGTCCGGATCCGCCGCAACCAGCGGGTCGTTGATCTTGACCCGTGTCGCTCGGCCGATCCCGAGCGAAGTCGCGAGGTCTGGCTGCTCGTCCACATCCTCGACGGTGACGACACCATCGGTGACCGTCTGCTTCTCGCCGTGCATTGGTTGTCCTCTCGATGGGCGAACCCAGCGACACTACCAGGACGTAAGTAGTTGGGATGTACTTGCTCTGGATCCAGAGGCTTGGGACGTATTCGGTTGTACCTGTCATGCCAGACCCCATCTCCCCCGCAGCGAAGACCTTCGGAGAACGCGTCCGCAAACGCCGCACGCATCTCGGCCTCAGCCAGGAGGCAGCAGCCGAACGCTGCGACGTCCACTGGACGTTCGTTGGCCAAGTCGAGCGCGGCCAACGCAACATAAGCCTGCACAACATCCTCAAGCTCGCCAAGGGCCTCGACATCGACCCGGCCAAGCTCATGAAGGGGTTAGAGCCACCGAACTGATGCGGCCCTCATGGCAGTCCATGAGAAAATGGGCTGATGTAAAAGCACTTGGTGTCGCGAGTTCTCCTCAAACAGTGGAGTGATGGTCGAGGTCGACCTCGCGTCGGTGTCCTCGACCTGGATACCAACGAGTGCTCCACTGAGGAGATCAAGCGAGTCGGCGGTGTCGCCGACGACGGTCTCGAAGCACCGAACGCCACCGAGAACATCTGGCGCCGCGACGTCGAGAACCGGATCGAGCACACGGTCGGCCGACTCGTCGGCCCGGAGTCGCTTGATGATCCGGCTGTCGTCGAAACGCTCAAGAACTGCATAGCACTTCACTTCGCTCGCGGGTTCGCTCCTCACGAGATGATCCGCACGAACACACCCGCCTTCGCGGACGGCGTCACGGCCGACGTCCTAGCTCAATACCCACCCGAGGACGTCGTCCACGCTCTGACCGGTCTCCACGTCGAGACCATTGACGCCGTCGCGGTGGTCGAAGACCTGATGCGCTCCCGGTTCAAGCAGGAGCTGGAGGCGGATCGCTTCGACGACGAGGTGTTCCTCACGAACTACCGCCGTGCGCAGGAGTACCTCGATGCCTTCGCCCTTGAAGTCTGGTACTCGCCTGAGCCGCACTTCGTCATCGCTGACATCCCCGTCGTCACCGACGGCGGGAGCGAGGAACGCATCGGCTTCCTGAACGGGGTCCCCTGGGGGAAGGCCACCTCGATCTTCATGCCAGTCTCACCGCACCATGTCGTGGCGCTCGCTCAGACGGCCCGGTGGTACGCAGCGACCCCAAGCAACGTCATCACTATCAACCGCCGCCAGGTCCGGTCAGCACTGCGTCAGCTCTTCTTCGTGCCTGACCACGGCCCCGGGCACGAGATCGCCGAAGCTCTACGGCAGAGCGCCACTTGATCGACACAGCATCGCTCACTGATCAGTCGACTCGCGATTCAGGCACTGGTTGCCGCTTCTGGTGACCTCCTCGGTCCGACCAGGCGGGATGGCGTCCCGGTCGACCGGTTTCTGACGGCTCGCGCTGGACGAGCTGTCAGGCTTATCGCCGTTCGCCGGGCGGCGGGTTGCCACGGGGAACCTGCTCAGTCTTGCCAGGCGGGATGGAGGGCGGTGGTGTCGTCGGCGCTGGCGTCGGCTGACTTGCTCCGCTCACGGTTGGTCCTTCCTGTCGAAGGTCTCGACCTCTCCCACACGTCCCGTGGTCTGCGGCTCCTGGCCGTGGGTCAACCGCTCGGTTCGACCCTCCGGGATGCCACCCGCGGCTGGCTTTGGCGGAGGGGCAGCCGCCTCCTTGTCGTCGCCAGCGTCCGTGTCCTTCGGGGGAGTGCTCAATGTGTCCAGACCTCCGCGATCAGGGCGGCCCCGACGGCCGCTGTGAATCCGAACCCGACAGCGAACGCCTGTCGAGCCCGATCGAGTTGGGTGCTTCGCTCGGTTGCTTCGTCTTGAAGGCTCTGCACCACGGACGTCCCATCCTCGGCGGCTAGCAACTGATTGACGAACAATCCTCGCGCCTGGACCTCGGTGAGGTTCGGATCGTCTCGATATGCCGTCCATTGATCAACAATTTGCCGGCGGTCGGCGTAGGCGACCAGCTTGGTCCTCATCGCTTGCAGCGCGAAGAACCCTGACACGACGAAGCCACCCCCGGCAGCGGCAAGGCCGATCAGCATCGCCTTCTTGATGTCGGCGCCCACGACGTTGTCGGTCACAAGTTTGCCCGCCACCCCGATCAGGGTCAGCACGACGCTTGCGAACCCGAGGAGCACTCCAGCCCTGCGTTCGAAGGTCTCAGACCGAGCTACGTGCCAGCGAGCCATCTCTCGGGACTGTTCCAGGAACGCGGAGACGACGGCGACGTCGTGCGCCGGGGCGCTGGCCTCGATCGGTGGTGATGCAGGCTCCACGCTGTCAGCCTAAACGGGAGGTGTGACAACAACCGTGAGTCGGTCGCCGTCGCCGGTCAACGGTCACCTACGCTGTCACGGCCGTGCCGTACGGGTCGCTCGGAGATTCGGAAAGTTTGTCCTATAATGAAAGACATCGAAATGGCGGAACACAACACAACCGGTCGAGATCTCAGCGGCGCCTCCGAGCAACAGGGTCGGACGGCATGACTTTACGCAAGTCCGACCTCTACAGCTCGCTCTGGAAGAGCTGCGATGAGCTGCGCGGCGGTATGGATGCTTCGCAGTACAAGGACTACATCCTCACGCTGCTGTTCGTGAAGTACGTCTCTGACAAGGCGAAGACCGACAAGAACAGCCTGATCGACGTTCCCGCTGGCGGCTCCTTCGACGACATGGTCGCGCTGAAGGGCGACAAGGAAATTGGCGACAAGATCAACAAGATCATCGCCAAGCTCGCCGAGGCCAACGACCTTCAGAAAGTGATTGACCAGGCCGACTTCAACGACGAGGAGAAACTCGGCAAGGGCAAGGAGATGCAAGACCGGCTCACCAAGCTGGTATCGATTTTTGCCGACCTGGACTTCCGCGGCAGCGGGGCCGAAGGCGACGACCTGCTCGGCGACGCGTACGAGTACTTGATGCGCCACTTCGCGACTGAGTCCGGCAAGAGCAAGGGCCAGTTCTACACGCCGGCCGAGGTCTCACGGATCCTGGCCAAGGTCGTCGGCATCGGGTCCAGAACTAAACAGGACCAGACGGTCTACGACCCGACGTGCGGCTCCGGCTCGCTGCTCCTCAAGGTGGCCGACGAGGCCCCTCACGGCATCACGATCTACGGGCAGGAGAAAGATAACGCCACGTGGGCGCTGTCCAGGATGAACATGATTCTCCACGGAAATGAGGATGCCGAGATCGAGAAGGGTGACACGATCACGAGCCCGCAGCTTCTCAAGGGTGCCCAGCTCCGCACCTTCGACTTCGCCGTCGCCAATCCGCCGTTCTCTGTGAAGTCGTGGAGCAACGGCTTGGAGAATGACTACGGGCGCTTCGAATTCGGCCGACCTCCTGAGAAGAACGGCGACTACGCCTTCCTTCTTCACATCCTCAAGTCGCTAAAGAGCACCGGCAAGGCGGCGGTGATTCTCCCGCACGGCGTCCTGTTCAGAGGCGGTGCTGAAGCAACGATCCGCAAAGGCCTCATCGAGCGCGGTTTCATCAAGGGCGTTATCGGCTTACCGCCAAACCTCTTCTACGGCACCGGCATCCCGGCCTGCATCGTTCTGCTCGACAAGGAGAACGCGCACGCTCGCACGGGAGTCTTCATGATTGACGCCTCCAAGGGCTTCATGAAGGACGGCCCGAAGAATCGGCTCCGGAGCCAGGATATTCACAAGATCGTCGACGTTTTCAACAAGCAGACTGAGATCGATCGCTACTCGCGCATGGTGGCAACGAGCGAGATCGCCGACCCGAAAAACGACTTCAACCTCAACCTCCCCCGCTACATCGACTCATCTGAGGTAGAGGACCTCCAGGACCTCCACGCTCACATACACGGTGGCATCCCAGAGCGCGACATCGACGCGCTTAGTCGGTACTGGGATGCCTTCCCACAGTTGCGCTCGCATCTCTTCAAACCGAATCGTCCCGGTTACGTCGATCTCGCCCTGGACGTCACCGACGTGCAGCAGACAGTCCTCGACTCGCTAGAGTTCCAAAAGCTCGCTGATGGCGTCAGAGCCCTGACCGCTGAGTGGTTTGAATCTCACCGGAACGCTCTCGTCGCCATCAACGCCGACACCCGGCCGAACGTACTCATCGCCGCCGTCGGCGACGACCTCCTCGCCCGCTTCAGGTCAATTCCACTCCTCGATGAGTACGACGTCTACGAAGAACTCATGAGCTACTGGAACGATGTCATGCATGACGATGTCTTCCTCGTCATGAACGAGGATTGGCTCGTCGCTGCAAGGCCGCGAACGGCCATTGAGGACAAAGACCGCAAGATCTCAGAGGCGCCTGATCTTGTCCTCGGCGCAGGCAAGGGTGCAACGAAGTTCAAGATGGACCTCTTACCTCCGGGCCTGATCATCGGCCGGTACTTCCCGGACCAGCAAACCGACGTCGACGACCTCACCGCTAGGACAGAGGCAACCACGCAAGCCGTGGAGCAGTTCGGGGAGGAGCACGGTGGGGATGATGGCCTGCTATCTGACGCGGTCAACGACAAAGGCAAGCTGACGCAGGCCTTGATAAAAGCAGTCCTGAAGGAGGCGAGATCGGCCGATGACATCGAGACCGTCGCGTGCGCCATGGAGGCGACAGAGCTGCTCCAGGCTGACGCCACAGCCAAGAAGGCGGCGAAGGAGGCACAGACAGCGCTGGATGCTGCCGCGCTCAAGAAGTATGGCGAGGTCACATCAGCGGATGTGCGTGCACTCGTCCTCGATGACAAGTGGCAAGCAAGTATCGCAGGCCGCATCGAGAAGGCGGTTGACGGCCTCACGCGGGGTCTCGGCAGACGGATTGAAGAACTCGGCGGACGCTACGCGCAGACTCTTGACGCGCTACTCGAACAACTCGCTCTGCTGGACAGCGCGGTCGCCAAGGACTTGGCTGAGATGGGGATCGATCCATGACCTCGGCTCCTCCAGATGATTGGGCCGTCCAGCGGCTAGAGGACGTCGCCGAACGAGTGTCCGTTGGAATCGCGAGCGCCGCCACTCATGCGTATCGGCGACGTGGGGTTCCGATGCTCAGGAATCAGAACATAAAGTCTGGCCGCCTTGACGACACCGATGTCTTGTTCATCGACCCTGTCTACGAGCGAACCTTCCGCAACAAGAGACTTCAACCCGGTGATCTGCTGACGGCACGCACAGGGTATCCCGGGGCGACATGCGTGGTCCCCGGTCGGTACGCCTCCGCCCAGAGCTTCACCACGCTGATCACTCGACCTAATCGCGAGCTCGTGACCAGTGCCTTCCTCTGTCATTTCATCAACTCTGAGTTGGGGCAGGGCTTTGTGTCGAGAAGTCAGATTGGCGGCGCGCAACAGAACATCAACGCCGGCACCTTCCGGCTCATGCCGATATGGCTCCCCGATATGGTTGAACAGAGTGCGATCGTTCGCGTACTCGATACAGCCGACGACTGGATCGCTGGGCTCGATCGGCTAATCGGGAAGCGGGTGGCCATCAAGCAGGGCATGGTGCAGAGGCTTGTCACCGGCGGGACTCGGCTCGACGGATTCAGTGAACCGTGGACGGAGGGAACATTTGAGCAACTTGCCGAGCCCTCACGCGAGCGATCAATGCCTCGGGCGGTTCCTCCCAGTACGCCACTGGTCGACCTGGACCAGATCGAAGGCGGCTCTGGACGGCTGATCGGCACCTCGCAAGCATCCGAAGCCATCTCGTTGAAGGCCGTGTTCAAGCCTGGTGATGTCTTATTCGGAAAGCTGCGAGCGTACTTACGAAAGTATTGGTACGCAGATGTCACCGGGCTATGTACCACCGAGATCTGGGTTCTGCGTGCGAAGGACGGGGTAGACGGCCGATTTGTGCGCTACGTGGTCGAGACCGACCAATTCATCGATGTCGCGAGTGGTGCCTACGGAACACATATGCCTCGGTCAGACTGGGGAACGGTTCGCAATCTCACCGTGGGTATTCCACCGCTCGATGAACAGGTCGCGATTGCGTCGGCGATTTCTGCCGCCGATGCCGAGATCGCGGTCCTTATTGCACGGCTTGAGAAGGCTCGTTACATCAAGCAAGGCATGATGCAGGAACTTCTCACCGGTCGCACGCGCCTGCCCGTCGCGGAGGTTTCAGCATGAGCACCGTCGGGCAGATCGAGCGCAAAACCCAGGACAGCGTCATCAAGCTCTTCAAGGAGACGCTCGGATTCGAGTACCTCGGCAGTTGGGGATACCGGGAGGGCAACGCCAACGTCGAGGCAGATCTGCTTTCTCAGAACCTCTCGGCCCGTGGTTACGACGAGAACCTGATCAACAAGGCCATGCTGAAGCTCACGAGCGGCGCCTCGCTCGGCGGGGGCCGCGACCTCTACGAAGCGAACCAGGATGTGTACCGGCTCTTGCGCTACGGCGTTCACGTCAAGCCAGGCATTGGCGAGAACACGGAGACTGTCTGGCTGATCGACTGGGCCAACCCCGAGGCCAACCACTTCGCGATCGCTGAGGAAGTGACGGTCGCAGGCAACCACGTCAAGCGCCCAGACCTCGTTCTCTACGTCAACGGCATCGCGCTTGGCACCATCGAGCTGAAGCGGTCCAAGGTCGCCGTTTCGGAAGGCATCCGTCAGACCATCGGCAACCAGAGACCGGAGTTCATCCGGTCGTTCTTCACGACTGTGCAACTGGTGATGGCTGGCAACGACGTCGAGGGCCTTCGCTACGGCGTCATCGACACCCCAGAGAAGTACTGGCTGAGCTGGCGCGAGGAGTCAGCCATCGAGGAGCCACTCGATCGAGCACTGACGCAGATCTGCTCGAAGGAGCGATTCCTGGAGATCATCCATGACTTCATGGTTTTCGACGCCGGAGTAAAGAAGACGTGCCGTCACAACCAGTACTTCGGAGTCAAGGCATCGCAGGCCCGCGTCGCCAAGCGCGAAGGCGGCATCATCTGGCACACGCAGGGCTCCGGCAAGTCCCTGACGATGGTCTGGCTGGCCAAGTGGCTGCGCGAGAACCAACCCGACGCCCGCGTCCTCCTGATTACCGACCGCACGGAACTCGATGAGCAGATCGAGGGCGTCTTCAATGGTGTCAACGAGGAGATCTACCGCACCAAGAGCGGCACCGACCTCATCTCGACTCTCAATCAGAGCGACAAGTGGCTGATCGGCTCCCTGATCCACAAGTTCCGCGGCTCCGACGACGACGCCCGCGACGAAGCGGACACCGACTTCATCAAGGAACTCAACGCCAAGGTGCCGGCCAACTTCTCGGCCAAGGGCAACCTGTTCGTCTTCGTGGACGAGGCCCACCGCACCCAGTCCGGCAAAATGCACGACGCCATGAAGCTGATCCTTCCCGGCGCGATGTTCATCGGCTTCACCGGCACGCCACTGCTGAAGCGAGACAAGGAAACGAGCATCGAGACCTTCGGCTCGTTCATCCACACCTACAAGTTCGACGAGGCCGTCGAAGACGGAGTCGTGCTCGACTTGCGCTACGAGGCCCGTACCATCGACCAGGAGCTAATGGCTCCCGACAAGGTCGACCTGTGGTTCGACGCCAAGACCAAGGGCATGACCGACCTGTCCAAGGCTGAGCTGAAGAAGCGCTGGGGAACCATGCAGAAGGTCGTCAGCGCCGAGCCCCGCGCCAAGCAGATCGTCAACGACATCCTGCTCGACATGGACACCAAGCCGCGCCTAATGGACGGCCGCGGCAACGCCATGCTCGTCGGCTCCAGCATCTACCAGGCCTGCAAGTTCTACGAACTGTTCTGCCAGGCTGGCTTCAAGGGCAAGTGCGCGATCGTCACCAGCTACGAGCCGCAGGCCAGTGACATCTCCAAGGAAGACTCGGGCGAGGGCGCCACCGAGAAGCTCCGCCAATACGACATCTACCGCCAGATGCTCGCCGACCACTTCAACGAACCCGCCGACAAGGCAGTCAACAAGGTTGAGCTCTTCGAGCAGCAGGCCAAGCACAAGTTCGTCTACGAACCGGGCCAGATGCGCTTGCTGATCGTCGTCGACAAGCTGCTCACCGGCTTCGATGCCCCAAGCGCCACCTACCTCTACATCGACAAGAAGATGCAAGACCACGGCCTGTTCCAGGCCATCTGCCGTGTCAACCGCCTCGACGGTGACGACAAGGACTACGGCTACATCGTCGACTACCGCGACCTGTTCAACTCCCTCGAAACCGCCATCACCGACTACACGAGCGGCGCCCTCGACGGCTACGCCAAAGAGGACATCAAGGGCCTACTGTCCGATCGGATCGAGAAGGCTCGCGAGGATCTCGACGACGCGCTCGAAAAGATCCGAGCCCTGTGCGAACCGGTCTCGCCGCCAAAGAACACCCTGCAATATCAGAAGTACTTCTGCTCGGCGGAGCAGGGCGACGTCGAACAGCTCAAGGCCAACGAGCCCAAGCGTGTCGAGCTGTACAAGTGCGTGGCGGCGCTGGTGCGCAAGTACGGCAACATCGCGAACGAGATGACCGAGGCGGGTTACGCCGAGACGGAAGCTGCATCGATCAAGAGCGAGGTCGCTCACTACGCGAACGTGCGCGACGAGGTGAAGCTCGGCGCGGGCGAGAACGTCGACTTCAAACAGTACGAGGCCGGCATGCGCCACCTCCTCGACACCTACATCCAGGCCAAACCGTCCGAAGTGCTGTCCGACTTCAAGGACGCAGGTCTGATCCAGCTGATCGTCAAGCTCGGAGCTGGCGCCATCGACAAGCTGCCCGCCGGAATCAAGAAAGATCCCGAGGCGGTTGCCGAGACGATCACGAACAACATGCGCAAGGTGATCATCGACGAACGTCCCACGAACCCGAAGTACTACGACCGGATGTCCGAACTGCTCGATGCGCTGCTGGAGAAGCGCCGCCAGGGCGCGCTCGACTACAAGGACTATCTGGCCAAGCTCTTGGAGCAGGCCGGCCAACTCGGCAAGGGCGAAGGCACCGGCACCGTGTACCCCGACTGGGCCAACAACGGCGCCCGCCGGGCACTCGTCGACTTCTTCATTCCTGAACTAAACCTCGCAATCGAGGTCGACGGCGCGGTCCGACACTCCAAGCCGGACTCCTGGGTCGGCAACGCCATCAAGGAGAAGAAGGTCAAGCGAGCCATCGCCAAGGAACTCCCGGCCGACTTCGACCCCGTGCTTCTCGATGAACTGTTTGAACTGGTGAAGGCGCGCAATGAGTACCACTAGCGCCTACCTCACGGTCGGCGGCATCGACGTCGACGTCGTCTACAAGCAGATCAAGAACCTGCACATCGGCGTGTACCCACCCATGGGCCGCGTACGCGTCGCTGCGCCAGAACTGCTAGACGACGACCAGGTGCGCCTGGCCATCGTGAACCGCCTGCCGTGGATCAAGCGCCAGCGCGAACAGCTGCAAGCCGCTCAGCGCCAGACCCGTCGCGAAATGGTGACCGGCGAGTCGCACTACATCTGGGGCAGCCGACTACGCCTCAAGGTGATCGAGCGCCCAGGCCGGGCTCACATCGAGATCGACGGCGACCGCCTTCTGCTCTACTCGGCCGCGGGTACGAGCACCGACAGCCGGCGTGCACTGCTCGACCGCTGGTACCGCGACCAACTGCGCCAGGCCGTTCCCGACCTGATCCCGAAGTGGGAACGCAAGATGCGCGTCAAGGTGCCGAAGTGGAGCATCCGACGCATGAAGACGAAGTGGGGCTCGTGCAACCGGGAGACCGGCCACATCTGGTTCAACGTCGAACTGGCCAAGAAGCACCCGGACTGCCTCGAGTACCTCGCCGTCCATGAGATGACGCACCTGCTGGAACGCGGCCACGGTGAGCGCTTCACCACGCTGATGGACAAGAACCTGCCCGACTGGCGAGCCCGCCGGGACCGCCTCAACCAAGCGCCGCTCGGTCACGAGCAGTGGGTAAGACCCTAGGGGAAGGCGGAACTGCACATGAGCCGACCCGGATTCGCCGACCGCAACAAGCTCCGCGATTGGGCTGACACTAAGCAGTCTCAGTCTGACTTCCCGCGCCTGCTGCGGCGGCTCATACTTGAGACCACTCCGGGTCTAGTTGAACTTGGGATGCCGGCGGGCGAGGGCGTGGCGGCCGGCAAGTGGGATGGCTCGGTTCGCAGTTCCTCGTCAACTGTCTGGGTGCCCGAGGGCCTGTCGGTATGGGAGTTGTCGGTAAACAGCGGCGCGAACGCGAAGGCTGCGGATGACTACGGCAAGCGCGACTCGACGCCCGACGGCTCGCCCCTACACGACTGCACGTACATCCAAGCGATACTTCGCGTCTGGACAGACCGCGATGAATTCGCAACGAAACATACGGCGGAGAAGAAGTGGAAGGACGTCCGCGCCTACGGCCTCGATGACGTTCACACGTGGCTGGAGACCGCACCGATCACGTGGGCGTGGTTCTCGGAGGAGCTTGGACTCAACCCATACGGCATGCGAACCGCGGAGACGTGGTGGGCAGCGTGGTCGCAGCAGACAGATCCAGTGATGACTCCCGAGATAGTGCTCGCCGGTCGGGATGACGTGAAGAAGGCGACTCGCAACCGCCTGACCGGGTCAGGAATCACATCCATCGAGGGCCCGGCGTACGACGAGACCTGTGCCTTCATCGCAGCCTTGGCCGTTCAAGCGGATGCGCAGGGGGACGGATCATTGCTGTCCCGGCTTGCGTTCGTAAACGAACTCAGCACCTGGAGGCTTCTGCTTGATTCGCCCCAACCGCTCGTCCTTGTCCCACTCGATCCCGAGTTCGCGAAGGAAGTGCCATCGGCATGTCGGCATGACGTGCTTGTTCCCGTGGTTGGAACCACCGTCGCGGATATTGACTTGCCGGCCCTTGACGCGACGGCAGTAGCAGCGGCGCTCCAATCTGCTGGGATGAACGACGAGAAGAAGTCAGACTCCGCAGGGCGACTCGCTCGTAGGAGCCTCACAGCCCTTCGGCGGAACCTTGCGACGAACAAGGCACTGCATCGCCCCCCATGGGCCGAGCCACCCGTGGGTCGTCACATTCGGGCAGCGCTTCTCGGGGGTAGTTGGAACGACCAGGGCGACGGCGACCGGTCAGCCCTCGCAGAATTGTCTGGCGAGCCGTACGAGGACTTCAGCGAGAAGGCCGCCGGTCTCGCGGAGTCAGCTGACCCGTTGATGCTTCACGCGGGCCCGAGCTGGCACTTGGTCGCACCGTTCGACTCATGGCTTCTACTCGTCGAACGACTTACTCACGATGACTTGAAGCGCCTTGAAGCCGTTGTCAACGCGGTCATCGGTGAAATCGATCCGTCCCTGGATATTCCCGACGAGGAACGGTGGTGGAAGGCGTCCGTAGAGGGGAAGGTGCGAGCTTTCTCTGGAGACCTTCGCCGCGGACTCGCTCGTTCGCTCGCTCTGCTTGGTGTCCACGGTGCCTCGCTCTCGGCACCCGGTGGTTCGACCGGCTCGGGCTGGGCCAACCACCTCGTTCGTTCGTTGTTAAAGAAAGCAAATGAGGATGACAGCGGTCGCACCTGGGCGTCACTTAGCGACCTTCTGCCGCTCCTCGCCGAGGCCGGCACCGACGCGTTCGTGGATGCGGTGACTGCAGGGACCGCCGACGACGACCCCGTCCTCGGAAAGTTGTTCGCGGACAAGAACGCCGACGGCCTGTTCTCGTCGAGTTCGCCGCACACTGGTTTGCTCTGGGCGCTCGAAGGCGTCGCCTGGTCGCCAGACCATTTCGGTGCGGCCGTTGACCTCC
>JANOSD010000126.1:0-20975 GCA_031415655.1 Actinomycetes bacterium
CGACCGTCGACCTTGGGCAGGTTGAGGTCGAGCAGAATGATGTCGGGTCGAGGTTTGGCGCCCTTCGGCTCGACCTGCCAGAGAAAGTCCAGGGCGTCCGATCCGTCCTCGGTGACGTCGAGGTGAACTTCAACCCCGGCCTCTTCGAACGCAATGCGGGTGAGTTCGACATCGTCGGGGTTGTCGTCGACGATGAGCACCCTTGGAATGACACCGAATTCCATCGTTACCAACCTCTCCGATCATGTGGGTAGCCAGCGGCGTTCCCCCTCAAGCGTACGACACCTTCACACATGCGCCGCTGCTGACGGAATGCGTAGCCGCAAGACAACGCCCGGTGGGGGATTGCAGCCGAAGGCAAGTTTCCCCGCATGGGCTTCGACGATTGCCGTTGCCAGCGGCAGACCCATGCCGATACCCGGATATTTCCCTTTCGGTTGAAGCAGACGAAAGAGCCGGACGGCGTCGGGCGCCAGGGTCGGGTCGACCCCCGGACCGTCATCGGTCATCGTGAGGTACACCCACCCCTCGCGCTCCTCGGCGATGATCGAGATACGGACGGCAGCACCACCGAACTTGCGGGCATTCGTGATCAGCTCGCCCACAGCCTCACTCATCAAACGGGGATCCGCCAGCAGCGCCACGTTCACCGGAGGCACCGTGAGTTCGGGACTCGTCCCGGGGAAGATCTCAAGCGACTGTTTCATGCCCTTGTCGATCACACCAGCGAGCGACACCGGTCGCACTGCGAGCGGTCGCTCATGAAGCCGAAGAAATCGGACCAACGCGTCGACGCCCTCGTCGGCGGTTGCACCGGCATCACGCGAGGTGCGCAGGTATTTCAGCGCTGACTCATCCCCTTGAAGCGCCGGCGACCGCTCGACCAGCCCAAGGAACCCGTTCACACTGCGCAGGGATGCCCGAACATCGTGGGACAGCGCCCCCGCTATCTGGTTGGTGAAGGAGTCAAGGATGGGCGGAGCGTCGGTACCGACGATGTGCATCGGAGGACTGAGACGTTCCGCCACGAGCAAACACGCGCCGCCGCCCGGGACAGCGCTTGCGGAGAAGCCGCACCGGTAGGGGATTGACCTCAAGGAAATGCCACTCGCATCGAAGTGGGTAGGGGCACCCAAAGCCGGCCCTACCTCATTCGCGTTCGCGACCTGATTGACCACGGCGTGAAAGTCGTCACGTTCGTCGGGCGCGATCTGCGCGACCAACGATGTGCCGATCACGTCCGGCGTCGCTCCTATTGCGGTCAAGAACGTAGGTGTGGCCGCCTCGATTGCTCCCTCGGCGGTGAGGACTGCGAGGGCAACCGGCGCCGCACGAAGCCACGCCAAGGCGGCTGCTGGAGGTGAACCCATCACCCGGATCGCAACATCAGGTAAGCCCTTCTTCGCCATCCCGGCCACGCGTTCGAGCCTTCGCTCCCGGCGAGGGAAGGCGGTCGTTCGGGTTGGCTGGCAGGGTGAAGAAGAACGTGGAACCCTTGCCCAGTGCGGAGCGCACCCAAAGGCGGCCACCATGCAACTCAACGACACGCTTGCAGATCGCCAGTCCCAACCCGGTGCCACCTCCACGGTTTCGAGGTTCCAGCCGTCGAAAGAGCTCAAAGATTCGCTCGTGATACAGGGGATCGATGCCTTTGCCGTTGTCGGCGACCGCCACGATCCACTCGCCGCCCTCACGCTCACTGCTGATGCGGATGTGAGGGTTTCCCATGCGGTACTTACAGGCGTTGGCAATCAGGTTCGTGGTCAGTTGAATCAACCCCGGCCGGTTGCCGGTAACTGTGGGCAAGGGCGCAATATCAATGCGAGCGTGTACGTCACGGATTAGCTGGTCGAGGTCGTCGATGGCCTCGTCGACGATCTCACGCAGATCGACTGGCTCATAGGTTCGCTCCATCTGTCCCATGCGGGCGTAGACGAGGAGGTCCTCGATGAGGTTCCGCATACGGGCGGCAGCACCAGACACCCGCACGAGATATTCACGACCCTGCTTGTCGAGGCTGGGACCGTACCGTCGATCGAGCAGGTCGACGAAGGTGAGCACAGTGCGAAGCGGCTCTTGCAGGTCGTGAGCGGCCACCGTAGCGAAACGTTCAAGTTCTCGATTGGATTGGATCAGCTCACGTTCTCGGGCGCGAATGGAGTTCATCATCTCGGTTGCCTGCTCGGACGCCTCACGGCGTGCTCTGGCCGTCGCTTTCAGGCTGTTGGTGGTAAGCAGCGTGGCCACCACGCCAAGCAGCAAAAGGCTTACCGGGAAGGCGATCACGGTGCTCCCGAGATTGCCAAGCACGAAACCTACGATGCCGAGAACGATGCTGGCGATGAAACCCACGATCATCACGACGCGCACACGACGCTCGCTCTCTTCGGCGTCGCGTTGCAGACTCTCGTCGTAGGAGTCCGATGAAACAGGTGCAGTCAAGAAGCCCCCCGGAAGCGGCGCCCGGCTGCGCCATGGTGCCAAAGCATAGCCATCGAGCACCCGATCGGCGGGGAGCGAAGGGCAAGTGTCGGGGCGATGCCGCGACGGGCTGGTACAGTTTTCGCATGGTCCATCGCGGCGATCGACCGGTCGCTCATGTTGTCTTTCCTCGTTGGCTGGGCTGGGGAATGCAGGGCGTCTTCGCCCGAGGATTCCCGTCGCTTGCCCTTTTGGTGGTGGCCGCCCTCGTGGAGCGAGAGGGGTGGGAGGTGGTCCTCATCGATGAGACCCACGACGAGATTCCCACCAATTCCCCCGACCTTGCATTGATCGTGTGCTGGACGGGTCTCGCCCCCCAGGCCTACGCCACGGCAGCCACCTACCGGCAACGGGGCGTTCCCGTCGTCCTTGGCGGCATTCACCCCTCCATGCTGCCAGGCGAGGCGCTTCGCCATTGCGACGCGATCGTCGCCGGCGAGGCCGAGGCAGTGATGCCGGAGTTGCTCACCGACGTACTCTGCTCATCGCTCAAACCGATCTATCACGGCCAATGGGGGGATATGTCAGCCAGCCCCGACGTGCGCGACTACGGCCACCTTTATCGGCGTTTCCCCAACAATCGCTACCGGCCCACCCATACGCACCAGTCCACCCGCGGGTGCCGATTCAACTGCGACTTCTGCTCGGTGATCAGGATCAACGGGCGCGGGTCGCGACATCTCGATCCCGCACGTACCATCGAGGAACTCCGTTACCGCACCACGATGCCGCCGCGGATGCCCGGCAAGATTTTCGTGTTTTTCACCGACGACGATCTCGCCGCCGACCTCGACTACCTGGCCGATCTCCTCGAAGCACTCGTTGCCGCCAAGTTGCCCGTCCGGTGGGGAGGTCAGGCGTCGATCGGCATCGCCCGTCACCCGGAGTTACTGGCGCTGGCCAAACGTTCCGACTGCGCGGCAATCTTCACCGGCTTCGAGAGCGTCTCACGGGACTCACTCATCGAGGCCAACAAGAAAAACCGGCCGAACGAGTACGCCGGGCTGATCCGGAACCTGCACGACCACGGCATCGCCGTGGAAGGCGGCTTTATCTTCGGGTTCGACCACGACCAGCCTGATGTTTTCGATCACACGGTGGACTACGTGCAGGAGGCGGGGGTCGACACCGCCCACTTCACGATCCTCACACCGTTTCCTGGAACTGCCACGTTCGCTCGCATGCACGGCGATGGCCGCGTGTTCGACACCAACTGGTCGCACTACACCTCTTACCGAACGGTATTCGAGCCCGCCAACATGTCGCCCGAACAGCTCGATGCTGGCCTGGCCCACGCCTATCGCCGCTTCTATGGCGGCCCCATGCGGTGGGCCCGGGCCCGTCGCACACTCGGCGTGTTCTCCACCATCGCGTGGGCGTCGGAGGTAGCAATCAACTACAGCTGGTCACGGGTGTACCACGCCAACCGCCGAGCTTCGACAGAAATCGAGTTCACCGCCGATCCCGCCGACCTCGACGACCTCCTTCGCACCAGTGCCGCCCCCGCCTCCGATGCCATCACCACGGCGATCAGCCTGGTCGACCCAACCCGGCCCGTGCGCCGTTTGGATCTCGACACCCCCGTCACGCTCGGAGTGCGACCCTGACGCGACTCCTCGACGCGTTCTCACTGGATGGCAAGGTCGCCGTCGTCACCGGAGCGGGCCGAGGCATCGGGTGCGCCACGGCGATCGGGCTGGCCGAGGCCGGTGCCGACGTGGTGCTGGCGGCTCGCACCGTCACCGACCTCGAAGCCGTCGCGGCGCAGATCGAGGCCCTGGGCCGGGCTGCGCTCATCGTTCCCTGCGACGCCAACGACCTCGACGCTCTGACTCGCCTCGTGCCCCAAACGATCAACCGATTCGGCCGACTCGACATCGTCGTGAACAACGCCGGCGGGAGTATGCCCCGGCCGTTCATGGACACCAGCGTCGGCTTTCTGGAGCGATCGTTTCACTTCAACGTGTCAACCGCGTTCGCCCTCACGAAAGCCGCAGTTCCTCACCTCCTCGAGACCGGCGGCTCGGTGGTCAACATCTCCTCCGCGATCGGCCGTCTACGCGATCGTGGCGTGGTCGGGTACGGCACGGCGAAAGCGGCCCTGAGCCACCTCACTCGGCTCGCCGCCGCCGACCTCGCCCCTCGCATTCGGGTGAACGCTATCGCCGTCGGGAGCACCGCCACCTCGGCCTTGGAGCTCGTCCTGCACGACGACGGCATCCGCGAAGAGATGGTTCGACGCACGCCGCTTCGACGTTTGGGTCACCCCAACGACATTGCCTTGGCCGTGCTTTACCTCGCGTCCCCGGCATCGGCCTGGGTCACCGGCAAGATCCTCGAGGTCGATGGTGGTCTCGAAGAGCCCAATCTCGACATGGGTTTGCCGGATTTGCTACCGCCGGTGGGTTAGGCCGAGTGGTTAGGAGCGCGACCCGCTCGCGTTGGCGGTACGGCGACGCGACTTCTTGGGCGGTGCCGGCCACTGCTCGCCAATCCAATCGAACACTTGCTGCCCGAGGATGAACCCAGCGAAATGGCCACCGCCGGGACATACCACCAGGTCCGCGCCGGGCACCATTGCCGCTTGGAACTCGCCATGGGACAGCGGCACAATCCCGTCGGCGTCCCCATGCCAGAAACGGATCGGCACCTTGAGGTCTCGCAGGGAGAATCCCCATGGCCGTCCGAACAACACCAGATCATTCACCGGAGCTCGCATGCCCCCTTCGACGGCGGTGGTGATGTCGTGGAGAAACATGCTCTTCATCTCGGGCACCCGCATGACGGGCCGGTCCGATGGCGGTGCCACTCGGGTGTACACATCGAACCCCTGCGACGCAAAGGTCCGAATAGGGCGAATGAGGTGCGTAAGCACTTCGCCGAGCGGGAAACGCAAGGCGGCAAGCGCCGGTTCGAGGAGGGGCAATAGCCGGGTATACCCCGGTGCCGCCTCGTCGCCTCGGGTCGGACCCACTCCACCGAGCACCGCTCCGGCAACGACACGATCCGGGAGGGCGTGGCACGCGGCCAGAACAAAGGGTCCGCCGCCGGACAGCCCCACCACGGCAAATCGATCAATCCCCAGCCCATCGACGAACGCCTCGAGGTCGGCGCCCCATTCAACAATTCGCCCGTAGGCGTGCTGTGTGGAAAAACCAGTGCCTGGACGCTCGACCCCAATCAACCGGATGCCCCGCTCCAACGCCAGCTTTCCCCCGTCAGGCGGTAGCTGCTTGCGAGCACCCGGCGTGCCATGAAACCACAGCACCGGCCGACCCTCCGGATCCCCAAACTCGGCGTACCCAAGCGCTCGCCCTCCCGGAAGCAGCACCAACGACTCGTGATTCGGTGCCGGGGGCTCGGGCAGGGTTTCAGGCGCAGCCATCGGGGTTCCTTTGCTCGGCGACTGGCGGCGACGCGTGCACCCGCCGTGGTAGAACGCGTTCTCGTATTGTAGGGGGACACTGCGGCACGCACGCACTCCCCCGGGGAACATGCTGGTCAGCCCCGATAGCGGGATCGGTCGGCGGTGCCCGCTACCATACTCTTCCGTTGTTATTCGCGAGTCGACGTGAAGGAGAACGGGTGACGAAGCACATCTTCGTGACAGGAGGCGTGGCCAGTTCATTGGGCAAGGGGATCACTGCATCCTCGCTGGGCCGGCTACTCAAATCTCGTGGCCTCCGGGTCACGATGCAGAAACTCGACCCGTACCTCAACGTCGACCCCGGCACGATGAACCCGTTTGAGCACGGCGAGGTTTTTGTCACCGACGATGGCGGCGAAACCGACCTCGATCTCGGTCATTACGAACGTTTTATCGACGAAGGGCTCAGCCGTGAGTCCAACGCCACCACTGGCTCCATTTACCAGGCCGTCATCAAGGCCGAGCGCCAAGGCGAATACCTCGGCAAAACGGTGCAGGTAATCCCACACATCACCGACGAGATCAAACGACGCATCAAGCTCCTCGATGCCGAAGACGTCGATGTCGTGATTACCGAGATCGGCGGCACCGTGGGCGACATCGAGATCCTCCCGTTTCTCGAAGCGATCCGACAGTACCGGCTCGATGCCGGGCGCAGCAGCGTGTGTTACCTCCACGTCACCCTTGTTCCGTTCATCGGACCGTCGGGGGAACAAAAGACCAAACCCACCCAGCACAGTGTCACCGAACTCCGCTCACGCGGCATACAACCCGACGTGATCGTTTGCCGCTCCGAGAGCCCGCTATCGGCCGAGTTGAAACGCAAGATTTCCAACCTCTGCGATGTCCCGGTAAACGCCGTGGTCAATGCCGCCGATGCCCGCAACCTCTACGAAGTGCCACTCGTGCTCCACGAAGAGGGCCTCGACACCGTCGTATGCGAACACCTCGGATTCGAAAGCACCGAAATTGACCTCTCGGAATGGGAGATCCTGATCGATCGCATCGAGACTGCCGACCAGCCAGTAAAGATCGGCATCATCGGCAAGTACGTTTCGCTCCCCGACGCCTACCTTTCCGTGGTGGAGGCCCTCAAACACGGCGGGTTCCACCACGCTGCCGATGTATCGATTGAGTGGGTCCAGGCCGAGGAAGTAGAAGGTTTGTTGGCCGAGGGTCGCCTACGCGACCTCGATGGGATCGTGATCCCCGGCGGGTTCGGCGAGCGGGGCATCGAGGGAAAGATCGCCGCTGCCGCCTACGCACGCGAGAACGATGTTCCGTGTCTCGGCCTTTGCCTCGGCATGCAGGTCATGACCATTGAGTACGCCCGCAACGCGTTGGGTCTCACCGGAGCCCACTCGTATGAGTTCGACCCGCAAACGCAGCACCCGGTAATTGCGCTCATGGAGAATCAGAGAGAGGTGCGCGATATGGGTGGCACGATGCGGCTCGGCGCATACATCGCCGAGCTGCAGGCTGGCTCGAAGGTGGCCGCCATCTATGGCAAAGAAGTGGTTTCAGAACGCCATCGTCATCGCTACGAATTCAATCCCCGCTATCGAAACCGCTTCGAGGGCAGCGGGTTCCGATGCTCAGGCACGTCCCCCGATGGCCGTCTCGTTGAGTTCATCGAGCTCACCGACCATCCGTTCTGGGTGGGCACACAAGCTCACCCCGAGTTCAAGAGCCGCCCGAACCGCCCGGCACCGCTGTTCCGTGCGTTTATTGGTGCGGCGTTAGCCCGTGCCGAGGGACGCAACCCTCACATTCTCACCCTCGACCGCGAGGATGTGGCCTCGGCCTGACTCAAAGTGGACACGCACGGCGGCTTCGAATCGATGGGGGAGGAGACCCTGTTCACGGGACGGGTCATCACCCTTGCACGCGCCTCATTCCGGGCTCCTGACGGTGAGCCGTTCGTGCGAGAAGTCGTGCACCATCCCGGTGCGGTGGCGGTACTCCCGCTTCACGACGATCAATCGATTACCTTCGTCCGCCAATTCCGGGCCGCCCTCGGCCGCACGATCCTGGAGATTCCCGCCGGACTCCGAGATGTCGACGGTGAACCACCGATCACCACCGCGTCTCGTGAGCTGGCCGAGGAGGTCGGCCTTGGCGCCGACACGATCGAACCGCTCTGCTTCTTCCACAACTCACCCGGCTTCACCGACGAACTCGTGCACGTGTTCCTCGCCACCAACCTTTACCCGGTCGACCTTGATCGGCAAGGCGTCGAGGAACAGCACATGACGATCGAACGCCTTCCGCTGATTGAAGCTATCGAGCGCATCGGGCTCGGAGAGATCACCGACGCCAAGACGGTGTTGGCAATCGCGTTGCTTCGGGCGCGCGCCACCCACCCGTAGCGTGTCGGTGTCGGTGGCAGTCCCAAACTCCCCAGACGGCAGCAACGGAGAGGTACCCCTGCCCATCGTGGTGGAGGATTTCCTCACCTACCTCGCCACCGAACGTGGTCGAGCCATCAACACCCTTGCCGCCTACCGCCGCGACCTTCGCCAGTTTCATTGCTGGCTCAACGCTCGAAACCCGCCGGTGGACTTTACAAGGTCCGGGGAAGGGGAGCTCCTTGCGTACATCGCGTACCTCCGATCAATCGGGCGCGCCCCGGCGTCGACGGCGAGGGCCACCGTGGCAATTCGATCGGTGTTTCGTTTCCTGGTCCAAGAGGGAATGGCCGCAACCGACCCAACCGAAGCCGTCGAGGTGCCCGCCGTACCTCGGGGGCTGCCCAAGGCGCTGAGCGAAGAAGACATCACGCGGCTCCTTGCGGCCGTCACCGGAACCGACCCGTGGGCCCACCGGGATCGGGCGTTGCTCGAGGTGCTCTATGGCACCGGCGCACGTATCAGTGAGGTGGTGGGACTCTCACTCCACGATCTTGACCTCGAAGGGGGCCTGCTACGAGTCTTTGGCAAGGGGTCAAAGGAGCGGGTAGTTCCGCTCGGACGAATGGCTCGTTTGGCGCTGTCTACCTGGCTCGGTCCCGAAGGACGCCCACTGGTCGTCGTCGACCGCAACCTTCCCCGTGATGCTCAAGACGCGGTGTTTCTTCATCGTCGTCTGGGGCGCCTCAGCCGGCAGGGAGCGTGGGAAGTGGTGCGAAAGTACGGGCTTCGCACGGGCTTGGCCGACCGTCTCTCGCCCCACGTGCTGCGCCATTCGTGCGCTACCCACATGCTCGACCACGGTGCGGATGTTCGTTCCGTGCAGGAACTGCTCGGGCACGCGTCGATCAGCACCACGCAGATCTACACGATGGTGTCTACCGAGCGGCTGCGTTCTGCCTATCAGGCCGCCCACCCGCGGGCTACCCTGCGCTCGTGAGCGACACTCCCGCAGGCCCGACCAACGCACACCTAACCGACTCGGGCCCAGCCGACACAGAGGGGTTCGCTGCTCTTCGCACCGAATTGGAAGCCGAACGCGACATCCTGGCAATCCATGTGGCCGAAGCCGACCCCCATGGGTTCACTGCGCCGCAATTCGACGACAACCTGAGCGATCGAGGCCAGGTCGCCGCAGAGCAGACGGAAAACCGGCAACTCGCCACACAATTGCGCGAACAACTCGATGATGTGGAGTTCGCCCTGCATCGGCTCGACGACGGCTCGTACGGCAGCTGCGTCGCATGCGGTGAGTCAATTCCCGACGAACGGCTCGAAGCAATGCCCGCAGCGCGGCATTGCATTGCCTGCGCGAGCTGAGCCTCACTCGATCATGGCCAAGCCCATCCACCTTGCCAGACGGTTCTTCGGTGCCGTGATCCCTCGGGGTCCTTCTGCCGCCGACACCGAGTGGGCCGTGCAGCAGCTTTTGCCGGCCGAGATCGAACTCTGGCATCGAATGAGCCGACCGGATCGACGTCATGCCGCCGGCGTTGCTCACCGTGTTGATGACGCCCTCGACGGCCAGGCACCACGTCCAGTGCTCGCCGCCGCGCTACTGCATGATGTTGGCAAGGTCGACGCCGACCTCGGTACCTACGGCCGGGTAATCGCCACCCTGTCGGCCATGGCTATTCGCCACGACCCGGCGGTGATCAAGGCCTGGACCAAGACCACCGGCATGACCCGACGAGTTGGGCTCTATCTGCAGCACCCCCGATTGGGTGGCGACATGCTCGCGATGGCCGGCGCCGACCCGCTCACCGAGTCCTGGGCCAGGGAACACCACCTTCCCGAAGCCGAGTGGACGGTGGAGCCAACCATCGCCCGGGCTCTCAAGGACGCCGACGACGACTGAGCACCCGACCGACGGCGCATGTGCTCAACTGCAGCGTGGGACGAGGCCCAGCGCCTCACGGGCACGAACGAGCGTGGCCGAGGCAGTCTCCCGAGCCTTGGCGGCACCGTCGGCAAAGATCTGTGCCGTGGCGCCAGGGTCGTTCGAGAGTTCGCCAAAACGGTTCTGGATCGGGCGAAGGAGTTCAACGACCGCCTCGGCGGCATCCGCCTTAAGCGGCCCGTATTGCGAGTATCGCTCGGCGATCTCGTCCGGATTCCCACCGGAGCAGGCCGCAAGGATCGACAGCAGGTTCGACACGCCGGGTTTGGTGGCGGGGTCGAAACGTACCTCGTTTTCGGTGTCGGTAACCGCCTTCTTGACCTTCTTGGCGACGGCGGCGAGGTCGTCGAGCAGTTCAATGGTGCCGAGTGGGGACTCCGCGGACTTTGACATCTTCTTGGTGGGATGTTGGAGGTCCATCACCCGCGCCCCCACCGGAGGAATTGCCGCCTCCGGCACCACGAAAGTGGGGCCGTACCGGTGGTTGAAACGGACGGCGAGGTCTCGGGTGAGCTCGAGGTGCTGACGTTGGTCGTCGCCCACCGGAACCCGATCGGTGTCGTAGAGCAGGATGTCGGCCGCCATCAACGCCGGGTAGGTGAAGAGGCCAGCACTGACAAATGATGCATCGTCGCTCTTGTCCTTGAACTGGGTCATGCGGCTCAACTCGCCGAACGACGCGGTGCACTCCATCATCCATGCCAGTTCGGCGTGTTCCGGAACATGGCTTTGGATGAAGACCGTCGAGACCTCCGGGTCGATACCGATGGCAAGGAGAAGCTGCGCCAGTTGCATCGTGCGTGCGCGCAGTTCAACGGGATCCTGCTGCATCGTGAGCGCGTGAAGATCCACCACGGCATAGAGGGAGTCAGTGGTGTGCTGCTCCGCTACCCAGAAACGAAGGGCACCGAGGAGATTTCCGAGTTGCACCGATCCGGTGGGCTGAATGCCCGAGAGAACACGAGTCATGGCGGCGGATGCTACCGAGAGCGGGTCTCCGGGCCTGCAACCATTCCCGATTAGTGCGCCCGATCAGTGCGCCCGATCAGTGCGCCCGAACCGCCCCGAACTGCCCGCCCCGACGCAAATCGTCACCGAACCACCACCGGTCAACGGGTAACGACGGTGCCACTGCCTTCGGCTTCGCGCACCGGACCGGTAGCGGTGCCCTTCGGGCCGACTTGCTCGCCGCCACCGGGCGAATCAAGGAAACGATCGAGCCCACACGGCTGCAGGAGCGAACCGCTCATCAACGTGGCGTACGCAAAGCCTTCGCGTTCGGGATTCACTGCGCCCATCAAAAGCGTGTCCTGCTCGGCCGCCGACAGGCTCAGGACCTTCCCTCGAAGGCAGTCGATGGCCGATTGTGGGGCGCGAGGAAAGGTCTCGCGGGAGATCTTGGCGTAGAGATCGGCCTCGGCCTCGGCGCTGATGCAGGACCGGAGCACATCCTTGAGCGCATCCACCTGAGCGTTTGACGGCTTGTTCTTGGGTTCACGGTTGAGCGCGGCAGCCACGTTTGGCTGTTCGTTCAGCTTGGTGGTGAGGCAGGCTTCCGTTGGGGCGTCGACCAGAAGGATCGTGGCCAAGTCAGAAGCCGCCTTGTTGGGGGTTGACTCCGGCGCCGGACCGGCGCCACCGCTGCACCCGGAAAAGCCAACAGAAATCACGACGAGCCCCGCTGCTCCAATCGCCATCGCAGCCACGAAGGGTGGCCTGCGGAAACGGAGTGGTGACCGGGGGAGCGAAGTTCCATGCACTCTTGCAGCTTAGGAGAGGACCCGTGTCCGTCGGCCGCGACGACCGACTGGCATCGACCAGACGCGACCACGCAACGACCACGCAACGGCTAAAAATGATCGATGCCGGCCCGATGGCCGGCATCGATCGACGACATTCTGCAACGCCGTAGGAAACTCGAACTACTTGCCTTTGCACGCCGTCTTGAGTGCCTCATCGAACGGCTCGATGAGGGTGGAGTCGCCGGAGTCTTCGGCATAGAAAACGACGCCGACGAAGATCGCCAGCGATTCGTCGTCGGCAGCGATAGTTTCGTCACGGATACACGCCAACTCAGACGCTGTGGCTCCCGTGTTTTTCGCCCAGTAGTCCTGTATCGCGTCACCGATGCGCGGCTTCGAAACACACTGCACCACCGCCGCACCCACCGCACCAGCAGTAGTGGCATCGTTAGCAACCACGCTGGGATCCTCGATCGCCGCGCTGACGAGAATCGTGGCGATGCAATCGTTCTCCTCTTCGGTGAGATCGATGTTCTTTGCCCTCGGACTCTTCGATCCGCCAGCCCTCGTAGTTGTCGTTGCCCGATCCTTCTTCGACGTCGTGGTGCTGTCGTCCTGATCCGTGGTTGACGTCGTCGCCTCCTTCTTCTTCGTAGACGTCGTCGCCTCACCTTTCGTTGTCGTGGTTGAGCCACCGGCAGCGGCGACCGTTGTGGTAGCCCCGGCGGCGACGGTGACTGGCGTGGCCACAGGCTCTTCCTTCTTGGAGCAAGCGCCGGCACCAGCCAGCAGAATCGTGCTCAGCGCAAGCGCGCCCATCGTGCGTTTCATGGATTTCCTCCCGAGCTGATGGCGGCGGCCCAGCGCCCCGCGGGGCATCAACAAGTCCCAAATCGTAGCAATGTCGTCCTGCACCCGCGGCTTCTTGCCGCCGTCCCTGGGCGGACCTCGGGGCCACCTGCCGTAAAGGCAAGGTGCCCTCCGCGATCCCATCACCCACCATCCACCATCCACCCGTCCCTGAAATCTAGGCTCGCCGAATGTCGTACGAAGTGCAGACCCCGGTGTTCGTGGGGCCATTCGATCTGTTGCTCCACCTGATCTTAAAGGAGCAGGTAGATATCTATGAGGTGTCCCTAGCCGCCATCGTCGACGCCTACCTCGTTGAAGTCGAGAGGCTTGAACATCTCGACCTCGATGTGGCCACCGAATTCCTCCTGATTGCGTCCACGTTGATCGAGCTCAAGGTCCGCCGCCTCCTGCCGGACGACAGTGATCTCGATCTCGACGACGAGCTTGCGCTCTGGGAGGAACGCGACCTCCTCCTCGCTCGGCTACTCGAGTGCAAGACCTTCAAAGACGCGGCAAAACACCTGCAAGCCCGGTTCGCCCACGCTTCGCTGTCGTATCCCCGAATCGCCGGACTCGAGGATGCGTTCCTCGACCTCGCTCCGGATCTGCTGGAGGGAGTCGATGTCGATGATCTCCAAAAAGCCTTTGTCCGCGCCCTGACACCCAAACCCAAACCCGTACTCGACCTCTTTCACGTCTCCAGTGTGCGAGCCAGTGTCACCGACGCGTTCGAAGAGTTGCTGGACGAACTCCCACGCCTCGGCCGGGTGTCGTTCCGTGAACTCACCAACGGTCTCGTTGAGCGGCTCGATGTAGTCGTCCGGTTCTTGGCCCTACTTGAGATGTTCAAGCAGGGTCTCGTCGACATCGACCAACCTACGGCGTTCGGAGATATTTCGATCCTGTGGCTGGGGAGCGGCACGCTCGACGGTCGCCCCTCCGATGAGCTCGCACTCATCGATGCGTACGACGGCTGATCTCGCCTCTACGCTTTCCTGCGATGCCCACCACGAACGACCCCTCGGGCAACGACCCGTCAGGCAACGACCACACCCACGTCGACCGCGCCGACATTGCACCTGCCGATGACCAACTCCCAAGTACGTTGCCCAGCGAAACGGTGCGGGCAATCGAGGCCATCTTGATGGTGGCCGATCGCCCCGTTGAGGCCCACCTGTTGGCTCAGGTCACGGAAACGGCACCCGACATTATCGAGGGGATTCTGCGGGAACTCGCGGCGAGCTACGAGGTGGATGGGCGGGGCTTCATCCTCAGCAATGTCGCCGGCGGCTACCGCTTCCAAAGCCACCCCGATCTAGCGCCGTATGTGGAACGGTTCGTACTCGAAGGTCAGACCGCACGTCTGTCGTCGGCGGCGCTCGAAACGTTGGCGATCGTGGCGTACAAACAACCACTTTCGCGTGCTCAGGTTGCCGCTATTCGGGGGGTGAACGTCGATGGCGTGATGCGGACACTCGAACAGCGGGGTTATGTCGGCGAGGTCGGCCGCGATCCCGGGCCGGGCAATCCCATCCTGTTCGGCACCACTGATCTTTTCCTCGAACGAATGGGTCTCGGCGCGATCGCTGATCTCGCACCAATCACTACGTTCATGCCCGGTCCCGAGATTGTGGAAGCGCTCGAACACGGTCTGCGCGCCGACCCCGATCCCGATCCTGCAGCTATCGACCCCAACGAAGCCATCGACCCCTACGAAGCCATCGAGCCTGGTGGGGAGCCCGACCCCGCACTCGATGACACCGCACTCGATGACACCGCACTCGATGATGCCCCGCTCGATGACACCCCGCTCGATGACAACCCGCTGACCGCCGAGTCACCCTCCGAAGCCTGACCCCGGCCATGGAATCAGAGGTCGGCCCCGACGAAAAGCTGCAGAAGGTGTTGGCTCGTGCGGGTATCGCCAGTCGACGGGTCTGCGAGGACATGATCGACAGTGGTCGAGTGTCGGTGAACGGTGAACGAGCGGTGCTGGGCCGCCGGGTCGATGCCGACACTGATGCAATCGAAGTTGACCGTGTCCCTATCGGTACCCGCGCCGGCCAGATCTACTACTTGCTCAACAAGCCGATCGGCGTCGTATCCACCGCATCAGATCCAGAAGGTCGAATCACGGTGGTGTCCTTGGTGCCCGACGAGCCGAGGGTGTTTCCCGTTGGCCGCCTCGACGCTGATACCGAGGGTCTCATCTTGCTCACTAACGATGGGGATCTCACTCACCGGCTCACACACCCAAGCTTTGGGGTGGAAAAGGAATACCTCGTGAAGGTGGCGGGCAACCCGAGCAGGGCCGCCGTCCGGCACTTACGCGAAGGCGTCGAACTCGAGGATGGCATCACTGCTCCGGCCCAGGCGTCAATCCTGGCGGGGGATCTGCTTCGTATCACGATTCACGAGGGTCGAAACCGCCAGATCCGTCGGATGTGCGAGGCCATCGGCCACCCCGTGGAACGGCTCGTGCGCCAGCGAATCGGCCCGCTGCGCGACCGCACCCTGAAGCCCGGCTCGTGGCGTGAACTCACGCAGAACGAACTGCGAAGCCTTGAACGAGCAGTCGTCACGCACCCGACCAACCAGTAGTGTGCTCCCCGTGCCAGAACGGGTTCAAGCCCTCCGAGGGGCGACCACCATCGATGTCGATACCGCAGATCAGGTCTACGAACGCGTAGAAGCGCTACTCGCCGAGGTGTTCGAACGAAACGCGCTGCACCACGACGACATCATCGATATTTTCCTCACGGCCACCAACGACATCCATTCGGTCTTTCCGGCGGCGGCGGCCCGGGCATTCGGGCTCGGCGATGTGCCGCTTTTGTGCGCCCAGGAACTCGATATCGAAGGCGCCACCCCTCGATGTATTCGCATCCTCGCTCACGTCTACACCGAAACGCCGAGAGCCGACCTCCGCCATGTCTACCTTGAGGGTGCAGCAAGCCTTCGAGACGACCTTCCCGGCTGAGTACCCCGATGCCCGCACGTGCCCAGGTCGTGGGTGTCGGACTCATTGGTGGGTCGATCGCGTTGGCGTTGCGGTCCCATGGGTGGCACGTCACCGGATACGACCTCGACTCAGCGAACGCCGAAGCTGGTGTTCGCCTGGGAGCGCTCGACGTCACCGGTTTCGATCCTTCCGCCGAGCTCACCTTTGTCGCCACGCCGGTCGGAATCGTTCCCCGTGCGGTAGCGGAGGCTATCGCCACCACGAACGGCGTTGTCACCGACGCCGGCAGCGTGAAATCCCCGATGCGGGAACTCATGGCGGAGCCTCGATATGTTGGCGGTCATCCGATGGCGGGAAGTGAGCTCGAAGGGGTTGCGGGAGCCCGAGCCGACCTGTTCGAAGGACGCACGTGGGTTCTTACGCCGGTCGGCACCACCGACGGCGACGCGTACACCAAGGTCCAGAGCGTGGTCTCGGGTTTTGGGGCCGACGTCGTAGCCCTCGACCCCGCCGCCCACGATCGAATGGTGGCGGTGGTGTCGCATGTGCCGCACCTCACGGCCGCAACCCTCATGCGATTGGCCGATACCCGGTCCGACGAGCACCGGGCGCTGTTGCGCCTCGCCGCCGGCGGTTTTCGCGACATGACCCGTATCGCTGCTGGTCATCCGGGCATCTGGCCCGATATCTGTGCCGAGAACCGCGAGGCGATCGTCGACACGCTCGACGCCCTCATCGGTGAGTTACAAGACATGCGATCAGTTGTGAGCCGGGGTGACCGCGATCGCCTGGTCGAACTTCTCGAAGGCGCCAGGTCGGCCCGCCTGAACCTACCGGCACGGTTTGCTCGCCCCGAGGACCTTGCCGAGCTACGGGTTCGCATCCCCGACCGGCCCGGAGAGGTCGCCCGAATCACCACGGCGGCGAGCGAGATCGGCGTGAGTTTGCTCGACCTCGAGATCGCTCATTCCGCCGAGGGCGAGGACGGCGTATTGATCATGACGGTCGAGCTCGCCGTTGCCGAGGAGTTTCGTGCCGGGCTCCACGACCTCGGGTACTCCTCCACAATTCGGACACTCGGATGAGCGCCAGACCGGATCTTGTCGATCCCTATCCCGTTTTTCCGATCACCGATTCTTTCGATCGAACAGTGGCGATTCCGGGTTCCAAGAGTCTTACGAACCGAGCGTTGCTGATCGCCGCACTGGCGTTGGGCGAATCCACGATCACCGGGATGCTCATGGCGGACGACACCGACGCCATGCTCGCCGCCCTCCCTGCGCTCGGCGCCGCAGCTCGGCCGGAGGATTGCTCAACATCGGTCACGATCGTGGGCACCAACGGCCGACCAGCACCGCTACCCGCCACGGTCGATGGACGCTTGTCGGGCACCACCGCCCGGTTCGTGATGTTTGCGGCGGCGCTCGGCTCGGCACCAATCACCATCGACGGCGGCGATCCCCTCCGGGAACGTCCGATGCACGAAGGCGTTCTCGCGCTCCGATCTCTCGGCGTTGCCGTGGACGAAAACGAAAAGCCTGGTCACCTTCCGCTCACCGTCCACGGGCGGCGGTCCGGCCTGATGGAGTCTGGCCTGGGGAGGTTCGGCCCGGGGAACCGCGAAGCCGCCAGCGGTCCCGCCACGGTTTTCGTTCGCGGCGACGTCTCCAGCCAGTTCCTGTCCGGCCTTTTGATGATGGGGCCCTGCTGGCCCGACGGGCTTCGGGTCACGATCGACGGACCACTCGTATCGCGCCCCTATGTAGACATGACCCTCGATGTAATGCGGACATTCGGTGGCGACGCCAACTGGGCCGATGCCCACACAATCCTCGTTCCGCCTTCGCGCTACACCGGTGTCACCTACGCCGTGGAACCCGATGCCAGCGCCGCGTCCTACGCGTTCGCGGCGGCGGCGATTTGCCGGGGCAGGGCTCGGGTAGAGGGCCTCGGCTCAGCCACGCGACAGGGAGACCTCCGGTTGGCCTCGCTTCTGGGCGAAATGGGCGCCGAGGTCACCCAGACCGACCACGCCACGTCGGTCATTGGCACTGGCTCGCTCCGAGGCATCGACGTCGATATGGCCGACTGCTCGGATGTGGCCCAGACCCTGATTGCGGTCGCCGTCCACGCCGACAGTCCAACCACGATCACCGGGATTGGCTTCATTCGCGCGAAAGAAACCGACAGGATCGGCAACACCATTGCCGAACTCGACCGGTGTGGCATTCGCGCCGATGAGCTTCCCGATGGAATCCGCGTGTATCCCGGCACTCCACGGCCCGCCGTCATCCAGACCTACCACGACCATCGCATGGCGATGAGCTTCGCCCTCCTCGGCCTCCGCACGCCGGGAATTGAGATCGCCGATCCGGGTTGCGTGGCAAAGACCTTCCCCGGTTACTTCTCCCTGCTCGACTCGCTAAGGTCTCCCTCTCGATGAGAGTGATCGCCATTGACGGCCCCGCTGGCTCTGGGAAGTCCACCGTCGCTCGGGCCCTAGCGGAACGCATCGGGCTGCGCTATCTCGACACGGGCGCGATGTACCGGGCGGTGGCTTTTGCCGCGCTCCGGCGCGGCGTTGACCCCTCGGACGAGTCGCGTGTGGCGGAGATCGTCCGCTCGTTCGAACTCACCATGCACGCTGACGGTTCGGTGCAGGTCGACGCGGTGGACGCCACGATAGAGATCCGCGGGCCTGAAGTCACCCGCGCCGTATCCACCGTTGCGGCAAATTCCGTGGTGCGAGAGGAGTTGCGTGATCGGCAACGACGATTCGCCGCCAAACATGATGGGGCGGTCATGGAGGGCCGCGACATCGGCACCGTGGTGTTTCCAGATGCCGAACTAAAGGTGTACCTCGATGCCAACCCCGAGGTACGGGCAGCGCGACGTTCGAAGGAGGTCACAGACCTCTCCTACGAAACCGTGGCCGCCGACCTGGCGCGTCGGGACGCGCTCGATCAAGGTCGGGCGGACTCGCCTTTGGCGGTTGCCGACGGCGCGTTGGTGATCGACACCACCGGCCTCACCGTGGAACAAATCGTCGAACACGTCACGAGCGCGCTCGATGCGGGGTCCACGTCACTATGACGCCCGAGGGCGGGGATACCGCTCCGACTGCCACCCGCCCGGTGATCGAGAAGGTCAAGACTGATCGTGACGTGATCCATCTCAACGGCCACGAATACGGCGAGGTGATGACGCTGAGCCAACGGGTGCTTTACCGAATGTTGTGGTGGACATCGTTCGCCATCGGACGGAGCTACTTTCGGCTCGATCTACGTGGGTTGGAAAATGTTCCCCTTCAGGGCGCGTGCATCATCTCGCCGATTCATCGGTCCAATCTCGAGACGCCCATGATCAGCCAGGTCACGAAACGTCGTTTGCGCTACATGGGCAAAGAATCACTTTGGAAAACCCGCTTTGGCGCATGGCTCTTCACTACCGCTGGAGGCTTTCCGGTTGAACGGGCGACCGCAGACCGCACGGCCCTGCGGGCATGCATGGAAGTTTTGGAACGAGGTGAACCTCTTGTGATGTTCCCGGAGGGCACGCGTCAGACGGGACCCAAAATCACGGAGATGTTCGACGGACCGGCGTACCTCGCCATCAAGTCCGGCGCGCCGATCATTCCGGTCGGTTTCGGGGGCACAGAACGAGCACTGAGCAAACGCATGAGGATCCCGAAACCCAAGAAGTGCGTAATCCTCGTGGGAGAGCCGATCTATCCACCGGCGGCTTCTGACGGCGGGCGAGCGCGTCGTTCCGACATCAAGGTGCTCACCGACCAAATCGGTGGGGAGATCCAGCGCCTGTTCGACGAGGCCCAAGAACTCGCCGGCGACCCCAATCGTTGACGTTGGCCGATTGGCCTGCGTCTGCTTGTTCGCGGACTCGCTACATGAAGTTGGGCATGGCAGTGAGCTTGCGCACAAGCGGTTCGAAATGCTCGAGCGGGTAGGTCTCGCCATCGGGATCGAACGCCTGCTGATCCCACTCGTCGGCGAACTGGGCGGCGAGGTCGAACCAAGGCTCCCCTTCGTACTTTTCCCGCTCATTCTGGCTCTTGCCAAAGTGCTGGTAGTAGTGGCGACCCTGGAAGTCTTGGTGCACCCGAATGGCGTGGTAGACGTCTTCGCGCACGTAGGGACGAATCATCTCGGCAGCGATCCCGGGATGATTGAAGACACTGATCAGTTTGCCAACGTCGTGGCAGAGCGAGGCGAAGATCATCTCCTCGTCGGCACCGGCCTTTTCGGCCTTCGTTGCGGTCTGAAGCGCGTGAACCAGCTGATCACACGCAAATCCGTCGGTGATTGACTCGAGTCGGCGGAGCATCGACAAGAACTCCTCCGCAACTCGGGGTTGGTTGTTCAAGGTCTCCGCGCCGATCGTCGCCCACTGCTCGGCAGTCGACTCGTCCATACGGGTGAAGGTTGCAGCCATGAAAGAATTGTAGGTCAAATGCGGCCCGAAAGGGGGCCGGACCGAATTTCTGCCCCCTCGCCCACCACCGGTCGACGCTCCTCGAGGCCCGGTCGCACCGCTGCTCGGCCGACCACCAGACCGGCCCGAGGTTCAGCCAGGCGCGGGGTTCAGCCAGGCCCGAGGTTCAGCCAGGCGCGGGGTTCAGCCAGGCGCGGGTTCAGGTGGTGTTGGGTGGTGCGGGGCCGTGGGGGTGGGTGGTGACGTCGGGGTTGAGGGTGTGGAGTTCCCGATCGGGGACGTCAGTCCAGATACGGGTGGCACCGATGGTGACCAACCGGAACCCATGATGCGTTTTTTGGGCGTGATGGGCACAACACAGCGGTTGCGTACCGTTCACGGTGGTGGTGGCGTTCTTCGACCACTCGTTGATGTGATCCCATTCGATGCGTTCACGGTTCGGGCATCCCGGCACCGCACAGCTCCGACCGAAAAGCCATTCGATTGCTGTCTGTTGCGACGCTGTGTGACGACGACCGACGTTGACAATCGCGGTGATATCGGTGCCTTTGGTGAGGATCAACGAGATCACCGCGTCGGGTAACAGGTCACGTAACGCGTCTTCGGTGACATACCCATACCCCGGGATCTCCACCACCGCCCGCCCGTCCACCCCCAACGATCGTGACCCTGATTTGCTGTCAGCCGGGTTGTCGGGCGGGGGTACGGGGGTGAGGTGTTGGGATAGGTCGAGTTTGGCGAGGATCTTGGGACG
>JANOSD010000127.1:0-12677 GCA_031415655.1 Actinomycetes bacterium
GTAGCCGATCGGCTACCCAGTTCACGGCCTCCTCCAAGTCGAACACCCGTAGCGGGGGTTGTTTGCTGAGCTTCGCCACCACGTCACCGACCGTAACGAGGGCGATAACGACAACAGCGACCACGGCGAGGGCGACGAGGAAGAGGGCCACGGGCGCACGCTAACGCGCCGGATCGGAGCGACCCGAGCCGGGACGCGCCGGAACCCGAACCCCCGCTGCAGCCTGGCGTATGCCGGCGCATCGGCGGTTCGGGTTCCGGACCCCCCTGATGATCAGATTCCGATGCGCTGGGCGAGCAGCTCACGGTGATAGGTGGGATCACCGAAAAGTAGCTCTGAGCTCTTGGCCCGTTTGAAATACAGGTGCGCCGGATGTTCCCAGGTGAAGCCGATTCCACCGTGAATCTGAATGTTCTCCGCCGACGCATGGAAGTACGCCTCCGAGCAATACGCCTTGGCCAGCGATGCCACCGACGGAAGTTCGTCGTTCATTTCCGAGGCACACCAACCGGCGTAGTAGGCCGCAGACTTGGCCGACTCGACCTCAAGCAGCATGTCGGCACACTTGTGTTTGATCGCCTGGAAGGAACCGATCGGCCGCCCGAACTGCACGCGAACCTTTGCGTACTCCACGGCCATGTCGAGGCACTTCTGAGCCCCGCCAACTTGTTCGGCAGCAAGGGCCACCGCAGCGAGGTCCAGCACCGACGAGAGCACCTCGGCACCGGCACCGTCGACGCCCACAAGCTTGGCCGGGGTGTCGGCAAAGTCGAGTTTGGCCTGTTTGCGGGTTTGGTCCATGGTCGACAGGGCGGTACGGGTGAGCCCTGCAGCGTCGGCGTCAACCGCGAAGATGCTGACACCCTTGCCGGTGCGGCCCGCCACCAGAATGAGGTTGGCAGTGTGACCGTCAATCACGAAACTCTTGCTGCCGGTGAGCTTGAAGCCATCGCCATCGGCGGTGGCGGTGAGCTCGATGCCCGATGCGTCCCATTTGCCGTTGGGTTCGGTGAACGCCAGCGTGGCGATGGTCTCGCCCGAGGCGATACCCGGGAGGTATTCCTTCTTGGCAGCATCGTCGCCGCTCAAGAGCAGCGTGTTGGCCGCGAGCACGACCGAGGAGAAGTAGGGGGCGCAGATCAGGGACTTCCCCATTTCCTCAAGCACGACGATCAGCTCGACGTAACCGAAGCCCTGACCCCCGAACTCCTCCGGGATCGTGAGGCTCTGCAGCCCGAGCTGCTCAGCCATCTGGCTCCATACATCGGGGTCGTACCCCCGCTCTGTGTCCATCTGCTCACGGACGGCAGCCTCTGGCGACTTGGCGTCGAGGAACTGCCGGACGATGTTGCGGAGTTCTTCCTGTTCCTCGCTGAAGGCGAAGTTCACGGTGGGTCCCCTTGTGCGTTGACTTCCGGCCCGCGACTGGGTCCGGAGTGTTGTGGCGGTGCGTGATTCTTACTAGACCGAGCGGTCAAGAAACCACTCGGGCGCCAACTTTACGCGGATCCGAGTACGGTGCGCCTATGGCAGATCTCCACTTCGAAGATGAACAGGCCGAGATTCACAAGCTTGTTGTCGGCCCGATGGACAACAACGTCTTCGTTTTGCGGTGCAAATCGACTGGCGAATCGGTGCTTGTCGACGCCGCCAACGAACACGAGAAGTTGCTTGAACTGTGTACGGCGCTCAACGTTCGGCGGGTTCTTGAAACCCACGGCCACTGGGACCACATTCAGGCGGTCCCCGCTATTCGCGATGCTGGATACGAGGTAGGCATCACCAGCGCCGACTCGTCAATGCTCGATTCCTACGACTTTGTGCTCGAACACGACACGGTGATCGAGGTCGGCCGCCTCAGGCTCCATACGATTCTCACCCCGGGCCATACCCCTGGTTCCATGTGTTTCCGGCTGGAGAACTCCCCGGTGCTGTTCGCTGGCGACACCCTGTTTCCCGGCGGTGTGGGCAATACCTCGTTTGAAGGAGGCGACTTCGCAACCATTATCGAATCGGTCGACCGGCTCCTCTTCGCCACGCTCTCAGCCGACACCATCGTGCTGCCAGGCCACGGCGACAACACCATGATCGGGGACGAGGCACCGCACCTTCAGGAGTGGGTCGACCGCGGGTGGTAATAATCCGGTGCGACGGGAATACGTTTCGCACTAAACCCGTTTCTTTGTCCGATGCTGCTCGCCAACCGTGAGATCCGCCGGGCCCGACTCCGGTTTGCCCTGTTGTCGGGAGCCGTTGGCCTGCTGGTGTATTTGATCCTGTTCCAGCAGCTGCTCCTCGGAGGACTGCTCCAGGGTTTCACCGGCGCGCTCGACGCCCAAGATGCGAAAGTACTGGTGTACGGCGCCGAGGCCCGCAAGAACGTCGAAGGGAGCGTCCTCCCTCCAGAAACGGTGCAAGCGATTCGTGGTGTCGACGGTGTTGCGGCCGCTGGGCAGCTCGGCCAAGGCACCTTCACCATGCTGGCCGCGGCCGCTGGCAAACCTGCCGAACAAGTCGACGCCTCCGTCTTCGGCTTTGAGCCCGGCCTGCCCGGAGCACCCACTCGAATCGTGCAGGGCGTTCTGCCCGCCGGCCTCAACGAGGCACTTGCCAGCAAGGAAGACGTCGCCAAGGGATTCGGGTTAGGAGACACCGTTCGTACCGAAGCGGGGGGTGTGCCGTTGCGCATCGTCGGCCTCACCGAGAACAGCCGCTTCAGTGTTGCGCCCACCCTTTGGGTCACCTACCCGACCTATGAAGCGCTGCGGCGCGCGGCGAATCCGAACGCCACAGCCGTGTTCCCGTCGCTTGTTGCCGTCCAACCGGCCGAGGGTTTAACTGCCACGGCTTTGGCCGCCAAAATCAGTTCGCAGGTCAATGGGGCGCAGGCTCTCACCCGGGCTCAAGCGGTTAGCGAGGCCCCCGGGGTTGCGGCGGTCCAGCAATCGTTCTCGATCATCTTGGGCTTGGCGTTTGTCGTGGTCACGCTGGTCATCGGCTTCTTCTTCTTGATCCTCACGAGCCAAAAGGCAGCGTCGCTCACCCTGCTCCGGGCCATCGGCGCCCCCAGTGGCTACCTTGTTCGCAACCTCGTGGTCCAAGTGCTCGCCGTCGTCGGGGCGGGTATCGCCCTCGCCTTGGCGCTGCTGGTGGGATCGACACGCGGCGGAGGCGGAGGCCTTCCCCTCACCATCAACCCCGCCACCGTGGCCGTCACCTCGGGTGCCATCGTCGTGCTGGCGCTCGCCGGGTCGATGGTGTCTATCCGGCGAGTGTTGCGGCTAGATCCTCACGATGTTGTAAGCCGCCAGAGCCTCGGAGGCCTTGGATGAATCTTGGTTTGAAGGAACTCCGTCGTCGTCCTGGTCGATTCGGCGCTGCGGCTGCCGCCCTCGTGCTCATTTCCGTCCTCACGCTGTTTCTCGGTGGACTTCTCGATGGGCTCTACCTCGGATCCACCGGCGCGCTTCGTGCCCAGCCCGGTGAGCTGATGACGTTCTCCGACAACTCGAAGCTGTCGGTCATTCGATCACGAATCACGCCCGAGCAGCGAAGTGGCATCGCCAAGGTCGATGGGGTGACCGCCGTCGGGGGCGTGGGCTTTGCGCTTGTGGCCGCCACTGTTCCCGAACGGTCAGAGCCAGCGAGTGTTGCCGTCATCGGGTACGAGCTAGCTCCGAAAGGTTTGCCCGCTCCACCGGTCGCGGGCGAGGCGTTTGCCGATCAGTCGCTGGAAAGCAAGGGCGTCCGGGTCGGCCAAGTGCTGGCGGTTGGGCCCAGAAAGCTACCGATCAAAGTGGTCGGGTTTGTCCCAGACACGAACTTTTTGCAGCAGGGAGCGCTGTGGACTGCGCCGGACACTTGGCGCGAGGTGCTCGCTTCCGCCCGCCCGGACCAAACCCTGCCACCGGGTACTTTCCAGGCCATCACCGTGCAAACAGCGACCCCAAACGACCCTGTCGCGCTGGCAACCGTGGCGGCATCGATCGATCGTTCGGTAGCTGGCGTGCGCACCGTCACGACGGAGGATGCCGTTCTCGCGCTGCCCGGAATTAAGGAACAGAACAGCACGTTCACCGCCATCATCGGCGTGACGTTGCTCGTGGCCGGGATCGTCGTGGCCCTTTTCTTCGCCCTGCTCACCTTGGAGCGCACCGGCATGTTCGCGGTGTTCAAAGCCGTCGGGGCTTCTAGCGTTCAGGTGTTCGCCGGTGTCATTGTCCAGGCCGTCGTCGTCGCACTCTCGGCATTTGTTGTGAGCGTGGTGTTGGTGTTCTTGGCCGCGGCCGGCATCGGTGATGCACTGCCCCTCACCCTCGTCCCGCAACGCCTTGTCAGCACGGCGGTGGCCCTCATCGTCACTGCTGCCCTCGGCGCTGCGATCTCGCTTCGGCGAGTAGTACGCATCGACCCCGCCGCCGCCATCGGCTGAACAACTTCAAGAAAGGTTCGTTGTGCCCGCCTTAGAACTGACCGACGTTCGAAAGCTCTACCAGTCTGGCGATGCCGAGATCGTGGCCCTCGAGTCGACGACGCTCTCCGTGGCCTCCGATGAAATCCTTGCGCTCGTCGGCCCCTCAGGGTCGGGCAAGACCACCCTCTTGTCAATCGCCGGGGGCCTTCTTGGCGCTACCGAAGGAAAGGTTGTGGTTGGAGGTGAGGACATAACGGGTCATTCTCGGCGTGAGCTCACCGACTTCCGGCGTCGAAGGGTCGGTTTCGTATTCCAAGCCGTAAACCTCGTTCCGTTTCTCAATGCCCGCGAGAACCTGTTGATCGTGGCCGAGTTCGCCAAGCTCGACAAGAAAGGTTCAAAAACGCGAGCCGAACAGCTTCTCGGCGAACTCGGCCTCGGCGACCGTATGAGCAACCTCCCGAGTCAACTCAGTGGCGGTGAGCGCCAGCGAGTGGCGATCGGTCGGGCCCTGATGAACCAGCCGGAGCTGGTGCTCATCGACGAACCCACTTCAGCACTCGACACCAAACTCGGCGAGCAGGTCATGCAGCTGATCGTGCGAGAGGTCAAGGACCGGGGCACGGCGGCGGTCATCGTGACTCATGACCTCCGAATGACTCAGTTCGCCGATCGCACGGTAAAGATCACCGACGGTCGTATCACCAGCTGACCAGAGCGGATCAGCGAGACTCCCACGCTCCCTCGTCGCTGAGGTAGGGGCGTATCTTCTTCGGCAGTGATCCGGAGGCCACATCGGCCAGGGTGACCACCTCGAGTACCCGGCGGAGGGATGCCCGCGTGGCTATCCATACCAACTGCAGTCCTGCCGCCGACTCGGGATAGTCGATCTCCTCCGGACGTTCGCCGCGCACGTTGGCGAGCGGCCCCTCGCAAGCTCGAATGATGTCAGCAATGGAGATTTCCGTCGCTGGTTAGGCCAACCAATAACCGCCTTCGGCGCCACGCCGGCTGCGCACCAGACCCGCTTGTCGAAGTTCACCCAGGATGTTCTCGCAAAAGCGGAACGGGATGCCCTGCTCCTCCCGAATTCGGTCGCCCTTCACCGGCGCGGTTCCCACCGCGGCGGCATTGGCGAGCACCACGGCGGCGCGCACGGCATAGTCGACCTTTGCGGTAACTCGCATGCTTGGATTCTTACCGAGGAAGGTGTTGAGCGTGCCATCGATGCCGCTTCAGCAACTCGCCCACTTCGGAACCTATGCTTGGGATGACGTGAACCCCACCCTTCGAACGGCAACGGTATTTTGGCGCCAGCGGCACTCGTTGCCCCAAACGCTGATTCTTTTCGTGACGTCCCGATGCAACGCCCGATGCGACTTCTGCCTCTACTGGGACCAGATCAACGACCCGGTCCCTCGATCGCAAGAGCTCACGCCAGGCGAGGTCAACGAGATCGCTCGTCAGTACGGCCCCCTGAACAACCTCTCCCTCTCGGGTGGGGAGCCGTTCGTGCGGAGCGACCTGCCCGAGCTCTGCCAGCCGTTCATTGATCACTGCGGCACCTCGGTGATCGACATCCCCTCGAACTTCTGGTTCACCGAGAAGATGGTGGACCAGCTTGAACGGCTTGCGGGGCGCAATCCGGAGGTACTCGTCGAGGTCCAGCTCTCGCTCGACCATGTCGGCCCCGCCCACGATCTGAGCCGACGTGTCGACGGTCTCTATGCGCGGGTGAAGGCGACCCTCGACGCGCTCGCGCCCGTTCGCGAACGATGCCCGAACCTCCGCATCAAAGCCAGCCTGGTGTGGCTTGAACGCAACCGCGACGACATGGAGCGGATAACGGCCGAGGTCGGTCAAACCCTCGACGTCGATCGCATCCATGTCGCCTACCCCAACCAGATCATTTCACCCGACGGCGACCCGGCAGTCGCCGCCGACATCACCCGTTTTGATGCTGCATGCCACCGCGTTGCGGCCCACTCCCCCGGCGCGGCCACCGATATCTACTCCGCCAGCATCCGGGGGTCGCGATTTGTTCAGAGTCGATTGCTGTCGCAGGCCGCCTCGGGCCAACGCCCTCTCGGCGACTTTTGCCAAGCCGGCCGTTGGGTACTCGTGATCAACGAGCGCGGCGAGGTGTTTCCGTGTGAACCATTGTGGGAGTCGATCGGAAACGTTCGAGACCACAACCTCGATGTCGGCGCCGTTCTCGAGGGGCCGGCCTACGCCGACTTTCGAAAACGGCGCCTCGGGAACGGCTCGTGCAACTGCACCTGGGGAGTCGCGATCTCCGCCAGCATTGCCTCCCGGGTGCGTTTCGCCCCCGAACTGGCCGGCCGCGCCGTGCAAATCACGCTGCGGAGAAATGATCGCCACGCCGTGGACACTGGGTGAGTGTCACGTCGGCACGCCTCGGCATCGTCATCCCTGTCACTCGACCGAACATGGCCTCCGCCTGCCTTGCCGGGCTTGCGGCCCAGCATCGAGCCAGCGAAGTCGAGGTAGTTGTAGTAGGCGACGTCGCGGGCGTCATCGTGCCGGCCGGGCTTGCCACGACGTCGATCCCCCTCGCCGACCTGCACACCAACCTTCGTCGCGACACCGCAATCCGTCTCCTATCAACCCCGCTCATTGCCCTCCTCGACGACGACACCGTGCCACAACCGGGTTGGCTCGATGCAGCATTGACGGTCGACCCCTGCGCTTCCATCATCGTGACTGGCCCCGAGCACGCGTTCCTTCATCATCCAACCGCCCAGCTCATCGAGGCCGTATCCTCCAGCATCCTCACCGAAGGGTCGCTCGCCCATCGGGTCGAGACCCGCCGCGAGGTCGGCTGGACCGACGTCCCGTTTTCCAACGTGGTGCTCCCCCGTCACGTCATCGAAACTGCGGGCGGGCTCGCACTCGATCAGCCCGCCGACATCGATGACCTCGAGTTCATGCTCCGGGCACGGTGCACGGCCACCTTCCTCAACGATCCTGCATTGCTGGTGGTGCACGACCGATACCCAGCATCCATTGCCGACCTCCTCCGCTACCGGTGGCGAGTTCGCCGCCGGGTCGGCGAAAAGCTGGTGACCCACCCGTGGCTCTATTGGCGCATACCGCCCGCGGTCGTGGTCGCAACGGCGCCAACTACGGGGTTGGTCGCGCTCCGTTTGCTCGGTTCGAAACGAACTCTCGGGCTCGGTAGCACGCTCTACGGCGCGATCCTCGGAGCGCAGGCGGTCATCGGTCTTCGGCGGGTGGGATTGCGGCGCACGCCCGCGTTTGTCGGGCTCACCGTCGCCCTTCACATCGTCAATATCACGGCAGTCCAGGTGGGGATCATCAAAGCGCTCGTTGGGCGTGCGGGAACGGGCCGCTACGACGGGCGGGACACGGATTGGACGCCACAAAACCAGACACCCACGCCGGTGAAGACCTCATGACCGGGTCCGCGCTTCCCGCCGACGATCGTCCGCTTGATCCCACCCCGGTCCATACCGTCGACCTCCCACCCACCCCGATCCGCGATCGCAATATCCCCGCCTCCGCATGGGTCGAAGCGCCGGCAGAGTTACTTCATCTCGGCGACGACATTCGTCAACCGCTTATCACCTACAAACGTCGAATTGGCCGTAGGGCGCAAGGCGGTCCGTGGCTGCTCTGGCGAGCCGGACCGGCGGTGCGTGCCGATGCGCGCTACTGGGCCGGTCACATCGATGACCTTTCTCGGCACTACACGTTTCGACTGTTCGCCGACGGGAGCGGTCATGGGCTCGGACCTTCAGGCACGAACCATCAGCGGTTTCGTGCCTGGAAGGAGGATCTGCTCGACCATGACGAAACGACCCAAGAAAAACCTTCGGGCGTATTACCACTATCGCCGTAGTGGTAATACAATGCCGGCATGGAAGCGCCCACCGCTCCGCTGTTCGAGGTTCGCAACCTCCATGCCGCCACCGCCGACGAGCACCACGCTCCCATTCTCCGGGGGATCAACCTCCAGGTTCGTGCGGGTGAAGTCCACGCGTTGATGGGTCCGAACGGATCCGGAAAATCTACGTTGGCATCCACGCTGCTCGCGAGCCCGGAGTACGAGGTCACCGAAGGCCAGATTCTCCTACACGGCGACGACATCACGTCATGGGGTCCCGATGTGCGGGGCAAGGCAGGGCTTTTCCTCGCCTTTCAGTACCCGCAAGAGATTGCCGGCGTGTCCGTGTTGAACTTCCTTCGCCAAGCCCTGTCTGCGCGCAAGGGCCTCGACCTTTCCATACTCGAGCTTCGCCTGTCGATCATGGAGTGGATGGAACGACTGGACATGGACCCAGCCTTCGCCGATCGTTATCTCAATGAAGGTTTCTCCGGTGGGGAGAAGAAACGTAACGAGATCCTCCAAATGGCGATCCTCGAACCCGAAGTGGCGATCCTTGACGAGACCGATTCAGGCCTCGACATCGATGCGCTGCGAATCGTCGCCAAAGGTATTCGGGAGGTAAAGCAGGCCCGACCCGAACTCGGCATCGTGATGATCACGCATTACCAACGCCTGCTTGATGAAGTCCAGCCGGACGTGGTGCACATCCTTCTCGATGGGCAAATCGTCGACAGCGGCGGAATCGAACTCGTGCGCCGACTCGAGCAGGACGGCTACGAATCATGGCGCTGACTGCACCCGGAGTCAACCGGTGTCCTACGTTCGACGTGGCCCGCATCAAACACGACTTCACCGTGTTCGACGACCCCACTCCAGGCGGCCGCCGTCTGGTGTTTCTCGACTCGGCGGCATCGTCTCAGAAGCCCACGCCCGTCCTCGAAGCGATGACCAGCTTCTATGAGCACGAATTCGCCAACGTCCATCGAGGGGTCTACGCGCTTGCGGAAGTGGCCACCCACCGCCTTGAGTCGGCACGAGGGGCCGTCGCTTCGTTTATCGGCGCGGCCTCGGCCGACGAGGTGGTCTTCACCAAGAACGCGACCGAATCACTGAACCTCATCGCCCGAAGTTGGGGAGCGGCCAACCTCGGACCGAACGATGCAATTGTGCTCAGTGAACTCGAGCACCACGCCAATATCGTGCCGTGGTTTCAATTGCAAGCAGAGCGAGGATTTGCCATCCGGTGGATCCCCGTCGCCCCCGAGGGGCACCTCGACCTCAGCGGTCTCGAACAACTTCTCGACGGCGCCAAACTGCTGTCCGTCACCGCCATGTCGAACGTCACTGGAGCTCTGCCTCCGATTGCAACCCTTGTGAGCGCCGCCCACGATGCGGGCGCGCTCATCGCCCTCGACGGTTGCCAGTACGTACCTCACCGACCAACCGACGTTGCCGGTCTCGGCATCGACTTTCTCGCCTTTAGCGGCCACAAAATGTGCGGCCCCACCGGAATCGGCGTGCTCTGGTCGAGGGCTGAAATCCTCGATCGCATGCCACCGTTCATTGGCGGCGGCGGAATGATCCTCGATGTCACCACCGAGGGCTTTCGTCCCGACGTACCCCCGGCGCGATTCGAGGCTGGCACCCCTCCGATTGCGGAAGCCGTCGGGCTCCATGCAGCGATTGACTACCTCACGGCCATCGGCATGGAAGCTGTTTGCGACCACGAACTGCAGCTCACGACTTACGCCATGCGCACTCTCCGTGGGCGCCTCGGCGACCAACTCACTATCCATGGGCCAGCAGATGCGGAACAGCGGGGCGGAGTGCTTTCTTTGGAACTCGAAGGGATTCACGCACACGACGTATCACAGGTGCTCGACGAGTACGGGGTCTGCGTTCGTCCCGGCCATCATTGCGCCAAGCCGCTCATGCGTAAGCTTGGCATCGTCGCCAGCGCGAGGGCATCGCTGTATCTCTACAACGACGAAGCCGACGTTGATGTGCTCGCCGAAGCCCTCGAGGCCACCGTCAAGTTCTTTGCCATCTGAACAATCCAACCTCTCACCTGGAAGACTCGCCCCATGCCCGGCCTCGAAGATCTCTACCGCGAGATCATCCTCGATCACTACCGCAACCCGCGGAACCGAGGGGATCTCCCGGTTCCGCCTGCTCACCGCACCGAGGGATTCAACCCGCTGTGCGGCGACGAGATCGTGGTATTCGTCTACGTCGACAGCGACGGCCTGGTCGACGACATCAAAATTGCCGGACAGGGATGCTCCATCAGCCAGGCATCCGCGTCGATGATGTCGGCCGCGGTGAAGGGCCACACGCTTGCCGAGGTCCACGACCTCACACGGGCATTCAAGGCAATGATGTCGATCCACGAGTCGAGCCTTGACGGTGAAACCGAAGGCGCCGAAACCGCCCGGCCCGACACTGCGGTGAAACTCGGCGACCTCGAAGCGCTTCGCGGAGTGGTGAAGTTCCCCGTTCGCATCAAATGCGCCACGTTGGCCTGGAACACCCTGGGCCAAGCGCTCGACGAAGCGGCTGCATCGACGCCAACCGAATAGTCGCTGTTCTCGTTCAGGGCTGGCGTGTCCCCACCACAATGAAGTGGGCGAAAGGGTAGCCCCGATCAAGCCGGGCGGTAACGCAATCGAAACCGGCGGTCCCCAACAATTCTTCGTAGTAGGCCGGCCCGAAATTCACCACGGTCTGGCCCTCAAGGTTTGCGAGCACCCGCATGTCGACCCAGGTGCCAAACCGGTTCACCTTGTCCTTCCAACCCGGAGTCTTGTCGACCTCTTTCACTATCACGGTTGCACCAGGAGCGAGTCGATCAATCACCCGCAAAATGAGCTCGCGGCGCTGCTCGGGTTCGATGAGAAAGAGCATCTCGGCAAACACGACCACATCGAAGGGTCCTTCGGGCAGCGTCGACCGGGTACACGACCCGAACTCCAGCCGGGCCCCCCTCTCACGAACACGCGGGGCGACGAGGTCAGCCACCACGATCTTGGCTGGATCGATATCCACCCCGAGCACCTCGCGTCCTGGGGACGCCGACGCTAAGAAAGCCGAAAGCAGGCCCCGCCCGCAACCCACCTCAAGCACACGACCCGACTCCGGCACCCGACGCTCCACCTCCCACAACGGGCAGGTAATCCACCGAACCTGCACCTGTAAGGCATCGCGCCACGCAACTCGACGATAGAGCAAGGCGATCTTCAAGAGGTCGCCTATTCGGCGACGTCGCAACTCCGCGGTCACGCAGCTTCCTTCGGGTCGGTTTGGAGGAACTGATGCAACGACGCCAACCCTAGGCCCGCCAACATCACCAGCGAAATGTCGGCCATGAGTCGGACTCGGGCAATCGCCCCAATGAACGCGACGGCTACAACAGCGGAAAGCACAGTGCCGGCGAACACGCCGAGGGGAACCTTGCGGCGCCGGAGCATCAGGGTCCCAACAAGGGCGAATGGCAGCAGAAAAAGGTGGAAAAAGAGTGCGGTAAAACTGGCGGCAAACCCTCGTCCCTCTAGCCACGCCGACAGGTTCGCATTGTGGCCGGGCCTATACAGCTCCGACGAGCGTCCGATCGCTGCAACTATCTGCACGGGATAACGGCCTGCATTCCGTCGCAGGTATTGGGCCGCCACAGCTTGGTAGCGCTCATCGGCGATGGACTCGTCGAATGTCAGACCGATGGCAGGAATGCAGCGCAGGTCGTAGTAGCCGAGCAACTCACCATAGAAGACTTCATCGCAGGTAACTTCGACGAGCGTGACACCTGGAGTCGTGGTCATCAGCACAGGTTTGCTATAGCGGCTGCGGTTGTACTGCGCCCAGGGGGCGAGCAACGCAGTCGCGACGAGCGCCACCACCATCATGTGCACAGCGTGAGACTTCAATTGCTGCACCCGTGCGCCGGCCAGGAGGTAGGTGATCGCTATCGGCAGGGCGATCACCACCACTTCAGCCCGAGTGAGCACTGCGATCGCCAACGCACCGCCCAAGGCAACAGCCCACCGCGATGACGGACGATAGAAGAACTCACCGCCAACGAGAACGAGGACTCCCCCTGTGAGAAGGAGCAGCGACTCGGAATAGAGCATGGCCTCGTTCAACCAGAACGCGGGATACACGGCAGCGATTCCTCCCGTCCACGCCGCCGCGTGCAATGAGGGTAAGGCTGCCCGACAGGCGAGCCGATAGGACGCCACCGTCAAGACCCCTACGCCTGCTGCACCGACCAAAGCGAGCATGTTCCGCCGAAGGCCTATGTCGTCGCTACCCGTGAGATTCACACCAGCGAGGAGCAGCGTAAACATCGGCGGATGTGATGCGGATTGGTAACCGTCCACCACAAAGCCATCGCCGTTG
>JANOSD010000128.1:0-16260 GCA_031415655.1 Actinomycetes bacterium
TCATTATCGCCGCTACCGCGGAAGTCCATGGTGCGACGGTGCTTCACTACGACCACGACTACGACCTGATCGGCGCGGTGACGGATCAGGCGACGCAGTGGATCGTTCCCCAAGGAACCGGCGGCTGACCCTCACCGCTGATGCATCCTCGCCACGGTCGAGGCCGCTGAAGCATCCCAGAACACGCGGGCCACATCACGCCTCACCGCCCGCAGACCGCGTCCCAGGTCGCCGGATTGGGACCATACCTACGGCCTGTCGCCGCCTTCGCCGTGCATCTCCCGGAATGTAAGCGTGTTGCCCCGGACGCCGCAGCCGAAGCAGTAGAAGAGTCCCGCCTTGCGATTCACCGAGAATGATGGGGTACGGCCGTCGTGGAACGGGCATCGGCCGATCCACCGACTCCCGACCGGCCGTAGCTCGACTACCGCGCCGATCACCTCCACGATGTCCTCGGCAATGCACCCATCGTTCCACAGCTTCGCGATTCCGGTCGAGGGCCCAGTCCCAGATCGCGGGTTCAAACCGCTGGATCCTGCTGCGCCGATATCCTCGCCGTTCCGAGCGGACGGCGCTTGTCGGGGCAGGGTCATTTCACTCGGCGGCGGGCATCGACTATCGACACCGTCGCCGGTATTGACCCCGATGAGGGCAAGCATTGTCATTGCCCTCGCCGAATTCGAGAGATCGTCCCGCTGACTAAACAATCTGCGAGGCTTTGGGCTCTTATGGACGTGCATGTGACGAGGGGGCGTTGAATACCGACGGTTTCGCGGCATGGTACGAGTCCTCGTACTCGCGTGTGATGGCTGCCGTGGCGGTCCAAGTGGCAGACATAGACGCTGCGCGCGACGCGACGGACGAGGCGTTCGTCCGGGCCCTCGAACGATGGACGAATGTTCGAGGTATGGCTCAACCCACGGGCTGGGCCTACCGAGTGGCGATCAATGTCGCTCGTCGAGATGGTCGACGGCAAACCCGGGAGCGGGCCGCTCTCGAAGGACTCGACCGGTTTGAGTCGACTCCCGAAGGACGCGGTGATCCCGGGCTTTGGGACGCCGTGCGGTTGCTGCCCGATCGTCAGCGCGAAGCGGTGGTCCTGCGCTATCTGCTGGATCTGCCACAACACGAAATTGCGACGGCCATGGGCGTCGCCGCTGGGACGGTTGCCGCGACTCTGAACCAGGCCCGGGCCAAGCTCAGCGAAGCGCTGGGCTCCCACGCGTCGATAGACGAGGAGACAAGCGATGTCTGATCTCGACAAACGTTTCGAGGACTTGGTGGCTGGCGGCTTATTTTCGCCGACGCCGATAGCGAACGTCGAGGCCAAGACGCGCGTTCGTCGTCGCCGGCGTGTCTTGGCCGTCGCAGCGTGTGTCGCTGCCCTCGTCGTCTTAGTTGGATCGGCAGTGGCCGTGGGACGCGGCACCGGGTCAACCGATCTCGCCGCCGGCGATGGGTCGATACCCGGAGCCACGCAAGTCGACGGGAGCGCGGACATGAGCTGCACCTTTGTCAGCCTCTGGGATGTCGCCAAAATCAATCGGGACCGGGCGGCTGCGGGGGATACCCAGTTCGCGGCGTTCCGGCCGATTGTCGTCGGGCGCCTGGGCCCACCGACAAGCCACTCGTCGCGAACTGAACGCAATCCCGCCGTTCGCTACGACACCGAAGTGCGATCGTTCCAAACGTGGCGGACACTGAGTCTAGCCGGTGCTAATTCGCCCATCGATTCGGTTTCAACCCAACAGTCGTTTCCCAATTCACCGAGCATGACAGACAGCAATTGCTTCGACCAGGAAGAATTTGTGCACCTTGCCGAAGGCCAGGTTGTGGTGACATTCGCGTCGGCACCGTCATCGGAGTCAGCCGAACGAAAGCTCCCCAGCACGATCGATGCGGTGTATTTCCTCGCCCTGCCTGACGGAAACCCTCCCGCGACCGCCGCGCAACTCGACGACTCGACTGTCACGGTCCGCACGCAGGCTGGGAAACCAGCGTGCCTCCGACGCGATCCATGCACCCTGGCCGCGTTTCAGCAGGAACTCGATGTCCCCACGGGCCCCGTTCATCGTTGCGAGGGACCGAGCGGCTCGGTGACGGATGTGGACACCGAGCCCCCGCTCTGGCGCGGTGCGGCCGTATACCGGGACTGGACGACGACCGAAGGCTGCCTGTTGCGCATCGACGTCGTCGGCGATCGACCAGGCCCCGCCCATTGTGGGTGGCAGGACGCCAGAGTGATCGTCACGGGATCGCCGGTCGGCGCGTTCCACACCGGCCCTGGCAATGAACAAACGTTTGTCAGGGACCCGCAGGGGGTGTTCGGGGTCCCAGAGCTGACCGCTGGTTTCGACACCCATGCGACCCTTCCTCATGACGCCGTCGACAGCGGGTACCGACAAGGCGGGACCCAACTTTGGAGCGCTTCATCCGATCCGGGAGCCGTCTTCGTCAAGTCCGGCGACGTGGTGGAACGCTGGCCCCGCGGAAGGACACCACTGTGCCAGTGATCGGGGTGAAAAGGACCGGATCCGCCGCGGGAGGATTCCGAAGTGCCGACAAAGGTTCGCTGGTCGGGGCCGTATTCTCGAGGCGCCGACCGACTTAATAGTGAGGATCACCTTGTGATCCTCGTCCCAGTCCCCGATCAGCGCCACGCGAACGGGCGGATCACCGGTTGCGTTTGGCCGCCGACAAAGGCGATTGAACAACGTGTCCACCCGACATTGTTGCGGGCTGGTTCCCGGACTGTGGGTTATTCATCGGGTTCGTCAACTCGTAGGCGCCTTGGTCGTTGCCTGTATGTGCCAGTCGCTTACCAACAACGTGTAGCTGTCCCCAGAGTCGTCGATCGGTGGGCTCCGGCCTGGACCAACAGCGAGCCCGAAGGCAGTGTTCGAGCCCACGGTCAAGGACTGAAGGCCGAGGCGACAACCCTGCTGACCTGACGGCGTTCGGAACGCCTCTGCGTCGTCGACTGCAGCTCAGCAGACCGAGACGGGGTGGCCCTGTGCGTCGAACGTTTGCAGCTTCTCCATGTGGTTAAACCCAGTTCGAGTCGCCAGCACGACGACATTCCCGGCGGGCGCCATCTCGTCGGCGGACCCGTCGGGCCTGATCGCACGTACCTTCGCGACGTCGGGCGTCGTTCGGGCGAACACGAACAACTCGTCTGCGGACCCCGGCCCTAGCCCAAGGCCGGCTGTCGTGATCACCTTTACAGCCGGGTCATCGTCACCCGGTCGACAGCCGCCGTTCCACGGTGCCGTCGTGTCAGCGAACGTCGAACCGCCGCCTGAGCGGCCGTCGCCGAGGGTAAAGCGAATCATCACCCCAGGAGAGCGCTGGGTGCACTGGGTTTGCCCGTCCTCGCAGAAGAAGCGGGTCCACCGGACGTCTCCGTGTTCGACATCAATCTGAACGCCGTCAGAGGTCATCCGAGAAAACACCGGGGCGGCATTGTGAATCGGCGACCGGTTCCATTGCAGGAGAATGGCACAGCCGATCACCACCACGAGGAGCGTGGCCAACAACCACGGGCGAGCAGGTCTCAAGGCGGGCACGGAACCGGGGCTGGAGGCGTCAACGCTCACGTTTACCTATCGGCGGTGACCGCTTCCCATTGCATGAATGCCCGTGTTTTCAAGGTCCGTGACGATGAACTTCGATTTTCGTTGTCACCAGTGAGATGACGAGGACGAGGACGCCGACCAAATTGACAGCGTGGGGATCTGCCACGATGAGGTGTCCAGTCGCTGAGTCCGCATCGTGGCGTAGCCGCGCTTCCCTGGTCAGGTCACGGCCCCCGACACAGCTGAGGAATCCAGTGAATTGACCCCCGTCCGCACTCCACGCGACGGGCATAATGTTCGACGATTGCATCCCCTTTTCGCGCCCAGATATCGGGCGGTACGCCGGTTCCGACACGCGTCGATTGCTGGCGAAGTGCATACTTTGCGCATGGCCATCAGCCGTGCGCAGCGCCGAAGCGAACGTCGTGAGTGTGTCGCTGAGATGTTCGGAGAGAAGCGAACCGAACGAGCGCTTGACTTGCTGGAACTCCTCGAGCTCGCCTGGCACGACTGCTACGCCGAGATCACTCCACCCGACGAAGTGATCGACGACGTCCTCCTCCTCAGCCGTGGTGACCTGGGCCAGCTCATCTCGGCCGCGCGTCTCGCTGTAACCGACTGGCGCGACGCGAGGGTCGCAGCTGACGCGATGCGGTCCTGAGTCCCGCCGGCTGACCGCGTGGTGGGCTGCCAAGCGGCCGCAAGTGCCCCAGATCACGCGGGCCATATCACGGGCATCCGCTCGCAGTCCGTGCCCTTATCGCCGGGAGGGCGCTTCGGAGACAAGAGCCGAGTAGAGCAACAGGATCGATGTTTTCGTGTCACGCGCGGGCCGGCGATCCATCGAGCACCAGCCGTTGGACGACTCGATGAGCTTTCGCCCCGGTCGGGTCACTGAACGGGCAACGGGTTAGCCGCCGGCGGTGCCGACGCGCATGCCGCCGCATTCGTTCGCGGCTTCGTTCATCACTTGTGCCATGAGCTGGCCGCTCTCCGGCGGTGGACTTCCAGGCGCCGCCCATTCGTCGGCGAGTAGGCGCAGGTCGGTGGCGAGCTTGGGTGGTGCGAGGTTTGCGGTGCGTCGCATCGCGTCGAGGAGGGCGGGATCGTTGAGCGGAGCGTTCTTGGCCTTTTGGAGGACCTCGTCCCAGCCGCGGCACAAGGCAGAGCCGGTCTGGGGTGCACTCGTCGACTGGGGCGGAGTTTGCGAAGGCTCCCCGTCTTGGCCCTGCTGGACCGTGGGCGGGGTCGTTGCGAAGGTTGCACCGGTTGAACCTGGTTCGGGGTCTGGGGGTGCGCTCGATCGGAGTTGGGCCCATCGGGTCGCGTCGATGCGACGGAGGTGGTTGCCGATGTCGACGAGCTCATCCGCGGTCAGTCCGTAGCCTTTGAGGACGATCCGGGTAGTCGGCTCTGCCATCCATAGCAGGGTGAGGTTGGGGGTGTCGGTCATCAGGGGGAAGGTCTTGTGACCCCCGGTGCCTATCGAGCTGAACGGTTGGGGTGTGAGGACCGCTTCCTTTCCGGCGATGCGGAGGCGTCGGCTGTCCGCGCGGTACAGATCGATGCCCGGTGGTTCGTTCGAGTTTGACTGGATTTGCACGAGGAAGCCGTGGCCGTCGGGTCGCTGGTAGGCGATCCAAGCAAGACCGGAGTACCCGGTCATGCCCGGGAACTTCGCAACCTGTTCGTAGCCCGGCGGCGGATCCACGAAGGTCACCAGCCCGTCACTCGAGGGCCCCAATCGCGCGGCGAGCGCTTGTAGGCCGGCCTCGTCGAGGGCAGCTCCTACGACAACGACCGTGCCCGGGTATTCGATCCAGGTCAACCAGTTCTGCGCGCGACCCGTAGGCCCCGACGCTGGCCCGTTGTCGGTGAACATGCCTTCGTGTCCGCGGACCGAAGTCTCAGTGCCGTGGAAGCTGCTCAGCGAACCGGTCGATGGGCCGATTTGCAGGTCGATGAGGTCGACAGGAATCGACCCTGTCGGGTCGAAGCGAACCCACCGCTCCACGGTGGTCCATTCTGACGATCCGCCGCCACCGCCGGTTCCGTTCGGTCCGTGGACCTGGGTTAGCGCGTACTGCGACACCGCCGGATCAAGCTCGAGGAAAACGGCGCCCGGCGGTGTCGTATCCGGACTGGACTGCCCGACTGCCGATGGTGAAGGGCCAGTCGTTGAACCCGGCGAACCACTCGACACGTAGTCGACCGGTCCCGATCTGAGAGCGACGACACCGAACAGGAAAAACATGACGGCAGCCGCGGCGGTGGTGGCCCACATGGAGCGAGTGCGCTGGCGGTGGTGTCTCTGGGCGAGCCGCTCGATCTCCGCTACGGGAAGTGGGGTCGCCGGTGGATTCGCTGCCAAGGTCTCGAAGAGGTCCTCAAAGTGGCTCACGGGCTGCCCCTTCCGTATCGGCGCATTCCTGGATCAGGTCGGCGAGTTTGCGATGCGCGATGGTCAGCGAGGACGACACCGTGCTCCGTGAAATCCTCAGCAGCTTCGCGATCTCGGCCTCGGGAAGGTCCGCGGCATAGCGCAGCGCCACGATGGTGCGTTGTCGGATCGGCAAAGCCCGCACCACATCCCAGATCTCCCCTGCTGGGGCGGGGACCTCCCATGACCGGTCGACCCGGGCTATCAGCTGGTCCTCGTGGCGCCTGCGGGAAAGCCGGCGTTTGCCGACGTTCACCCCAACAGTGATGGTCCATCCGATCGGCCGGGCCATGCCAGACACTCGCCTCCAGTTCGACAGCGCCCGGGCGAACGCCTCATCGGTGGCTTCCGCCGCGACGTCCGCCTCGCCAAGAGCCACGAGCACAGCAGCGAGAACTGCGCTGTAACTGGCGAGATACCAGTCCTCGAAGCCCTCGAACCCGAACGCGTCCATCACCTCTCCAAGTCACGGCTGAGCCAAAACGACGAACACCCATATTCTCGCGTGTCGGGCCGTGCCGTCGGAGCGAGGCAGGCATCCCAGGTGAGGTCGAGATGCTGGTCGACATTGACGACGACGGCGGTCCTGGTTGCGATCTGGCCCGGGCACTGCAATGTGAGCTACCCGCTTCGGCACAAGGTGTCCCAGATGCGAATCCCCGTCTGCGACGTGTCCCAGATCACGCGGGCAATATCACGAGGCCGACGCCGCCGAAGCGTCCCCTGTCGCCGGCCTGGGTCGCCGGATCCTTCGTATATCCGCCCAACTGGGACGGCCTACGCCGGGAGATCGGCCGGTGTCATGGGACACAAGGCTCCGGGATCCTGCGGGGCGGGTGGTGACAAGCGGACACGCTCGAGAACCGAGTCCCTAGGCTGCCTCACAGTGAGCATCAAACAGCGTGTCCTCTATTGGCTCGTGGTGATCTGGCTGCTGGCGATGCCCTCTGCATACTCGTAGTGGCGAGCTACGACTCTCAGTGCTGGGGTCAGCCCGACCGGTTCACCGTCGACTGCGACGGCGGTGTTGGCCATATGGGTTCCTCCAGCTGGCCGAGCGCGGTGGCGTGGGGCGCCTGGTTTGGAACGATGGTGACGGCCTTCTACTGCGTCCTGCCCACCTTGATCATCTGGGGAGCCGTCGTGGTTGTGCGGCGCCTCAGAGGCGGTCAAGGCCGGCACGGCCCTCGTAGTTGGCCGCAGAGCCGACCATGACGAGGTTGCGGCATGCCCCGGTTGGTCGGGCCTATCGCCGGCAGTGCTGACAAGCCACCGGCCCATTGTCCTGGGCGACTGCTTGTCGCGCTCCCTCGACCTCGGCCTGTGTCGAAGATCGACCTTCGGTCTGTTCCAGGCACGTCAGCCAATCGAAGAGCGCGACCGCATCGGCTCGCCAGAGCCGCAAGTCGATGGTCGGAGGCTTCGAGTCCGCGTGGTCATCATGCCCGTCGGTGCCCGTGCGATGAGGACGGTGTCGCAGATCGTGCGCGAACGCATCCCAGATCCACGGATCACCCGTACAACAGCGGTTGTGCCGTCGCCGAGCAAGTGAGCGGTGGTCTAACTGGGACCGGGTCCGCGTGTTTGCAAACGGTTCGACGACTTCTTCGTCTGGCGCAGATTCTTCCGTCGTGCCCGACCGCTGTCTGGCTTCCAGCCGTCTGGTCGCCAGGCCGCGGGTGGGGCGCCTGGGTCGATGCCAGCGGCGCTGAAGAATTGTCGTAGCCGGCCGTCTATCGACAGCAGGGCGACCATCAGGTGTTCACACCCAATGTGTTTGTCCCTTGCCGATTTCGAGACGGCCATGCTGCGCTCGAGCACGGCGCGCGAGTCAGGTGTAAACGGCACCCGGGCTCCCACGGTCCAGCCGAGATCTGCGGACGCCGCGCCTCCGTTGCCGAAATACTTGTGAAGATCGTCGCTGCTGACTGCGACGCCCCGGAGAAGGGGTCGAGAGACATTCAGCTCGGCCAGGCGGGTCGAGCTTTCGGACACGTCGGCTAGGGCCATGGCCAAGTGGAACGTCGCGACATCGGTGTAGCCGAACCGCCGTGATTCGTGCTCGGACAACACCACTGCCAGGCGCGCACCCGAGTCGAATAGTTCGAACATCAGCCGAGAGGGTAACTGGATCCGCGCCGAGACCGAGGCGTCCCCAGGAGGGCGTTCGGCGAACTGCAAATCGGTATTGAGCTGACTGATCCAGCCCCGGTTCGATGCAGTCCGCGACGTCCCGAACACCCCCCACTCGCTGCGGGCAGAACGCGCGGCGAGCGCATCCCTGATCAACGACCCGATATCGGGCCGATCGCCCGCTCTGCGAAGCCGTTCAAAGGACCATCTTCTCAACACGAGACCACAGCTGGACGTAGGGACGCATGAGCAGCATGACGCCTCCTCCCCCATCGACCTACTCTTAACAAATGCCGGCGGTTCTTACGAATACCGAGGCCGACTCCGGCGCCACCGAGCCGCACCGCTGGCGCCATCAGCACTAATGCCAAGTTGCCAGGCGCCGCCGCTTGCCTGGTGGCAATCCTTGGTATAGGCGCTCGGAATCCTTGGAACCTGACGGTCCTCACGTGGATCGACCAGGCAGTGATCGGCGCAGTGATGGTGTGGATCCTGTTGGTCGCGTGGTTGCTGCTCGCCCAGCGGCTCCTGTTCATCCGTACCGTTGCACTCGTCGGCCTCTTCTTAGTTGAGCTTGCTGGCATCCTGGTCCTTGCGATCTGTGCACCTCTGGCCCCCTATGGCTCGCGTGAGCTGCCGATGCCGAACTCCGATGTCCGAGTTGTCATCGATGAGCTCCCCGGCATCCTCGGTAAGCGACTCGATGTGCTCACCCTTAAGGCGCGCCGCGGGCTCGCGAGTCGCGAGCGCCCCGTTTCTGGTCTCGCCATTCTCCCAGACCAGACATTCGCGATGATTGAGGTGATCTCACCGGCGGCCATCGTGATCCACGAGTGCTACGACGATGAGGTGATCGTCTTCGATCCCAGCTCTCTCGAGATCGTTTCTCGCACCAGGACCGCGATGGGTACCTACCCGGTTCGCCACCCCTCCCGGCAGGCGACTTGAAGGTGCCATTCGCAGGGCCGCCGCCATCGCGCCCTGACTGCGACGTGTGAAGGAAGGCGACATCCAGACATCGGGAGCAGCGGCCAGCACGGGGGTGGACCGAACCCCCAGCTACATGCGCCGCTCGCATCCTCCGTCGCTCGACGCGCGTCGCGCGACGGAGGATGCGACTCTCGACCCCATATCACCAGCGGCGACCTACCTCTGGGTTGGATGCAGATGGGCATTGAGACGTTCACCGAGGGCGTCACCCATCCCCGCCGCGCGATCGGGCCGATCGCTGGGTGGTTGCCAGTAGGTGACGGTCATGTGGCTGCGGACCTTCGCCGTGAAAACCAGAGCGGAATGGCCCAGATCGCGAGCGCTATCAGCAACGTTGGGACGAACGTGGCCACTGCGCTGAGAAGCCGCGCAACGGTGATGACACCGCATTCGCTCCGGACCTCGCTCGTTGTGTCGCTGCGATGCACATCACCGTCGGATGGCCACCCGAGTGGTGAGCCGCAGTCGCCACTGCCGTCGTAAGTCTCGACTCTCCCCATTGGCGCCAGAACGAGCACGCCGGCCACGACGATCCCCATCAGGAGCACTCCGATCGTGGCCCGCCTCATGGCGAGAAGCTAGTCCGGCTGTCGGTGACGACTCGCCGTGCGTCCTAGATCAAAGCGGGCATGGCTACGTTTGACGACATCCCCGAATCACGGCCGGATATCGGGCAGTCCGCCCGCAGTGCGTCGCTCTTTCGGACCCCGTTGAGCTGGTCTTGTAGGTGCCACGCTGTGCTGACCACGCTCGACGAGGCAACGGTCAGCCGTCGCTACCACCGTTCCACTCAGAGGATGGCGCGTCCCGTCGCTCCCCGAGCGAGCCTGGGGGTATCCCCCTGTATGTTCAGCCGGTCTCCGCGACGATGATGTCGTGGTGACCCGAGAGCATTCGCCGTACGCCATTGCAGGGTTGGGGTCACTCGCCGTTATGACGTTGTACGTCATCGGCGGTACCTCCGCCACCTATGTCAAGCAGACTCTCGACCCGCCGCAATGCGAGGGGATTGGCTGGGGTTGCACTCCGGACTGGACATTCCGCTTGACCATCTTCCTGGTTCTCGCCGTCATCATGCCGGTGCTGTGTATTGGCGCCGTAGCAGCAATCGAGCTCTCTCGATGGTGGTGGCCTCCGGAGCGTCGTCGACGAGTTCAGGATGTGCTGGCCAAGGCAATCGTCACGCTCTCGGTGGTCATGTTGTTGCTCCTCGCCGTGAACACCCTTCGTATGGAACTGATTGGGGACTGGGTGGGGCGGTGACGGTCGCCGGTGCGGCGTGATGGCCGAAAGCTGGGGTCTGCCGCAGTTCCCGTTGCCCTTTTACCGTCTGCGACCGTCCCAGATCGCTCATGCATATCCACGAACCCATAGCGTCCCGATTCGCCGGCTTGACCGGCCGACCGTACTCCCCTTGAACTCTGCGTTCGCCACGGGGCGTGGTCGTCGAGAGCGTCATGCCGATGGCCGTCAACGCGCCGCTTTTGGTGGCCGCCGGCAATCGCCCGAGTGGCGGGCGGAGAGTCACTACGCCAGCGATACTGAGTCCGTGACTGCCCCTCCTCCTGAGTTGGCCTCTCTGGCGGGCTACCCCGGACGCGGCATCGTGCTCTATCGCCGGCGCGACGGAGATGTCTGCTGGCTCTACTTCGTCACTGGTCGAAGTGCACTATCCAAACAACGCCGCTTCGTGCAGCACAACGGGTCGCTGCTCGTCGCACCGAGCGAGCCGAGCGCGGCCCATGACGATCTGCGTCACTACGCGTGCGTCACCAAGACCGCGGGCGTCGGCCAGATCATGGTCGGCAACGGCGATCACGTCTCGTCGATCGCCCGCTCGCTCGAGCGCGGCTCCCCGCTTCGGGAAGCCGTTGCGACCTTGGAACCCGAGCCCGACCCACCAATCAACACTCCCCGGATCGCGGCGGTTATCGACGATCACAACGCCCGGATCGTGACCGTCCGCCAAATGGCTGGGCGCACGGAACGACTCGTCGAATCAGTGACCCTAGAACCGGAGGAAGGCCTCTTGCTATACACCTACAGCGGCAACGATGATCTTCCCGTCGGCTCGGCGCCCCAACTCCGGTTCCACATCCAGACCCCTCAGCCGGTTCCCAAGCTGGTGTGGCAGGCCCTGAACCCCGACTACCGAGTCATGCTGGCTGCTGGCTCCCTCGGCTCTACGGAGCCAGACCACATCCTGCCGTGACGCGCCTTGGTCGTGCCCCGGGCCCGCTTCGGGCTGAAGGTGCCGAATATTGGATCGGTGTCCTGGCCTGCGTCGACACGGGCGCTGGCGCATCCCTGTGATCGTCGGGTGGCGGGCTTGTCCGCCCCATCCTCTGTCTAGATCCCAGGACACCCAAGCTGGGCATCTCCCCGTCGGCGGGACGGGTGCGGCCTTCCCTGGCCGGGTGCCTTCTTGGTCAATACTGGGCTTATGCAAACCTGCCACCATCTTGCTTGTCGTTGAACCCGGTAGTGGGAGCGCGGACGGTCGTTTGTGGATCTGCCGGACTCCTCGACGGCCACCGAACGACAAGACAGATTGAGAATATGAAACCGGATGAAGCGTTCCGATTCGTCGACCCGGAGTCTCAGAAGTTGGATCGTGTCGTTGCGCGTGGTTTGCTCAATAGCGGTGTTCACCTTGGTGGTCGGCGCAGGGTGCACGACCGGTCCCGACGCAGCGGGCGCCAATGCAAATGATGGTTCCGAAGTCGCGGTGTCGTGTAGCACGAACGACACTGCCGACAAGCCCTGCCTGCTCAGCGATGCGATCGTAGCCAACCCGCCATCGTGCTACTCCAGGGGAACCGATCGGACGTACAATCGGGAAGGGTTCCTCACCGATGTTGTGAAAAAGCAAGGCCGCGCCATCTTCGAGTCGCTCCTCGAGCGGATGGGCTTCGTCGATGCTTATGGGCGAACCTTCCTGCCCGGCGCCGGACCCCGACCGGGGCGCGCCGACGAAGACATCATCTACGCCTGCGCAGAGTGTTTGGCCAGCAGTGATCAGGCCTCCATGCCCGGCCTCTGGTCTACGAGGTCCAAGGCTTCATGGCCGTCGACGGTGTCGGCACGCCCTGCCCCTCGCTTGACGCGAGCCACTCCACTCGGCGCCGATCACCCAACCCCCTGACGTAGTCGGGTTGTGGTGATCGCCGAGGCACGTCATCCGGTATCGTCCGATCGATGGTGGATGTGTGGACCTCGGATCAGGTGGTGGCGGCGGCGCCCGACGCCGCCTCGGTCGCGGCCGGCCGCAAATTGTCTACCCCGGCGCCGTGGTCCGACCTCGGGGCCGACCCCGAAGCGGTCTGGGGTGCCTGCAAGGGCAGCGGCAAGACGCCCTACCGGGCCCAGGTCGATCTGGCGGAGCCGGCGTTCAAGTGTTCTTGTCCCAGTCGCAAGTTCCCGTGCAAACACGCGCTCGGGCTCCTGCTGCTCTGGAGCGAACAACCAGAGCGGTTCGCCTGGTCGCGACCTGAGTGGGTCGATGAATGGCTGGCCTCACGCCGCGACCGGACGGAGAAGGCCGAGACACGAGCGGCCACGGCCGCGGCCAAACCGGTCGACGAAGTAGCTCAGGCCAAACGGCTCGCGGCGCGGCAGAAGAAGGTCGACGCCGGAATGGCTGAACTCGACCTCTGGCTCGGAGACCTCGTCCGTCGCGGGTTCGCAGCGGCCCAGACGGAGCCCTTCTCATTTTGGGATCAGGCCGCGGCCCGACTCGTCGACGCTCAGGCCCCGGGCCTGGCCAGCGGGGTTCGCAGCCTGGCTCGGATCCCGGCGGCGGGGGGCGGGGACTGGCCGAGCCGCATGCTCGAAGAGGTTGGTCTGTTGCACCTCGGCGTCGAGGGCTACCGAAGTTTTGCCGAACTGGATGAGCCGAGCCGCGAGGACCTCGCGACCCTCATCGGGTTCACCCGGTCACACGACGATGTGCTGGCCGGCCCCCGTGTTCGCGATCAATGGAGTGTGGTCGGCCGGGTGGTCGTCGAAGACGAAAGGATCCCCCTTCAGAGGGTGTGGCTCCACGGTGCAGCGACCGACCGGTTCGCTCTCCTGTTGTCGTTTTCGGCCCCGGGTCAGAGCTTCGACACCTCCGCGGTCGTGGGCACTGTCATCGACGCGGACCTCGTCTTCTATCCCGGGGCTGTGCCCGAGCGAGCGCTCGTAGCCGAACGATTCGGTGAGCCCACCGCGATCAAGACCGTGACCGCTTCGTCCTCTTTCGCCGCCGCGCTGGCCCGGGTTGGTCGCGCCCTGGCGGCTAATCCCTTTCTCGCCCGGTTCCCCCTGCTCGTCGAAGGCGTCTCGATTCACCCGACCGACTCCCATGTGATCATGAGCGACCGCGATGGCGATGAGTTGCCGCTCGTCGGGGCCGAAGAAACCGCCTGGATGATCGCCGCGCTCACCGGTGGCCATCCCGCCACTCTCTTCGCCGAGTGGGACCATCGTGGTCTCCACGCGGTTGGACTCGGTTTCGATGGTCGGCTGGTGCCGCTGTGATCGCCGGTGTCGTGAAGGTCTGGGATGCCATGGTGGCCACCGCGCTCATCGGTACCGATCGTGGCGGTGCCGGAGCAGCGGGCGGTGGTTCAGGTGCCGGGGTACCGACGAAGACCGGCAGCGACCGACTAACCGTCCTTCTCGCTCAGGTCGCGGTCCGGGCCGGCGCCGACGCGCAGCGACCGCTGCTCGATGCCGCCGCCGCGATTACCGTGTTCCGCCGCGCCGGGACCTTGCCCGGCTCGGCGCCCAAAGACCCAGGGACCGCGGTCGAGCCGGCTCGGTCCGAGACCGCGCCCCGCTGTTCACCGGCGGCGTCGGCGCGTCTGGCGCTCATGCTCGACGGCACTCACAACGAGTTCCTCTCGGAATGGTGCGACCGGGTCGCCGCCCGCGGTGAGCGCGTACCCGAAGAGCACCTGATCCTGATGCTCGAGCGGGGGCGGCAGAGCATCGGCGTCCGGTCCCATCTGGCGCCGGTGCTCGGGCAGCGGGGGCGTTGGCTCGCCGGCCTGACCGATCGTTGGCGCTGGGCGGCAGATCTCGGCGACGACACCCCGCCCCAGGACATGACCGCCGCTTTTCTGACCGGGCGCCCCGAGGAACGGCGGCGGGCGCTGGCCGCCTGGCGTCGACTCGACCCGGTGGCGGCTCGGGAGGCGGTCCAGGCGAGCTGGCGGGAGGACAACGCCGGCGACCGGGCCGCGTTCATCGAGGGTCTCAAGGTGGGGCTGAGCGAGCGGGACGAGCCATTCCTCGAGGCCGCACTCGACGATCGGGGCAAGACGGTGAGGATTGCCGCGGCGAATCTCCTAACCAGACTCCCGGCTTCGCGTTTTTCGGACCGGATGGCGGCTCGGGCGACGGCGGCGGTGGGTATCAGCGGCTCCGGGCTGAGGATCTCTGTACCAAAGGAGTTCACCAGGGACATGGCCCGAGACGGTCTTGTCGAGAAGCCACCCCCTGACATCGGCCAGAGGGCGTGGTGGTTGCGCCAGATCATCGCGGCGACCCCTCTGTCGGTTTGGGTCGATGCGCTGGGATGCGGCCCGGTCGAACTGGTGGAACTGGAGGTGACCGAGGAGTGGCGGAAAGAGCTCCACCGCGCCTGGGGTGCGGCGGCGGCGAGTGCGGAGGACCTCGACTGGGCCCGGGCGCTGCTGGGCGCGGGTCACCTCGAGGACCACGAATACCTCGTGGCGGTGCTGCCGCCGATCGAACGCGACCGGCTCGTCGTCGACCAGATCGAGGCGTCGGGGCTCGGCGCCGTCGAGGCCCGGCTGATCGCGGCGCTGCCCGGCCCCTGGTCCCCGGAGCTCAGCCGGGCAACGGTGGAAGCCGCGGCCGCTCTGGCCCGGACGGGGGGCCATAGGCGTTTGCCGGGTTCCCGCGCTGCAGACTGGGACTTCTCGACCTTCACCAACGGCCTGACCCGGAAGCTCGACCCCGACAGCGTGGTCTATGGACTCGCAACCTTCGGTCAGATACTTGACACCGCGACCGATGACGGAATTCTCGGCGCTCTGATCGACACCCTGATGTTCCGCCACGAGATGCTCGAGGAGCTCCCATGACCGTCCCGCCCCCCACCGCCGGATCCGCCCCCGCGGCGGTGCTCCGTCCCCATGCCGAGCAGGAGTTCGCGGGCGAGCTCGCGGCGCTGCTCGAACAGGACACGCGGCCGCGGCCGCCGAATTGGAAGCTGTCCCCCTGGGCGGTGGTCACCTATCTCTGCGGGGGTGAGCTCGAGGACGGAACGGTTATCGCCGCGAAGTACATCGGTGCGCGACGGCTCATGGAGATCGCCGTGGCGACCTTGGCGACCGATCGTGCCCTGTTGCTCCTGGGGGTGCCCGGGACCGCCAAGACGTGGGTGAGCGAACACCTGGCGGCCGCGGTTTCGGGTGACTCGACGCTGTTGATCCAGGGCACCGCGGGCACCCCCGAAGAGGCGTTGCGCTATGGCTGGAACTACGCCCGGCTCCTGGCGGAGGGCCCGAGCCGCAACGCCTTGGTCGAGAGCCCGATGATGCGGGCGATGGCCGAGGGCCGGATAGCCCGGGTAGAGGAGCTCACCCGAATCCCCTCGGAAGTGCAGGACGCCCTCATCACCGTGCTCTCGGAGAAGACGCTGCCGATCCCCGAACTGAATGACGAGGTACAGGCGACCCGCGGCTTCAATGTGATCGCCACCGCCAACGATCGTGACCGGGGGGTGAATGATCTCTCGAGCGCACTGCGGCGTCGCTTCAACACCGTCGTATTGCCCACCCCGGCGACGGTCGAGGACGAGATCGAGATCGTCACCACCCGCGTCGCCAGCATGGGTCGGGCCCTCGAGATTCCCGTCGACATGAGGATCGATGACGAGATCCTGCGGGTGGTGACCATCTTCCGTGAGTTGCGGTCGGGCGTCACCGCCGACGGCCGGGCGAAGGTGAAGTCACCGTCGGGCACGATGAGCACAGCGGAGGCGATCTCGGTGGTGACCAACGGCCTGACCCTAGGAGCGTGTCCCAGTAAAGATTATTGGGTTCTCGATTCGCGATTTGTGTCTGGATATTAGAGAATAGGGAATGGACGATTTCGCTGGTGATGTTC
>JANOSD010000129.1:0-9983 GCA_031415655.1 Actinomycetes bacterium
ACGCAGTGTGGCCGTTTCGCTATTATGGATCTGATGGTTGGGGTTTCGATTCCCTCCGGGCGTAGGAATTACGTGGTCAGACAGGCTGCCTGTACGTGCAACTTCGGGAGCCCGGTCATCAGCAGTCACGCGGTGGTCACAACAGTTCCCTCCACAGGAGGGTCGACGATGTCCTCGACGATCTCGAAAAGGGATTGGTCGATGCGACCCCCTTTTCACGGCGCTCCTCCGGATCGGGAGACGTGACGTCGTCTCGGGACGGCCCACCCGGAGGCTCTCCGCTACTCGGCTGGCTCGTACTCCAGTCGATGCCGCGGACAGGTGTGTCCGTGGCCAGTCGCAGGTGTCGAACGGCCTGTCTGGAGGCGCTCCAAGTCCCATTGCCGTTCCATTAGAGGGGGTTCTGGGAGTCCGAAGGGACCAGATCGAGCCGCGCCCGAATCCGGTGAGTTCGACCAGGTCGGGGGCCCGAAGGTGCTGGAGGATGGAACGGACCTCGAGGTCCGCCACACCGGTTCCGTCAACGAGGTCTCCACGTGACGAAGGCGAGTTGCCGAGGGCTACAAGGATCGCCACTTCGGCGTCCGACAGGTTGAGCGACCGGCCGTCGTCGCCAAGCCAATGCCGGCGTCGAGGGATGCAGCAGCTGACCGCCGAAGCAGCCGAAGAACACCGGCCGATCGACTCGGTGAGCGGCGCTGGCCTGCATCAAGCGGAGCGTGCCTGTGCCGAGCTGATCGACGATGCTTCGCCGATAGAGCGCACCGGCGATGAGACCCCAAAGCGGCCCGACCGCGATTGGGGTCTCATCGGAGGGGGTTCCCGTGGACCCGAACACCCATTGAACTGCCAATACGCGACCTGTGTTCGGCCAAAACGATCTGAATGGGGTCTGATTCGGAAGGGGTCGGGCCACTGGCACCGGTACCTCGGATGCCTCAGCCGCCCCACGAGATGACGCCGAGCTGGGCGGCAAGGCACGCCGTCCAGACCGGGAGCGCGTATGGCTCCTCGGTCAGGTCGATCGGTCCGTCGGTGATCCGTAGCGGCCGCCGGTCGGTGCCCGCAACGGTGCGAAGGGGCCGAAGGCGCCGACGGTCGTTGGGGTGTTCGCTGCCGATGTAGTCGAGCACCCAACCGTCGGTGATGAGCAGTTCTCGGGTTGCTTGCCTTCGCCACTCGACGCCGTGGCGGCGAACCTTGTCGGGGTCGTCGTCAGTGCTTTCGCGCCACACCGCTCGGACAAGGCCAGCCCAGTTGGCTCGCTGGTCGTCCATTTTGTCGCGACCCGGGTCCGCGTAGGCGGGGTCGACGAGAACCCGCCTCGCTGGGCCTCGCGGCTTTTCTCCCTGATGGACGCTGCACGAGACCATGGCGTCTTCCGCCCGATTATCGAGAAGACCTGTCCAGCTCGTCGATCGCCCTGCTCGGCTCGCCAGCTCTGTGAGCGTGATCGCCGGGTTGCCGGCGATGCTTCGGAGGGCGGACGCGACGTCGGTCACGCTGTTGGCACTCGGAGGTGCGACGGCGTGCGCCGCAGTCCATGCGGTCTCGGCGTCGATCTGTTTGGGCTCGCTCGACAGCGCCGAGGGGAGCGCTCCGTGTTGGAGATAGAGATGCCAGGCTTCCTCCACCTTGGATCCGACTGGCTGGACCGCCCGAGCGAATGCGCCGAGGTCGTCCTTGGCCTTCATCGCTACGGTCTGCAACCTCGCCAACGTCTTGGGGTGACGCACCTCAAGCACATCTGCGAAACGGCGCGGCATCAACAGATGCCGGCCGCCTCCGCCGCGCCGTCCGGCGAGCGTCCCGGCGATCAGCTTCGCGTCCTTCACGCCGGGTACGGCGATGACGATCGATGCTGACGCCATCGTCTTGTTCGCGTCGATGATCGCTTTGAGGTGGCCAACCCAGTCGGGGCCAGCCGGGTCGTCGATCGCGACCAGGTGCGGCACCTCGCCGACGTCGCGCAGCTCGCTCAACAAGGGTCCTGTCCCCCACGTGGCAGAGGCCTCGGCCGGGATGAAGACGCCGGGCATCCCGCCCCGCTCGGCGTCGAGAACCGTTCGTAGGAGCAGCGTCGTGGCACCGGCGCGAGGTGCGGCGTGAATGACCTCGACCGAGCCGGGGCGCAATGACAGGGCGAGCTCCCCGGGCAGGGATCGTGGAAGCTCGGGGCGCTCACCAGCATGCACCCACTGCGGGAGAATGCCGCGTTGTCGGGTCGGTGCCATAGCGAACACTCTACAGAGTTTCCCGTTATAGATGGATAACTATAACGATTGTTTTACACTTGCAATGGCCAATTCCAGGCAACAATCCTACGACCGGAGCGCCAGCATGGCAACGAGGTAGGCAGCGGGGACATACCAGATCCCGTCCTCGCGAAGCTCGAAATGGCTGTCCGTAACCACGATGCCACTGCCGTGCCGTGCACAAAGCAGCACGTGGGCGTCACCAGGCGCGCCCGACTTCACCTCCATTGCGGGGATGCTCGGGTCCGCCGGCAGGAAGTCCACTTCGCCGTCCTGCCCAACAAGGTCGAAACGCAGCGGTTCGAAGAAGGGCACCGCTTGCGGACTCAGGGCTCGCCCCAAGTGCATCCCAACGACGGTCTCGAACATCTTGTCGCGCCACGCCGGTGGTCGGTCGACCGCGGCGATCATCAAGAGCGGGTCCATGAGGTAGAGCTTCGGGTGGGCGGCGTCGATTCGGCCAGGTCCACGCCGTGAGCCTTCCGCGTTGTAGAGGCGCCACATCAGGTGCGCGGCTTCCAGTCGCTTGAGGATCGCGTCGGCACCCTCCCGGCTTCCGCCAACTACCTCACCGAGTCGGGCAAGCGCTGTTGGGCTACAGGTGCCTTCGAGGACCGTGGCGAGCATGAGCCGCACCTCGGCGGGTTCGAGGCCCGTGTCGTGCGCCGCCCCTTGCAGCACGTCCTCAGGGAGGGCGGCTGCTCGACGAGCGAGCGTGTCGCCGGAGATGGTGTCGAAGTGGGCGCCGACGGCGAGTGGGTACCCGCCATGCTGCAGCTAGGCATCGAACACGTCTCGGAGCGTTTCCCCGATCGTGGCGTGGAGCTCCATGAGGACATCTGTGCCCGACAGGATCGAATCGGCTGAGATCGGCGTCGGCAGTTCGACACCGGCCACGCGACACACATCGCGAAAGCCCATAGGGAGCAGGCGCTGCCACGACCTCGGCCCGGCAACGGTGAGCGAGTGCGGCGCGATGTCGGGCGCCTTCGAGCCAGTCAGGAGAATCACGTCACCGGAGAGCGGCCCGGAGTTCTCCACCGCGATCTTCACCACGCCGTTCCACCCGGAAACAGCGGTGATCTCGTCCAACACCCACAGCCGCGTCGTTCCGATCGGGAGGCCGAGCACCGTGGCAACGCCGTGATCGGTGAGCAGTAGCCGGAGGTCGTCGGTGTAGTAGCCGTCGAGGTTCGCTCGGAGAACCTGCTCGGGTTCGACCTCGCGTGCCTCAAGCAGCGCCTGCACCCGCTGAAGGGTGGCGACGGTCTTGCCGGCGCGTCTCGGGCCCGTGAGGATGTGCACGCCGATCCCACGAATGCCGGCGAGCACGTCGGGGTGATAGTCGAGACCGGTTGCTCGTGCGAGTGCGAGGTCCAGTTGCTCGCTCACCCAATCATCCGAGTCGGCGCGCCAAGGGCTCTCTTGGCGAACCCTCCCCACGATGTCCGATACCTGGACGAAGCGGCAATCTACTGACCGAGCGGGACCTCGCAGACCAACGGCCCCGACCCGATCAGTCGGCGTACAAGCACGGCGTCACCGACGAGGACTTCGGGCACGCGTTGGAGCATGCCATCACCGTGGTCGACTCGAACCTGGCGCCGATCCCCCCACCGTGTTGGCCATCGGCCCGAACGGCGCCGGGAACCTGCTCGAAGTCATCTGACTCGAACTGGACAACGACCGGGCTCTGGTGATCCACGCCATGGCGCTACGACCGACCTTCTACGCACTACTCCCCAACCAGGAGCCCCGACCATGACCAAGCCGAAGACCTACCGAACCAAGGCTGGCCGGGAGCTCACCGACGAGGACATCACCTCGCGCGCAGCCGCCGTCGAGACGGCCACCTACGACGTCGAAGCACTGAAGACCCGCCAGCGGGGCCGCCCGGCCATGGGCTCGGCACCCGCCGAAGTCGTACCGGTCCGCCTCGATCCTGAACTGCGCGAGGCAGTCGAAGCGAGAGCGCACCAAGATCACACGACAACGAGCGAAGTCATTCGCCGCGCCCTCCGCAACTTTCTCGACGTCGCCTGAGCGCGGGCAATATCCCCTTCGGATCAGCGTCTGACCGCGTCCCTGAAGGGCCGATGTGCGCCAGGATTCGGCGCCCCCGAACCGCCGGCGAAATGCGCGATCGTTGCGCCGCGGATCGGGGACACGTTCAGCGAGCGTCGTACTCGCGCCAACCTGGGAGCACAGCCTGATTGAGTGGTCGGCCGGTTCGGCCAACTCGGCCGAGGCCAGCCACTGGGAGCGCTCCTTCGACAGACCAACGATCGATGACGAGGGGACGATCGCGTGTCACGATGCCGCATGCGGATCAGGCAGTACACGTACTTCAGAATCGGAAGCGAGATCATCTCGGCCGCCGAGATGTCAGACCGACTCGGCATGTCTCCCGACGAGTACTTGGAACGAGGAAGCACGCGAAGCAGCGACCCCGTCGTCCCGCGGTCTCACTCTTGGAAGGTCGTGTGCAACGAGTCGGGGCTTCGCGTCGACGAACAGATTCGTTCCGTCGTCGGCCGCCTCCAGCCAGTCGTCGATCGCATCGCCGAGCTTGCGGGAGAGCTTCGTGAACTCGAGGGCGGCCGATCGACGACGTTGCAGGTCGTCCGGTACTTCGACCAGGGCGACGGCGAGGAGGACCATCCAATCGCCGGTGACGAGGGACTCGGAATGCAGAAGCTGGCCGGTCAGCACTTCTTACTCGGGTTGCACCTCGACAAGGACGTGCTCCAGTTCCTGGAGAGAACTGGGGCCGAGCTGGATGTCGACGAATACGGATGAGGGAGGTTCTCGGACGGGCGCATCCGCCACCGGCTGGAGTGCCGTCAAGCCGGCGATGAGCCGATTCGCCTCGCATCGGTCAGGACGCCTGCTCTGGGATATTCTGACGCGGTCGCGTCGTCGCTCGGGCGTGTAGCCAGCCGGGGCAAGGAGTCGTTCTTGTAATGATCGACCTTCCTCGGCCGATAGATCTTCGTGTACATGAGTCGACTTGCCGCTGGGGACAGGGCGATCGCAGATCGACAGACTCGCTGCTCGCGGAGACTTGTCGCGACTCTGGCCGTTTCGGTTGCCTTCTGCGCCTGTGGTTGCGGCTCTGCCCCACGAGAGGGCGCGTCGAGCGGAGTCACGTCGCCGTCCGCTACAGCGACTACTCGGCCCGCACCGGACGCAGCGTGCGAGGTTGAAGTGCACCCGCCCGCCAACGGACACATAGATTTCGGAGCCGAGACCACCTGGTCGGAGAGACAGGAGTGGCTCTCGATCGGCTCGACGGACGCGCCGGCGCCGGACGGCGCCGAGGTGACGCTCCACGCCGTCGGAGGTAGGGACGTAGCGGTCACACACCGCGCCTACGACGGGTTGCAAACCGAGGACGCTCAGAACGCAGACCGGTTCATCCTCGTCGGTTACACCCGCGGTGGAGTCACCCACGCGCGATTCTCCGTCGCTGTTCTTCCCGACGGCCGCGTCAACTTCTACGACAGCTGTACTTGGGTCGCGAACGGCTTCGAGGAGTTCGCCAAGGCGGAGATCGCAGCGGGCCGAGCCCGCGTAGAAGCCGATGTCCTTCGAGCCTTCGTCGATCCGAACACGCAGCCGGCCGAGATCACAGCGTTCAATGCCCACATCGAGGCATTGGCGCCGCAACCCCCGAAGGCCTGGGCTGAGAAGCCTCCGGCCGAGCGCTCCTACGCCGACGCCGACGTTCCCCTTGAGGTCAGAGCGAGAGTGAAGTCTGTGCGGGTCACGTACGTGGTTCCACCGTCATGGGTGACGACAAACGGCTCCCTCGCGACATGCACACGGACCGCCACAGCGCAAGGGACCTGCGTCATGGTGCGCACCGAGCGCATCATGAGTGATGTCCCTGTGGATGGCGATCAGGACACCGAGCTGTTCATCGGCGATTCGGCGAGGTTGAGAGCCGACGCGTTCGTGGAGAGCATTGGCGCTCTCGGAGCACACCAGCTGGTGATCCCCGTGGCGACTGCCGACACAAGAGTGCTACTGAGCTTCAGTGGACCGCCACCATCAAGCGGAACAGCACCTCGGTCCGTTGTCCTTGGCTAGAGCGACAGGAGGGTGCAAGGCGGCGGTGCCCTGTGCCTGTCCCATTGTCCCGCCCGGCCATCCCCGGCAACGCCAGCGTGTAGCCGGCCACGACTACCTACAGGCCTTTGTCTCGGCACGCCTGGTCCACGGCGTTGATGGCGGCGACGATGGTCGGGTCGGTCGACGCCGACGCGGATCGCATCGGGCGGGCTTTGAAGTCGATTCCGCGGCCTGCTTCCCCTTCTTGTGCCTCGGAGCCGATCTTCCGGAGTTCATCCACAAACCGTTGCTCATCAGGGCTGACTGATTGCCGTGCCCGCGCCTCCCGAAAGTCGGCGCAGAGTCGCCGGTTGTCATCGGTCGGTGGTCCGCCGCCGCTCGCGATGAACGCGTAGATCGCGATGAAGCCGACCCAGAAGACCGCCAGCGCAACGATGAGAACGATCAATCCACGGGGCAAGCGCTGGGGTGTGGGTTCCACGGAATCGAGCGGATCGCCCGTTGTGCCGCCGCTGTCCGCCTCAGCGGCACCATCCATCACGCGTCAATCGTATGTGAAGCGCCCCGGGTTTCTTGGAGGCTCCAGTGCGTCGCCCGCCACGGAAGGCCGAGAACTGCCGATTACGGACGGGGAGGGGCGGGCATCGCATGAGCGGCGGTCTACGGCGAAGCTGAGCCAGCATCCCCGGATGGGCTCGTGCTGCTCTGAGACAACAAACTCACGGAGTAGGCGAGCGCCCCGACGGTGAGGTCAGTGGTCGGGGTCGAGGTGGCCGACCATCCATCGCGACCACGTAGTGACCGAGTCGCGAAGAACAGCTGCGAGATCCACAGCGTCATCTGCGAGCGGGCCGAGATCCACGTAACGGTTGCCCACGACCAGCTGATATCTGCCGGGATCGCGGTGCGCGTACAGCGAGAAGTCATCGCCGGCCGCACGCAGGCGGCCCCCGCCTGTGAGGTACTCATCGGAGTGCTCGATCAGGTCTCGGGCTATCTTCAGGTCCGGGTGCGCGATCTTGAACGCGCCCACCGCATCGGTCAGCGTGGTGGTCGGCCCGTTGCCGAGGTCGAAGGTCAGCGCTCTCTCGCTGTACCTGAGGACCGCACGCGATGACGCCGTAGCGAGCAGCGCCGACGCAAGCCCATCGGTGGCCAGCGTCGTGGGCGCCCCGATCGCTTCGGTCGCGAGCCGTCGTGCGGCACCAGCGAACTCGGTCCCGAGTTGAACCATGAAGAACAGCGACTGGGCGGCCTCGACGTACTCGTCACGATTCACGCCTCGACCGTAGAGCGGGCCACCCTCGCGCGCCGTGCGAGATTGCGTTGTGCCCGGCGCCGGATCGCCGCGGGGCTAGACCCCGGTCGGACGTCGAGCGAGGCCATGCCGAGCGGTGGCCACGAGGGCGACCGTCATGCCCGCCGACAGGCACTTCGTGCTGGCCATCCGCAGGTGAGCCAGTCGGCCGAAGCCGACCTGCCAAACTCATCTGATGGGCGACCGCTACAAAGACCCGGGCATCTGGGTTCAGTTGCTCTGGTCGAGCCCGATTCTTGTGCGGTGCCCGTCGTGCGGCGGCCCTGCGTCGGTCGCACCACGGCCAGGCGAGGAGCACCCTCTCTACTATCGGGGCACGTGTCCTCGGCTGACCTGCTTGTCGTGCGCATACGTGCGGGAAGGCAAGGCCGCGACGTCGTATCGGATGGGTGAACCGAAGGACCCGTTCTTCGGCGCTGACCTCCTGCTGCAGGGCGAGTGCGTCGGTCATGTGCTTTGGGCCTACAACGAGCGGCACCTGGATCTGATCGCCCAGTTCATTCAAGCCAAGCTTCGAGAGCGTGCCGCGTTCACGGACGGGCAGCACCAGTCCTTGCTCGAGAAGTTGCCGGCGTGGATGAAGGACGCGCGCAACCGTGGCGCCGTCACCCGAGGATTGCAACGAATGCGCCTGCTCGTGCCGTCACCGTCGAACCCGTAGATCGCTCACCATCCTTCGTGCTCGGGCATACCGAGTGAGATCGACGAGACGGACTCTCCGTTTGGCACCGTCCGACGTACTCGGAAGATCGACGAGGTCCACGATCATCGCTGCCCACTTCGGCGTCACGCCGAGGAGGCGGCCCATCTCGGACGTGCCAACGCGGAGACCAGCCGGAGCAACGGTGATGGCTTCGCCGGCGCCGAGATCGTCGAGCACGTCGAGGAGGAATCCGACGGCCTTGGCCGGCAGGTCGGTCTCGACACCGCCGACGGCGACGCGCACGAGAGCCGACTGCGAACCCTCCGGATCGAACGTCGGACGGAGCGCATCCGCCCCGTTTTGGGCGGCGCGCTCGGCCTCTCGACTGATGCCGCTCGGGCGGTTCGACTTCCTCACAACGGACCTCCGATCGACGGGTTTCGTCCTAGTCGCTCTAACGGTTCTAGCGGATTAATCGGAACTCCGTGATCACGTGGTGGTCACAACCATTCCCTCACGCACCGTGACATCCTGGTACCAGCCGGACGAAAAAGCGGTCCTGACCTGAGAATATGCGGACGTGCTGGTACGAGCGGATACGGCGAAAAACGACGCAGAGTGGCCGTTTCGCGATTGCGGATCGGAAGGTTGGGGTTCGAGTTCCTCAGGACGTACACAAAAGACGAGGTCAGACGGGCTGCCTGGCCGAGCAACTTCGGGAGCCCGGTCATCAGCAGTGACGCCGTGGTCGCAACACTTCCCGACCTGGGAAGGAGCGAGACTGGTTCAATGGCCGAGACGACCTGATCCGCTGCTCCCTCGGGCTCGCAGCCGTGGGCAGTGTGCGTCGTGATGCCATGCGCTCCGAGCAGCTCGATGATTTCCGCCTATCTGGCGTCGATGGCCACAAAGATCCCCGTCGGCGAACTCCTTCACCTTGTCCCACTGCTGGCCGCGCTGCGCCAATGGCTCATTGCGGCAGAACGCCTCGCGACGGTATTTGGAGAAGGCTCCCTCGGTGCGGTGCGATCGCAGGTATGCCGTGTGGTCACCGAGCGGCGCCGTCGCTTCGTTTCGGCCCTCAAGCACCGGGCCCCGCCTTGCCCCACCCTTGCGCCGTTGTTCCGGAGCTAGCACCAGCTCAACATGCTCGCGTCGCTCTCTGTTGACGGCGGGGACGATCGGCGAGCTCGGCGAACACGCGGGCATCCCGACGTCGACGGCGAGCAGAGAGGTCCATCGTTTTGTGGCCACCGGCCTGGCGACACTTCGGGCGAAGGACCAGCTCCGGCTCGTGAACGCCAAACCCGATCTTCCATGGGCCACGCCATTGATCGAACTTCTGGATCAGACGGTCGGCCCAATCCACCATCTGCTCGCTCGTCTCGATGAACGGCAGTGGCACGCCGTTCGCGTGGGCCAATCCGCCGTTCCGAGACGTGGGTTCTTCAATCTCGACTTCATGCTGCGGTGCGAGTGAGCGATAGCTAGCGATCTGGGGCGCGGTCTGGCGGCGGTGAGGCGTGATGTGGCCCGCGTGCTGTGGGATGCTTCAGCGGTGAGGGTCAGCCGCCGGTTCCTTGGGGAACGATCCACTGCGTCGCCTGATCCGTCACCGCGCCGATCAGGTCGTAGTCGTGGTCGTAGTGAAGCACCGTCGCACCATGGACTTCCGCGGTAGCGGCGATAATGA
>JANOSD010000130.1:0-3444 GCA_031415655.1 Actinomycetes bacterium
CGATGAGTTCGATGCTGGGACTGCGGTCGCCGGCCTCGATTCGGGAGATCGAAGGTTGGGAGACGTGGGAACGACGCGCCAGTTCGCTCTGCGATAGCCCCGCGGACTGTCGCCCAGTTCGCACGATGGCTCCAGCATTCGTCATTTGGCAAGCCTATATCAGATATGGCATAGGTGGTCCCCGAAGGTGGTGGCCTGCGAAAACCCTCCGTCCGTGAGTGGGCGCACGCCATGATGCCGGTCCGCAGAAGTAGACGTCCGCCTGGTTGTGCGGCCTGGGCCGCTCGTCACGATGAGATCTTCGGGGTCGAGGCCGGAAGCCGTCGATTCCGGTTCGACTCGGCGACGCGGCTGCCGACGTCTGTGGCTGAGGATTAGCGCATCCGCCGACCACGGTCACCGCGATGAACGTGATGCGAGGCTTGGCCGGCGCCGCGGCGGGGAGCTGTACCTCTGAGCTCCGCCGTGACGCGATTGCCTACTCCTGCTCACGGGCCCTTTCCCGTTCGATCGCCTCCCAAAACTCGTCGTAACGTTTCACGACCGCCGGTGGGTTCAGCCGTTCGATGATGTCGCGGCACTCCTCGGCTGTCTCCATTCCGTCTCGATCTTCGATGAGGATCGTGAGTGTGTCTCGCCGATCCCCGAAGCGCCCCTCGTCATCGAGTTCGCTCAGCGTCTGCATGCACAGCGCCCGGATCCCCGCCTTGTAGCGCTCGTCGGCTTCGTCATCGCCGATCCACGGTGCGTCAGAGCGGTAGATCTCGTCGCTTGACAGGAGCGGCGGAGTGCCAATCTCAGTGATCACATGATGTGGCGAGTCTTGCGCGGACCACCGGAGCGCTTCCCGGCCGTCATCACCCTCGTAGTCGTGCGCCCACTCGCCGGATCGGTACTCCGCAACGGTTCGGTCGAGGCCCTCCTCCGTGAACGCGCTGACGCACACGTAGCCGTACTCTGCGCCCTCGTAGAGCATGAGTCCGTAAATCGTCTCTGGAGGATCGAGTGAGGTCATTCGTTCCCATGCGGTAACCGTTGCCTGCTTGAGAGCCGCAAGCACAGCGTTGCGGTCGAATTCGACGTCTGGCATGACGAGAGCATAGGGACGAAGGGGGTTCTTGGCTGTGGCCCTGATCGAAGGCTCATGACGGGACGGTCCAAACCAGCGCATGGTCACACGGTTCATCGTCCGATCGCCGCCTCCAAGGTGCGCAGTCCCCATTCGCCGGCCTTGTTACGCGACGTTCCTGACGACCCGTCAGGACCTTGTGTCGTTTGTCAGCCATTTGTCAGCGAAAAGTTCCAGACTGACAAGGATGGGGCCCCACAAGCCGGTACGAAGACGACCCGAAAACTGCCTCTGACCTGCACGTATCCGGATCCAGCCGGACCAGCCCGGAGCATACGAACATATGTTCCATTACACCCTCCGACAGGGTGTGGGTTCTCCGCTTCAGTGATCATAATTACGATCATGTGCTCTGTAGTCAGATCATCTGGGTTAGAGTTTCAAGCATGAATCTGGGTGCTCCGCTGCTTGATGTAGCTCCGGGAGTTCGTGGCGCTCTGCTTCAAGTGTTGGCCCGCCTCGAACGGCCGGTGACCCGACGAGAACTTGCATCGTTGGCTGGCGTGGCCCCGGGCCACGCCAGTTCCGTCGTGGAAGGACTCATCAGTGCCGGACTGGTGAGCGAGACGGTAGCGGGGCGTTCGTCGATGGTCGTGCTCAACCGAAGCCACCTCGCCGCGGCACCAATGCTGGCACTCGCAAGTCTGCGCGGGGAGCTCATCCGTCGTCTGCGCGAACGGCTCTCCGCATGGCCCGACCTGCTCGGCGGGTGGCTCTTCGGTTCGGTCGCTCGCGGGCACGCCGGCGGCGAATCCGATATCGATGTGCTCATCGTGGTGCACGACCTTCAGACTCCCGACCTACACCGACGCCTCACCGAACTCCAGGCCGACGTCCGCGCTTGGACGGGCAACGACCTGCAACTCGTCGAGCACTCCCCAGCGACCTGGCACACACTCGTTCGAGCGAAGAACCCGCTAGTCGAGGAGCTTCGGCGCGACGGGATCGCCCTCGGCGGCGACACCGGTTCCCTATTGGCGCGTCGCCGATGAGTCGGCCGAAAGGAACACGCAAGGCGTGCGACACGCGGCAGGCCCGGCAGCGTCTGGTTGACGCGCGTCAATTCCTTGAAGCCGCCGAGTTGTTGGACGCTCCCGATGTGGTCGCCACGAATGCGATACACGCCGCGATAGCTGCTGCCGATGCCATCACCTGTCATGCGCTTGGCGAGCGTTCGAGCGACGGCAGCCACGCCGCTGCGGTCGATCTCCTGCGCCAGGTCGACGCGGGTTTGGCCACGATGCTCAAGCGGGCGCTCGATCGTAAGACCCAGGCGGGCTATGAGAGCACCGACATCAGCCGAGCTGAGGCCGCGAACTGCGTGAGATGGGCCCATCACCTTTTGACCGCCTCAGAAGCTCGACTCGAGTTGTGAGGCTCATCCCGATCGGTGCCGAGGATTCTGCCGCTCGGTGGCCGCAGGACCCAACAGCCACATGCTCGCCTGAGGTGCGTATACGACGGAGAAACGAGTACGGGAACGTAGCGGCTGTAGGTCGTCACGCATCAGCCTCGTAGCGGCCGGGTCGGAATACGCGTGGGCAATGGTGCAGTTCTCCCTCCGACACCGCCGCCGCCCCCACGCGGCGGCCGGGAGCTCTGTTGGCGACCACGAGCACCGCCTCAGCGGGCAGACGACGATGCTCATCGCCGGTCTCGAAGCTACTGAGTACTGACAACACGGCGACACCCTCCCGAGCAACAACGGCGAGGTCTTCATTCCCGGCGACCTACCTGCCGGCGACGATCGCTACTGGGGCCCTGAGCGGCACATCACTCCCGAGCAGTCGGAGACCCTCGCGCAGGTCCGTGCCTGCCGAGGGCGTGCTGATCGATTGCGATCGGCCAACGTAGACGGTGATGCGGGCCGTGGCCCCGTTGCCGTCGAGGATGTCAGCGAGCCGTTCAAGAGCACGACGGATCACGTCCGGTGTGAGCACCGCCCGGCGCGTGCCGTCGTCGTCGCGCTCCATCAATAGCTCACAAGGTCGGCTTCGTGGATGAGCACACCCCTTCGGAGAAAGGGCGCCGGGGTTCCGTCCCGCGTGATGTCGACCAACTGGGCCAGGCCCGAAGCGATCCAATCGGGAGAGACGGTTCGGTCCGGGTCGTCGACCCACGCGGGGCACGGCAGTCCTTGTCCGGTAAGTCGGTACTCCACGATGGCGGCGAGGAACGCGTCGACGCCACGGTGCCCGGCCGACGCCGGGGGAGTGACAGCCAGAGCGACGCGAAGGGCCGGTTCAGCATCGGCGAGGTCGTTGGCCACCTGGATGAGTGCACGGAACACGTACGGCTCGCGCTCGTCGTCGATC
>JANOSD010000131.1:0-42096 GCA_031415655.1 Actinomycetes bacterium
GGAAATGTGTATGCCGGGCGATAACACGGCGTTGACGGTGGAGTTGATCAACCCGATCGCGATGGAGGACGGTCTCCGGTTCGCTATTCGTGAGGGTGGTCGCACGGTTGGCGCTGGTCGGGTCACCAAGATCCTCAAGTAACAGTTCGTTCTCGGTACGGTTTTTGGTCGCCTGTTCCACGCTGTTGGCGTGGGGGAGGCGACCTTCGCCGTTCCCCCAGTAAGTTTTCCTTTCGATGTGGCCGTGGAGCGGGCTTCAGTTGATTGGACCATGGGGACGTCGGTAGAGTGTCGACGTCCTTTGACAAGCGAATCACTTCGACGGGTGGCCTCACGGCGCCCTTTCCACTAGGGAGCCGTTATGGCTGACAAGCAGAAGATCCGAATCCGGCTCAAGGCATACGACCATGAGATCATCGATCAGTCCACGAAGAAGATCGTCGAGACCGTGCTGCGCACCAACGCCGTGGTGCGCGGCCCTGTGCCGCTTCCCACGGAGAAGCACCGATACACCGTGATTCGCTCCCCCCACAAGGATAAGGATTCTCGAGAACACTTCGAGATGCGCATTCACAAACGGCTGCTCGATATTCTCGATCCGTCGCCGAAGACTGTCGATTCGCTGCAACGTCTCGATCTGCCCGCCGGGGTCGACATTGAGATCAAGATTCAACAGGCGTAACGAGTCCACGAGCGCGGACATAGAATTGTTAGTCCCGCGTTCGTGTCGGTCGTTGTCGTCGAGCGAGATCGGTGATCTGCTGACGGTCGGTCGTGGCGTCGCTGGCAATCGGTTGCTCGGGTTGCCCGATGACACCTGACCCCGCTGGGCAGGATGATGTCGTCCGCAAAGGTCGACGTTTGCCGGTGGTGTTGGTGGCCGTCGGGATTCTTGTCCTGGCGGGCATGTGGCTGCGGCCATGGTCGCACCAGGCGGCCGCCCGTTATCTCGTGGCCGTGGCGGCGGTCGAGGGCGATGGTCTGACCCTGGATCGATACGGAGCCTCGCTCGGTGCCGACTTTGCCATCGTGAATGGGCGAGTGGTGTCAGACAAGGCTCCGTTCCAGCCGTGGCTGGCGGCGATTCCCTACCGTGCGTTTCGGGCTGGGGGAGGCGAGCCATTTCCCGAAGGGCTGCTGTACGCCGGTGTTGGAACACAGGCCGACGTTGGTCTCTGGATGGTCACTTTCGGAACGTCGGTGGTTCCTCTAGTTGTGCTGTTTTTGCTGATTCGTCGCTCATTGGCGGACGTCGGGGGGAGATGCGCATTGTGTGTGGCGACGGTGATCGTCACGGGAACGCTGCTGCTTCCGTTTGGCTCGATGCTGTTTGGACATGGGTTGGCCGCTCTTGTGGGCTTTGCCGCGTGGCGGTTGGTGTGTCGGATTGATGCGTCCAATATCCGCCTCTTGCTCGGCGGAGGTTTGCTCGGTTGTGGGCCAGGCGTGGAATTTCCCCAGGTGGCTGTGGCCGCAGTAATCGGAGTCATTTGTCTGGTTCGTCACCATTGGCGGGCGGTGTGGGTGGCCGGGGGTGGCGTCCTTGGACTGCTTCCCCTTTTTCTCTACAACACCTGGGTTTTCGGCGGTCCGTTTCGGACCGCGTATCAGGGCTACCTGCCCAACTTTTCCGGCGCCGGAGCATTCGGAGTTTTCAATCTGCAGTTCCCACAGCCCGAACAACTCGTACTGGCGTTGGTCGGAGACCGAGGATTGCTCACCCTCACTCCGGTGCTGCTCGTGAGCGTGGTGAGCGCCGTTGCCATGGTGCGAACGCGGCACCACGACCGAACAGAAGCGATTCTGGCTCTTGTGCTTCTTGGTTTGTACCTCCTGATCTCGACAGGCATTCACGCCTACGGCGGCATGTCCCCGGGCCCTCGCTATCTGGTGCCTATCATTCCGTTTTTTGCCCGACCGCTGGCCTACGCATGGTCGAAGGTGCCGCTGCTGGCTGCGGCCACCGGGGTGTGGGGCTCGGTCTGGATGGTGGCGGCGATGGCCGTGGACCCGCTCTACGCCGACGAGTTTCAGCCGGCGATGCTCTCGTGGGGCCGGGACCTGATGGCCGGCAATTTCCAGCGTTCGATACTGACCCCTTCGTTCGGCGACGCTGGTACGTTCGCGCTGCTTGCCCTCGGTGTTGGGCTTGTGTGTGTAGGCCTTCTTCTCGACCGTCGGCCGCTCGGCGCCTTAGGTTCTCCGGACGAGCGGTGGCAAGACACGGCACCCTCCCCCGGGCAGATGACAGATTCCGGCACCATACCGTCCCGTAGGATCGGGACGGTATGACTATCGGACAGATCGCCGCCCGCCGAGTGAGAAAACGAATGGCGTTCGCTGTCGTCACGGTCGGGGCGATCTTCCTGGGTCACGTCGGCACGGGCGCACAGGGAATCAGCCCGGATAGCGATCCCCGTCAGTCGCCGCGCAGCACGGTGGCGCCCCGCGGCGACGTGCCAAGCCCGGTGCAGTTCAATGAACTCGTCCGTCTTGGGCTCCTCATGATGGACAGCAAGCAGCCGGTTCCGCCCGCCGAGCTGCCCACCCCAACGACCAACAACACCCCCTGGACGCAGCCGTACCGAACCGGGCCCCAAGGCGAGTCCCCGACCGTGACGCCCCCTCCGGCGTTGGGGCTCGGTGACGGCACGGTCTACGCCATCGGCGACTCAGTTCTTCTCGGTACGGACCGCTGGTTGGGGCAGGTACTGGGTGGATGGAATTTACGACTCGACGCCAAGGTCAGTCGTAGGTTTCCCGAGGGGCTCGACATTCTCCGACAGAATCAGGCGAGCGTTGGACAGGTGGTCGTGATTTGTCTGGGTCACAACTACGGCGGTGGAGGATCTTCCTACGGCTACATCGACGACATCATGGCGCTGACGTCCAAGGCGCAGCGGGTGGTGTTCATCACCCAGGTCGAATGGTCCCGTCCCCAGGTCGAGGTGAATCGCGCCATTCGTGCCGCCGCGGAGCGATATCCAAAGATCGTGGTGGCCCCGTGGGCCGAAACCATTCAGGCAAACCCCCAATGGCTGGCCGACCATGTTCACCCCACGACGGCCGGCGCGATCGCGCTTTCGAATCTCATCGCCATCATGGTCGGGCCACTCCCATCCGTGACGGGTATCCCGTCTCCGCCGCCATTCATCCTCCCGGTTCCCGACGACACGCGTCCCGTCATCACGACCTCCACCACGAGGGTTACGACGACGACCTCGAAGCCCACGTCAACCACCAACTCCACAACGACTGTGCCGCCATCGACTACGACTGTGGTCGAAACGACATCCACCTCAATGGCCGTCACATCTACATCGGCGGGGTGAACCACTGTTCTTTCGGCAGTCCCCGTCGTTCCCTTTCGGTTGGCGCCAATGCGGTAGTCCCCAAGGTTCAGAACAACTGACGACGTGGCGCCCCTGCTGGAGCGTTGCCAACCGGCGGCGGCACCCACACGAGAAGAGGCACCCGTGAGCACTTCGAACCATCAGACCCGCCGGCTCGGCGTTGCCGAAGCTGTTGTGGGCGATCTTGTGGTGCGCGGTGACGTGGAGACTACGGGTGGCGCAATCACAGGGGTCGGCGTGGTGCCTGCGGGTCGGTCCGGTACTGCCGTACCTGGTTTCGTCGATCTGCAGGTGAACGGCTACGCGGGGACGTCGTTTGCCGACGTCGACGAGTACCAAGTTGTCACCGCGGCCGTCGCTCGGCGTGGAACAACGGCGCTGCTCGCCACCATCCCTACCAGCGGACCAAAAGCGTATACACCCGCTCTCCGCAGTATCGCGGCAGCGATCCGCCGGCAGAAACTGGGGATCAGGGCAGGGGCCAACGTGCTGGGTGTGCACCTGGAAGGGCCGTTCCTGTCCCCCACTCGGGCCGGAGCGCATCCACATCATTTTCTTCGGGAACCAGACCTTGGCGTGGTGCGATCATGGCTCGAGCTCGCTCCGATTCGGCTCGTCACGATTGCCCCAGAACTCGTTCGAGCAACGGAGATCATTGCTTTTCTGCTGTCGAGGGGTGTCGTGGTTTCGCTGGGGCATACCAACGCCGAGGCTGCGGTGGCGCATCGCGCGTTCGACCTTGGGGCTCGAGCGCATACCCATGTATGGAACGCCACTCGCCCACTTCTTGCCCGGGATCCTGGTTCGGTGGGTGTCGCGCTTTCTCGAACTGACGTGGTCCCGTGTTTCATTGCCGACCTTGCCCATGTCGCTCCGGAGGTCTTGATTCTGTCGGCTGCGGCAGCGGCCGACCGATACGTCGTCGTGAGTGACGTGGTAGCCGGGGCCGGTCGGCCGCCCGGGAGGAATGGGTACGATCAGGGCGAGGATGAGGTCGAGGATGAGGCCGACGGGTCTGCCGTGCGGCTGGCAGACGGAACACTGGCCGGCGGAGGGGTGCTTCTCGACGAGGCGTTGCGAAATCTCGTGCGCATCGGCCGAGCGTTGCCCGAGGCCGTGGCGGCGGTTACATCGCGCCCGGCGACGCTCATCGGCGAAACCGAATACGGGATTCTCCGGCCCGGAAACCGTGCCGACGTCGTGATCCTCGACGACGCCCTTGAGGTGGCGTCGGTATTTCTTGACGGTCGCATGATCGATTGCTGATGCCGAAAGGACATGGCCGGCATGCGTCGCCGCCGCGTCGGCCGTTCTACCGGCCCCGGTACGACCTGAGTACCATTCCGGAACAGACCAGCCAGGAACGGTGCCGCCGTTCGCGAGTTGGCGGGCGCCGGGCCAGAGGATGGACACGATGAACCAACGGGAACAACGACCTCGCATTGGGGTGCTGGTGGTGGCCTATAACGCCGCGGGCACGCTCCACCGCGTGCTCGATCGGATCCCTTCTGAGTTTCGGGAACGGGTGTCGCAGATTCTGGTATCCGATGACGCGAGCAGCGACGCCACCTACCTGGTTGGGCGGGGCTACCAGGCCACCGATCCTTCGTTACCCATGACCGTGCTTCGGCAGGATCACAACCTGGGCTACGGCGGCAACCAAAAGATCGGGTACCGATGGGCGATCGACAATGATCTTGATGTCGTGGTGTTGCTCCACGGTGATGGACAGTACGCACCAGAGATGCTCCCCGACATGGTTGCGCCGATCATCGGCGGGGAATGCGATGCCGTCTTCGGGTCACGAATGCTTGAGTCGGGCGGGGCGCGACGCGGCGGCATGCCGCTCTACAAATTTTTCGGCAACCGAATCCTCACTGGCTTTGAGAACAAGGTGATGGGCTCTTCGTTGAGCGAATGGCATTCGGGCTACCGCGCCTACGCGGTCGAGGCCCTACGAGCCATTCCCTTCGAACGCAACAGCAACGGCTTCGATTTTGATACCCAGGTGATCGTGCAGTTGTTTGAAGCGGGCCGGACGATCTCCGAGATTCCGATTCCGACGTACTACGGAGACGAGATCTCGCATGTGAACGGCGTCAAATACGCCGTCGACATCTGTCGACACGTCGTGCGGTACCGACTTCAGAAGATGGGTTTTGGGCGCGGGGATCTTGTATTCGACACGATCGGCTACGACGACAAGGCCTCGCCCGATAGCTCCCACGGAAAGATCGTGCAGATGGTCGGGGAACGGTCACCGCGTCGCGTTCTGGACTTGGGTTGTGGGCAGGGTTGGGTCGCCGGGCGGCTTCGAGCATCGGGCCACTGGGTGACCGGTCTCGACATTGAGGAGTCTCCGGATATCCGAGACCGTGTCGATGAGTTCTTGCGTGTGGATCTCGAAGACGGTTTACCAGAGGGGCTAGGAAACAAGTTCGATGTCGTTCTCGGGGCGGACGTATTCGAACATGTCCGCCATCCACGCAAACTTCTCGCCGAACTCCACCACGTGCTCGATCCCAACGGCTCAATTGTGGCGAGCGTGCCGAACGTCTCCCATTTGTACGCCCGTGTGCGCTTTGCCTCCGGCTGGTTCGACTACGACCGCCTCGGCATTCTTGACGTTGCCCATCTCCGGTTCTTTACCCGACGATCCTTTGTCGCGATGGCCGAAGAGGCGGGCTATCGCGTCGTGCACACCGCTTGCACCGGCGTGCCGTTTGAAGTGGCCGATCGAGGAGAGATGGGGATGTCGGAGAGCCCTATCATTCGCGGGATCAAGACACTCGAACGCGCGGGCGTTCGCGCGTACCCGTCGATGTTTGCTTACCAGTGGATCTTTGAACTGCAACCGAGGTGAGGAGCCCCTCGAGCAGACGTTGACTCGCCTCCCGGCCGGCCATCAACAACCGTCGGTTTGAACCAACAATGCCCGGTGGCCTAAGGTCAGATCCTCGTGTGCCCAGCAGTTTCGGGCGCCGTCGATCCAATCGACGTCTGCGACGGCCAGGTCAAGGGCTCGGAAACTATCGAGTCCATCGGTACCCCGCAGCAAACTGAGCCACCGCTCCGCCCGGAGAGATCCGTGCGGAGCGTTTGCATGGAACGACACCAGATCAAACCCCCCGGGCCAACGAAGAGAGAGCCATCCGCTATGGCGACGAAGGCAATTGTCGGCGAGAAAGTCGGCATGACACAGATATGGGACGACGACAACCGGGTAGTCCCGGTCACCGTGCTTCGTGTTGAGCCACTACGAATCGTCCAGATCAAAACCCCTGAGCGCGATGGTTACAGCGCCCTCCAGGTTGCGGTCGGCTACAAGGACGTGAGGAAGGTCAACAAACCCGAAGCCGGTCACCTTGCCAAGGCTGGGGTCACTCCCGGTCGCCGGCTGGTGGAACTGCGCCTCGACGACGTCAGCGCGTTTGTGGTGGGTCAAGAGATCACCGCTGATGTTCTGGCCGCCGGAGAGTTCGTCGACGTCACCGCCGTGAGCAAGGGCAAGGGATTTGCGGGTGTGATGAAACGTCACAACTTCAAAGGCCAAAAGGCGTCGCATGGTACCCACCGAGTGCATCGTAAGCCTGGCTCCGTCGGTGCCTGCGCCACGCCCGCCCGCGTATTCAAGGGCACGAGGATGGCTGGCCGCATGGGCGGCGAGAAGGTCACTACCCAGAATCTCCGGGTCGTCGACGCCGACACCGAGCGCAACCTGGTGCTGATTCGTGGTGCCGTTCCGGGTCCCCGCGGCGGGCTCGTGATCATTCGTGACGCCGTGAAACGATCCGGAAAGGCGCAGGGCTGATGTCTACGATCACCATGAAAACCCCGAGTGGCGCTGATGCCGGCACCGTTGATCTCGACGGCGGGATGTTCGGGATAGAGCCCAACGTGCCCGTGATGCATCAGGTGGTTACTGCGCAACTTGCCGCCCGTCGTGCTGGCACCCAGTCCACCAAAACCCGGTCTGAAGTCCGAGGTGGCGGTGCAAAGCCCTGGAGCCAGAAGGGCACCGGACGTGCCCGTGCGGGCTCGTCGCGGTCTCCGATTTGGCGCGGCGGTGGCGTGGCCCTGGGGCCAAAGCCGCGTTCTTATGCACAACGCACGCCGAAGAAAATGGTGCGATTGGCGCTGCGCTCGGCGCTTTCCGATCGGGCAGCCGAAGGCAAAGTCATCGTCGTTGATTCCTGGTCGTTTGAGGTGCCTCGCACCAAGGAAGCCATCGCCGCACTCGCCGCAGTCGGTGCCGAAGGCCGTGTCCTGCTGGTAGCCAAGCAAGACGATCGCACGACGTGGCTTAGCTTTCGCAACGTCCCCCGGGTTCATGTGATCAGCCCTACCGAACTCAACGCCTACGACGTGCTGTGCTCCGATGTCGTGGTGTTCAGCCAGGACACCCTTCCGGCCCACGTTGAGAGCCCAACACGCGCCCACCGCGACGCCAACACTCCTTCACCCGAGGCTGAGGGACCTACCAGCATGGCCCAACGCGAGGCCAAGGCACGAGCATCTGAGGCCGCCGGTCTTGTGGCCCAAGCCAAGAAGGCCCGTGCAGAAGCTGCGGCGCCCGAGACCCCAACGCCACCAAGTGCAGCTCTACCCAATCCGTCCGCAGACCCAACTGAGGGGGAAGACGACATGGACCCCGAACTCCCGAACCGGGAAAAGCCCACCGACTTCACACGCACGGTGATCGACCCCAAGGACCGTGTGAAGAGCGTGGCCGACAAGGCCGATCCTCGCTTCGAAGCGGCCCGCCAGAAGGCGGAAAAGGAAGAACTGGTTCGCTCCCAACGCGGCCCCGCTGAGCCCATCGAAGACACCGACGACGTTGTCGAGGACGACGGGGCAAACGAGGCCAACAAGTCCTCGGGTCCGTTCTCGTTCAACGTGCCCAAACCAGAGGATGAGGCATGAAGGATCCCCGTGACGTGATTCTCGCGCCGATCGTCAGCGAGAAGTCCTACGCCCTTCTCGACGCCAACGTTTACACCTTCAAGGTGCACCCAGATGCGTCGAAGCCCGAAATTGCCGATGCCGTGAAGGCCATCTTCAACGTCAAGGTGCTCAAGGTCAACACTCTCAACCGTAAGGGCAAACGCAAACGCAACCGCAAGACCGGCACGTTCGGTCAGCGGCCTAACACCAAACGCGCCCTGGTCACCCTCGCCGAGGGTGACCGCATCGAATTGTTCCAGGGATAGTCACATGGGTCTTCGCAAACGCAAACCTACGAGCGCTGGGCGACGGTTCCAAACCGTCTCGGATTTCTCCGACATCACCAAGAAGAAGCCGGAGAAGACGCTTCTTGCGCCAAAACACTCCACCGGTGGTCGCAACAGCAACGGTCGAAAGACGGCACGGCATCGCGGCGGCGGTCACAAGCAACAATACCGCATCATTGATTTCAAGCGCACGAAAGATGGCGTGAAGGCGAAGGTCGCCGCCATTGAGTACGACCCCAACCGCAACTGCCGCATCGCCCTGTTGCACTATCACGACGGGGAGAAGGCGTATATCCTCGCCGCCCGCGACGTGAAGGTGGGCGATACCCTCCAAAATGGCCAAGGCGCGGAGATTCGTCCCGGCAATGCACTTCCGCTTCGGTTCATGCCAGTGGGTACCACCGTGCACAACGTTGAGCTCAAGCCCGGAGGCGGCGGCAAGATGGCTCGCAGCGCCGGCACGAGCGTGCAACTGGTAGCCAAAGAAGGCGACTTCGCCACGCTCCGCCTGCCTTCCACCGAAATGCGTCGGGTGCCGATCGACTGCCGGGCGACGGTTGGCGAGGTGGGCAACGCTGAGGCCGAGCTCATCAAGATCGGAAAGGCCGGCCGTAACCGTTGGAAGGGCGTGCGCCCCCAGACTCGAGGCGTGGCCATGAACCCGGTCGACCATCCCCACGGTGGCGGCGAGGGCAAAACCTCAGGTGGTCGTCATCCCGTGTCCCCTTGGGGCAAACCTGAAGGCCGCACGCGCCCCAAGAACAAGCAGTCCGATCAGCTCATCGTTCGTCGTCGCCGCACCCGCGGGTCGCGGCGATAAGGAGACGTCCCCATGCCACGCAGTCTAAAAAAGGGTCCGTTTGTCGACGGCCATCTCATCAAGAAGGTCGATGCGATGAACGAATCGGGCGACAAACGGGTCATCAAGACCTGGTCGCGCCGGTCCACCATCATCCCCGACATGGTGGGGCACACGCTTGCTGTGCACGACGGGCGCAAACACGTGCCGGTGTATATCACTGAGGCGATGGTCGGCCACAAACTCGGCGAGTTCTCGCCCACCCGCACCTTCAAGTATCACGCGGGCCAGGAGAAGAAGGGCCGCCGCTGATGACTTTCGGAGTCAAGACCAACGAACGTCCCGGCGTGCGCGCCCAGGCGAAGAACGTCCGATCATCGGCGTACAAGGCCCGCGAGGTGCTGAACCTGATCCGTGGCGAGCATGTAGCGAGAGCTGTTGAAATCCTCGAGTTCACCGAGCGCGATATCGCACACGTGATTCTCAAGTGCCTCGACTCTGCGGTCGCCAACGCCGAAAACAACAACGCCATCCCGGGCGATGAGCTTTTCGTCTCGGCGTGTTACGCCGACGAGGGCTCGACGATGAAGCGCTGGCGCCCTCGAGCACGAGGTCGCGCCACTCGTATCCGGAAGCGCACCTGCCACATCACCATCATCGTGAGCCGGCTTGGGGCCGACGAGCTGGCCAAGCTGCGTGAACGTGAGGCAACGAGTCGGCCGGGCAACCGTGCCGCCACCGACGCTCGCCGCGAGCGTGTGTTGCGCAGTCGGCAGGCGAAAGCCGACCGACGGGCGGCGGAAGATCACGAGGGCCATGATCACGAGGGCCATGATCACGACGAGATCATCGTTGATGAAGTTTCGGCCCACGAGGTCGACGCCAGTTCCCTCACCGAAGGCACCGACGCCACCGACGCCACTGAAGGCACCGACACCGAGAAGAAGGACAGCTGATGGGCCAGAAGGTCAACCCGTATGGGTTCCGTCTCGGTATTACCACCGACTGGAAGTCGCGCTGGTACGCCGATCGCGCGGAGTATGCCCATTACCTCATCGAGGACTGGAAAGTCCGTGATCACCTCATGACCACGATGGCGCATGCCGCCATCAGCCGGGTGGAGATCGAACGCACCCGAGATCGTGTGCGCATCGATGTGCATACGGCTCGGCCAGGTATCGTGATTGGCCGTCGGGGAGCGCAGGCGGATGAGCTCCGCAAGGATCTCGCTCGCATTACGAACAATCCGAAGGTGCAGCTCAACATTCAGGAGATCAAGCAGCCGGAACTCGACGCTGCGTTGATCGCCCAGGGTGTTGCCGACCAGCTGGCCGGTCGTGTGGCGTTTCGTCGGGCTATGAAACGTGCCGTGCAAAACGCACAGAAGGCTGGTGCGCTCGGTATCCGAGTGCAGTGCTCCGGTCGTCTTGGCGGCTCGGAGATGGCCCGCACGGAGTGGTACCGAGAAGGTCGGGTTCCTCTGCACACGTTGCGGGCCGACATCGACTACGGCTTCCGTGAGGCCAAGACCACCTACGGTCGAATTGGTGTGAAGGTTTGGATCTACAAAGGCGACATCCTCCCGTACAAGAGCGTCATGGAGGACAAGATTTCGCGAGAAGCGGCAATGGCTGTGGGCGAAACCTCCGGGCAGGCCCGTCCCCGCAAGGTCGTGTCTTCCGCCGGTCGACGGCCCGAAGGTGCCGACGTGGTCGATCCAGCCGTTGTCGTCGATGATGAACTCGTAGCCGAGCAGGCCACCCCGCTCATCAAGGAAGCCGATCCAGACTTCGAACGTCTTCTGGCCGAAGAAGAAGAGATTGAGCGCACCACTCGGCAGCACCACGAGACCCCGCACTTCCGACCGGGAGATTCCGACTGATGTTGATGCCACGCAGGGTTAAGCACCGTAAACAGCACCGTGGTCGACTCACCGGCGACGCCAAGGGCGGCACCGAGGTGAGCTTCGGCGACTTCGGCATCCAGGCCCTTGAGCCGGGATGGATCACCGCCCGTCAGATCGAGGCCGCACGTGTGGCCATGACCCGTCACGTGAAGCGCGGTGGCAAGGTATGGATTCGCCTCTACCCGGACAAGCCGGTTACGGCCAAGCCGGCCGAAACCCGCATGGGATCCGGCAAAGGCAACCCCGAGAAGTGGGTCGCCGTTGTCAAGCCCGGTCGCATCATGTTCGAGCTTGCCTACCCGGACGCTGAACTGGCGAAGGCCGCCATGGAGCGAGCCATTCAGAAGCTGCCTATTAAGGCTCGCTTCGTCACTCGTGAGGAGGCTTTCTAGTGGCGTCCCGCACCGCAACAGAACTGAAAGATCTCACTGATGGCGAGCTCTTCGATCGTCTGGCTCAGACCAAAGATGACCTCTTCCACCTGCGCTTTCAACATGCCACTGGCCAGCTTGAAAAGACCACGCAGCTCGGAACAATGAAGAAAAACGTCGCCAGGATCAATACCGAGCTGCGCGACCGAGAGATCGCTGCCGCTGATGCACTGGCAGCCCAACAGGAGTCGGCACCATGACCGAGGCAACCGCACCCGAAGCGGCCGAAATCACAACCGAAATCACAACCGAAGCCGCCAGCGAAGCTGCTCGCACGAAACGCAAGGTTCGTGAGGGAGTCGTTATTGCCAACGGCATGGAGAAAACCGCTGTGGTGTTGGTCACGGATCGAGTCCGGCATCCCCGGTATCGCAAGACAATGCTCCGTACCAAGAAGCTCTACGTGCACGACGAAAACAACGATCTCAACGCTGGCGACAAGGTCAAGGTCATGGAGACCCGCCCCACGTCCAAACTGAAGCGCTGGCGTTTGGTGGAGATTGTGGAGCGGGCCCGATGATCCAGCAGGAATCCCGACTCCGTGTGGCCGACAACAGCGGTGCCAAAGAGGTTCTGTGTATCAAGGTGCTTGGCGGGTCGAAGCGCCGGTATGCCGGAATCGGCGATGTGTTCGTGGCCACGGTCAAGGACGCCATCCCCGGCGCCGCCGTGAAGAAAGGCGACGTCGTCAAGTGCGTGGTCGTCCGGACAAAGAAAGAACGCCGCCGACCCGACGGCAGCTATATCAAGTTCGACGAGAATGCCGCCGTGCTGATCAAAGACGACCGGTCACCACGCGGAACCCGGATTTTCGGGCCCGTTGGCCGTGAATTACGGGACAAAAAGTTCATGAAGATCGTTTCCCTCGCCCCGGAGGTGCTGTGATGTCCGGCCTCAAGCTGAAAAAGGGTGATCGCGTTCGCGTTATCGCCGGTAAAGACAAGGGCAAAGAGGGCATCATTAGCCGATCGATCCCCGAGACGGGCAAGGTGATTGTTGACGGCGTCAACGTTGCCCGCCGACACCAAAAGCCCACCCGAGCCATGCAGCAGGGCGGGATCATCGACAAGGACATGCCGATTCAGGTCTCGAACCTGGCCATGCTTTGTGCGAGTTGCGGGAAGCCGACCAAGGTGGGCTTCCGTTTCGAGCCGGACGGAACGAAGGTGCGCAAGTGCCGAAAGTGCGGGAGTGATATCTGATGACCAACGTCACCGCCGAGCGCACCTACCCGGTGCCGCGCCTGAAGGCCAAGTACCAAGACGAGATTCGTGGTGCGCTCCAATCAGAGTTGGGCTTAGGGAACATCATGGAGGTTCCCCGCCTCGAGAAGATTGTCATCAACATGGGCGTGGGCAAGGCGCTCCAGCAGTCCTCGCTCCTTGAAGGCGCGGTTCGTGACCTCACTGCTATCTCCGGCCAGAAGCCGATCGTCACGAAGGCGAAGAAGTCCATCGCCGCCTTCAAACTGCGTGAGGGCAACGCAATCGGCACGAAAGTCACCCTTCGGGGAGATCGCATGTGGGAGTTCTACGACCGCCTGGTGAACATTGCGATTCCCCGCATCCGCGACTTCCGGGGACTCAATCCGAAGTCGTTCGACCGCAACGGCAACTACACGTTCGGAGTGAACGAGCAGTTGATGTTCCCGGAGATTAACTACGACCGCATCGATCAGACCCGTGGGATGGATATCACCATCGTCACGACCGCCAACAACGACGACGAAGGCCGAGCCTTGCTCCTAGCCCTCGGGTTCCCATTCAAGCGTGAGGGGCAGTAGCCATGGCCAAGAAAGCGCTCATCGAGAAATCTAAGCGCACGCCGAAGTTTAAGGTGCGTGCCTACACACGCTGCCAGCGATGCGGTCGACCGCATGCGGTATATCGCAAATTCCATTTGTGTCGGATTTGCCTCCGGGAGATGGCCCATGCGGGCGAAATCCCGGGGCTCAAGAAGGCGAGCTGGTGAGGGAGTACTGCCATGACAATGACTGACCCCATCGCCGACATGCTCACCCGCATTCGCAACGCGAACATCGCAATGCGTGACGAGGTGATCATGCCCTCCTCGAAGAAGAAGGAGGCTCTTGCCCATGTCCTGTTGAAGGAGGGTTATATCGAGTCGTGTGTTGTCGCTGACGACGAAGGTAAGCCCAGCCGCACGCTCACCGTGGTGATGAAGTACTCACCCGAACGGGCTCGCGTGATTTCCGGCCTCAAACGTATCTCGAAGCCCGGCCTTCGTATCTACTCCAAGTCCGACGGTGTCCCCCGAGTCCTCGGTGGTCTCGGTGTTGCCGTCTTATCCACCAGCCAGGGGCTCATGACCGACCGTGAGGCGCGCAAGCGTCACATCGGCGGCGAGATCCTCTGCTACGTCTGGTAGGAGCGTCGTCATGTCACGAATCGGACGTGCCCCCATAACTGTTCCGGCAGGCGTCGAGGTCAAACTCGACGGCGCCAAGGTGTCGGTGAAGGGCCCCAAAGGCAACCTCGATTGGGAGGTGCCGGGCGCCCTTACCATCAGTCAAGACGCGGGGTTGATCACCGTCGGGCGCCCGAACGACGAGCGTCAAAACCGGGCCCTTCACGGCCTCGCTCGTACGCTGGTAAATAATATGGTCGTCGGTGTTACCGAGGGTTTCCGCAAGGACCTCGAAATCGTCGGTGTGGGTTACCGCGCGAACCTCAAGAGCCCCACGACGTTGGAACTGGCCCTCGGGTTCTCGCATCCGGTCGTGGTGAATGCTCCGGACGGTGTTACCTTCGAGACCCCAACCAACACCCAGATTGGCGTCATCGGGATCGACAAGGAACTTGTCGGTCAGGTGGCCGCCAACATCCGCAAGATCCGCAAACCCGAGCCCTATAAGGGCAAGGGTGTGCGCTACAAGGACGAGCGCGTGCTGCGCAAGGCCGGCAAGACCGGGAAGTGATTTCACGATGAACAACGCCAAGCAGAAGCGCGATGCGCGTATTCGCCGCCACACCCGTGTGCGCAAAGTGGTACGCGGTACGACGGAGCGGCCCCGCCTTGCGGTATTCCGTTCGAACCGGCACATTCATGTGCAGGTGATCGACGACGTCACTGGCGTCACGTTGGTTTCGGCCTCGTCGGCCGAGGCCGCGGTACGAAGTGCTGGGGGAACGAGCAACGTGTCCGCCGCTTCGACGGTTGGGACCCTCGTGGGTACCCGTGCCAAAGACGCGGGGGTCGTCAAGGTGGTTTTCGACCGCGGTGGTTTCCTCTATCACGGGCGGATCGCCGCCGTCGCCGACGCAGCCCGTGCTGCAGGACTGGAGTTCTAGACCCATGGCAATCAACCCGAACGAGCTCGCTCTTCGCGACTCGCGAGTGATCAACATCAACCGTGTGGCCAAGGTGGTCAAGGGCGGCCGTAGGTTCAGCTTCACAGCGCTCGTGGTGATCGGCGATGGCGCCGGCCACGTAGGCCTTGGTTATGGGAAGGCCAAAGAGGTTCCGCTGGCAATTCAGAAGGGCACGGAAGAGGCTCGGAAGAGTCTCGTCAAGGTGCCACTTGCGGGTTCGACGATCCCGCATCCCATCACCGGGATCGAAGGCGCTGGTCGGGTCATGCTCAAGCCTGCAGCTCCTGGAACCGGCGTGATCGCCGGAGGCGCCGCCCGAGCCATCCTCGAAGAGGCCGGCATTCACGACGTGCTGTGCAAGTCGCTGGGTTCGTCCAACCACATCAACGTTGCCCGGGCCACGATTGAAGGCCTTCGTGGTCTTCGCCGGCCCGATGAGATCGCCCGGCTTCGTGGGCTCGACCCCGAGGAATTTGTTCCGGCGGGTTTGTGGCGGGCGTATCAAGAGTCCGAGCGCAACCCCCAGACTCCCACTGAGGCATCCTGATGAGCATGCTCAAGGTGACGCAAGTGAAGTCGGCTATTGGCACGAAGCCTAAGGCGCGTGGCACCCTGAGGGCGCTTGGTCTTCGCCGCATTGGCCACAGCAACATCCTGCCCGATCGGCCGGAAATCCGGGGCATGATCGCCCGTGTGCCCCATCTGATCACGGTGGTCGAAGTCAACGAAACCGGAGGTGCCTCGTGAAGGTCCACGATCTTAAGCCTGCTCCTGGATCGAACCGCCGCCGTAAGCGTGTCGGTCGCGGTATCGGTGGCAAGGGCGGCAAGACTGCTGGTCGGGGCACCAAAGGTCAGGGCGCACGCGACACCATTCCCGTTGGGTTCGAGGGCGGCCAATTGCCCCTCGCCATGCGCATCCCGAAGCTCAAGGGTTTCAATAACCCGTTTCGGGTCGAGTATCAGGGTCTGAACCTCGATACGCTCGAGGAGACCGGGCTTGAAGTTGTCACGCCTGAAGCCCTGCTCGAGCGTGGCCTCGTGGGCAAGGGGGCCCTCGTAAAGATTCTGGGTCGTGGCGAAGTCACTCGGTCTATTTCGGTTTCGGCTCATGGCTTCTCCAAGTCGGCCCAGGAAGCGATCGAAGCAGCCGGTGGTTCGGTCACGATCGTGCCCCTGCCCTGGGGCGATCGTCGGCCCCCGGCCAAGGGCAATCAGTTCGCCAACCGCTAGCTCGAGCGGTTCGGAGTCATCGTGTCCGAAGGCGGCTCCTCGTCGTTCGACCCAACCCGGTTCTTTGATTCGTTCCCTCGGTTCGTGGATTCCAGCGAGACCGGCCCCTGGTTGGACCGTCTCAACGCTCGGTACCTTTCACTGATCCACGAGAACCGGGCGGAGCTGAAGGGCGCTCGGGTGCTCGACCTTGCGAGCCACGACGGGAGGTTTGGGTTCGCTGCGCTCATGAGTGGAGCCGCTCACGTGGTCGGAATCGACGTGAAGGGGCACCTTGTCGATGCGGCGATCGAGCATTTCCTCGCGTACGGAATCGAGCCGTCTCGGTTCGACCTGCTCGTGGGAGACATGTATGACTACCTCGACACGCCGCGGTCCTTCGACGTGGTGTTGTGCTTCGGTATTCTGTATCACGTCAACGACCATTGGGGACTCCTCCGTCGAATCGCCGATACGGGGCCGCATACCGTGCTGATCGACTCGCTTACGTCTCCGTTGGAGGGCGCAGTGGTCGAGGTCCGAAGTCCACTGGCCGGCGGTACTCCCGAGCCTGGAAGTCAACTTGAAGGCCATCCGAGCCGGGGGGCAATCGAGGCGTGGTGCTCCAGCTTCGGGTGGACGTCCGCTTGGTTTGATTGGGCCGGTTCGGGATTGACCGACCGCCCGCATATGAAGGACTATCGCTCGGGGCGTCGTGTGTCGATCGCTGTTTCCTGCCCGGAACGTCTGGTTCAACGAGAGGTCCGAGATGCGGCGGTAGCGGCGGTGTTGGGCGAGCAGCAGGACCGTGAGACACAGTTTCTCGTGGTCTCTCTTGTGGCGCAGCGGTTCGGGGTCACCGCCCAGGCACTTCAGATCTGGGTGCACGCGGCCGAACGTGCCGCCTGGCGTACGACCGGGTTCGTCCCGGTGGCGCCTGGCGCCAAGTAGGCCGCTCTTCGGGGTGCGTTAACGATCGGGGAGTCGGGGCGTCCGAACGGTTCGCAATGAGGTTCTGTTCGATCGACGGAGTAAGGCGCAAATCGCCCTTTCAAGACGATTGCTGCTCCCTTGCCCCCGTGTCACCCATTGCGCATGGTTGGTTGTCGTACCAACTGGTTTCGCGTGGGCAGAACGGCTCAAATTGGGGCCGGCGGTCCGGTTTCGTTCAAGTTGACGATAGGAACGTCCGTGGATTGATAGGGGTGACGCGTGACCGGGCGAATCGGCGGCGCCGTCACCCGATCCGTCGCCTCCCCTAGGCGGCGGTCAACGACGAGCGAGGTCTCATGGCAGTGCGCCATTCCCACATTCAGCCACGACGGTCAGTACGAGCTTTCGGCGTGACAGCGGCGCTCGCCATCGCCGGTTCCGTAGTGCTCGGCATCAACGCACCCTTGAGCAGCGCAGCTCCTGCGTTGTGCGGCACTCCCGGCCGTGACGGCGAAGGAGTGGGGATTACCGGCGTCGTGAACACGTACTTCCCCGGAACGGCGAGTGCCTCAAAAGGGGGACCCTCCCTCGCCCTCGGAGCGGGTGTCGGCGCATCTTCGCCAATCGCTGCGGGAGATCTGTTGCTCGTCATGCAAATGCAGGATGCGCAGATCAAGGACAGCAACAACGACAGCTACGGTGCTGACAACGGTTCGGGCCGAGGGTCGTCAGCGGTGAACCAGTCCGGCAGGTACGAGTATGTGAAGGCGGTAAATGCGGTGCCGATCGGTGGCGGCACGCTCACGCTGACCGGAACGGGCACCGGGACCGGGCTTCGAAACGACTACAACAACGCGGCGGCATCGGGGAGCCGGGGGCGCCGAACGTTTCAGGTAATACGAGTCCCGCAATATCGCAACGCCACCCTTGGTGCGGCGTTGACCGCATTGGCGTGGAACGGCTCGGCTGGTGGTGTCTTGGCGATCGACGTGGCGGGGCAGCTCTCTGTCGGTACGGCATCGGTGAACGTGGCCGGAAGGGGTTTTCGCGGCGGTGGCGCTCGGGAGCAGGACGGCGATAGCGGATTGTCGGCAACGGACTACCGGAGCCAGTCCTCCAAAACGGCCAATGGTTCGAAGGGCGAAGGCATCGCCGGGACGCCACGATTTGTGCACAATGCCGTGACGAATACGATCATCGACAACACCACGGAGGGGTACCCCAGCGGTAGTTTCGCTCGTGGCGCGCCGGGAACGGCCGGAGGTGGGGGCACCGACGGGGACCCTGCCGCCAACGATGAGAACTCTGGTGGCGGCGGTGGCGGTAACGCCGGGATCGGCGGGAAAGGCGGCAACTCATGGCAGTCCCAGGCCACCTCGGGTGGTATCGGTGGTGGCACGTTCACGAGTTCGGTCGCAGCGCTCGTCCTTGGCGGCGGCGGTGGCGCCGCGACGCGAAACAACAGTGCGGGCACGGCCGCGTCGGGTGGAGCGGGCGGGGGCATGATCATGTTTCGTGTCGGCACCACGGCCGGAACCGGGGCGACGCTGAACGCTGACGGAGCCGATGGGCTTGACAACCCGGATAACGACGGCGCCGGCGGCGCCGGTGCTGGTGGATCGGTCATTGTCACGGCCACGGGGGCTCTCGCCGCGCTCAGCGTCAGCGCCCGCGGCGGCGTCGGGGGCGATGCCTATGCGGGCGCCGCTGCCAACGGAAACCCTGGTGAGCGCCACGGACCCGGTGGTGGCGGAGGGGGCGGAGTGGTTCGGCTGTCCGCCAACACCCCGACCACCGTGGTGACCGGCCGCGCCAACGGGATAACCACCACCGCCAATTCTGCCTACGGGTCGTCGGCGGGGGGCAATGGCACGGCGGTGACGAACACCGCCATCACCACCGTCCCAGGTGCCAGTTCGGGTGCCGAGTGCGCAACCGACCTCGCCGTCTCGATGACCGGTCCCGTCAACATCGCCAGCAACACCTCGACGATCACGTATCCCGTCACGTTGGCCGTATCTGGCGCCCTGGGCGCTGCGAATCCGGCATGGTCCCTCGTCACACCGACCGGCACCACCTTCGTTTCGGTCGCCCGTCCCTCCGGTTGGTCGTGCGTCACCCCGGCGGCCGGCGCGTCGGGAACCGTCACCTGCGCCGGCCCTGCCACGCTGGCGACTGGGAGCAATGCTGCTTTCACACTGGTACTCAATCGCACCGCCATTTCGGGCCCGATCAGCGCAACGGCATCGGCCACAACGGCCACGCCCGAATCCAACAGTTCCAACAACTCCGCCACTGTTCTCACCACGGTGTGGCCGGCTCCTGTGGCCAACACTGACGTTGCTTCGACGTCGGCGGGCAGCCCTCTGGTGCTTGCAGCTCCAGGGGTGCTCGGCAACGACACGGGTTATCTCCTCGTGGTCACTTCCAACTCGACGCCTGATCACGGCACCGCATCAATTGGGGGTACGGGAAACGTCATGTACACCCCCGTGGCGAACTACTCCGGTCCCGATACGTTCTCCTACACCGTCACGGACGGGTTCGGTCGAAACACGACGGGCACCGTGAACGTCACCGTGCTCCCGGTTGGGGTGGCCGACGCCTTCGCCGCCGTTGCGGGGGTTCCTTTGGTGGTGCCAGCACCTGGCGTTCTCGGCAATGACCTCGGCTCTGGGCTCACCGTCACCGCCAACACCAACCCTGCGAATGGAACCCTCACGAGAGGTTCGGACGGGTCCTTCACGTACACCCCGACCGCGGCCTTTGCAGGGACGGACTCCTTTTCGTACACCGTGACCGATAGTTCGGGAGGCACGTCGACGGCAGTCGTCACGTTCGCCGTGAGCCTGCCGCCGCCAACATTTGCCATTGGTGACGTCGCGGTGGTGGAAGGCAATAGTGGTTCCACCAACCTCACATTCACGATCACCCTGTCTCGCCAAGCCACGGTTGCCGCCACGGTGGCCTGGTCGACGGCGTCGGGTACGGCCACCCCAGGGCCCGACTTCGTTGGAGCGGCTGGAGTGGCGACCGTGCCGATCGGACAGTCGAGCACGACGGTGTCTATCGCCGTGAACGGTGAGCTTCTCTACGAGCCGGACGAGGCGTTCACTGTCGTGCTGACGGGCTCCACCAACGCCACGATTGCCGACGACACGGGTGTGGGCACCATCACGACCGACGATGAAACGATCTACGTCGACTCGGCCCCCGACCAGGTCGATGCCATTCCGGGCGATCACTACTGCGCATCAGCCACCGGTGTGTGCACACCGAGGGCAGCGGTACAGGAGTCGAATGCGCGTGCAGGCGTCCAGCCGATCGTGCTGCAGGCGGCTACAACATATTTCCTCACGGTTCTTGGCGCGGGGGAGGATCTCTCGGCGACGGGCGACCTCGACGTGCTCGACCCCACCACGATCACCGGCAACGGCGCCACGCTCGATGGCAATCACACTGACCGGGTGATGGATGTGAACGTTGCTTCTTCAACGTTTGCACTGTCGAACCTGACGATTAGCCACGGTGACCCGCCGGGAGTTTTGCCCGCCAACATCGCCGGCGGTCTGCTGTTGCAAGGGTCCGCATTGGTGACGCTCACGGACGTACGGATTGTTGATAACCACAGCGGCTATTCGGGGGGCGGCATCCTCTCGCTGTCTCCGGCCGGATTGGTCATGACCGGAGGCACCGTCGAGGGCAACACGGCGACCGCCGCTGCTGGAATCGCTGCGCTGACCCCCCTCACCGTGGTGAACACCACGATTACCGGGAATATCGCCGTTGAGGTTGCCGGCGGAATCTATTCCGAGGCCAACACCTCGCTCACCGGCGTGGTGTTCAGCAACAACTCGGCGTCGGTGGGAGGTGGCGGGATGTTCCACGCCTCGGGTTTACTCGTCATGAGCGGTGGCGCCTTCAATGACAACACAGCAAACATCGTGGGCGCCGGGCTGGCGCTGGTGGCCGACGCGACGCTCACCAACGTCGACATGCTCCGTAACCGCGCCGGATTCGGCCCTGCGTTGACCCAGGTCACCGGAACGTTGACCGTCACCGGCGGTCGTTATGCCGACAATGTCGCCGGCGGTAACGGCGGGGCCCTGCTCATCGAGGGCGTCGCCACGTTCACCAACTCCACCATCGAGTCGAACTCGGCGGTCGACGGGGGAGCGATTGCCGTGCTGGGAACGTCCCTGACGGTGAACGGCGGCGTGATACGAAACAACACGGCTTCCGGTAACGGCGGCGGCATCACCTCCTATCTCGGAGCGGTGCATCTCAACGGGGTGTCGATCACGGGAAACACCGCCGCGATGGGCGGCGGCTTGCTCTCGGTTGACGCCACCACCGTTACCAATTCGGTGATCGCCAACAACAATGCCACCGTGCGGGCGGGCGGGGTGTTCTTTGCCAGCCCGGCACCCGTGATCATCACGGACTCCTCGATTTCGTCGAATACCTCGGCCGACGGGGGCGCCATGTTCACCGTGGGTACCGGAGAGATTTCGATTACGCGGACGGAGATGAGCGACAACACTGCCACCGGCCTCGCCGGCGCCTTGATGTCGATCGCCGGGAATATCACCTTTACTCAGTCCACGATCGCCGGGAACAGCGGCGGCATCGGAGGGGCGGTCGTCACCTTTGGAGGGGTCACGTTTGATCGTTCCACCGTGTCGGGTAACACGGCCGGAAGCGGCGGGACGATCTTTGTGGTTGGCCCGTCGGGTGGCGCTCCGGGGGGCTCGGTGATACTCCGTGACTCGACCATCACCGCCAACACCGGCGTTGGCATCACCAACGGTCAGGGCGGTTCGGCCACCAGCCGGAACTCAATCATTGCGGACAACACCGGGGCGGCGTGTAGCGGACCCGTCACCTCCACCGGCTTCAACCTGAGCAGCGATACGACCTGCGGTTTGGGGGAAGCCACCGATGTGCAAGGCGTGGCTGCCAACCTGGGCGCCCTCGCTGCGAACGGCGGCCCCACCCGAACTCACCTGCCCAACGCCGGCAGTGCCGTGGTGGACTCCGGTGATCCCCTCTGCGCCGTGACCGACCAGCGAGGCGTGGCCCGCCCCGCCGGTGCCGGCTGTGACCGCGGTGCAGCCGAACGCTGAACCGTGACCATTGAATGGGATCTGGTCGACGGTGAACACCGATCCTGGCGGTCGTGAGCAGTGCCACGGCGCGGCTCTGGAGGAGCCACTAAAGCCACTGCCGGTCGATCTCGGTTCGGCCCCTTGACAAATCCCTGGGGGGGGGCATGATCAGCTCATGATTCGTGGGGAAGGGAGCGTGAGCATGGGTTTGACAGGGCGTACACCGTCGGCTGGGGCCGTCCCTGCTGTCGGCAAACGGCGCGTTGCCGGCACGGTGATGGCCTTCGGCGTGGCCGTTTCCGCCAGCGGTGCGTCAACGCTGCCCTTTTCCTCGCCTGCCACGGCGTATCCCGGGGGTGAAGGCGCAAGTGTGTGTCCCGCCGCTGTTTCCACCGGCGGCACGCAGGTCTACAACTATTGGATTGACGACGAGCCAGAGTGGGATCTCCCGGCTCCAGGAACGAGTGGCACGTTCCGGGACCTCGTTCATTCTGCGGTGTCCGAATGGGAGGGAGTGCTTCAGCCGAATGGCCAACCCTTCGTGGACTTTCAGGACTCCGGCGAAGCTCACGCGGGGTTCTTGCTCACTTGGGGTGTGCTTCCGATCGAAACATTCGCAGCGACCATCGACCCGCCATGTGGCGGGCTTGCCTTGAACCGCGATCGATTGCCGAATCTCGGAAGCGAGCCCGGGCTCGGCGTCGTGTCGGGACTGGCGAAGTCGGTCATCCGGCACGAGGTCGGCCACATGCTGGGCATGGAGCACACGGGAATGTTCGATTCCTGGCCCGAGAGCCTGCACCCCACGATGTCGACGTGCGCCAAGTGGGCGGTGAACGGTGAGGTGGCGCTCAACGCCTCGACCAACAACCCCAGCCTCTTCTCGATGTCCGGAGACCACCGGGCACAGCTGCAGTACAGCCGATCGGGCGCCCATCATGTGCCGTTGCTGAATCAATGGTTCGCCGACGCTTCGAGCGATGTCGGATTCGAACGGCCGGGGCCGATCCCTTGGTTCGTGTGGAACTCGGCAATGTCGAGACCATCGCCGGGAGGCGTGTCCGGGCCGAAACACACCCGGTACACGCCGTTGTCCTTCACCGATCAGAAGTTCTGGTCGGTGGTCAACGTCGTCCCTCATTCGGAGTCGACGCCCCTTCGGATCACCGCGCGGGCCAAGGCACGAAAGGTGTCGGCCACCGATCAGAAGTTCATGACGCTAGGAGCGTTCCGTTTCGGCAGGTCACCTTTCGCGCTCGCTAGGTTGGGCCACCGGACGCGTTGCCACCTTTCTGCAACTACTCGGCCAGGTCGTCTAACGGTGCCGATCGGCTTGAACCGGAACGTACGAACCGTGGTGGGACGCTGGAGCACTTCGAATCCCCGAACCACTCCGATGGCCACCACGGAATGGACCGAACTCGGTCCGCTGAGCGGCGCTCCACCCCTTGCACCCGGTAGCTATGACACGATATCAATGGAGTTTCCCACTCACAACTCCGCCTATGACATTGGGGTCGTGGTCCGCAGTGCGGTCACGGATTCGGCCGGTCAACCGGCGCCGGTCCTTTTGGATGACGTAAGCCTGCTCATCGGTTTGGGCAACTATCCGGCGGGGTCTCCTGGTGACTGACCGATCACGCCCGCCACGCCGCCGGCTTGCAGCTTTTGGACTTCTGGTGGGCCTTTCGTTGGTTGGCTGTGGCTCCGGTCCGGTGGTCGACACGTCGGGCGCTGCCGACCGGGCTACCGTCGGCGGGACGCCGGCACCGGCACCGGCCGTTCCCCCGTGTATTGGCGACGGCGACGGTTCGGGAGGGCCGACCAGTTGGGCGGACCGCCAGGAAGGCTGGGTGGGCTTCGCCGGTATCGTCGCGTCCCCCGAAAAGCACCCGAAGAACTTCCGGAGGTATGCGGACCTCGACGGGGTGGTACGAGTAGGTGGTGGCTCTGCCGTCGACCAGATGCGACGAGTCAACATCGATCCCAAAGACCTGGCCCTACTGCTTGCCGAAGTCCCTCGAACGGCCAGGTTCATCGGCTACTCGTCTGAATCGGTTCAGTTCCCCGCTCAGGTTCCTGGCCTCGTCGAGGTGTTTGCAATCCGCCCGGATGGCTCCGCCTTTAACCTCAACCCTTGTGGCCAGGATTGGAATGACACGCTCCGAACGTACGGTGCGTCGCGAGGGCTCACCTCGCCCCAAGGATTCCCTGCGGCACTTATCGACGAGATTCTCACCGATCCCGACGGCCTCATCCGATACCAGGAGTGGGTCCGATCCGTACAGGAGGCGGCGAGTGCAACGGCTCCGAAGCCGACCACATGGATCGACCTTCCTCCTGATCGACGTCAAGTTGTGCCCGGAGAGACCCCGCCCGAGTACCTGTCGACGCTGAAGACGATGTCGATAGTCCTGAAGGTGCCGACCGATTGGCTACCAGAGTCGTCCCCAAACATCGATATGTCCAAGGTGTCACAGCTCTGTGTGCGCACCGTGGCGGGGTATGGCATGTGTCGGGTCTTCGTCCGAGGCAGCGAGCAACACAGCTACACGTTGTTTCGCCTGGCCAATGACGCCTCCGCCGAGATCGTTCTGCTCCACGGGCTTAACTACGACGCGTCGGTCACCGTGCTTACCGAGATCGATCTCGACCGCATCTCATCCGCGGGCGGCGGCGTGGCGTTGAGCGGCTCAAGGTCGGCCCCTGCCGTGACGTACTACTGAGTCGTGGCTTGGCGGATTCGGCGAGTCGGGGAGGATGATACTCGCTGGGCCGCATCGACGCCGAAGCACCATGAGCTGCGAATCGTGTCCCCCGCCGAATGGGCGGCCTCCATCTTCGCCGAGGCGGAGGCGGCACTGGTGGCGGAGGAAGAGTCAGGTGCCAGGCTGCTCGCCCACGTGAACGGCTGCAATTGGTCGAACGGCACCGGGTATGTCCATTTCCATTGGCCAGCGATGAGTTCGCCCTCGAATGATGGGGAGACGATCGATTCCACGGTTGACTACGGCGAGGGGGCGGTGTTCGCAATCGAGTCGATGTTCCGAGCCCGCCCGTTTCGTCAGCTCTACCTTGAATGGCTGGATGTTCAAGATCTCCCCCGCCAACTCTACGAACGCGGCTCAGTCGAAGGTCGGCTGCTGGCCCATCACTATGCCATCGGATCGTTCCGGGACGTGCTTGTCGTCGCGTTCGCGAGGGATGTGGGATTCGATTGATCGCGATTCCGCCTCACATTCGCGGACGAACCGTGTCTCTGGAGCCGTTCGATGTACAGGATGCGCGCACCGTCGCCGAGATGTACGGCTGGGCCACGAGCCCAGCATCTGGTTTCCGGTGGCGGTTGGGAGGGGTGATGCCAAACCTGGCCGACTTCACGGCCACGTTGGCTCAGAACCGAGGGACGATCGAGATGGTGGCTCGGCGGAGCCCCGAAGGAGACGAGCTGCGTGGAGGCTTGGTGGCGCACATGAGCCTGTATGGGCACGTGGAGCGTGATCGAGTGGCGTACTTCAGTTGCATCGGTGCCGACTCGTGCCAACGAACGGTTCAATCGTTCGAGTCGGTCTACCTGTTTCTCGTTCATGCCATGTCGACGCTGAATCTGCGAAAGGTCTACTTCGAGTTTCCGGAGTTCAATTTGGAGCAGTTTTCCAGCGCCGTCTCCCGAGGCCTTCTCACCATCGAGGTGGTGCTCCGCGCCCACACCTACCACGCCGGCGACTATCACGATCACCTCGTGTGCGCGATCTACCGCGAGAACGCGGTGGCGTACGTGCAGCGGATCCGAGGACACTTCGACTGGCCGGACCTCAAGTAGCGCGCTCTCCCTCCGCGCCCTCATCCAACGTGGCGCCGTACATCAGGCCGGCGCCCGTACTCCATGGGGCGAACGGGGAGCGGATCCAGCGTGTCGTAGAGATCGGTGGCCAGGTCCGCTCGCCGGGTGGGGCAGACCGGGTCGTTCCACAGGTTGCGGTGTTGCCACGGATCGCCGATCAGGTTGTACAGCTCGCCTTTGGTGCCCTCATATTGCACGCCTACGGGCTGGTTGAGGACCTCGCCGAATATCTGCTGCGTCAGCTTCACCTTCTCCAGGCCGCTGGGTTATCCCCGGACGGCGCACGATCCGGACTGCGCATTCTGGTCGGATGGCCGAAAGGGTTACGGTTTGTTGTGCCGATCCACCACGATGAACTGCCGGACCAGACCCCGAGCCTCCTCGAGCTGATCGAGGAGATGCCGGTCGAAGAATTGGTCGCGGTGCTTGCCCGTCGGCCCGCACTTTTCGTTGACGATGGGCCGATGTTGGCGGCGGACCTCGAGGAGCTGGCCAACGTGCTCGATGTGGTCCCCGATTTCGGGTTCGTGATGCACGAGTTCGACCTCCCCACTTTTCAGGTGTTGCAACTGCTGATCTTGGCGGGGGATCGTGGCAGCTCCGACCACCCACAGATGGGTTTGGTGAGCCAGTCCACCGTGGAGCCGTTGCTCCCCAGCGGCACGACCTTTGCCGATCTTGCTCCTGCGATTGAAACCCTGGTAGCGCTTGGTTTGGCCTGGCGAGCGCCCGGTGAAACCTTGATCGTGTCCGAAGGCATCGCCGCCACGATCGTCACGCCGTTCAGTTTGGGTCCACTGAGTGCGACGATGTTCGAGATGGCGGAGGTCCGCGAGCTCTGGGACATCGCGAAGACCCTTGAAGCCGACCTGGCGTCGGCAAAGCTCGGCCACCTGCTGGGACCGGTGCCTGATCTCGGACAACGGCGAGACCTCGCCGTTGAGGGAGTGCTTCGTCGATGGGTGGCCGGCTTCTTCGCCGCCCCCACGCTGTTGCGGGCGGTGATTGGAGGCGCCTCCGACGAGACCCAAGCATTGCTGAAGCGAACGGCTCACGGGCACCCGATCGTGCAAGGCGACTTCGACCGATGGGCCCAGATGGCGCTCGACCAAACCTCGTGGGAGATCGCGTCACCAGCGATTGGAATCGGGAGTACGGGTCTTCCGCCTGAGGAGTGGCTGCTTCAACGGGGCTTCCTTCAGATGGTGGACTGGGACGCCGCAGTGCTGGTGCGTGAAGTGGCTCTGCTGGAGCGAGGCGGGACACCCCTTGATCAACTCGCCCAACGCCCCGTGGCCGAGCCGTCCGGCGGTGTGGTGGACCAGGAAGCGGTCGATGCGGAAGGTCTCGGTGCCGCCCATTCGACCATTCGGCGCATCAGTGAGTTGGTGGAGCGATGGGGTTCCGCACCTCCCGCCGCCCTCAAGGCCGGCGGTATCGGCAAGCGTGTTCTCAACGCCGTCGCCGAAGAAGGTGGTTCCTCGATTCACGATGCCTTCTTCGCCGTTTCACTCGCTCGTTCCGCCGGTCTCGTGGCGAACAGCTACGCCACCCCGACCCCCACGACCACGAGGAAGAGCACGAAATCTCCCAAGCCGTCGGCCCAAATTGTGGTCACCCCCGATGCTGGGCTTTGGCTGCAGGCTTCCGCACCCTACCGGTGGGCACACCTCGCAATTTCCTGGCTTCGTACTGGGGCGTCGCTGAGTGCACCACACGGTGGGGCCTCATCGTCGGGGTCGCCGGCGATGGTCGCGTTGGACCCCGACCCGGATATCGACCCCGCGGCCCCCCGACGGCGAATCGTCTTTCTCGACACGCTGGCATCGTTGCCCCCAGGAGTGGGGTGGAGCCGGGAAGAGCTCGCAGACGAGATGTTGTTCGTCCGTCCCACGTCGATTGACCTTTCGCCTTCGATCTGCGCCCGAGCGAAGGCGTACCTTCTTCAGTGGGCCAGCGAGGAGCCGTACGGCGACGACGGTGAATACGGCGACGAGGTAGTGGACGAACGCACCCAAAGCCGTGCGTTGATGATGGCCACCGGCGACGTACTCGTGAGCGAGGCATACCAGCTTGGTTTGGTGGCGTCGGGGCGGCTGACCGCGCTCGGGGAGGCGGTGCAGCGAGGCAACGAGTTGTTAGCAGTCGGAGAAACCGACGCGTCGTGGGCCGAGTTCGTGGCGAGAGTCGCCAAAACATTCGAAGATTCTTCCCCCGCAGACACCGAGCACTTCGCCGTGCAGGCCGACCACACGATCGTCGCAATGGGACGGCTTCGCCCCGATCTTGCTCAAGGACTCTTGGCGTTCGCCGATCGTGAATCGGTAGGAGCGGCCGATGCCTTTCGGATCACCGAAGCCACCCTCGGGCGGGCCTTTGACCGTGGGCACACAGGCCCCGACATCGTTACCTTCATCGAAACGCATGCCGTGGGGGTCATTCCCCAGAACACGCGCTACCTGATCGCCGACGTGGAACGTCGTCACGGCCACCTTCGGGTGCATCGCGGGCTGTGCGTTGTGCTCGCCGACGACCCCGCAGTTCTCGCCGACGCCGCATCACACCGTCAGTTGAAGAAGGCGGCCCTTCGGGTGATCGCTCCCACGGTGGCGGTCAGTGACGCCGAACCGGTCGCACTGTTGCAAGCCTTGCGGGCCGCCGGTTTCCTTCCCGTCGACGGTGATGCGCAGTTGGAATCCATGCCGGGTGCCCATGGTGCCGGTCCGGTCGTTCGGCTTGGCGCTGGGGACGAGCGCCGGGGTTCCGGTGAGCGAGTCGCCGCAGCCAGCCCGGACTTGCCGCCTCTTCCCCTACTTCCCAAGCGCCTGAATCCGGTGGGCTTGGACGCAACCAGCCAGATGTCGGAGGTGTCGGAATTGCTCGCCTCGCAAGGATTGCTTGGCTCGTTCGAGGCGCAGTTGCGCGGCTACGTCGAACGCCTTCGAACCGTTTCCGGGCTGCGCGCTTAGTCGAGTGCCGGTGGGGCGAGGCGGACGGTGTCGGCGGTGCGCACGAGACGTCCGCTGCCGACCGTCGACGCCATCACTGCTTCCAGGCGTTCGCGTGCTCTGGCCGTGATTCGTTTGGTGCCGAACACCTCCGCCGTCACGCGAAGCAACTCCTCGGTCTGCACCTGCACCCCTTGGCGGACGAGGTCGACCATGGCGTTGGCCAGCTCTTCACCGGCGATCACTTCGAGCGAACGATCGGCGCCGTAGTCTGCTGTTGTGCGGTACTCGGCCCACGTGGAGGGGTCGAGGTCGGCCCGCCACACGAAATCGCCGAACTCGGTGGAGCGCTTCAGGTCGGCCGGCACCAACGCCAAGATGTCGGACACCCGGTTCTGCCGCACTTGCCGATACCCGAATCGGGCTGCCACCGATCGTGCAAGTTGCGTGGCCTCAACCGGGGAGTCGGAGGCGAGGGCCAGGTTGATAGCGTGCTCCACGAGTTGCCGGGAGGAACCGCGATGCAACTGATCGAGTACCTCTTGTCCGCCGAGCGGCTCCATCGGCGGACGAGTAATCGCCGCTTCCTCGACGGCCGTGATTCCTGTGGGCACGGGTGGGTCTGTGGGCGCGCCTGGCTCTGTGGGTAGGGCTGGCTCCGTGGGTAGGGCTGGCGCTGTAGGCACGGCGGCTGGGTCGGAACCGGCACCCGCGCAGGCTTCGGCGACGGCCCGTTCGATGTCGGCGAGCACACCGTCACGATCGTGGAGCCAGCTTGGGAACCACACCCGTTCAACCCGGCGCCACCCCATGGCGCCGTGCAGCACGCTTGGCGGCAAGGCCTCGCGGTCGTAGACCGTGGACCGATCGGCCCACCCGGGCCCATCGAGCAGCACCGCCACGGCCCAGTCGTCGTCGCCTTCCCGGCCGACGGCGAGGTCGATGCGGAACGACGAGAGGCCGACGTTCTCTCGCACGCGAAGACCTCGTGCCTTGAGCGCCCCGGCGATCTCCGCTCGATGCAGATCGGGTGCCGTGGGCGCCCGGCCCACAAGGTCGGCGGAACGGCCGGCGCCGCCGTCACGGGCGTTTTTCAGGTAGGTCTGGAGCAATCGGAGGCCGGTCGACGAGTTTTCGGTGAGCCGCATCTCTTCCGGTTCGAACGAGCAGAACACCAGCACTTCGGATCGCGCTCGGGTGACGGCAACATTGAGCCGCCGCTCGCCGCCCCTCTTGTTGAGCGGGCCGAAGTTGAGGGGAAGTCGGCCACGGGTGATCGTGCCGTCGTCGGCGGTAATCGGCGGCGGGGAGAAGGCGATCGACAACATGATCACGTCTCGTTCGTCGCCCTGCACGCTTTCGAGGTTGCGCACGATCAGGCCGTGTTCGCTTTCGTCCTCAAGCAGTTCGCGGGCATGTTCGTCGCCACTCTCTTCGAGCAATCGGATCACGAGCAGTTGTTGGGGCGCATTGAGGGTGACCACGCCGATGCTCTGTGCGCTTCGCATCGGATCGTTCACCCGATCAAGGATTTCCGCCACCATCGCCTCGGCTTCGGCCCGGTTCGTGCGGTTGTCTTCCCCTTTGGCGGACCGTTCGAACTGACCGTCGATCCGATGCCACGACACGGGAGCGACCCCTGGCCCGGCCGGCGAGGGGAACGTGGTGAGACGGCCTTCGTAGAAGTTGTGGTTGCTGAAGGCGATCAATGCCTCATGACGACTGCGGTAATGGCACTGGAGGTAGAGGCGAGGCACGTTGGACTCGACGCACTCGGAGAGAATGCTTTCGAGGTCCTCATAGAGCGTTTCATCCTCGGAGTCGAGGTCGGCGTCGCTCTCGGTGGGCCCTGAACCACCGAACCGACTCGGGGGCATTTGCTGGGTGTCGCCCACCACCACCACGGCACGCGCTCGACCCATCGCACCAATGGCCTGGGGAACCTCGATCTGCGAGGCCTCGTCGAACACGACGAGGTCGAAGGTGATCGAACCGGGCGGGATGAACCTCGCCACGGAGTCGGGGCTCATCAAGAAGCAAGGGGCAAGGTCGGGCAGAATCTCGCCGTATTCCTCGATCAGGCGGCGGATCGATAGCTTGCGCGACTTGCGGGCGAGTTCCTGTTCGAGGGCGCCCCACTTGCCGATTCGCCGACCGCCCTGCACGGGCCGGGCTTGCACCAACTCGGCGGGAATGAGGTCGCGAATGATCGTGCGGCGGGCGGCGTCGTGGGCCACGAAATCCTCCACCCGGCGAGAGTGGGACCGACCGTCGAACAGATCGATGCGTCCTGCTTCGAGCCGTTCTCGCATGGCGGCACCCACGAAGCCACGACGAAACTGCTCATACGCGGTCTCGCCGTCGACCTCCCCGCCGAGCACGGCCTCGACCACCTCCGGCAACCCGGAGACACCAACGGGCGCCAACAAATCGATCACTTCGCACCATCGCTGCAGGGTGAGGAATCGCGGTGCGTCGGTGCGCCACCCGGGCTCCGACTGGGCCCAGGTGTCCATGAAGGTTCGGCCGGCTTGCCAACGCGCCAACGATGTGGTGCTCACACCGAGCGCTTGGCCAACGCTCTGCCACCAGCCGATGGCGCTGCGCAGCAGGTCAACCGTTGAAGCGTCGGGGATCCAGCCGTTGGCGATGGCATGCCGGGTAGCGATGGCAGGGGAGGACAGCAGGGCCTGGGACTCGGCGGGCAATGTGCTCAACCGGGCGTGAAAAGCGGCGGTGGCGGGGCCGTCGAACGGCGACCACCCCGGCGGTACGTGGGCGCCCACCAACGACACGATTCCGTCGTACGACGCTCGTATCTCGAGACTGGCGGTTGCGACCCCGTGCAGGATCGGAAGCATCGTTGTGGGGTCGTGCTCACCGGGCGCGTTCAGCAATGGGGCCAAGAGGGCGTTGAAGTGCCGGGCCTTTTTCTTGCGGCTGAACATTCCGGCCGATGCCGCTTCGGTAGCGGCGGCGATGAGTGCGGGTACGTCGGCGGAGAACGCGGTGGGTGACACGATCGACAAGGCGTGCTGCTGGGCGGCCAAAACGTTGCGCAACCGGTTGAAGGCGGCGTCTTTGGTTTGGGTCCATTGCGGCATGATGAGCTGTGCGGTGTCGGCCTCGGACGGGAGATGTCCACTCAGCCAAAGCTCAACAGTGGCGAGGATTGGTGCGAGATCGGCGGGCGCGGTGATTGCGGCCGTTACCGCTTGGGCGGTGACTGGCAGCGCGGCGAACGCCGCTCGAACGGCCGCGAGCGCGTCGACTGCCGTACCCACCACGTTGGAGTCGATCGTGGCGAACCCGCCGCGATCGGCTAGTGCCCAGGCGGATCCCCGTTCCAACCGACCGGCGCCAATCACTCGTGGCAGATTGAGAAATGCGTCTCGAACGGCGGGGAGGTGTTGGGATGCACCGGCGAGGAAGTCGTGAGGGATGGCGAAGGCGGGGCCGTCGGCAAGCAGCAGCGACTCCTGCCGGGCGGACCATGCCGACGGTCCAGCGGGGCCGGGACGATGAAGGGCATCGCGGTAGGCGGTAAGGGTTTGGGCATCGATCTGCCACTTGGCGTTGAGCTCGTTCCACTCGGCCAGGCGATCGACCGGTGCGAAGTCAAGCGACGCACGGATCTGTGTGCGGATCTGTTCGGGTTTGGAGCCTTTGTCGTGGAGGTCGAGACAGAAGGCACCAAGCCCGGCGTTGTCGAGTCGTTTATTAACCACACCAAGGGCCGCCAGCTTCTCGGCGACGAAAATCACCATATTTCCGGCGGCGATCGACGAGGCCAAAAGGTTGGCGATCGTCTGGCTCTTCCCCGTTCCGGGCGGCCCTTCGAGCACGAAGGAGTGGCCCTCGACCGCCCACCGCACGGCGTCGAGTTGCGATTGATCGACTTCGATCGGGCAACGAAGTGACGCGGCATCGATGGTGGTGTCGATTTCGGGGTTGGCGAAGCTCTCGTTGGGGTGCTCCACGAGATGGCGGACAAGCGGGCTTTCCGTGAAGGTGGACCAGTGATCGCGGAGGTCCTTCCAGAGCCGGAAGGTGGAGAAGTTGAGGACGGCGAGGTAAGAGTCCTCGCACACCACGGCGTCACGGATATTGGCCTGACCCAAGGCCTCGCGGACGGTGGCGATGAGGTGGTCGACATCGATGCCGGCCCCATCGCTGACCGGACGCTCGAGCACATCAAGCGTGATGCCAAACGTCTGGCGAAGTTTCTCGATCAGGCAGTAGTTGGGACTGATGTCGCTCGACTCGCCGGCCGCGATCCGAAAACCCGTAGCCGCCGTGCCCGTGATCCGGACGGGGATAAGGAAGAGCGGCGCCCGAGCGACGTTCTCGACGGCGCGGCCTCGCCCTTTGGCCGACTCGGTCCACGACAGGGTTCCGATGGTGAGGAACAAGGTGTTGGCGCCCGTTTGCGTCTCGATCTCCCGAGCGCGGCGCCGCAGGCCCGCGATCTCACGATCGAGCGACTTGGTGAATACGTCGGCGAGCAGGGTGAGGGCAGTGCTGTGCACCTTGGCCGGGGGAAAGTCGGGGAAGTTCTGCGTGACCTGCTTCTTCACATCGACGAGGGCGTCTTCGTAGAGCGTGAGATCGGGGGCATAGAGCCGGCCGGCGTTGCTCAGCTCGGCGCCGATGGCCATGGCATCGGTGGGATCGCGAAGCAGGGCCGCGGGAGCTTGGTTGGCCGGGAGGACGTCGACAAACCCCTTGCTCATCAGCCGATCTTCCAGCGCACCGAGGAGCCCGTCGGGAAGATCGAACCGGTGGACGCGAGTGGCCCCGCCGATACCGCCGAGTCGGAGCAGGGGGTTGGCGAAGGAAAGGTCGAGCAACGACCGGAGCCACGCATTCACCCGAGCGGGGGCGATGGGTGCCAGCGCGGTCGGAGGAGACGGCGCGGTCGGAGGAGTCGGCTCGGTCGGAGGAGATAGTGCGGATCCATCGGGCCCGGCCGACCCACCCCGCGCGCCGAGTGCCGTGACAACGGGGCGGGCTGGCCAGGTCTCGGTGCGTACTTCGGTAAGGGAATCGACGCCGTTCTCGGTTGGCGTGGAGGTGGTGATGCGCTGCGACGGAAGCGGGGGAACGCCGTGCTCGCGGGCGTACTCCACATTGATCAGCCCCCGGATCTGGTTGGCATCGGCGGTGAAGAAGTGGGCCACGGCGCGGGTGGCGTCGGCGAAGGTCTTGGTATCTCGTTCGGCGGTGAAGAAGGTGGTTTCGACGGGGCAGATGAGGCCGGATCGCACCAGCAACGCAACATCGTTGGCGTTGGTAGCGACCGACTGTTGCAGTATCCGGCGAATGGTTTCGTGGCTGATGTCGACCTCGGTGGTGCCGTCGCTGTAGGCCGTGAACGCATGGTTCTGCACCACCACGATGTAGGCGTCGATTCCCAGGGCCAGCAGGCAGGAGGCGTAAAGCACCGCCGAGTCGAGGCAGGTGGCGGCCCGCTCATCCATCACCACCTCCGGCGTGCGCACCTTCTGGCCGTACCCCTCGAAGCTGGCCGGCGGATTGGAGTAGCGGAGACTTTGCTCGCGCAGCGCGTCGTACACCGCTTCGGCGATGTGGTGCACGCGTTGGGCATCAGCGGCGAGCGACTGGTACCCCTCGGTGGCGTCACTACCGGTCCGCTCCCGGAGCAGGTCGCCGGCTCGGGTGAGCACGGGGCGAAGGGCGTAGTTGTTGGGCTGCACGAACGCCGCGAGGGAGTCGAAATACTCGGCGCGAAACATCCACTGATTGAACGCCAGAAACGTGATCGGGGACCGTGCCCGGCCGACGACCACACCGTCGACCGTGGCCGTCACCACGATCTCGGCCGGCAACTGCTCGTCGAGAAGGGCGAGCGCTTGGTGGTTCGGGGGCATGCGAACCCCGTTGATCACCATCGTGTCGCGTGCAGGGAACGCAGGAAGGGCCACGCTGTAGGGGCTGAGCGGCGCCGCGGGCATCGCGCTTTCGATGGCAATGGTGACGACGATGTCGTGGCCGTCGTCGGGGACGTCGATGTTGGTGATCGACACCCGCCGCACGACGGATCGATGGGACGCGGCGTAGTAGTAGGTGTCGATGGCATCGATCTCGACGATCACCGATGGTGTGGCGCTCGGCCCCTGCCCGCTCAAGTCGTCACTCATGCCACTCCCGCATCGCTGATCCGGCGTCGAGTTTCGCACGAATCTGGTCGGCGTCGGGCTGGCTCGTGATTCGGGTACTAACCGACCGCTTTGGAGAACGTCTGCCTACGCCTGGGGTGTGCAAACGTCCCGCAAAGTGGCGATCGAGTAAGCAGCCCGCCCATCCATCGCCGGTGTCCTCGCAACAGCGTTCCCGGTGCAAGCAACGAAAGAAAAGCGCGGCTGATCGCGGTGACAAAGAGAATGTTCCGGGCCATGGAGTGCCTCCGGCGTAGAAATTGTCACTCATGCAGTCAGAATGGTCCTCCGCCGGCAACGCCCGTCGCGGCAGTGGTTTTCGGGCGCCGTTGGGGGCGCGTATGGCGGGAGGGTCATGCGTCGTCTAGCGTTCGTCAATCCCGCGCCCCCTCTGCGAAAGCGCCCGTCGGTGATCGCCAACCTGAAAAACGTCATCAAAGTCCCCGAGCTCCGCAACAAGTTGCTCTTCACCTTGGCGATCATCGCCGTCTATCGGTTCGGCTCGTTCATTCCCGCGCCAGGGGTCGACGTCGAAGCGCTGCAAGAGCTCCAGAAAAGCACGGAGAGTGGCGGAGTTCTTGCCTTCCTGCAGCTTTTCTCCGGCGGGGCCCTCAGCCGGCTCTCGCTCTTTGCGCTCGGGATCATGCCGTACATCACGGCGTCGATCATTATTCAGATCCTGGGTGTGGTCATCCCGAAACTGGAGCAATGGCAGAACCAGGGGGCGGTTGGGCAACGCAAGATCACCCAGTGGACCCGTTACCTCACGATCGCCATTGCGTCGATGCAAGGCACCGGGATGGCGGTCGTGTTCCACCAGGGTGGCGGCGGCTTCGGTCAGGTAAGCAATCCTCTGCAACGCGACATCTTCATCAGCTGGGGTGTTGGCACGGTGCTGTTATTTGTGCTCACGCTCACCACCGGAACGGCATTGCTGATGTGGCTCGGGGAACTGGTCACGCAAAAGGGAATCGGCAACGGCATGTCGCTGCTTATCTTCGCTTCCGTGGTGAGCGGGCTTCCCAGTGAGCTCACGGCCATTGCCAAGAGCGACGGGGGCTATCTGGCACTCACGCTGTTCTTGGCCGGGTTCTTGGTGGTCCTCTACGCCATCGTGTTTGTGGAGCAGGGGCAACGCCGGATTCCGGTGCAGTTTGCCAAGCGGCAGGTCGGGAGCCGCACGATCGGTGGCCAGAACACCTACATCCCGCTGAAGGTGAACCAGTCCGGCGTGATTCCGATCATCTTCGCCAGTTCCGTGCTGTACCTCCCGCAGTTGCTGTCGTTTGTGCTCCCGAGTGGGGAAGGCAGCTGGGGCAAGACCGTGCAGGAGTTCGTCACCGACCATGTGGTGGCCCCAAGCGATCCGGTCCACATCATTATCTTCGGGATACTCATTCTTGCTTTTGCCTACTTTTACACCGCGATCATGTTCGATCCCGTGAAACAGGCCGACCAGATCCGCAAGCAAGGCGGGTTCATTCCCGGGATCCGACCGGGCCCGGCCACCGAGCGGTACCTCGCCAAAGTACTGTCCCGGATCACCCTTCCGGGAGCGGTCTTCATCGCCATCATTGCCCTGGTTCCTTCGCTACTCATGGCGCGTTTCCTGCCGGGCGCCAACACCACGTTCTCGGGCATCTCCATCCTTATCGCAGTCGGTGTAGCCCTTGAGACCATGAAACAGATCGATAGCCAGCTGATGATGCGCAACTACGAGGGTTTCCTGAAATAGGCCAATCGGCTGACACAGGGCGAGCACACGGACAGGCAAAGGGAGCGATCGTGGCAGTGCGACTGGTGCTCTTCGGGCGACAGGGTGCAGGAAAAGGGACGCAGGCAGAACGGTTGTGCGCGCACTACCGCGCTCCGCATATCTCCACCGGCGAGATGCTTCGCGATGCTGCCGCCGAAGGATCGGAGGTGGGCAAACGGGTGCAGGTGATCGTCGATTCGGGCCAGTTGGTGTCCGACGAGTTGATGCTCGATGTCATCCTCGACCGGCTGGCCCACGCCGATGTGCAGGAGGGCGGCTTCATTCTCGATGGGTTCCCACGCACGATGGCCCAAGCCGAGGCACTGCTCGCCCTCACCACGATCGATGTTGCCGTGAACCTTGAGGTGCCGTACGACCTCGCCGTGGAGAGGATGCACGGCCGAGGACGAGCCGACGACCACCCCGAAGCGATCACCGCCCGCCTCAACACCTACGAGACTCGAACCCTTTTGGCGCTGGCGTACCTCGATCGGCAGGGCCTCGTGGTCACCGTCGACGGCATCGGTGAGCCCGACGAGGTATTTGACCGCTTGGTCAAGGCCATCGACTCGCGCGTCAGGGTCAGCTGACCCGACGACTTTGGCCGGCTCATGACCTCCCGATTCTGATGACGAACCGATCCTGATGGCTGACCGATCCTGATGACGACTCGATCGGCGACGGCGCGCCCGCCTCGCACGGCGGCCCAACTCACGTGCATGCGAGCCGCCGGGCGGGTGGTAGCGGAGATCCATGAGCGCACCGCCGCCGCCATCGTTCCTGGCGTCACGACGGCAACGCTCGATCGCATCGCCCGGGGCGTGATCGAACATCGGGGTGCTCGTTCGAACTTCCTGGGCTATCACGGCTTCCCCGCCGTGGTGTGCGCCTCACCAAATCATGTGGTTATCCACGGCATCCCGAACGACCGGCCTCTCGACGAGGGCGACCTCGTAAGCATCGATTGCGGTGCCATCGTGGACGGGTGGCACGCCGACGCGGCATACACGGCGTCGGTGGGCAAAGCGCACAAGGACCTACGTCGTCTGAGCGAAACCACGCGGCGATCGCTTTGGGCCGGGATCGGGGAAATGCGCGCCGGGAACCGACTCGGCGACGTCGGGCATGCGGTGCAGACTGTTGTCGAAGCCGCCGGCTTCGCCGTAGTGAAGGACTACGTCGGCCACGGCATCGGTCAGGCGCTGCACGAGAAGCCTGATGTGCCCAATGAGGGCGTTTCGGGCAAGGGGCGCAAGATTAGAGTGGGCGACACGTTTGCGATCGAACCGATGGTGGTCGTGGGCCGTCCTGCCACCACCGTGTTAGCTGATGGGTGGACGGTGGTAACGCGTGACCGCTCCATGTCGGCGCACTGGGAACATACCGTTGCGATCACGCCAGACGGACCCGAGGTGCTCACGGCGAGCGATGTCTCGCCGGTCGATTTTGGCGGAGCATAGCCCCGCCGGTACGCTCTCTCGTTGCCTTTGGCACTCTGCGTCGTGCACGATTGTGCGTCGCAGCGGTGGGTGTCAACGGTTCAGATTCGAGCAGGAGGACCACGCTGCCCAAGCCCAAGGAAGACGCCATCGTGCTGGAAGGCACGGTGATTGAGCCCCTTCCGAACGCCATGTTCCGAGTGGAACTGGAAAACGGACACAAGGTGCTCGCCCATATTTCCGGAAAGATGCGTATGCACTACATCCGGATCCTTCCTGGCGACAAGGTGCAGGTGGAACTCACGCCCTACGACCTGAGCCGTGGACGCATTACCTACCGCTACAAGTAAACGGAGCAGTCGGGCCCATTCAGGAGGCTCGACCCGTCGGATTGCAGTTCGTTCCGGCGTTCCCGCCCGCAATTTGCGGGTACCAACCCCGAGGGAGATATGAAAGTACGTCCCAGCGTTAAGAAGATCTGTGACAAGTGCAAGGTGATCCGCCGGCACCGTCGCGTCATGGTCATCTGCGAAAACCCCCGTCACAAGCAGCGGCAGGGCTGATCGCATGGCTCGAATTGCAGGAGTCGACATCCCGCGCGAGAAGCGCCTTGAGATCTCGCTCACCTACATCTACGGCATCGGCCGTCGCACCTCAGAGCAGATCTGCGAAGAGGTCGGCATCGATCGCAACACCCGGGTGCACAACCTCACCGATGAGGAAGTGGGTCGCATCCGCACCTACATCGACGCCAGCCTGAAGGTCGAAGGCGATCTTCGGCGTGAGGTGTCGCAGGACATCAAGCGCAAGATCGAGATCGGCTGCCTTCAAGGCGTCCGCCACCGCAAGGGCCTCCCGGTCCGCGGTCAGCGCACCCAGACCAACGCACGCACCCGTAAGGGACCGAAGAAGACTGTGGCCGGTAAGAAAAAGGCCGGACGGAAGTAGGGAGGAGGAACCCATGGCAAAACCAACCAGCGGGGCCCGTCGCCCACGCAAAAAAGAGAAGAAAAACGTGTCGTATGGCGTTGCTCATATCAAGAGCTCGTTCAACAATACGATCGTCACCATCACCGACCAGCAGGGCAATACGCTCTCGTGGGCTTCGTCGGGCAACGTGGGCTTCAAAGGCTCACGAAAGTCCACGCCATTCGCCGCGCAACTCGCGGCCGAGCAAGCCGCCAAGCGCGCGATGGAACACGGCATCCGCAAGGTCGATGTCGTAGTGAAGGGCCCAGGATCCGGCCGTGAGACCGCCATCCGCTCGATCCAGAATGTTGGCATCGAAGTCACGGGCATCAAGGACGTCACCCCGGTTCCGCACAACGGTTGCCGGCCCCCCAAGCGTCGGAGGGTCTGAACATGGCTCGATACACCGGTCCTAAAGCGCGCGTGTCGCGCCGTCTCGGCACCAACGTGTTCGGCACCAAGGGCGAAGAGAAGGCGCTTGAGCGCCGTCCCTACCCGCCCGGCGAGCACGGCCGCACCCGACGGCGTGGCAACGTCTCGGAATACCTCGTGCAGATGCAGGAGAAGCAGAAGGCTCGCTTCACCTACGGCCTTTCGGAGAAGCAGTTCCGTCGCCTTTACGAAGAAGCCGCTCGTCGACCGGGCGTCACGGGTGAGAATATGCTCCGTTACCTTGAGCTTCGCCTCGACAACATCGTCTACCGCGCCGGATGGGCTGCCACCCGCCCCCAGGCTCGGCAGTTCGTTGGTCACGGCCACGTGAGCGTGAACGGCAAGCGGGTCGATATCCCCAGTTACCGTGTGCGCAAGGGCGATGTCATCACCCTCCGCGACAAGGCCAAGCAGATGATCGTGGTGCAGTGGAACCGCGACGTGCTTGACCGTTCGGCACCCGGATGGCTCGAGACGGGCGAAGAGGGCCTGGCCATCACCATCCGCGAACTCCCCACCCGTGATCAGATTGATATTCCTGTGAAGGAACAGCTGATCGTGGAGCTCTACTCGAAGTAGTGCCCTCGCCCCGGCCGTCATGGCCGGGGCGCCGCACGCTTTTCTCGCCCCGTTCTTCCCCCACTTTCTGCCCCCACTCCGTGCGCCCACCGCGCCACCCTGCCATCCCGCAGTCTCGCCAAAACCGAGGTACACACCCATGCTGGTCATTCAGCGCCCCACCGTCGAAGCGGTCAACGAAGAAGAGAACAATCGGCAGCTTTTTGCCGTCAGTCCGCTTGAGCCGGGTTTCGGCTACACCATTGGCAACTCGCTTCGCCGCACGCTTTTGTCGTCCATCCCCGGCGCCGCCGTCACGCAAGTGCGGTTCGACGATGCCCTCCACGAGTTCGATACGATCGTGGGCGTCACCGAAGACGTCACCGATGTGATCTTGAACCTCAAGGATCTCGTGATGCTGGTACACGCCGACGAGGCGGTCACGTTGCGCCTCGACATTCGGGGCCCGAAGGACGTTACCGCGGCCGACATCTCGCTCACCTCCGATGTGGAGATCCTCAACGACGATCGCCATGTCGCCACGCTCAATGCCAAGGGTCGCCTCGCTGTCGACATCACGGTGGCAAAGGGCCGCGGCTACGTATCGGCTGACCGCAACAAAACCTCCGCCACCATCGGCGTGATCCCCGTCGACTCAATCTTCTCGCCGGTCCGTCGAGTCACCTTCCAGGTGGAGCCCACCCGTGTCGAGCAAGACACCGAATTCGACCGGCTCCTCCTCGACATCGAGACCGACGGATCGATCTCCCCACGAGAGGCGCTGGCTTCGGCCGGTGCCACGCTGCAAGCGCTCGTCCAGCTCGTCGCCGAAATGAGCGACGAACCTCAGGGCCTTGAACTCGGCGATGTCGGCACCACCACGGCCGGTTCCCCCGACCTCGAACTGCCGATCGAGTCGCTCGACCTTTCGGAACGTCCCCGCAACTGCCTGAAGCGTGCCCAGGTGAACACCATTGGCGAGCTGCTACAAAAGACCGACGACGACCTTCTCGCCATCACCAATTTTGGGCAGAAGTCGCTCGACGAAGTGATCGTGAAGCTTGACGAGCGTGGCTTGAAGCTGCGCACCCGCGACTGAAGCCAGGAAACAAACCATGCCCGGAACTCCCAAGAAAGGCCGCCGCTTCGGTGGTAGCGCCTCTCACCAGAAGTCGATGATGGCCAACCTCTGCGCCTCGCTCTTTGCCGCAGAAGGCATCGTCACCACCGAAGCCAAAGCCAAGGCGCTCCGCCCCATCGCCGAGAAGCTCATCACCAAGGCCAAGAAGGGCGGACTCCACAATCACCGCCAGGTCGTTGCGTTCATGCGCGACAAGGAGATGACGTCGAAGTTGTTCGACGAAATCGGCCCTCGTTACACCGAACGTCCGGGTGGCTACACCCGCATCCTGAAACTCGGCCCGCGCCACGGCGACAACGCCCCCATGGCGCGCATCGAACTGGTGTAGAGGGTTTTCGCCCTCGGACGTTGCGGCGCTGTCGGTTTGACGTGCGGAACGCCGGTTGGGTGGCGCCGCAACCTCCTCGGGCGAGTTCTCTGGTTGACCTCGCTGCGCTCGGGCCATCTTTGGCTACGCTCCGGCGCGAGCGCCTCCGCGCAGGGGGGGGGGGGGGGGGGGGGGGGGGGGGGGGGGGGGGGGGGGGGG
>JANOSD010000132.1:0-34239 GCA_031415655.1 Actinomycetes bacterium
CAGTATTACTGATCTCCGGGGTTTTCATATGGCGCCGTTTGGGCTTTGGTGCCAATATATGGTTCCCGCCACCTGATAGGCGACACACCGGGTATCCGCCGCCCAGTGTCGCCCGCGGGCGCCCTTCGGGGCGCCGGCCGCCGTTTTGGGCAGAAGTGGGGCTCCGGCGTCCGCTGAATCCCTGGGGTCACCATTCCGGGCCGCAGCCCGTCAGACCCTTCGCAGCCCGTCAGACCCTTCGCAGCATCGCATCGAGCCGTCGGTGGGCGGCCTGCAGCTGTCGTTCCACTTCGTAGAGATCGGCGGCGACGTCGTCGACCTTGGCATCGTGAAACGCCTCGGCCGCTCGCGTCACCCGGTGTTCGATGTCGCCGAGTTGGCTCGCCGCCGAGGTCAGCTCGGCGAGCACGGACGAGAAACGAGCGGCGGTGGTGGAATCCATAGAGAACGTTCTATCGCCCTTGTGGCGCGGTCCGTCGCCCCAATGCGCCAACAACCGGGTTCGGTCCGGCGGGAGGCGACCGGTAGCCTGCGCCCGTCATGCTGAACCGACTCGATCTCCGAGGCGTGCCCGCCGAAGCCGTCGCTGCCCGCCTGCCGCGTCCCGATGGTGGTGGCGACGAACCGGTGGCGGCCGTGCAAGCGATCCTGGCCGATGTGCGAAGTCGGGGCGACGAGGCGTTGCGCGAACTCACCGAACGGTTCGACGGTGTCCGGCTTGATGCCCTGCGTGTACCCGCCGCCGACATCGAGCGGGCGTTGGCCGACAGCCCCCCCGAGCTCGTCGACGCGCTCATCACGGCCCGCGACAACATCGAGGCATTTCACCGAACGCAGGTGATCGCGCCGCACCGTTACGAGCGCAATGGCATCACCGTCACCGGATCGTCGGTCCCGGTTGACCGAGCCGGCGTGTACGTGCCCGGCGGCCGAGGGGCCTACCCGTCCACCGTTCTGATGACCGCCGTACCGGCGCGGGTGGCGGGCGTCGAGCAGATCGCCTTGTGCGTGCCACCGGATCGGGCCACCGGAGCGGTGCACCCCACGGTGCTGGCGGCGGCGGCACTGGCGGGGGTCGAAGAGGTCTATGCCATCGGTGGGGCCCAGGCGATCGGCGCCATGGCGTTCGGCACGTCGTCGATTCCGGCGGTCGATGTGATCGTGGGCCCGGGCAACGTCTATGTGGCAATCGCCAAACGGGAGGTGTCGGGCGTGGTTGGCATTCCGTCGGCCTTCGCCGGTCCCAGCGAGATTGTGGTCATTGCCGACGGCACGGTGTCGGCCGCCTACGCCGCCATCGATGTGGTGGTGCAGGCCGAACACGGCCCAAACGGCTTGGCGTGGCTCGTCACCTGGGACGAAGGCGTGGCCGATGCCGTCGACCACGAGATCGCCGCCTACGTGTCTGCTTCGACCCGTCGGGCCGACATCGAAGCCACGTTCACCCAAGGTGGCTACGCCGTGCTGGTCGACGGGCCGGAACAGGCGGTGGCGGTGTCGAACCTCATCGCGCCTGAGCATCTGCAACTCATGTGCGCCGATCCCGACGCGCTGGTGCCGTTGGTGCGTCACGCCGGCGCCGTGTTCTGCGGGCCGTTGGCTCCCGCCTCGCTGGGCGACTACGTGGCGGGGCCGTCACACGTGTTGCCTACCTACGGATCGGCCCGTTTCGGCAGTGCACTCACGGTGTCCGACTTCGTGAAACAGGTGCACGTAGTGTCGATCACGCCGGCCGGGTTTGCCGCGGTGGCGTCAAAGGTGGCAGTGCTCGCCGAGGCCGAGGGCTTCGACGCCCACGCCGAGTCCGTGCGCCGACGTTTGCGGGATCTGGCACCGTCATGATCGCGCCGCGCGCTGATGTGGCGCTCATGGAGGGATACCACTCACCGCAGGTTGATGTTCCGGTCCGGCTCAACACGAACGAGTCCCCGGAGCCGCCCCCGGCGGCATGGACCGAAGCGCTGGTTGCGGCGGCCCGAACGCTGCCCTGGCACCGCTACCCCGACCGCGGGGCCGAGGAGTTGCGCGCGGCGATCGGGTCGCTCCACGACGTAGGACCCGATCAGATCTTTGCCGCCAACGGTTCCAACGAGGTGCTGCAAACCATTCTCCTCACGTTCGGTGGACCGGGTCGGTCGGCCGCGGTGTGGGAGCCCACCTACGCGCTCCACAGCCACATCGCTCGGCTCACGTCCACGGAGGTCGTCACCGGCGAGCGGGCAGCCGACTTCTCGCTCGATGCGGCAGAGGTGGAGCGAGTGTTCGCCGACGGATCGCCCTCGGTGGTGTTTTTGTGCTCTCCCAACAATCCCACCGGCGTGGTGGAAACCGAAGCCACCGTGCGCGATGTGCTGGCGCGTTGCGTAGCTACCGACGCGTTGCTCGTGGTCGACGAGGCCTACGGTCAGTTTGCTCCGTGGTCGGCCTTGGCGTTGGTAGCCGACGACGTACCGCTCGTGGTCACGCGCACCTACTCGAAGACGTGGTCGATGGCCGCCGCCCGCCTCGGCTATCTCGTGGGCCCGGCATGGGCGGTCGATGCGCTGCACAAGGTGGTGCTGCCGTATCACCTCGATGCGTTGAAGCAGGCCGCCGGTTTGCTGGCCATCGACTACGTGGCCGACATGGACGCCCGAGTGGCGCGGCTCGTCGAGGAGCGGGGACGACTGTGTGACCGGCTGGCGTCGCTCCCGGTCGACGTCTGGCCGTCGGGGGCCAACTTCGTGCTGTTCCGACCGCGCTCGGTCGACGGCTCTACCGTGTGGCAACGCTTGCTCGATGCTGGTGTGCTGGTGCGCAACTGTGCGTCGTGGCCGCGCCTCGACGACTGCCTCCGAGTCACCATCGGCACGCCGCACGAAGACGACGCCTTTCTCACCGCCTTGGAGGCCGCACTCCTATGACCCGTACCGCATCGAAACAGCGCACCACCAAGGAAACCGACATCACGATCTCGGTGAACATCGACGGCACCGGTGTGGTGACCGCGTCCACCGGCATTCCGTTCTTCGATCACATGCTCAGCCAGATCGGCCGCCACGGTGGGCTGGACCTCTCGATCGAGGCGCAAGGTGACCTCGAGATCGACGCCCACCACACGGTGGAGGATACGGGGATCCTGCTCGGCGAAGTGCTCAAGATGGCGCTGGGCGACAAGGCCGGCGTGCGGCGATTCGCCTCGGTGCAGGTGCCACTGGATGAGGCGCTGGTGGACGTTGCGCTCGATCTTTCGGGCCGTCCGTTCCTCCACTACGAGGTGCCGTTTCCGGGGGAGCGAATCCTCGGCGATCCGCCCTTCGATCCGCAATTGATGGAGGAGTTCTGGCGAGCGGTGGTCACCGCCGCCGGCTTCACCCTCCACATCACGATGGTGCGCGGGAAGAACACCCATCATGTGATCGAGGCTTCTTGCAAGGCGGTGGCGCGAGCGCTCCGCGACGCGGTCCGGGTGGAGGGCACCGGCATCCCGTCCACCAAGGGCACGCTGTGACCGCGGCACGTGCCAGTTCTGGCGCCATCCGATGACCCTCGTCGCCGTGCTCGACTACGGCATTGGCAACCTCCGCTCGGCACAGAAGGCGCTCCAACACGTGGGCGCCGACGCCCGTCTCACCGCCGATCCTGGCCTGATTGCTGATGCGGCCGCCGTGGTGCTCCCGGGCGTGGGGGCGTTCGGTCGGTGCATGGAGGGGCTTCGCCTGTCCGGACTTCACGACCTGGCGTACGACGCGGCCCTTGACGCCGCCAGTTCGGGCCGGCCGTTCCTCGGAATCTGCGTAGGGATGCAGATGCTCTATCGAGGTTCCGACGAGACGCCGGGTTGCGCCGGCCTCGGTGTCGTCGATGCCGAGGTGCGGCTCTTGCCGGATGGGGTGAAGCGGCCCCAGATGCAGTGGAACGTCCTCGAACCTGTCGGGCCTATCGAAACGGTCGAACCTGTTGAGCCCGGCGAACCTGTTGAACCGGGCGGTTCCGACGGCCCGACGGAACCGGCGATGCTGGCGGGGATCGTGTCGCCCACCTGGGTGTACTTCGTGCACTCGTTCGCCGCTGAGCCAACCGAGGAGACCATCGCTACCTGCAACTACGGCGGTCCGGTCACCGCTGCCATCGCCCGCAACAATCTTTGGGCCACGCAGTTCCACCCGGAGAAGAGCGGCGTCAACGGGCTGGCCATTCTCGCCAACTTCAAGGCTGTCGCGGATGGATCCGAACAGCGATTGGTAGGTGCCGCGTGAGCGGGGAGTTCACCCTCTATCCGGCGATCGACCTCCGAGGCGGGAAGTGCGTCCGACTTGTGCAGGGTGACTACGACCGCGAGACCGTATTCGGTGACGACCCCGTAGCCCAGGCGTTGGCCTTTGCGGCGGCGGGGGCACAATGGATCCACGTGGTCGACCTCGACGCCGCCCGTTCGGGCGACCCCGTGAATCGGCCGGTGGTAGCCGCAATCGCTGCCGCCGTCGACATTCCCGTGCAGACCGGGGGCGGAGTGCGCACCAAGGATGCTGCCGATGCCCTGTTGTCGGCAGGCGTGGAGCGGGTGGTGGTGGGCACGGCGGCACTTGAGGACCCGGCCTTCGTGCGGCGTCTCGCAGCGCGGGCGCGAGTGGCCGTCGGGCTCGACGTGAAAGGCGACGAAGTGGCGGTTCGGGGCTGGGAACAGGGGAGTGGCCGATCGTTGCTCGACGTGCTCGCCGAGTTCGAGGACTGCGGGGTGGATGCAGTGGTCGTCACGCAGATCCACGTCGACGGCACCCTCGAAGGCCCCGACATCGAGAGCTATCGCCTGCTTCTCGGGGCCACGTCGATGCGGGTAGTGGCCTCGGGCGGCGTTGGCACCCTCGATCACCTTCGCAGCCTCGCCGTACTCGACGTTGGCGGTCGTCGTCTCGACGGCGTGATCGTGGGGCGAGCCCTCTACGACGGCCGTTTCACCCACCCCGCCGCCCTCACCGCTTGCCTCCCCCCCAATGAGGGCGTTTTGGTTGCGGAGACGCATCAAAACTGATGCGTCTCCACCACCAAAACGCGAAGGAAACCGTGCGCGCTGCCCGGGTGATCCCTTGCCTTGACGTCGACAACGGGCGGGTGGTGAAAGGCGTGAACTTCGTCGACCTTCGTGACGCCGGCGACCCCGTCGAGCTTGCGGCGAGGTACGACGCCGAAGGGGCCGACGAACTGGTCTTCCTCGACATCACGGCATCGTCGGACGATCGCGAGACGATCCTCGATGTGGTATCGCGCACCGCCGAGCAGGTGTTCATCCCGTTCACGATCGGTGGCGGGATTCGCACGGTCGATGATGCCCGGCGGATGCTTCGGGCCGGAGCCGACAAAGTCTCGGTAAACACTGCGGCCGTCACCCGCCCCGAGGTGATTTCCGAGATCGCCGAAGAGTTCGGCTCGCAGTGCTGCACCGTGGCGATCGATGCTCGATCGTGTCGCGCCGACGATTCCTTCCCGGCAACTCCCTCGGGTTTTCGGGTGTACACCCACGGCGGGCGTACGCCTATCGATCTCGACGCCATGGCCTGGGCCGTCGAAGCCGAGCGCCTCGGAGCCGGTGAGATCCTGCTCACCTCGATGGACCGCGATGGCACCAAAGAGGGGTTTGACCTTCCGCTTACCTCGGCCATTGCCGATGCCACCAACATTCCCGTGATCGCCTCCGGCGGGGTCGGCACGCTCGATCATCTCGTGGATGGTGTGGTGCGGGGACACGCTGATGCAGTGCTGGCGGCGAGCATCTTCCACTTCGGTGAGCACACCATCGCCGAGGCCAAAGCCCACCTCGCCGCCGCCGGCGTCACCGTTCGCCCCGCGTAGCTGCGGATTCGTCTTGCTCAAGGTAGGCCGCCGTCCAGGCGAAGTCGGTGCGGCACTGTGCCGGACTACCCGTCGGTTTGGATAGTCGAAACGTTGGTCGGCGGTCGCTGATCCTCACGCTCGTTTGCCCGTGATCGAACGCGGCTACGCAAAGAGGTGAGCATGGCTGTGTTCGAGTTCTTGGAGCGAGCCGACGGCGTCGATGCGGCCGTCGCGAAGCACCACGATCTGATCGGCCAGTTCGAGGGCGGATCGTTTGTACGAGGTGGCAATCACCGTCTGTTGGGCGGCTCGTAGATTTTGCCAGAGTTGGCGTTCGGTGACGACGTCGAGTGCACTGGAAAGGTCGTCGAGTACGAGCAGTTCGCTGTCGGCTGACAGTGCTCGAGCGGTGGCCATGCGTTGTACCTGTCCACCGGAGAGCCGAAGGCCTCGGTGACCAACGATTGCCGAGGAACCGCCGGCACGGTCGATGTCGCGTCCGAGTTCGGCCAGTCGAAGCGCGGCATTCACGTCGACGTCGTGATCGAGACCAACATTCTCGATCACCGTTCCGGAGATCAGCTTGGGGGCCTGGGATACGAACGAGCAGTTCGGCGGGCGCAAAAAGAGTGATGGGTCGTCGATCCGATTGTCGCCCCAGTGGATATCGCCGGTGGTGAGCGGACACAACCCGGCAAACACGCGTAGCAGGGTGGACTTCCCCGAGGCGATCGGGCCGGTGACAATTACCAACTGCCCCCGGGCCACATCAAGGTTCACGGACTCGATCGCCGTGGTGCCGTCGGGAAAGGTGACGGTGGCGTCGCGGAGGTGGAGCGAGGTGAGCGGTTGACGGCCCGGGCGGTCGGTGGGGACGGGTAGAGGAGGGGCGGGAGGAAGCCGAAGATCGTCGGGCGGGCGAGTGAGGTCGAAGTCCACCGAATCGGGCACCAGCCGGCGGTAGCGAAGCAGCTTGGCGCGCACGGCCGGGAGCTCGATCACGATCATGCAGGCGATGATCCCGCCGAATGGCATCAGGGCGACCGCTTCGGCGGCGGCCACCGCCGCACCGACCTGCACGGTGAGCATGTCGGGTGCGATCGATCCGTTGGCGGCGCCCCACGCCACCGCCAACAGCAAGAGCCGTTGCGCGGTTTCCGACACCATGAACACGGAGCCGAACACCCCAAGTTCCTGATGTCGTTGACGAAGGGCGAGGCGCTGACGTTCGCTGGTGAGGTCCTCGAGGTGCGCTTCGACGTGGCGTTCAGCGGCGAACCCCTTGACGGTGGTGGCCGCCGCGCACACCTCGGCCACCCGGCCGCTCCAGATGCCACGAACCCTCGCCTGCTCGACGGCGACGTGTTCGATTGGTCGACGGAAGAGCCAGGCGCCAAAGACCGGCAACGCTAACGGCGCGGCCAGCCAGGGCAGGGTTGACCATCGACCGGACAGGGCAGTGGAGGTGAGCAGGAACAACACCATGGAGCTCAGATCGACCCAGTGGTCGGCGTACATCACGAACGCTTCGGTGTCCCACATTCGGCTGATCGCATCGCCGGGTGATTGCGGACGTGTCCCGGCGTGGCGGTCGTTGGGGTGGAGTTGCGCCGCCAACAGATTCGATCGGGTGGTGAGGTTGGACAGCAGCCACCACTGCGAGAAGAACCACTCGCCGAGCATCTTGCCGCCGAGCCCGACGGTCGCGGCGGCGGCGAAGGTGGCGATGAGTCTCCCGGCGTCTCCACCGGGCACAAGTTCCTCCAGTAGGTGAGTCCATACCCACGCCGTGAAGGCCGGGGCCACAAAGAACACGATCCACGCCGCGATGCCCGGCATCCCCACGTGGCGATGACGCCAGAGCAATCGACGGGTGGTGCGGCCCACGTCGGGCAGGCGTGCGTTCACGAGATCGGCTACGGCCTCCGAGTGACCATCCTCGGCTGGCGTGGAGGCGACCCCCAACGAACGGGTCGGTGGTCGGTCGACCACCCTCGCCGGCTCCGCCGACGAGTCGAGAGGGTCGACCCTCTCGGCGCGGTAGGAACCTGAAACCACCGATCCTGCGGCTTCAACGAGGCCGCGAAAAACCGAGTCGGCGCGGTCGAGTAACGCTCGACGGGCGCCATGCTCGATCACGCGGCCGTCGTCGAGCACCACCACATCATCGGCGCCGGCGATCGTGTCGAGGCGGTGAGCGATGATCACTGAGGTGCGACCAGCGAGCAGACGGTCGGTGGCGGCTTGGAGCAGGCTCTCGGTGCGTGGATCGAGGCGGGCCGTGGCCTCGTCGAGCACGACCACGGCGGGGTTGCGCACGAGTAGCCGGGCAAAGGCAACAAGTTGCTCCTCGCCCGCAGAAAGCACGGCGGCCCCATCGCCGAGGTGGGTGTCGAGGCCGTCGGGGTGGTCTGCGAGCCAAGCGCCGAGGCCCAGGTGATCGAGCGCAGCAACGATGGCACCGTCGGAGATCGCCGGGTCGAAAAGGGTGATGTTGTCGCGCAGGTTGGCTCCGATCAGCTCCACCCGTTGGGAAACGACACCGACCTGGGCGCGGAGCTCAGCGACGGGAATCGAGGTGACGTCGATCCCATCGAGAAACACCATGCCCGGTGGCACCGACACGGTGCGGTTGAGCAACTTGGCGAGGGTGGACTTGCCCGATCCCGTGCGGCCGACCAATGCCACGGTTCGACCGGGACGAACCTCGAAGCTGATGTCATCGAGCACGAGGGGTCCGTCGGCGTAGTGAAACGACGCGCCGCGAATGCTGATCGCCACCGGCCGGCTCCAGTCGACGGCGCGATCGCCTTCGGCGCGCACCGTCGTGACGGTTGGTTCGACCTCTTCAGCGAGTAGTTCGGCCACTCGTTGCGAGGCCGCGACAAGCTCGGAAACGCGCGGCAAACTCGCGAGTACCTCCTCCACACGGCGGGCGAACATCCCCACCAGTCCGAAGGCCGCCCACACGTCTCCCGCTCCGAGCTCGCCCGCCGATGCCAACCGGGCTCCGCCAATGAGCACGATCACTTGGAAGAGCCGGAGGGTGCCCGCCGTGGACAGGGTCAATCGGTTTCGAGCCGCGCCGAGGGCATTCTTGCGTCGCCACAGTTCGGCCGCGTGTTCGGCCCAGCGGCGCATCACCAGGCCACGGCCGAGCACTTGGCGGAGGTCTTCGCGGGCCCCGAACGCTTCTTCCGCGGTGCCGGCCGCTTCGGCCCATTCGGCCTGAACCGCTCTCGACCGCATGGCCACGTCGCGCCCGGTCCGATTGCCCGTCCACGCGATGACGATGGCGGCCGGGACGAACAGCGCAGTGAGTCGAAGGTCGACGGTGACGCTGAGCAGGAGCGCGGCCACCGCTCCGAGGGCGCCCATACCGATCGGCTTCAATTGATTCACGATGCCGGAGTTGATGGTGTCGACGTCGGTGGAGATGCGATCGGTGATCTCGCCGACGCTCCGTTCCGTGAAGAACCCGATGGGCAGTGCGAGGGTGTGGGCGACCATTCGCGAGCGGAGATGCACGGCGAGATCCGTTGCGGCCCGGGCGATGAACACGTCGCTCAACGACCACGAGGCGCAACCGATCACCGCCAACCCGAGGGCAATCAGGAACAGGCTGCGAGCGTCGTCACCGGCGAGCAATTGGTTGACCGCGGTGCCGCCGAGACGAACGGACACGGCATAGCCAACGGTAGACAGGATGGCAAACAACCCTGTCAGCACGATGAAACGCCAACGCCCCCGTAAGGCATCGAACACCACCCGCGTCGGCATGACAGAAGTCTTGCATCCGGACAATGGGAGTGAGCCGGTGATTTCCCGCACGTTGTCCGAAGCCGCTCCGAAGCCCGCTCCGGAGATTGCCGAGTCGGTGAACTCGGTTCGGTGGCGTGGAAGGTGCTCGTTAGCATCGGGTCATGTCCGACGAGATCACAATCACCCTTCCCGATGGCGCAACCCGGCAACTCCCTGCCGGCGCCACCGGCTCCGATCTCGCCGCGTCGATCGGGTCCAAGCTGGCGAAGGCGGCGCTGGTCACCAAGGTCAACGGTGAACTCACCGATCTTGGCGCCTCACTTCCCGACGGGGCGGTTGTTGCGGTGGTTACCACCGATTCGCCTGATGGTCGTGAGGTGCTCCGCCACTCCACCTCCCATGTGCTCGCCCAAGCGGTGTTGGGCTACATCCCGGGCGCCAAGTATGCGATCGGGCCCTCGATCGAGAACGGCTTCTACTACGACTTCGAGCTCCCCGAGGGCCGCACCTTCGCCGAACACGATCTGGTGGCTATCGAGGCCAAGATGCGCGAGATCATCGCCGCCGATCAGCCGTTTGTTCGCGGCACGGCCACGATGGCCGAAGGGCTCGAGCTTTTCGCCGATCAGCCCTACAAACGCGAGATCATCGAGAAGGTCGATGCGTCGGAGGTGGCCGGCGATGGCACGGTGAGCACGTACCGCAATACGCCAGACTTCGTCGACCTCTGCCTCGGCCCCCACGTTCCGTCCACCAAACGGCTGAGCCACTTCAAGCTGATGAAGGTGGCGGGAGCGTATTGGCGAGGCAATGAAAAGGGCCCGATGCTCCAACGCATCTACGGCACGGCCTGGGAGAGCAAGAAGGCTCTCGATGCCCACATCACCATGCTCGAAGAGGCCGAAAAGCGCGACCACCGTCGCCTCGGCGTCGAGCTCGACCTGTTCTCGTTCCCCGAGGAGGTGGGTTCTGGCTTGGCGTTGTTCCATCCCAAGGGGGGCATCATCCGCCGTCTCATGGAGGACTACAGCCGCGTGCGGCACGAGCAGGCCGACTACGAGTTCGTGTACTCGCCGCACATTTCGAAGAGCAACCTGTTCGAGCAGAGCGGCCACCTGCATTGGTATGCCGACGGCATGTACCCCCCGATGGAAGTGGACGGGGGAGCCGAGTACTACCTCAAACCCATGAATTGCCCGTTCCACATTCTGATTTACCGGAGCCGGCAACGGTCCTACCGCGAACTCCCCTTACGGCTCTTCGAGTTCGGCACGGTGTATCGCTATGAGAAGAGCGGGGTGGTTCACGGGCTCACCCGAGGTCGCGGCTTCACCCAGGACGATGCTCACATCTTCACCACCAAGGAACAGATGGGTGAGGAACTGGGCTCGCTGCTCGACTTCGTGCTCGGTCTGCTGCGCGACTACGGCCTCGTTGAGTTCTACCTCGAGCTCTCCACGAAGCCTGAGTTGAAAGCCGTCGGTACCGACGAGGAGTGGGAAGAGGCCACGGAGGCCCTTCGGATGGTGGCCGAGAGCAAGGGCCTTGAGCTCGTGCTCGACGAGGGGGGCGGTGCGTTCTATGGGCCCAAGGTGTCGGTCCAAGCTCGCGACGCCATAGGTCGCACTTGGCAAATGTCCACCATCCAGGTGGATTTCCAGCTGCCGCAACGTTTCGGCATCGAATACGTTGGGGCCGACGGCGCCCGCCATACGCCCATCATGATCCACCGCGCCCTGTTCGGATCGATCGAACGGTTCTTCGGCGTGCTCACCGAGCACTACGCCGGTGCCTTTCCGGCATGGCTGTCGCCGGTGCAAGCAAGGGTGTTGCCGGTGCGAGACGATCACGATCAGTTCGCCACCGATCTTGTGGCCCGCCTGAAGTCCGAGGGGTTTCGGGTTGACACGGTGCGGGCCGACGAGCCGCTTGGTGCCCGCATCCGCAAGGCCAAGATGGAGAAGCTCCCGTACATCCTGGTGGTGGGCGACGACGACGTGGCCAACGGCACGGTCGGGCTCAACCCGCGGGGCGGCGAGGTGGATCGCGGCGTCACTGTCGAAGACTTCATCGCCCGCCTCAACACTGACGTCGCCGACCACCGGTGAGTGCTCGGAGCGTCATCAAGTGCTTGGGATCCATCTCCAGATCTGTCCGCTCACGACAGGTCGGTTGATGTGAGTCTCGAACATCTTTGGGCGGGGTGGCGGAGCCAGTACATCGAGACGGTCACGGCCGACGACACATCGCTCGCGCCCAACTCGCAGGGTTCGCTGTTCGAGCGGATTCTCGGCAGCGGCCACCCCGACGACGAAACCTTCATCGTGCATCGGGGCGAGCGCTGCTTCGTGATCTGCAACCTCTACCCCTACACCAACGGCCACCTGCTGGTGCTGCCGAATCGGGCCGAGCCGCACCTCGAAGCGCTCACCCCCGACGAGCACACGGAATTGTTCGCCCTGGTCACCCGGTCGGTGCGGGCGGTCAAGACGGCCTACCGGTGTGACGGGGTGAACGTGGGTATGAACCTCGGCAAGGCGGGTGGGGCGGGCGTGCCGGATCACCTCCACGTACACGTGCTGCCTCGGTGGGAAGGCGACACCAACTTCATGACGGCGATCGCATCAACGCGGGTACTCCCCGAGACCCTCCGGCAGAGTTGGGCCAAGATTCGCGACGCCTGGGCCGAACCAGTCGAACCTCGCTGACTCGAACTTCGCCGGCTCGAACCTCATTTGCGGCGGGTCGGTTGCGCTCGGCGCCGGTCAACTCCTACGGTCCAGGGCGATGCCTTCTGACCCAGCTGCCGATCTGCCCGTAGAGGTAGGGGATCGGGATCCCGACGTCGACACCGCTGCCCGGCCTCTTTCCGAGGACCAGATCCGCGATGCGCTTCCCGAAGATCTCAATGCCGAGGGGTATGTCGGGCCCTACCTGTTCCCCAACAACAACCGCCGACGAGTCCCGGCGATCCTGTATTGGGTGATTGCGGCACTCTGTGCCGGGTTGTGGGCGGTCAACCGAAACGGTGGCTCCGTCTTGGTGAACGGCGGGTTCCTTTGGGCAGCCATAGGCCTCACGGCGATCGGCGCCTACAGCTTCGCCGTGGGTTGGAACCTCGACATCGACGAGCGGGATGCCTTGGTGGCCGCCGTGAAGAAGGTGGGATTCCCGGTAGGGCACGCCTCAGCGCAGATGGGTTGGCGAGGAGTGCTCAGTCGCCCAACGTGGCGAATTCTGCTGTATTCGGCCGAAAACCCGCCGGAGAAGCGGGGCCTCGTGCTGATTGATGGTGTCGACGGAGAGGTGGTCGAGTTCTTCGTGGAGGACAACCCCGAAGACTGGGACGAACCGGCACGCTCCTAGACGACCGACCTCGGTTCACGGGACGTCGCACCCGACCGCCGGCCCGTTGGTGGGGGCACGGTCGGCTTTGGCGGCGGGGCGAACGACGACGGCCGGCCCGCCGCCCGTGTCTGGCATAAAAGTGGCCTCGCCTGCACCCGCAAACGTGAGTGTTCCGCTGACGAATCTGCGGGCGGATTCCCTGGGATCGGCGGAGGTCGGTAGGGGTTCGAGGGCACTCCACCGGGCGCCATTCACCATGACGCACCCGTTGGCATCGAACGTGGTCACGAAGGTGACACGAATTGATGACACCGGTGGGGGTTCTGCGGAGCGAATCCGCTGCAACGTCGCCACGGCTCCGGCGAGTAACGGAATGCCCAACGCGACCGCCATGGCGATGCCCATCCGTCGAATCTTTCGCGACCGCCGCGCCGACGCCTCTCGCAGCCAGCCGTCCTCATCGTCGAATGAGTCGTCCGAGTCCGGTCCGGCCGAGTCGAGTCGATCCCAGAAATCGTCATCGGGGTCGCTCCCGGAATTCTGGTGAAACCGGTTGCCGCCGAAGGCGCCGGTCATGGTTCGCACCTTGGTCTGGTGTGGAGCCGATAGGGCGCGAATGCTCGACCAAACAAAAGCGTGGCCGTGCCCGTGGCCGTGGCCGAGCGCCAGGACCGCACGGTGTCAGTTGCGAGCGGCACGGAGCGTGGTATCGATCGCCGTCAGGTTGTCGGCCGCAGTGCGAACGGCCTCGCGGAGCACGTCGATCGCCGCGATCTGTTGACCGGTACCCGCGACCAGCCCTTGACGGCGCCAACCTTTGCCGGACACTTTGTCGGCGGCGTCGGCAAGATCCTGGGCGGCGTCAACCAACTCGGCCAGAACGTCGGCTACGGCCCCCACAATCGGCTGCTCCCAGTGGCGCTGGAGGGGATCGGTGACGCCGGGATGCAACACCGCATCATCGGAATACACGATTTGGTGGAGTGCCTGACCGAGTACCTCGATTGAGCGCACGGTATCGGTGAGAAGGTGGAACGCTGACGTTCCGGTTGGCCCGATTCGGTGGGCTAACGCGTCGACGGCATCGGGATCGTCAGGGAGCGGGGCAAGACTATTTCGGTACCGGCGAGGGTAGGTGCGGAGCGCAACAACAGCATCTCCAGAGGACAGAAGCGACAGATCGAGGCCAGGCACAGGTCGACCCTATCCTGACCTGCAGCCGCGGTACCCAGTGGCATTTGGGGGAAACGCCGACTCGCAATCGGGCGTTGGGCTTGGGATGCTGCCACTACGACAATCCGGCTGTTAGCCTCTAGCAAGCACTTCGTTAGGAGTACCCATGATCGACGGTCAATTTCGGGCCTCGTTCGAAAAAGGCATGCGGCCCGTTGGCCACAAAATCCGCAAGACCGGCATCACCGCCGACCACCTCACGCTGTTCGGTGGCCTCATGGCGGTCGGCGTGGCCATCTCCTTCGGGTTCGGCAACCTTCCGTTGGCCTTTCTTTTCGGTTTTCTGTGTGTCGTGCCCGACGTGCTCGACGGCGCTGTGGCCAAGGCCTCAGGATCGGCGTCGCCCCGAGGGGCATTCTTTGATTCCGTCGTTGATCGTGTCGCCGATGCGCTGATGTTTTTCGGTATTGCCTGGTATTTCAACAACACCTACGGCGGCAACTGGTCGTTGCTGCCGATGGCGGTCATGGCCACGAGCATGTTGATTTCCTACGAACGAGCAAGGGCCGAGTCCCTTGGCTTCGACGCTCGGGGTGGCCTCATGGAGCGGGCCGAACGAGTGATACTCCTTGCGCTCGGAACGCTCTTCCCCGTATTGCTCATCCCGATACTTTTCTTGATGCTTGCCCTCACCATCTTCACCGCCGGGCAACGATTCGCCAAGGTCTGGAAACAAGCATCGATCGAGCGCCCGCTTTCGGACACCAGTCGCCGACGGCAGGCTCGTCGTCGCCAAGCCCGCCAGAGTCGAGCATTGCGTCGGGGTGCGGGGAATCACACCACCCTTTCTGGCACGGCCAGCGCGTGGCGGTCACGCCGCCCTCGAGGCTGATTTCGTCCTTTGGACTACGTCACCCCTGCGTACAAGTCGGCGGCCTGGTTGGCACGCGCCCTTCCCCGGCGAACTGCCGATGCGGCGGCCGACAACCTCTCGGCGGTGGCGTTGCGCCTTTCGGCGGAACGCCGCATGTTGGTTGAACGCAACATCCGGCGGGTGTGCGGTACCGAAATCAGTCCGTCCGAGGTCGACCGCAAGGTGGTCGAGAGCTTCGCGGCCTACGGCCGCTACTGGGTAGATTCGTTCCGGCTGCCAGGAATGTCAGTCGCCGAGATCGACTGGGGAATCGACTACGACGGCTTCGAGCACATTGCGCAAGCTCGGGCGGGGGGTCACGGGCCTCTCGTGGTGCTGCCTCACCTCGGCGGGTGGGAATGGGCTGGGTTTTGGATCACGAGAGTGGAGAACATCCCGCTCACTGCCGTGGTCGAACCGGTAAACCCGCCGGCACTGTTCGATTTCTTCGCCGATTTCCGGCGCAGCTTGGGCATGCATGTGGTGCCGTTAGGCCCCGATGCGGGGACGGCAGTGCTGCGAGCCATTCGGGAACGTCACGTGGTCTGCCTGCTCTCTGATCGCGACATCGACGGGAGTGGCGTGGAGGTGGAGTTCTTTGGCGAAGTCACCACGCTGCCTGCTGGTCCGGCCACGCTGGCGCTGAGAACCGGTGCACCGATTCTCCCAATGGCGAGCTATTTCAAGCCCGGCGGGGGAATCCGGTGCGTGGTGCGCCCGAAGCTTGTCGTTGAGCGTTCGGGGAAACGGCTTCGCGACGACGTGGCCCGGATCACCCAGAACATCGCCTATGCGCTCGAAGAACTGATACGCGAAGCGCCGGAGCAATGGCATCTGCAGCAACCCAACTGGCCCAGCGACCACGAAGCGCTTACCGCCATCGGGAAACCACACCATTCAGGTGCGCCCTAACGAGGTGTTCCGGCACAGGGGTCTGGCGAACGGATGGTCAGCCGGCAAACCAAATACTCTTGGCGGTGGTGTAGGCGTCGAGCGAAGCGCGGCCCATCTCCCGACCCCAGCCGCTGCCCTTCGTGCCACCGAACGGTGCGGCGAAGTCGTAGCAGCCGTACCGGTTCACGAATACCTGCCCGGCATCAAGGGCGTTGGCCACTCGGCGGGCCCGGGACGAATCAGCGGTGTAGACGCCGGCGGCGAGGCCGTACGGCGTGTCGTTGGCCAGCGTTACCGCTTCGGCCTCGGTAGAAAACCGGGTGACGGCAAGCACCGGCCCAAACACCTCGTCTCGGAACAACCGCATCTCCGGCGTCACGCCAGTGAAGATGGTAGGGGGGAGGAAGAAGCCGTCGGCGTTGGTGCCCGACATATCACGAACACCGCCGGCCACGAGACGGGCGCCGTCGGTGTGGGCATCAGCGATCCCACTCAGCAACCGCGTCAACCCGGCTGCAGTGCACTGCGATCCCTGGGTGGAACTGGGGTGGAAGGGATCACCACAGGTCACCGCTTCGGCCCGCTGCACCAGCCCGGCGACGAACTCGTCGTGCACCGTCTCGTGGAGCAGAAAACGCGTGGGCTCGGAACACTTCTCCCCCTTCTGGGAGAACATGAGGTGGAACGACCGGTCGATGCAGCCTTCGAGGTCGGCCACGTCGGGGAACACGATGTTCGGGGACTTGCCGCCGAGTTCAAGGGTGACGGTGGCGAGGTTGGTGTTGGCGACGTCGCTAAGGATCGCCCGGCCAACGGCGGTGGACCCTGTGAAGCTGACCTTGGCTACGCCTGGATGGGTGACAAGCGCATGGCCGGTTTCGGCATCACCCAGCACCACGTTGAGAACGCCGGGCGGCAACAATCCGGCTTGGTCGATGAGGTCCACGAGTCGGAGAAGCGAGAACGAGGTGAACGGGGACGGCTTCACCACCACCGTGTTGCCCATCGCAAGGGCAGGGGCGATCTTCCATGCCGCGAGCAGCAGCGGAAAGTTCCACGGAACGATCAGCGCGCACACCCCGACCGGGTCGCGGGTGACGATGTTCAACGCCTCCGTGTCGGCACCGGGATGGGTATCGACGGGCGACCAGTCGCCGTAGAGCTTGTCGGTCCACCCGGCGTAGTAGTCGAACACATCGGCGGTATCGGGCATGTCGTCATGCAGTGCTTCGGCGTAGAGCTTGCCGTTCTCCAGAGCGATGAGCGTGGCGAGCTCGACCTCGTGGTCGCGAATGATGGCACCGATGCGGTGGAGCACCCGAGCCCGTTCCCGGCGGCTGAGCGAGCGCCATGGAGAGCCAGGAGAAAAAGCTGTTGACGCCGCCGCCACGGCCGTGTGCACATCGTCGGAACACGCGTACGAAATGCGCCCAAGCGGGACTCCGGTGGCCGGATTCCTGCGTTCGACACCTGCACCGGTGGGGTCGGTGGACGGATGCCAGGCACCATCAACATAGGACTCGGCACCCTGCGCTAGCCACGAGGCCGCCCAAGGTCGTGCATCGGGTGGGGGTGTTTCAGCGAAGGCGTTTGTCATATGGGGGACTCCTTGCGTGGGTGGGCGGCCGAGGCAAGATCGGCGCACCGTTGCGCATCGATATCGGTGGCGCCGATGAGGCTGGTGAGGGCGTGAGAACCTGCAGCCACGAACTGGCTGGCGGTGAACAGGTTGACGGCTACGGGTAGGTCAAAGACGTTGAGGTGGAGCTCGCCATGCAAGGCCAACGTTTCGTTGGTGGCATGGATGCCTTGCACCTGGGCGGCGAGAATGATCGCCGTTTCGGCACCGATGGGATTGGTCTTTCCGGCGAAAAACGTGGAGCCATCGCCGGTGGCGCGGAGTACCAACTCGCCGAATCCCCCGGCGGGGCCCGACGCCAGAAGTCGAAGGTCGCTGGCGGTACGAGCGATGACGCGAGCGGCACTGGCCAGCGCACTCGACACGGCGAGGAGGTCGTCTCCATGCTGAAGGGCACTTGCCGGGCGGGGGTGGGGTACGAGCGGCAAGCCAGTACGACGGGCCAAGATCGGGACGACAGCCTTTCGATACGCGAGTGTGGCGCCGGTGCCAGTACCGATCACGGTTGCGCCGAGAACCACCTGGTGGAGTGAGGCGGACGCTCCGTTGACGGCGTCGATTGCGCGGGCAATCGCGTCGGCCATGCCGACGGGCCACACCGAGGTAGGAACAGCAATCCCGTCGCGCAAACATGTGCGAGCCAACGTTGTTGGGGCAAGATCCGCCCACCTGGTCGCGGCGTGGCGAAGTTCGCCGGCGAGTGTCTCCATCGAGGCGGTGACCGGCTGGAGCGCAACGATAAGGCCGATCCGTGCGGCGGTGTGGAGCACATCGGCGGTGCTTTGTGAGACGTTCGCCGCGGGTGCGCCGAGCCAGTCGTTCATCGCCGCGTTTACGGCGACGCCGCCGCCGCCGAGGAACAAGGCGACCTTCGGTGCGCGCTCGGGGTGCGCAAGGAGAACGTCGGTCGATGAGAGGAGATCGGCGGCAACCTCGGGTTCGATCGCCCCGGTTTCGCAATTGGCCGCCGCGGCGGCAGCCTTCACCTGGGCGAGTGCGCGCACCAGATGCGGGTGGTCCGTCAGGACCGGGCCCGCGCCGAGGTGGGAGGTCGCAGAGGAGGGGGCGCGTGCGGTGAGCATCTCAGGAAGGGGCCGGTTCGGTGCGGCCATACCGAATGCGCTTCAAGAGGTTGCTACTCATGGTTCCGGGTTTGGTGTCGTAGCCGAAGAGCCCGACGAGCCGAGTGGTGGCTCCCTGGATCGGGGTGACCCGATGGATCGAGTATCGGCCCTCGAAGATGAGCAACGTCCCCGGCTGCATGGGGAGAGTTACGGCGCGAGAGCTGTCGCCGTCGAGTAACGCTGCGACATCGTCGAAGTGCTCGTCGTCGGGGGTCCGAATGCGAGGGACCACTTCGAAGTCGCCGCCGTCTTCGGCGTCACGCACCGCCAGGGAGACCACAAAATCGGTCTGGTCGAAATGCCATTGCAGCTCGTCGCCGTTACCCATCGTGGCCAAGTTGAGCCCGCCGAGCGGGTCGGCGTAGCGGTGGAGTTCACCCCGGTCCAGAACGGCCTCGATGAAACGAAGCAACGGATCCCATTCGTAAAGACGACGCAGGGGGGAGGTCGACGGGAAAAGATCCCAGGCCACCGCTCCCACCGCGGCCCAGTGCAGCCATCGAGTGGGGTGACCCAACGGTGCGTCGGTATTCGGCTTCGTGAGGTAGGCCGTGGCCGGCCCGTCGCTTCGCCACGCCAATTGCTCCAGCGTCAGGGAGTCGGCGAGCACGGCGGCCACGCCGGCGGGCGAGAGGAACCCGTCGAGTTCGGCGGCACCGATTGCGGTGATGCCTTCCTGGGCGAGGTTGACCGCCTCGGCGTAGCGGGCCGATTCGGGCTCGAGCAGCGGGAATCGCACAAGGTCGATGAGCAATTCTGGTGCGAAATCGCACCGGGAGAGATTCCCGTTTGGGGTGTCGGCGGCCATCAGGATGCTCTGGTTTCGGTGAGCCCGGCGCGAGCGAGCCTCTGCAGGTGTGCGAGCAAGGCCCGTTCGTGGGTGGGATTCGGCGCGAGACAGCGGCTGAGTGCCATCCCGTGCATGGTTTCAAGCACGAGGTCGAACAGCGGCTCGAACGATTCGGCCGCACCGTGGTCGGGAAAAAGGGCCATTGCGACCGTTCGGATGCGCGCTGCGTGACGTACGGCGATGGGCTGCAACGCACGGCGCAAGTGGGCGTCGGTACGGGCGTTCATCTCCAACTCCAGCGCCGCGGCCATCTCGTTGGTCTGAAAGAGCTGCCACAGGAGGCGGAGTGCCTTGTCGAGCCGGTCGTTCACGTCGTTCGTGCGATCGAGTCGTTGAAAACGATCGAGATACGCGCCCAGAAGTTCCTCATGAAGGTGGGCGGCAACCGCAGCGAGCAAATCATCTTTCGATGCGAAGTGTTTGAAGAGTGCCCCCTGGGAAAGGCCGGCAACACGGGCGACCTCGGTGGTGGTGGTCGCGGCCAACCCACGCTCAACCAGGATGGTGGTGGCGGCGGAAAGTAGCGCCTGGCGGGTAGTGCTGCGCCGCTCGGCTTGGGTGCGACGGGTCGGGGTAACGAGCACGTAGAAGTTGTAACACGATGTTTAGAAAGTGACAAGTCACTTCTTTAGTTTGCGTTCCTCGGACCGTTCGTGTTCGATTCCTCACCGGACCATAGGGTGAAGGCCGTGCGTATCGGCATCGTGTGTCCCTACAGCCTTACCGTTCCTGGCGGCGTACAGGGGCAAGTGTTGGGGTTGGCGCGAACGCTTCGTCGCGCCGGCCATGAGGTTCGGGTGCTGGCTCCTTGCGACGGTCCTCCACCCGACGGTGGGGTGACGCCACTCGGCGCGAGTTTGCCCACATCATCGAACGGATCGGTGGCGCCGATCGCCCCCGATCCGTCGGCTCAGCTTCGCCTCATTCGTGCCCTCCGAGACGAAGAGTTCGACGTAGTACATATCCACGAACCGTTCTGTCCCGGTCCGTGTCAAACCGCGTTGGTGTTCAAGAATGCGGCAATCGTGGCCACGTATCACGCGTCGGGCACGCTTCTCTACAAGTACTTCCGCCCGATGGTTGTGCGGGCGGCGCGGAACATCGACGTGTCGTGTGTCGTCTCCGAAGATGCCCGAGCCACCGCCGCCGAACACATCGACGCCGACTTCCGCATGCTTTGGAACGGGGTGGAGGTCGAGGAGTTTCGCGATGGTGCCGCCACCCCAACCGATGGGCCGACGGTGCTGTTCGTGGGTCGGCACGAGCCCCGTAAGGGGCTCGACGTGTTGCTGGCGGCCCTTCCCTACCTTCCGGCGCACGTTCGAATATGGATCGGGAGCGATGGCCCAGACACCGCTCGGCTTCAGCAGCAGCACTCGGGGGATTCGCGGCTGGAGTGGATGGGGCGAATAACCGACGCGGAGAAGGGGCAACGACTCCGTGGGGCGCACGTGTTCGTCACACCTTCGCTGAGCGGCGAATCGTTCGGCATCGTCTTGCTCGAAGGGATGGCAGCGCGCACACCCGTGGTGGCCAGCGACATCTCCGGGTACCGGGCGGTGGCGGGTGACGGTCGTTACGCCGCCCTCGTTGAGCCGGGGAACCCGCAGGCTCTCGCCGCCGAGATCCGCCGTGTGTTCGACGACCAAACGCGCACGGCTGCGCTCGTGGCGGCGGGCGCGGCGCGAGCCGACGAATACTCGATGGATCGCCTCGCGTCGGCGTATCTCGAACTGTACGGCGAGGCCATCGATACGTACGCCGCATCACGAGGTCGTGCGCGGCGTTGACGACGTGCGACCATAAGGCGCCGCCTTCGCCGTGCACTGAAGGCGCCAAACCCGCTCGCGTAAACTGGAAACCCTGTTGACTGACCCCCGAACGCTCGACTCTGCTACCGATCTCACGCGCCAGATCGCCGCCAACCGCGCCATTGCTCTGCGGCCGCTCGTCGTGGTCGGCGGGGCGGCGGGGGCCGTGGCCCTTGTTGGCCTTCTCCTGCCGTTCGTTGTCGGGCCCGCCGCCCTGATGCTCATCGTTGTGGCTTGCGGCGGGGCGTTCTGGGGGGTGCGCCGACTGGGCACGGGGGAGCAGCAGGCGTTAGCGCTGTGTTCGGCGAGGTTGGCCGCACCGGCGGAGAATGCCCGGCTCTTCAACGTGGTCGACGGCCTCTGCGCGTCCACGGGAATCGCCGCGCCGGCGCTGCTGGTGGTGGACGACCCTTCGTGTAACTGCTTCGTGGTGGGGAACGACCCACGCCGGGCGAGTCTGGTTGTCACGAGCGGGCTGCTTGAGTATTTTGAACCCATCGAGCTCGAAGGGATTGTGGCCCAACAGCTGGGGCAAATCCGCAATCTCCGCATTGCCCCCGCCACTCGGGGCGTCATGTGGCCTTCGCTGCGAACACAACTCGGTGAACATCGTGAGTATCTCGCCGATTGCACCGCCGTCGACATCACGCGTTATCCACCCGGGCTGGCCGCGGCACTGGAAAAGATGCTCGAACATCGTGGCGACGCCGGTGCGGTGGTGTCGCTCCCCGCCCTTGCCCACCTCTGGACCGACCCTCCTGGAGTATCGTCAGCGCCGCTCGAACTGCGAGCCGCAGCGTTACGCGAGCGCTAAAGCCCGTGCCCAGCGTGCGGGTATCCCCCCTTGCTGAAGAGCTACTCCCCTCATGACCATTCCTTCTGATCACGACGCCACCTGGGACGCTGCCGACTGGCAGCCGCAGCGATGGGACGGCAACCAGTGGGTCGATGCCGACCCGCCTCCCTCCGCGCCCCGGCCCTCGTCCGCAACCGCTGTTGGCGGGCAGGAGGAAATTGGCGACGACGGCGACGAGGAGTGGGAGTATCACGAGGTCGAGATTGAGCCCGATCATCAACGCCAAGCCGTCGTAGTCGGCGGTGTCGCCATTACGGTGCTTCTTCTCCTCGCTGCCGTTGTCGTGGCGCTCACCGGCGGAAGCAGCACGGATGACGTCGCCGCGGGGGGCACCACGTTGGGGACAAAGGCCGCGGGCGCCTCGGCCCCGCCCCGCAAAAATTCGGCGCTCACCGGGCTGCCCACCGACCCCGCCAAGCTGACCCGTCCGGCGTTGGTGGCGAAGATCGACAACGTCAACGACGGAGCCCGCCCGCAGTCGGGGATCAACCAGGCCGACATCGTGTTCGAGGAGAAAGTGGAGGGGCCGAACAGTCGATTCGCGGCCATCTTCCAGTCCGCCGATGCGCCATTGATTGGACCGATCCGATCCGGGCGCACCACGGATTTATCGATTCTCGACGCACTGAACAAGCCGTTATTCGTGTTTTCCGGAGCGAACTCCACGTTTCGGCCCTTGTTCGCCGAAGCGAACATCGTCGACCTCGGCGCCGACGACCTCGCCAACGCGAGCCTCTACGAGCGGGTCGCCGGTCGAGAGGCGCCCTACAACCTCTACTCCGATACCAACAAGGTGTGGGCCAAAGCCGGGGGTGACCGTCCTCCCCGAGCCATGTTCAGCTTTCGCAAAGCTGACGAAGGCCCAAGCGGGGGTCGTCCAGTCGCTGGGCTTCGGTATGAGTGGGGTGGGGGCAAGAACCCCGTGGCGTTCACCTGGGATGCCACCAAGCGCGCCTGGACGCGTGTGCAAAACGATACGCCCCACGTGGACGACAAAGGCGTCCAGATCGCCCCCGCCAACGTGCTGGTGTTCTACGTCGACTACATCGACACCGGCGTGCGCGATGTGGCGGGAACCGCCGTGCCCGAGGCGGTATTCGATGGCACCGGCGAGGCGCTGGTCTTCACCGATGGCCAGTTGGTGCAGGCCATGTGGTCGAAGGCTGCCGAGTCGCCGGTGGTAGTGGCCGACAAAGACGGCAAGGCCGTCGGGCTCACACCCGGACGCACGTGGATTGCCTTGGTGCCGAAAGGCCTCGCGACGGTAGTCAATCGCACCGAAACGCCGCCGCCCACGCGCTAGAAGCGTGTGCCAGTAACCGTTCGGCGTCTTCCTGCCAGCTTTCAACCTCGCTGCGTCCTCCGTCGCATCGCCCGGAACAAGGGGGCTCCCGACGGGACGTCCTTACGAGACTTCGAACCGTGGCTCGAAATCCGCTTCTCGAAGCGTTACTGGGACACGCTCCTTGTCCACGCCGGGCCCCGCTGGTTGGGCGACGGCGTTCGGGCTCGGCTCTCGTGAGCATCCACCGCACACCCACTCGATGCCCGTACCGTGACCGCAGGCGGAGAAACCATCGCGGCCCAATGGCGGGCCCGTAGGGAGGTCCTCCATGTCTGCATTCGTTTTGTCCTCGTCTTCGTCCCGTCGCTCATCTCGCCGGCTCATCGTCGTCGTCAGCTCGTGCGCGGCGGTGTTGTTTGCGGCTTGTTCGAATACCGGCAACGGTGTGCAGACAGGTTCGATTGGCGCCTCCGACGCCGTCGGGGGTGGCGGCGGAAATGGTTCGAGCACCTCGGGGCAGGCCTCGACAACAAGCGCCGCACCGATCACCGCGTGGCCGCTCACCGGGGTGAGTCTCACCGATGGAGATGCGGCTCGAAAAGCAGTCGTCGTGGCCAAAATCGACAACGCTCCTGCCGCCCGCCCGCAGTCAGGCATCAATCAGGCTGATTCCTGTATCGAAGAAAAGGTGGAGGGCATCACCCGGCTGATGTGTCTTTTTCACTCCGGTGACGCCGACCCGGTCGGGCCGATCCGCTCGGCTCGCAGCAGCGACGTGGACCTGATGGGTCCGCTCAATCGGCCGCTGCTGTTGTGGTCTGGTGGCAATCCGGGCGTCACGAGTGAAGTGCAGGGGTCGGCCGCGTTGGGCTTTCTCATTGAGGCCGGGGAGCCAACCAACAAGGACCGTTACTACCGCGACAATCGGAGGCAGATGCCGCACAACCTCTATACGAGCACAGCGATGATGCGTGAAGCTTTTGTTCCCTCCCCCGTGCTACCACCCCACCCGATCTTCGCCTTTCGTACCCCGGATGCGTCGCTCCCGATCGCCGCAGAAGACGGGCTCGGGGTCACGATCGACTTCGGACGAGGCGTGAAGGTGGACTACGTGTGGGATCAAGAGCGCCTCGGGTGGAATCGTTTTCAGGTGGATGAATCGCATCCTCGGGGTCGCAGCGCCGTGGTTGATGTGGACGGTGTGCAAGTGGCCCCGACCAACGTGGTGATCCTCCTCGTGCCCTACGGCGCCAGCGACGCCGACTCGCGTTCGCCGAAGGCCATCACCCAAGGCGAAGGTGACGCCATCGTATTGACTGCCGGCAAACTCGTCTACGGCCACTGGAAACGACCGGTGAGCTTTTCGCCGTGGGAGCTCACCGACAGGGCGGGCAATGTCATAGCGCTCACCCCCGGACGCACGTGGATCGCGTTGCCAGAGGCCGGCGGGCTCTCACCGGTGGTGCTCGACGCGGAGGCCGCCGGTCGGCTGCAGTCCGAACGGAAGTAGAAGGCTGTTGGTGAAGTCCGCCCAGATCAGGGGTCGCCGGACGCCCGACTTCGAACCCGAGGCTATTTCGGCTTCGGGTGAGGCAGGGGAGCGCTCCTACACTGGCGGCATGACCGAAGGATCCCCGCAAGGCTTGTCGCGCCAAACCGGCTCACTGCTCGTGAAGCGTGGTCTGGCCGAAATGTTGAAAGGCGGCGTGATCATGGACGTGGTCGACGCCGAGCAAGCAAAGGTGGCCGAGGATGCCGGCGCCACCGCAGTCATGGCTCTCGAACGAGTTCCCTCCGACATCCGGCGCGACGGTGGTGTGGCCCGGATGAGCGATCCGGAGATGATTGAAGGTATCAAGGCCGTCGTCACCATCCCAGTCATGGCGAAAGCCCGCATAGGCCACTTCGTGGAGGCACAGATCCTCCAAGCCCTTGGGGTGGACTACATCGATGAAAGCGAAGTTCTGACACCGGCCGATGAGGCTCACCACATTGACAAGTGGGCATTCACCGCGCCGTTCGTGTGTGGCGCCACCAATCTCGGTGAAGCGTTACGGAGGGTGAGTGAGGGCGCGGCGCTCATCCGCTCCAAAGGCGAAGCCGGCACCGGCAACGTCGTAGAAGCGGTTCGCCACCTTCGTTCGATCCTGGGTGATGTCCGCAAGATCACCCAAGCCGATTCCGCCGAGCTGTTCGAATGGGCCAAACGGCTTCAGGCGCCATTGCCCCTTGTGCAGGAGATCGCCGAGACAGGTCAGCTTCCGGTGCCGATGTTCTGTGCCGGCGGAATCGCCACCCCTGCTGATGCCGCCCTGGTGATGCAACTTGGCGCTCAGGCGGTGTTCGTTGGCTCGGGCATCTTCAAGAGCGACGACCCCGGTCCGCGGGCGAAGGCGATCGTAGAAGCCACGACGCATTTCCGAGATCCCGACATCCTCGCGAAGGTGAGCCGGGGGATCGGCGAGGCCATGCCGGGGCTGGAGATTGCCACGCTCGAAACGACGTTTGCCCAGCGGGGCTGGTGAACGTCTGCCCTTTCCGAGCCGCGAGTCGTGAAGCGGCTTCGTGAAGGTCGTTTCGTGAAGGTCGGGATTCTCGCGGTGCAGGGTGCGTTCGCTCGCCACCGTGTCATGTTCGATGCACTCGGAGTACCCACGGTCGACGTGCGCACACCCGCGCAACTTGACGACGTCGACGCGTTGGTGCTCCCCGGCGGCGAATCCACCACGATGTCGATGTTGTTGGATCGCAGCGCTTTGATGGCCCCGCTGCAGGCCCGCCTCGACGCGGGTATGCCGGCATTGGGCACGTGCGCGGGAATGATCCTCCTCGCCCGTGAAGTGCTTGACGGACGAGCAGATCAGCACCTGTTCGCGGCAATCGACATCACGGTGCGCCGCAATGCGTTCGGTCGGCAAGTGGATTCGTTTGAGGCCGACCTGTTGGTGTCGGGTCTCGAAAATGATCCTGAACTGCCGATGCGCTCGGTGTTCATTCGGGCACCGGTCGTTGTGCGCGCCGGCCCGTCGGTGGAGGTTCTGGCTGAGGTCGATGGCGCCCCGGTGGCCTGTCAGCAAGGCCCGGTACTGGTGGCAGCGTTTCACCCCGAACTCGGCACCGACACGCGTCTGCATCGAGCCTTTCTCTCCTCGTTCCCATGAGGGGCTTCGAAGCGTGCGGAGTCTTTGGCCTCACCTGACAACAGCAGGGGAGGGGAGTAGGGTCCTGCTCCGGCCCATCTACTGGCCTTTCGCCCGGCACACGACCTGGCACGAGACTTGGCACAAGGAGCTCCACGGGTATGTCCGGCCACTCCAAATGGGCAACGATCAAACACAAGAAGGCCGCCACCGACAAGGCGCGCGGCAAGGTGTTCGCCAAGTTGGTGCGTCAGGTCGAGGTGGCCGCTCGCACCGGCGGCGGTGATCTGGAGACCAACCCCTCGTTGCGCACGATGTTCCAAAAGGCGCGCGACAACTCGATCCCGCTCGACACGATCCGACAAGCCGTCAAACGGGGCACAGGCGAGATCGAGAGCGTGAACTACGAGCAGATCACCTACGAGGGGTACGCCTCTGGTGGTGTAGCGATCCTCATCGACGTGCTCACCGATAACCGCAACCGGGCCGGTTCAGAGATACGGAGCATCTTGAAGAAGACGGGGGGATCGATCGCTGAACCGGGAGCGGTGGCCTGGCAATTCGATCGCAAGGGAGTGGTGATGTTGCCAAAGTCGGTGAGCGAAGACGACATCATGGAAGCCGCACTCGATGCCGGCGCCGAAGATCTCGTCGATGAGGGCGATAGCTGGCGGCTCACCAGCGCGCCATCTGATCTTCCCAACGTCCGTGATGCCCTCGACGCGGCCGGGATCGTTTTCGATTCGGCCGATGTCACCATGCTTGCCAACGCCACGATTGCCGTGGACTCGGTCGATGTCGCCCGGTCGATCCTGCGGGTGATCGATGCCCTGGACGACAACGACGACGTGCAAGAGGTCTACGCCAACGCCGACATCTCCGACGATGTCGTGAGCCTGCTCGATGCCTGATCCGGCAGACCAGACGCCGACCCCGGCCGACGAGCTGTCGATCGGGGGGTCCGCTCCGGCCGTCGATCTTCCCGGCACCGACGGCACCGACGAAGGGCATCGGCACTACCGGCTTGCCGACTATCTGGGCTCGCCCGTGGTTTTGGTGTTTTATCCGGCCGACCACTCGCCGGTGTGCACCGTGCAACTCACCACCTATGCCGCCGACATCGTCCGATTCGCTGATCTCGGCGCGCAGGTTCTGGCGATCAGCCCGCAGTCGGTCGATAACCACGATGCCTTCGCGAAGGCGCACGGTGGTTTCGGATTCCCGCTGCTGGCCGACGTGGACCATCTTGCCGCCGAGGCCTACGACGTGAAAGGTCCGCTTGGCTTTTATCGTCGCTCAGTCTTTGTGGTCGATGCCCAAGGAATCTTGCGGTGGGCGCACCGCTCATCGGCCGGGTTTACGTTCCGTTCCGTCGACCAGCTCGTCGGCGTGATCGAGTCGTTTTAATGGAGCCCCGAAGGGGTAGTGAGCTCGGCACGGTGCCCGGGACCGGTGTCAGCCCTCGTTGGCCACGCCGAGCAGGGCGTTGCGTTTGATCGAGCGCACCCCGGTGGCGAGTGACACGATCGCCACCAGCCAGGCGAATGCGCCAAGGTAGAGGCCGATCCGGACCGTGTCGCCGCCAGCGAGCGCACCGGTGGATTGTCCGTAGCCGATGAGGATCAGCGGGAGGGTGACGAGGCCGGTCGCTTGCTGGGCCGCGGCGGTGGACTTCACCCGTGCCGATAGGCGTAACACCAGGCTGAGGGCGATGGCAATGAACGGGGGGAGCTCCCACAGGATCAAGATCCACCAGGCCGGGGTGGGGAAAAACACGTAGCCGATCTTCCCGATCAACATGGCGTTCACCAGAACGGAATAGGCCCCGAATCCGACCACGGTGGTGAGGTAACCGGGCACGAGGCTGGCGATCAGCTTGCCGAGGTAGATCTCGCGAGTATCGGCAGGGGTATGGGCGAGAAACTCGCCGGTGCCGCGTTCTCGCTCGCCCACGATGGTGGACGCTCCAACCGCCGAGGAGATCGTGAGCGGCACCACGACGGCGACCGGTGCGAGCAGATAGACGGCGATTGCCCAGGACACCAGCGCCTCCGGAGGAATACCCTTTGGCGCCGCCTGCATTGCGGATTTCGGGAGCAGATCGAGTGACTTGCTCACTTCCTGCACGGCCTGTTGATTGCCAATGCCGTTGATGATGAGCAGCATGACGGCAGGGATCACCACAAAAAAGATGCCCCCGAGCAACGCCATCGGCACCCAGAAGTCCTTGGCCTGAACTAGTTGTTTGAGTTCGGTGCGGGTGACCGTCCACATCCGTTCACGGCGAAACGCCATGGGCATGTCCTTTCAAGGGGATTCGAACCGAGGGGGAGCCAGATCGAGGGGGGAGATCGAGGGGGGAGAAGGGCAAGGGCGGGATTTAGAGGGGCGTGCTCACCCCGAGCGAGCGCCGTTCGCGGCGGACGGCGAAGTAGAGCTCCTCGAGGGTGGGGTGGTGGGGCTCCACCCGTGTGAGGCGTACGCCAGCGGCGGTGAGGTGGGCGATGAGGTCGGGCACACGTGTGAAGGAGTCGAGGCTCACGTCGGCATGCGTGGCACCGCGTTCATACCTCACGACGCCTTCGAGGTCGCGCGCCAATTCGAGCATTTCCCGATCGGTGGCGTCGATGCGCACAAGATCGTTTGGCCAGTAGCGACGGATTAGTGCATCTTGGCTGCCGGACATGAGATCGGCGCCGGCTTCGAGCACCACGATCTGGTCGGCCAGCCCTTCGGCCTCCACGAGGAGATGGGTGCACATGACAACGGTGCGGCCTTCGCTCGTCATCTCCCGGATCAGTTCGAGTACTGCGTGCGAACTCTCGGGGTCGAGGCCCGACGTGGGCTCGTCGAACAAGAGGAGGTCGGGGTTGTGGAGCACACTGCGGCTCAGCGCCAGACGGGTTTTCATGCCGGTGGAGTAGCCGCCGACTTGTTGATCGAGCGCCTCCACGATCCCAAACCGGCCTGCCGCCTCACGGATCTGTTTGGTGGCGTTGCGGCCCAGGCCGTACAACTCGGCGGAGTACTGGAGGTTGTCCCAGCCGGTGAGTCGGTCATAGAGCGCCGGCTTGGCGCTCACGATGCCGATTCGGCTTCGCACCTCCTCGCCGTCCCGTTCGGGGTCGAGGCCAAACGTTCGAACGTGGCCTCGGTTGGGGGTGAGGGCTCCGGTGATGATGCGGATCGCCGTGGTTTTGCCGGCGCCGTTGGGCCCGAGCAACACGGTGATCCGACCCTCGGGGGCCAAAATGTTGAGGTTTGAGAGCGCGTGCACCTTGCCGAAGTGTTTGGTGACGTTGCGCAACTCCACTACGAGGGGACCGTCGGGCACCTCCACCTTGCGCTCGCGGTGCAAATCGTCGGGGTTCGCCGCTGCGGTGGCAATGCCGCCACCGACGGGCGGGAAGTACACCCCCGCCTGTTCTCGATTGTTGGCGCTGGCGGGCCCCACAAGGGACTCCACTGGCGGTGTCAGGTTCGTGGGGTCCGAGGTCACGAATACTCTTTCGGCCGCGAACGGCGAGTCTTGACCAACCTGCACGGGTCCTCCACAAAGGCCCCCTTGGGTCCACCCTCGGGTGGAAATCGTCTGACTATGATCGGACACGTGTTCGTCCTTGGAATCGACCCCGGCCTCTCGAGATGTGGCTACTGCGTACTGCATCACGAAGGGCGCGCCAGTCGAGCGGTGGCATTGGGCGTCATCACCACCCCGCCGAGCACCGAATTGCCACTTCGGCTGGTGGAACTTCAAGCCGAGGTGCGGTCGCTCCTCGATGAGTTTGAGCCCCAGGTTTTGGCCGTGGAGCGGGTCTTGTTCCAGGTGAACGCTCGGACGGCAATGTCGGTCGGCCAGGCGAGCGGCATCTGCATGGCGGAGGCCGCCTCCCGGGGTTGCGAGGTGGTGCAGTATTCGCCGAACCAGGTGAAGCAGGTGGTGGCCGGCTGGGGAGGGGCCGACAAGCAGCAGGTACAACAAATGGTGCAGTCCCTGTTGCACCTTTCGGCCCCGCCCAAGCCTGCCGATGCAGCCGATGCCGCCGCTCTGGCGCTGTGTCACGTGGCAATGGCGCCGATGCGTCGGGCCGTAGCCGCTGCCGCTGCTCGATCCGTGAACGGCGTCATCCCCGCCAACGGAGCCCGCGCATGATCGGGTCGCTTCGTGGTGCGCTGCTCGACCGCACCGACGGCGAAGTGCTGGTCGAGGTGTCCGGCGTGGGGTACCGGGTGTCGGTGTCACCCACTACCTCAGTGCAACTCGGCGATCTCGGCAGCGAGGTGTTCGTCCACGTGCACCACCACTTTCGAGAGGACGATCAAACCCTGTACGGGTTCCCTTCGCTGGGTGAGCGGCAGTGTTTCGAGGTGCTCATCGCTACCCATGGAGTGGGGCCTTCGTTGGCGCAGGCGATCCTCGCCGTGCACGAACCCAACGCGCTGGCCAGCGTGATCGCCCACGACGACATCGACTCGCTCTGCCTCGTGCCCGGCGTGGGCAAAAAAACGGCGGCCCGTCTGCTGGTGGAGCTGAAATCGAAGCTTGGGGAGCCGCTCGACGTGGCATCGTCCACGGTTGGTCGGGCCGGCATGGGTGCCCCCACCGTTGCGTCGGCTCGTGCCGATGTTCGTGACGCGCTGGCGGGGCTCGGCTACGGCCCCGACGAGGTGGCATCGGTGCTGCGGGAGCTTCCCCCCGATGGCGACACGTCGGCCTTGTTGCGCGAGGCGTTGCAACGCCTGGCGGCATTCTGATCGGCACACACAGATGCGCGACGAACTCCTCGAACCCAGCCTCACAACCCACGACCTCGATGCCGCGACGGTACCCACCGCCGACGCCGATCGCCTTGCACAGTCCGCCGCTCACGGAGCGGGGCTCACCGATGAGGGCGGTCTGCGCCCTCGTTCGCTCGCCGAGTTTGTGGGTCAACGTGAGCTGAAAGAGCACCTCAACATCATTCTGGAAGCGGCCAAGCTGCGGGGGCAGGCTGTCGACCATCTGCTGTTTGCTGGTCCGCCGGGGCTCGGAAAGACCACCCTGGCCGGGATCGTGGCCACCGAGGTCGACGTGAACCTCCACATCACCTCGGGCCCGGCGATCGACCGTCCTGGCGACCTCGCGGCCATCCTTACTCGGCTCGAAGAAGGCGACGTGCTCTTCATCGATGAGATTCACCGATTGAGCCGAGCGGTCGAAGAAGTGCTGTATCCAGCGATGGAGGATTTCGAACTCGACATCGTGTTGGGCAAGGGCCCATCGGCCCGGTCGATCCGGCTCGATCTTCCGCGTTTCACGCTGGTGGGGGCCACCACCAGAACCGGTTTGATCACCGGGCCGTTGCGCGATCGTTTCGGTCTTGTGGCTCGGCTCGACTACTACGACGCCGCCGATCTCGAAGCGATCGTGGTGCGCGCCGCCGGGATTCTCGGTGTGGATGCCGATGTGCCGGGGGCCAAAGAGATCGCCCGGAGGGCGCGGGGCACTCCCCGCATCGCCAATCGCCTTCTGCGTCGTGTCCGTGATTTCGCCGAGGTGCGGGCCAACGGGCGCATCGACGCCGTCACTGCTCGGGCCGGCCTGGCTGTTTTCGGCGTCGATGAGATGGGTCTCGACAAAGTCGACCGCGCCATTCTCACCGCGCTCTGCCAGCGTTTCGGCGGCGCGCCGTGCGGCCTTTCCACGTTGGCCATCAGTGTGGGCGAACCCACCGAGACGGTAGAAGACGTCTATGAGCCGTTCTTGATACAGCAGGGGTTGCTGATGCGTACGCCGAGAGGTCGGGTGGCCACGCCAGCGGCATTTGCCCACATGGGAGTCGCCCTCCCCGACAACTCCCCGTCCCTCTTCTCCTGATCTACTTGGGCCCGCGGGCCCCCGGGCCCTCCGATGCGCCCGGACCCTCCTATGCCAGGTTTTCGCTGCGAGACTTTTGATGCATGCGCGGGAGGGGGGTCGAGTGCTGGCAGACTCTCAAGCCCTATGCAGCGATCGGTACGGCTGCGGCCCTGGCAGAAAGAAGCGCTCGAACGTTTCCAGCGCGCCTCGGCGACCGACTTTCTCGCCGTCGCTACGCCCGGAGCCGGAAAGACGACGTTCGCGCTCACCGCCGCGGTCCAGCATTTGCACGAACACCCTCGCCATCGGGTGCTCGTTGTGGCGCCCACCGCCCACCTCAAGCTTCAGTGGGCCCGTGCCGCCGGACGGTTAGGGCTCCACCTCGAACCCCATTGGTCCGCCCGTGACGGTCGCCTTCCGTCCGACATGCACGGCATCGTGGCCACCTACCAGCAGGTTTCGATGCAGTCCCGGGCGGTGGCAGCGCTGGCGCGCGACGCCTTTGTGATCTTCGATGAGCTGCACCACGCCGGTGATGATCGGGCGTGGGGCGACGGTATCCGTGAGGCATTCGACGGGGCATCGCGGCGGCTCGCTCTTTCGGGCACCCCGTTTCGGAGCGACACCACGGCCATTCCTTTCGTGCACTACGACGACTTCGGAGAGGCGCACGCCGACTACGAATACGGGTATGGCGAGGCGCTGAGCGACGGCGGTGTGGTTCGGCCGGTCTATTTTCCCCGGATCGACGGTGAAATGGAGTGGGTGGGTCCGGACGGCGAGCACTACCACCACAGCTTCGACGACACCCTCGACAAAGCTCGTGCCGGCCAACGGCTCCGGACGGCCCTCTCACTGAGCGGCGAGTGGCTCCCCGCCGTGCTCGATCAGGCCCACAATCAACTCCAGGCGATACGCACCACCCAGGCCCACGCCGGCGGGTTGGTCATTGCCATGGACCAGGACCATGCACGGGGGATCGTCACCCTCATGAAGCGGCGTTATGGCATCACCCCCACCTTGGCGCTCAGCGACGACCCGTCGGCATCAGATCGGATTGAGCACTTTGCCGAGGGGTCGATGCCCTGGCTGGTAGCGGTGAGGATGGTCTCGGAGGGGGTCGACATCCCTCGGTTGCGCGTGGGTGTCTTTGCCACCAATACCTCCACAGAGCTGTTCTTCCGTCAGGCCGCCGGCCGGCTCGTGCGTTGGACGAGGGGGATGCGCCACCAAAAGGCGTTCTTTTTTATTCCCGACGATCCTCGGTTGCGCACCTATGCCGCACAGATCGCCGATCAGCGCCGTCACAGCCTCCGTCGTAAGGACGACGACGCCGACGGTTTCGCCCCCGGCGAGCTCGACGAACCACCCACCGAAGGGCCCGCCGAAGAAGCCCAGCTCTCGCTCTTCTCGGTGATCTCGGCGGTTGCGTTGGGAACGCCGCACACCCCCGAATGGCTCACTGACGAAGAGACCGTCGAGCTCGACGACCATGAGTTGGCGCCGGCGGAGATCGACGATCCAAACCTCACCATCCGCCTGCTCCCGCCGCCCCTGCCCGGAGGCGGCACCGGTGGATCCAGCGCACGTGGACTGGCTACCGAGCATCGGACTCGACGTGAGCACAAGGCGTATCTCCGATCGGAAAACGCCGATCGGGCGCGAGATATTGCGCGATCGTCGGGCCTCACCCACGCCCAGGTGAACGGTGAACTGAACCGGCTGTCCGGCGTCGGCAAGGTGAGCGAGGCCACCGTCGAACAGCTCGAAAATCGCCTCGCGCACGCCGATCGC
>JANOSD010000133.1:0-14113 GCA_031415655.1 Actinomycetes bacterium
AGTTCACCGTCAGGCTCAACCAACTCAGACTCAAACAACCGAACATCACCAGCGAAATCGTCCATTCCCTATTCTCTAATATCCAGACACAAATCGCGAATCGAGAACCCAATAATCTTTACTGGGACACGCTCCTAGAGCCGGACTCCTTCGAAACGCGGCGAAGGCACAGACGGTCGCCGTGGTGCCGGACCACGTGATCGCCTCGGCGACTGAGCGGGTTAGAGACCCCACTGCACGACCTGCTTCGCGTCCGGCACGACCGATGAGAGCACGCGCCCTTGGTACGGACCTTCCTTCGCAACGAAGCGCACGACCTGCCTTCCGGCCGCCGTCCCAGCGAAGGCTCGGGTGCTCGTGCCACCCAAGACCCAGTCGAACGTCTTCGAAGGAGAGGTGAGGATCGGCGATGTCAGCCGCTCGAACTGCTGCGCTCGCTGGGCGAGGCTGCCGGCGTTCGGAATGAGGCCCTCCTTGATCAAGTGACGCATGGCGTGTCCGCCACCGCTGCGCATCCCCTGGTATGCCGACCGCACCGTATCGGCGGAGAAGCCGATGTTGCAGTTGTGGACCAGCACCTCGTCGTCGCCGGCTCCGACGTAGAACGAATCGAGGTCGGCGACGTCGAGGTCGTAGGCGTCGGCGGTGTGGACGGTCGACCAGTCGAGCCCTTCGACGGTCACGATGTCGCCGTCGGCGGTGAGGAGCTGGTCGCCGGCATCGAGGTGCTGGCTCTCTTGCCACTCGCGGTCTGTTTCGTTCCAGTAGCGGTGGTCCTCGGTCGTGACCACGTCACCGCTCGACAGCCTCAGGGTGAGTAGATGATCGGTGTGCGGCAGAGTAGCTACGACTTCTCGCGCACCGGACTCGCCAGTTTCGGGATCGGTGGCAAGCACCATGTCGCGGACTTTCACGTCCTTGATGGCGATCCTGGTGCCGTTGGCCAAAGTATCCAGGCGTTTTGGCGCACACCTCCCCCGAATCGGCCGAGCAGGCGGGTCGTCGGCCACCCCGCGAAGGAGTTGCTGTGCGCGAGTGCGACGAGTGCGAGCCGTACACGTGCTTTCCCGTCGTACACGTAAAATCTGCTCGACCCTGTCCCCCGCCGGGGCGTCAACCTGCCTCATCGGCGACGGCGCTGGCTCTGCCTCCCGGCCGCCATGATCTCGGCATTCCAAAGGCGCAAACGCCGCCTTCGGCCTCGGCGCCCCTGCGCTCTTCTGCGCACAGGGCCGCTGACGGCGACGATTGCGAGGAGCCTCTCGGTAAACCTCGCAACCGGCCGTTGTAAGCCACTCGACCAGAAGGTCATCGTCGAGCACATCTCCGGTCACGTCCGACAGTCTCCCAGCCCGACAGAGGCGGGTCGCGAATGGTCATGGATAGTGCGCAGACCCACGTCATGGTGCCTGATCTATGCCAATGGACTCGCGACCGGGTGGGCGATCCCGCACGTCACGGCCATCACAACCACACGTTCCACCGCGACGCTGGTCCACCCGCACCCGTACCCCGACCCCACACCCTCAGACGGCCCATGCCCCGACCACGACAGCCCCGGCACCCCAAAAACGATGACGCCGACGCAGACTGACGACGACGCCAACGACGCGAACTTGCGCAACCTGGCGAACCGCCCATCCGCCGGCCCGGCGAACGAACCGGCACCCTCAAGGACCGGCTTCGCCCTCGCTGTTACGTTAGGGCGGTGATCTGTAACACCAGGTTTCCCGCTCGCCATTCTCGGTCATCGGCCGTGCACGCTCGACACATCTCCACGGCGTTGGCTGTGGCGATCCTGGCGGGGATCGCCGCCGTTGGTGTGGCCACCGCAGCACCGGCGGAAACGTCCGGCACGGCTCCGCCCATGCTCGCCGCGCCGACCGACCGTGACCGGCGGGCGGCGGTAACCGACGCCGTCACCCTGCGCCCGCTCCACGCCTCCGCCGACCTTCGCATCGTCGACGACCTCGACCGCGACACGGTGCTGCGAGGAGCCAACCTGAACTCACTCGGCGAGTACTGGCAAGGTGTCCCGACCGTTCCCGCCACCATTGCGATCACCAACGACGACTGGACCTCGATGGCCGCTCACGGCATGTCGGTAGTCCGCCTCATCGTCACGTGGTCGAGAATCGAACCCCAACCCGGCCAGATCGACCACACGTACCTCGACGCTGTTGATGCGCAGGTCACGGCCGCCGCTTCCCACGGCATCTATTCGGTGATCGACATGCACCAGGACGCCTGGTCCCCATTCGTCGCCACCACCGACCCCGCGTCGTGCCCCAACGGCTCGGTGCCGGGCAAGGGCTGGGACGGGGCGCCGGCCTGGGCCACCATCACCGATGGCGCCAGCACCTGCACACCCAACGGCGACCGCTACGCCGCACCGGCGGTGTTGGCGGCGTTCAACAACTTCTACGCCAACACCAACGGCATCCAAGACCACTTCGTCGCAACATGGGCGGCGGTCGCAACCCGATTCGCCGGGCGCCCGGAGGTAGCGGGATACGACCTCCTGAACGAACCGGCGGTGCCACGTCCCGCCGCCGAGATCGGTCCGCTCTACAACGCCCTCATCGGCGACCTCATCACCACCGTGCGTTCGGCGGAGGCCGCAGCCGGGGCGCCATTCCGCCACCTCATCTTCGTGGAGCCGGCATTGCCGGCCGGCGACATCTCCAACGGCATCGTGATTCCAGATCCCGCTTCGGTCGGCCTCGCACCGATCGACATCGTGGGCGCGCCGCACAACTATGCCGAGTCGATCGGCATCCCCGGCGTGACCACCACCGTCGAACAACTCAATGCGCTGTACCTCGGCGTGACCCAAGATCTCGGCGTCCCTTTGTGGATCGGCGAATACGGCTATTGGGACACCAGCCCACAAACGATGGAGAAGGTACGTCGCCACGCCGCCGACGATGACCGTCTCGCCATCGGTGGCGCCTGGTGGCAATGGCGACAGAGCTGCGGCGACCCGCACGCGGTGTTCTGGGACAACGGCCAGGTCGTCGCTCCCCGCGGAGAGTCCACCCACCTGAACCTGCTCGGCTGCCCGGGCAACACCGATCTGGGACCAAACGAGGCGTTTCTCAAAGTGCTCGGTCGGGCCTACCCGCGGTCGACGCCGGGCCGCATCACCACCCTGCGCAGCGATCCCGATTCCGGTTCGTTGCTCCTCGTCGCCTCGACCTCTGTCGCCGGCCCCGCCGCCGGCGACGTCGTCATCTGGCTACCGAACGGCGGGCCTGGACCTGGTCCGACGCCCACCGTCGAGAACCTGATCGACGTTCGCGAAACCTCGGTGACCGGCGGCCGGATCGTGCGCGCCACCGTCGCTCAACCGGGCTGTTACGCCGTGCACCTCACCGACACCACCACCGCCTGTCCCACGACCACCAACCCGGCGATCCCAATCGTGACGCCCACCTTCACCGCCTGAGCAGGTACTGCGGCGCGCGCTTGCCCTGGCGGTTTTGCTGATCAGCGTTTCTCCCGGCTTGTAGAAACCTGGGCCTGTAGAAACCTGGGCCTGTAGAAACCTGGGCTTCCAGCGACTTGGGCCATGGCAGACTCGGGCTATGGGAGACCTTGCCGACGCCACCGCCATCACCGCCACGGGTGACGGTCACTTCACCGCAACCCTGTCGCGCGACTTCGAGATCTGGGGTCCGATGGGCGGCTACGTCGCTGCCGTTGCACTACGGGCCGCCGGTGCCGCCGCCACGCTTCCCCGTCCGGCGAGCTTCTTTTGTCACTACCTCCGTGTCGCCAAGTTCGCGCCGGTCGACCTCCACGTCACCACGATCCGATCCGGACGCACCGCCGAGAGCCTTCGTGTGGTGATGTCCCAAGATGGCAAAGACGTGCTCGATGCAACCGTCAGCGTGATCACCGACGTAGACGAATCCAACACCCTTGTGCACGACGCCGCCGCACCACCGGACGTGCCGGGCCCCGACGGCCTCCCCGATCTCGCCGAGCTCATGGGCGACGACCTCCCCCCATTCGCCTTCTGGCGGAACTTCGATGCACGGCCCGTGGACTGGAATCCCGAGTGGCCGCCGCCCGGCCCGCAAGCGCCAGAGTGGCGCGAATGGTTGCGGTTCGTGCCGCGAGCAACGTTCGACGACCGAGGGGTTGATGCCTGTCGATCGGTGCTCCTGGTCGACCTCCCGAGTTGGCCAGCGGGAAGCCGCCCTCACGGGTGGCGTTGGAAGGATGGCCCGGAGTGGATTGCACCGAGCCTCGATCTCTACGTCGCCTTCCACCGGTTCGTGCCCGACGACCCTTGGCTCCTCACCGAGGGTTTCGCCCCGATCGCTACCGCCGGCCTTATCGGTTGGCATGGCTCGCTCTGGTCGTCGGACCGAAAGCTCGTGGCCACCGGTGGCGGTCAGGCATTGTGCCGACGCATCGCCCCGGCAGCACCAACCTGAGCTCCGTCCGCCTACGGGCGCGGCGCCGGTTCCTTGCTGGTGGCAATCGCGGCGGCAGCACCCGTGCGTCGAGGTCGAGGGTCATTGTTCTGCAAGGCGATGAACACCTCATCTTTGATGGGAAGGGGATCACACCCATGGATCTTCTCGCAGACGAAATCGAACTGCGGGTCGGCCTTGGCATGGCAATCGGCGCAACTCGTTCCGCCGAACCGGTTCAACACCTCGCGGCCACCGCGTTTCTGGATGACGGTGCCTTCGACGGAGACACCCAACTCGAAGAACTCCCAGTCGCCGAACCCCGGACTGAAGCCCGGCGCCCGCTTCACCATTGCCTCCTGGGGAACCAACTGGATGATCGTGCCCACCGGGAACATCCCTCCTGCCGGATTCCCCGCCACGGCGACTGCCTCGTCGAGTTGCCCGCGGAGGTTGTCGACGAAGTACCCCCGGACCTTCGTCATGTCGGCCAGATGTTTGAAATCACCTTCGGTCATCACCAGGTCGGGGACCGCCGTCGTGGTGGTGGCCAATGGCGTGGTGGGCGTGGACGTCGCCGCGGCGGGCGATGAGCCACCGGTGGGACTGGCCGCCGAGTTCGAGTTCGAGTTCGACACCGACGCGCACCCGGCGACAAGTGCCCCTACAAACGGGACGACGAACAACAGGTGGCGAGAAAAGCGAGGCACGACGGTCGAGCGTAGGCAGGATGCGTCGACGTTCGGGAGATCGAGGGGCGCGGAGCGATGCATATGAGTCGAACGAATCAGCCCGAGGTTCGCATCGACAGTCCTTCCTTGGCCGCTGCTCGGGCGGCGAGCTCAGCCACTCCCCCATCCGTCGAACCCGCACACACACGCCACGGCCAAGCTCCACCCGGCGACTACGACACCTCCCGGATGCAGCCGAGGCTCGCCGGGCCAACCCGCCAAGATCAACACATTGCCCAGGATCACCCCCGCCGCAGAGGTCACCAAGAACGCCGACTCGAAACTGGACGACGGCGCGCCATCGCCGCCCCTCCCGCTTCCCATCCTCCGGCGAACTCCGAACAGCGATGCCACGAAGCTGGTGCCGACGACCGCGACCACTGATGCGGCGTCGAGCCCGCCCCATCCGGAGAGCACGAGGTAGTCCCCTCCGACCCCTGTGCCCTGCACCATCGGCAGCGTGAGGGATGCCGCGACGCTCAGCGGCAATGCCCCCATAATCAGACGTCGCCAGCCGCTGCGTTGAAGCTCGCCCTCGCCCTCATCCTCGTCCTCGGCACCACCGGCACCAACGGCGGCATTGGTGTGGCCCACGGATCCCCAGATCCGCACCGCCATCACGAGGGCCGCAACGCAACAACCCCAACTGAGGTAGAGCAGCGTTCTTCCGGCGTCGTACACGGTTCCAGCCTCGCGCTCCGCAAGGTCGCCGTCCGCCCACTCCCTGCCACCGATCCCCCTCGGCCGAGATCCCGGGGGTGGTTCTCAGGCTTTCCCATTTTGCGTCGGTCCGTCCGATAGGGTCCCGACCATGGATCCCGACCTGCACGAAATCGCTATCGAGCGTCTCGCGATCGACGGGCAGCGCTACACAAGAAATCGTAAGGCCATCATGGTGATTCTCAGTACGGCGGGACGGCCCCTGTCGCTGGTTGACCTCTTGCAGTTGGGCGACGGGTTGGCGCAGAGTTCGGTCTACCGAAACCTCGTCGTGCTCGAAGAGGCGGGCGTCGTGCGAAAGGTGATCGGCACTGACGAGTTCGCGCGTTACGAACTCGCCGAGGATCTCAGCGAACACCACCACCATCTGCTGTGCACCGGCTGCGGCGCCGTAGAGGACTTCACCCTGCCGAGCAGGGTGGAGCAGGTCGTCGAGACGGCGCTCACCACCGCCGCGCGCAAGGCCGGTTTCCGCGGCGTGCACCACCGACTCGACCTCGTGGGTCTCTGCGCCAACTGCGGTTGACCGGGGCTCGGGCGTCCCCGGCTGCGCGCGAACCGCGAGCGGTGCCGCGCCCGGATTGACAAACACGCCGTCGAGATTGGACCATCGAGGCATGACCGAACCGTTCCCCCCGAAGATCGGTGCCCCCGCCACGAGGGCGCTCGCAACCGCCGGCATCAACGACGCATCCCACCTCACGCGGTGGACCACGAAAGACCTGTCGTCGTTGCACGGCATGGGCCCAAAGGCCGTGCGCCTCCTCGAGGCCCATCTTCACGAAGCCGGGCTTGCGTTTTCGAACGGAGACGCTCGCATCCCGTCGGTTACCACGGATGCCGCCGCTGAGTCATCGGCCGGCGCCAACGCCGTTGACGCCTACCTCCACGGGTGTCCGGCTCCCCAACAAGAGACACTCACGGCCCTTCGTTCCACGCTGCGGTCGATCCTTCCTCACGCTGAGGAGGGCATCCGCTACGGACTTCCGTCGCTCGCCCTCGACGGCAAGGGCGTCGCTCTTTACGGGTCCTACAAGACGCACTGCACCTATTTGCCGATGAGCGGCACCGTCCTCGAGACGGCAGGAAGTGCAGTGGCGGGCTTCGAAGTCTCGAAAGGGGCAATCCGTTTCGCCGTCGACAAGCCGCTCCCGACGGCCTTGCTTCGACACCTCGTCAAACTCCGCCTCGCCGAAATCTCCGACGTCATCAACGGGAAGCGCGTCGACTACTACCCCGACGGTCAACGTAAGGCGGCGGGAGCAATGAAGGCGGGCGAGTTGCACGGCCACTGGGACTGGTACCGCCGAGACGGAACCCTGCTGCGGAGCGGACAGTTCGCGAAGGGGGCACAGGTAGGCACCTGGACCACCTGGAATCGTGATGGCACCGCGGCCAAGGTCACGCAGTTCTGAGCGCACCGTCATACGAGCGCGGGTTCGGGCACCGAGGCCGTCGCCGTGCCCACCGACAGATCCGGCTCCATCTCCGGGGACGGTAGTCCGACCTCGCCATCGATATCAATGGTGGGGAGCAGTCGATCGAGCCAGCCGGGGATCCACCAGTTGGCATCGCCCATCAGTTTCATCGTGGCGGGAACGAGCACCATCCGAACGACGGTGGCATCGACCAGCACTGCGGTCGCCAGGCCGATGCCGAACATCTTGATCGACGGGTCGTCGCCAAGTGCGAAGGCGACGAATACCGAGATCATGATCAGGGCCGCCGACGTGATCACCCTGGCCGTGCTGGCGATGCCGTGCACCACCGAGGAATCGTTGTCGCCCGTGGCCAGATACTCCTCGCGCACCCGGGATAGCAGGAACACTTCGTAGTCCATCGACAGCCCGAAGACGATGGCGAACATGAAGAGCGGGATGAACGGAATGATGGGAACCGTGGCCTCCAGACCGATGAGTTCTTTGCCCCATCCCCACTGGAACACCATGACCATCACGCCGTACGCCGCCCCGATGCTCAAGAGGTTCAGCAGCGCCGCTTTCACGGGAACCAGCACCGACCGAAAGACCACCATGAGCAACAGGAATGACAGGAGCACGACAGCCGAGATGAACAACGGCAATCGCTCTTTCACGCGGTCCCCCAGGTCTCCCCAGGTGGCCGTCGATCCTCCGACGTGCGCCTTGGCGGGGCTTCCCAGCAGCACCACTGGAAACACCTCGGCTCGCAGTCGTTTGACCGTATCGAGAGTGGCCTCGTCTTGCGCTGATGTGGTCGGGAAGGCCAGCAGCGTTGCCACGCCGGCGGTCGTGTTGATCTCGGGAGGGGCGACGGCGGCGATGCCGCGATCCGCCTTGATCGCTGCCGTCAACGGCTCGATGACGCCAGGGTCCCCCGCGATGTCAACCGCCACCACGAGCGGACTGTTGATGCCCGGTCCGAAACCTTCGGCCACCAGGTCGTAGGCCCGCCGTTCCGTGCGGCTTTCCGGAAGTGTTCCCTCATCCGGAAAGCCCAAGCGAAGCGAGAGCACCGGGGCGGTGAGGGCGAGCAGCACGAACGTGGTTCCGATGGCGTAGACGGCGGCGTGGTTCGCCACGTGGCCAACCCAGCGCTCCCAACCGCTACGTGGCTTCGACGGAGCGAGGCGATCGTCGACGACCTCCGCTGCTGCGGCGGCGGCTGTTGTTGTTGCGGCGACGGCTGTTGCTGTTGCGGCGATGGCTCTCGCCTGTCGGCGACGGCTTCGAAGTCGAAGGTGGTTCACGCGATGACCGGCCAACCCGAGAAAGGCCGGCAGCAACGTGATTGACGCCACCACCATCGTCAACACGATCAGGGCGATCGCAATGCCGCCGTTGGTCACAAACGGGATGCCGGTGACGGCCAAGCCAAGGATCGCAATCACCACGGTCCCGCCGGCGAACACCACGGCTTGCCCGGCCGTCGCCACCGCCCGGCCGGCCGATTCCTCGATGGTCATTCCCCGTGCCAAAAACTCCCGATGCCGGGTGACAAGGAACAACGCGTAGTCAATTCCCACACCAAGACCGACCATGGTGCCGATCTGCGACGACCAGCTCGGAATGTCGATGACCAGCATCAAGAGCGACATGCCGCTCACGCTCAACGCCAGTCCGAACACCGCCATACCGATCGGGAGCCCCATGGCGATGACGGAACCGAAGGCCAGCAGCAAGATCAACACGGCGGCAATCAACCCCACCATCTCGCCCAGCCCCGTCTCGGGTTGTTCGAAGGCAAAGAAGATCTCACCGCCCATCTCGATGCGCAGATCCGTGTCGAGTCGAGACAACTCACCAACTGATTTGAGATTCGCGAGATCCTCACGAGCCAGCTTCTCTTGCACTGGGTACTGCACCCGAATGAGCGCCACCCGACCGTCAGGCGACACGGACCCACTCGCCAACGCCTGCTCGCGCCCGTCCCGCAATGCCGCCGCCGGGTCGTTCGTCGCCAGCACGTTCGGGAGCGCCACCAGTTGCTCGTTCAGCCGAACCAGTCCAGCCTGGGCCGCGGACGACTCAAAGAACGTGACGTTTCCGTCAACGGGGGTGGCCACCACGTATGCCGTCAGCCCGGCCGACTCCGACTGTGCTCGGGACAGCAGATCGAGGGCCGCTTGCGAATCGAGCCCGGGCACCTTCACCGACTCGTCGAGTTTTCGACCAAAGGAACTCGAGGCTCCAACCACGACCACGGAAACCACCAGCCAAAGCCCGATCACCACCCACGGGCGGCGCGCCGCGAATCGACCTAATCGGTACAGGGCATGGGACATCGGCGGGCTCCTTGGCTCAGCGACCGCGTTCGCCGGTCCGTACCATTTCGTGTCCATCCCGTGATGACGGTTCGGGCAAGTCGGTGATACCAGGCGAGGGTCTTGATGATCGTGGGTCTCAGCCTGACGAAACAGGCGGAGGGTGTCATCGGCCCATCAGCCGCTTCTCCCTGCGCCGATCGGCCGACTCGCGCCTCCTCCTTTCGGCCGATCCGCTACCGGTGCACGCCCCCTACGCTGACGAGGTGGTCCTCGACGCCTTCCGGTCTTTCTGGGACGAACCCCGTCCGGCGAATCCTCCGGCGCGCCCGTGGTACGACTGGTGGCTCGTCGGCATTCTCGTGACGATGGCAGCGGCCGAGGCGATGTTCCGCCCTGACCTGCATTGGCGGCCGCTCGCCTTGGTGCTTGGCGTGGCCCCGCTGGTCACCCTGTTGTGGCGCCGATCCAACCCGCTGCTGATGGTCGTGCTCGCGTTCAGTTCGCACGTTGTCGTCCACTACGCCCCCTTCTTTCCTCACCACCCGTCTGAATCGTTGTACGCCTCGGCCTACGTGCTCCTCTTGTCGTACTCACTGCTGCGGTGGGGCTCCGGACGTGAGGCAATTCTCGGGCTTGTTTTCATTCAACTCACCCACGCCGCGATCCTCCCGGGGTCAGTCGTGTCGCTCGCCGAGGCCGTGGCCGGCGTCGCCGTGCTTTTGCTCCCCGCTGCCCTCGGAGCATCGGTTCGTTTCCGAGTCACGTCACGAGTTCGCGAAATCGACCAGGTCAAACTTCGTGAACGCGAGCAGATCGCCCGCGAACTGCACGACACGGTCGCCCACCATGTGTCGGCGATCGCCATCCAAGCGCAGGCCGGTCGCGCCGTGGCATCGGTCAACCCCGACGCTGCTCTCGAAGCACTGAAGGTCATCGAAGTGGAGGCGTCTCGCACCCTCGCCGAGATGCGCACCATGGTGGGCGTCTTGCGCCACAGCGAGAAGCCGACCCTGGCCCCGCAACCGGGCGTGGCCGACATTGCGCTGTTGGTGCAGAACTCGGGAAGTGGGCCCATGATCGAGGTTGCGCCGTCCGGTGACCTTTCCAATCTCACCCCTATAGTCGATGCCGCGGTCTACCGACTGGCCCAGGAATCGATCACCAACGCCATCCGACACGCCCGTCGAGCTACTCGAATCATCGTGGCGGTTGCCGGGGAACGAGATTGCGTTCGCCTCACGGTGACTGACGACGGCGAGGCAGCATCGTCTCCGTCTGTCTCGACCGGTGCTGGTGCCGGACTCGGTTCTGGATCTGGATCTGGATCCGCCGCTGGGTCCACGATGGGGTACGGGATCGTGGGCATGACTGAACGAGCCGAACTGCTGGGGGGCACGCTTCACGCCGGTCCCAACTCTGGTCGCGGCTGGACCGTCACCGCAGTTCTCCCTCGCCGCGGTGCCACCACATGACGATCACTGTGCTCGTGGCCGACGACCAAGAACTGGTGCGCACCGGCCTCACGATGATCCTCGACGCCCAGCCGGGTATCACCGTGATCGGATCGGCCGGGGATGGTCGATCCGCAGTGTCACTCGCTCGGGAACGTCGCCCCGACGTGTGCCTCTTCGATATTCGCATGCCGGTGATGGATGGCATCGAAGCCACCCGCCTGCTCGCCGGGCCCGACGTCGACGAACCAATGGCGGTGGTGATCATCACGACGTTCGATCTCGACGAGTACGTGCATGGTGCCCTCAAGGCCGGGGCCCGCGGATTCCTTTTGAAAGACGCCGGCCCCGAACTGCTCGCCCAGGCCATTCACGCCGCCGCCAACGGGGATGCGCTCATTGCGCCGAGCATCACCGTCCGACTCCTCGCCGCGTTTGCACAGTCGTCGTCAACGTCACGTCCGATCCAACCCATCGATCCGCTCACCGACCGTGAGGAGCAGGTGTTGCTCACCGTGGCGAGCGGGCGCACGAACGCCGAAATCGCCACCGATCTCCACATCAGTCTGAGCACCGTCAAAACACACCTCGGTAGCCTCATGGCCAAGCTCGGTGCTCGCAACCGTGTCGAAATCGCCATGTGGGCCTACGAAACGGGCCGCGTGAAAAACTGATTCTTCGGCGCGGCGGCTGTGGTTGGCGACTAGCCGGTCGCTGGCCAGAGTCCGCCGGAGGGAAAATCGTGAGCCGATCGCATGCCCGGTTCGCGACGATGCGGGTGCTCGTCAATCGTGTCGGAAAGGCATGCCCATGGAAGCGCCGCACGCCTACTGGTTGGACCTGCTCGATCGGGACGGCTATCTCGATGCCGAACTCATCTTGGATGTGCTGTTCGTTCACACCTACGAAGACGGGCGCCGATGCCCCTGCTCCTGTCACCCTTCGATCGGCAACCCCCAACAACATGGCGATGGCGGCTGCCCGTGTCGCCACACTGCGGAGGAGCGCCAAGCCCGATCATCGACCCTTTTTGCGGGGTTGCTCGCCGAGCGGGAGCGCTGGGCGCAGACCGCAGAGGGAAAAGCCGACGCCGCAAGGAGCGCGAAGGAACGGGAGGATCTCGAAGCATGGATCGACGCCGACTCCGAGGTGGAGATCACGTCGTGGGGCGGATCCTTTCCGGAACAATGGACAGGAACGGTCGACGGCCATTCGTTCTACTTCCGCGAGAAACGCGGGTGGTGGTCGATCGAACTCGATCTGATCCCGACCGGTCGAACGTACCGTCGATCGGTACCCGACCCCGATGCCCCCGAGGACCCCGATGCCCCCGAGGACGGCGAACGGTGGCGAACCATCGACGAGGACGTGACGGCGGGAGTGATCATCGCCGAGGGATCGGACGAGGACCTTGGAGTCACCCCCTTGCATCATGGGCGGTTCATCGTGAACGCCATTCGAGCGCACCTCCGACGCGAGGGGTGCGCCCACCCGGGTGGGCGCCGCTACTGCCCCGAGTGCGGCGCGTCCCTCGAGTAGCTCGCGCATGCAGGCATGCCGACCGTTCCCGGGCTCCACGAATCGGCTTCGAGGGTCGCTGCGCCACCGCCGCCTCCTGCGTGGAGATCACCCCACTTGGTCCGTCTAGGAGCGTGTGCAGTAACGCTTCGAGAGGCGGATTCCGCGCCACGGTTCGGACTCCCGCAAGGACGTCGCGCCGAAAGTCCCCTTGTTGTGGGCGGTGAGACGGAGGACGACGCGAGATTCGAGGCGGGCCGGAAAAGCAGCGTTCGTACGAGGCAGCGCGGGTCGGGCCGATTGGGCCTGAGGCCGCAGTGCCCAGGACATCTCGCTCGGGGCACTGCCGGGCCTGAGCGGCAATTCCTGAGCGGCCGGGCATGCGCTGGTTGCCCTGTGCCCGAGCGGCAGTGGCGATCGGATCGCGAAAGACGAACAATCGAGGAGCCAACCGAGCAGGAAGTTCGGCCAGCGAAAGGCACCGGCTCGCAACAAGGTCGCGCCGACTCTTGCCTGGGAGGTCAGCCAGATGCTGCGTCGGCCCGGCGGTGCGGTGGCCCGCTCAACCGTCTCACCCTCCGTCGCAGAAACGGAATCGCGTTACGTCGGTCGGGAAATCGAACCACGCCATCGCTTTGTTAGGAACGAATCGCATGAGGCCGCCAGCGGCTTCGCCTTCCCAGGCATCGGGCGCTGGCGAGTAGCCCTTCTCCCCATACTTCGCCCCCATTGCCGCCGAGATGCGACCACCGAGCTCGAGGCCGGGCGAATCGGCGGGAGCGGAAGTGCCGTCGATGATCACCGCCTCCCACCCGTGCTCCAGGTGAAGCGTGCATGCGGGATTGCCGGCAAGGTTCAACACGTGGCGCGTGGTTGGCGCACCGTCGTAATAGAGGCCCCCATCGAGCCACACTCCCCAACGCGGGACCACATGCGGGCGTCCGTCCGGTCGTGTGGTCGCCATCCAAAACTGCGCCGACTCGACGAGCCGGGCCTCGACCGTCACCCAGTCGATCAGGTCGTTGTCTTCCTCGGGAACCCCGTAGCCCTCGGGCATCTCTGGTCGGTCTCGACTCGGTTCGGTCATCGAACGGGCCCCTTTCGGATCACCATGTCTTCGCTTACTCCCACGATATTCGGAGGCTGATCGTGCGGCGACCCTGGCCCTGCCCGTGGCCCCCGACCATCGAGCTCGCCTGCCTTCATGGGACGGCACGCCGAGTCCTGAGTCCTGAGTCCCGCCAAAGAATTCTCGGAAATCTTGTGGATTAGTGCGCACATACGTTCAGCACTCACTATACTGGTGTTCGATCCGGTGCGGGTGCATCGAATCCTTGGGACGCCGGCGTTGGGCCGGCAGAAAAGGGGACAACGGTCATGGCTCAACCAGACCACCTACAACTCCCATCAGTCGACAACACACAAGACCGATCCGTTCGCACCGCCCGAATAGCGATCACCGACCTGATCGACACCGAACCCACAAACCACACCGACGACAACATCGCCGACCACGCCCTCGAC
>JANOSD010000134.1:0-43974 GCA_031415655.1 Actinomycetes bacterium
GTGTAGGCCTTGTCGAAGTAGGGCCGGATGAGCGCCCACTGTTCGTCTGTCAGGTCGCTTGGGTATGTTTTCGATGCCATTTCTTAATTGTCGAACATACGCGCGACCATGTGGTGGATGACTTCCCGGACACCCACTTAGGGGTGGGGGCCGAGCACGGTGGTGGCGTCGAAGCCGATGGCCAAACCGGGGAATTCGTGCTCGGTGCTGGTTTGGTAGCCGTCGGGTGACGGGTCGGTGAGCCGGGTGAGGGTGGTGGGCGGGCCGACGTGCACCTTGTTCGGCACGACAATCCAGCATTCGGGAATACCGGCGCGGGCGTAGCGCACGCTTTTCACGTTGCGGTCTCGCCGTTCGGTGGTAACCGAGACCTCGACCACCAGCGCGCAGTCGGGGGCTTCGGCAATGCCCCAGTGGTAGGGATCGATCGCGAGGTCAGCCCGTTCGACCCAAACGTCGGGTTCGTAGCCGGTGCGGTCGTCAATCCCGAGCGTGCCGGAAGTGAATGCCCGGTCGCGACCGAAATAGTCGCCGAGGGCGTAGTGAAGGTGTTGCACGGTGCGGAAGTGGGGGTTGTACTCCGGGCCCATGGGAATCAGGTAGCCGTCTTCGAGTTCGACGCGTCCCCAGTCGTGGCCGGCGCGCGCGGCCTCCATGTAGTCGTGCAGGAGCATGGGCTCACGAGGCACGAACGGGGTGCGATGGGGGACGCTGGCGATGCCGGTCATGGTGCCACCTTGGCGGGGAAACGAGGGTTGGTGGGTGGTGCAGTGAGAATACGCCCGACCCGCCTTCATGTCAAGAGATGATGTTTCAATCTCTTTCATTCGCAAACGGCCTCGCGCTGCCTACACAAGCCGTTCGGCGACGGCCAACAGTTCGTCGTCGGTGAACGACGTTGGTCGCACGCCCGCCGGTCCGGCGTGGGTGGCCTGTACGGACACGTTCGCGCCCCGTTCGTCCCACCGGAGTGCCCGGTTCAAGGGGTCGCCCTCGAGTGTCCCGGCTTTGCCGCGTACGGTGACGGCGATCGGCGGCGGCCCGGGAGGCGCGGTCCCCGAAGGGTGCGTCATGGTGTCCTGCGCCACCGTGATCAACTCCGGTAACGGCTGGGGAACCTCGCGGTTGTCCGGGCCATTCGCCCAAGTTCGGGTCCACCGATTGGGAGTCCCGTTGGAGCCGACGAGGGACCAGCCGTCCGGGATCGGGTCGAGGGTGAGCAGATTGGTGGCGACGAACGGGCTGATCGGCGCGCCCGATGCTCCTTCGACGATGGCACGACCGGCAAGCGGCTGGTCGAGTTCGACGGTCTCGAAAAGGCGGTGTCCGATTCCTCCGCAGGCATAGGTTTCTCTCCCTGCGGAGATCGCGTGGTTCAGCCGCTTCAGCTCAAGACGAACAGTGGCTGGGTCCTGGGTAGTCACAATTTCGTAGCCGGCCCAGCACGGTGAATCGAACGTTGTCGCTGGATTGTTTCCCGTGAACGACACTGTGAGGGTTCGAGCGTCGGTGTGGAGGAGAACCCCTTCGATAGGAGAGTTGCCCGTTTTTCGGGCGCCGATCTGGAGGCCCTGTGGGCTTAGGAACTGGATGAGTGCCCAGCCGAACACCAGCGCCACGGCGGCCACGAAGGCGAGGCCGACGAGACGGACGGGCCCGATACCGTCCGCGTGACTCGACTCGCGTTTCCCTCGACGTGCCATCACCCGAGTGTGCCACGGACACGATCTTGGCGACCTTCGATTGCCCGAGAACGTCCGCCGGCCGGTGATGTGAAATCAAGCAAAACGAGAACTCCCTCTCGTTCGGTTGGGCGGCCTACGCTCGTACCCGATCACAAGGCATACATGCAGTCGTGCAGGAGCATGGGCTCGCGAGGCACGAACGGGGTGCGATGGGGGACGCTGGCGATGCCGGTCATGGTGCCACCTCGGCGGGGAAACGGGGTTGGTTGGTGGTGCCGCGAGATTATGTACGGTCACTTGTTTATTTCAAGAGATGATGTTTCACTTCTTTTCAAGGACGGTTGGCCGCAAATTGCCTACACAAGTCGTTCGGCGACAGCCACGAGTTCGTCGTCGGTGAACGACGCCGTTTGAACCCCGGCCGGTCCAGCGTGCGTGGCCAGGATGGTCACCGTGGTGCCCCGCTCGTCCCACTTCAGCGTTCGGTTCGAGGGGCCACCCTCGAGGGTCCCGGCGTGGCCGCGTACGGTGGCGGCGATCGGTGGCGGCCCTGGAGGCGCAGTCCCAGACGGGTGCCCGGGAGGACCGGCGGTCGGGGATCCGGGCATGGCCTGTGAGACGGTGATTCTCTCGACGGACGGTTGCACCAGCGGCCCGCCAGGCGTTGCGGCAAGGGTCCATGTGAGATTCCACATCGCCGAACCTCCGCTGGTGTCGGCAAGCGTCCACCCCTTAGGGATCGGGTCGAGGGTGAGCAAGCTGTTGGCCGGGAAAGGGATGATCGGTGCGCCCGAATATCCCTCGATGACCGTGCGACCGGCGAGTGGTTGACTGAGCGTCACGGTCTCGGTTCGGTTGCGCACCGCAAAGGCACAATCGCCACCGCCAGCGGAGATCACATGCTGAATTTCTTTGATCTCGATGTGAACGATGGTGGGGTCCTCCGTGACCCTGATGTCGTACCCCTCCCAGCACGGTGAATCGAACGTTGTCGCTGGATTGTTTCCCGTGAAGGACACGGTGAGGGTTCGATCGTCGGTGTGGAGGAGAACCCCTTCGATGCGGGCGTTGCCCGTGGATCGAGCGCCGAGGTGGAGTCCATCCGCGCTGAAGAGTTGGATGAGCGCCCAGCCGAACACCAGCGCTACGGCGGCGACGAAGGTGAGGCCGACGAGCCGAGCGGGCCCGATGCCGTCCGCGTGACTCGACTCGCGTTTCCCTCGACCTGCCATCACCCGAGTATGCCACGGAGACGATCTTGGCGACCTTCGATTGCTCGAGAACGTCCGCCGGCCGGTGGTGTGAAATCAAGCAAACGAGAACTCGTTCTCGTTCGGGTGGGCGGCCTACGCTCCTACCTCGATCACAACGGTGATCGGGCCATTACGAGGTGGTCGACGACCGAGAGGGGACCCGCGTGGACGGCGTCAATTTGGGCCTGTTTCTGCTGAGAGTGGTGATCGGGGTCACCGTGATCCTCCACGGCTACAACCACATTTGGGGCGGGGGCAAGATCAAAGGCACCGCTGGGTGGTTCGGCAGTCTGGGGATGAAGCCCGCCATCGTGCACGCCTGGTTGGCCAGCATTGTGGAGTTGGCGGCCGGTGCGCTGTTGATCGTGGGGCTGCTCACGCCGTTCGCCGCCGCCGGTGTGGTTGGTGTGATGACAGTTGCGTTCATGATCAACCACCGCAAGAACGGTTTCTTCATCTTCCGGCCCGGCGAGGGCTACGAATACGTGCTGAACCTGGCACTTGCGGGCTTGGCGCTCGCCGCCACGGGAGCAGGGCAGTGGTCGATCGATCACGCCCTCGGCGGCAAGGTGTTGGGTATCGAGATGGGGGGAACGCCTGGCTTCATCATCGGAGTGGTTGGTGGGCTTGGCGGCGGATTGGCACTGCTGGCGGCCTGTTGGCGGCCGGAACCCAAGGCCGCCGACTGACCGTCGCTCGTTCCGGGTGTGGCCGCGCGGTGCCGCGTTTGCAAGGATGACACCGTGAGCACTGACGCCAACCAAACAAGCACGCCCGACGAGCCGACCGCAGCCCCGGTGATCGAGCAAGAAACCGAGGCGTCGACCCCGTCGGAGCCGATCGCGGAGATGGCATCCCCCGAGGTGGCCGACGCTCCCGCCACTGCGGAAACGAGCGAGCCGGCGGCCGATGTCGCAGTGGACGACACGAGCCATTCGGCTGAACCGTCCGACGCCAAGGTTGAGCCTGAGCCCGTCGAAGCCGCGGACGGGGAGTTGTCCGCAGACGGCGACCCCGACGCGCAAGCACCAAGTGGGCCGGTGGAAGCGGCGCCCACGAGCGCGTCAGCCATCGAGTCGGCGTCGTCGCCAAAGAAGAAGGATGCCAAACCCGGGTTGGCCACACCGGCGGCGATCGCGCCGAAACTCACCCCGGAGCAAGAGAGCGAGCTCGCTCGTTTCAACGCCTATCAGGAAGCGGCAGAGGCAGTGGACGCCCGCGAGCGGGCGGTGAAGAAAGCCGAAGCCGTGAAGACGGCAGCCGCATCACACGTGAAGGCCCTCGAGAACATTGGCAACGCTACCGCCGAGGAGAAGGCAGAAGCGGAGCAGGCCTACCGCGATGCGGTCGCCGGGCTCGACGCCGCCAAGAACGGGGACGCTCCGACGGCACCGGCCGACAGTGCTGACGATGCGCCGGCCGATGATGCGCCGGCCGATGATTCGCCCACCGACGAGGATGCCACGGCTGACGAAGGCGCCCCGGTCGACGCCGGCGAGTCGTCGGCCGACCGCCTCACCGGTCCTGATGTGAAACCAGACGCTGAAGCCGTTGCGATTGCTGAAGTCGTTGCGGTTGCCGAAGTCGTGGCGGCTGCTGAAGTCGTGGCGGCTGCGGAGCCCGCCGAGGTTGAGCAACCCGCCGAGGTTGAGCAACCCGCGGTCATCGTGGCGCCCGTCGCGGATTCGGTCGAGTCCCCTGCCCTCACGGAGCCCGAAGAGACCGGCGAGCCCGAAGAGACCGGCGAGGCCTGAGCCGGACTGGCGGCGAAGTCGATGCCTTTCGAGCCGCTTACGCCCGAGCAGTGCCGGGTGCTGGGGTGCCTGATCGAGAAGGAAAAGGCCACCCCCCAGAACTACCCGCTCACGCTGAATTCGTTGCGGTTGGCGTGCAACCAATCCACTAATCGTTCGCCGGTAGTCGACTACGACGAGGCGACGGTCGATGCCGTTCTGTTGTTGCTTCGCCAGCAGGGTCTCATTCGCAACGTCTACAGCCCGAGCAACCGAGCCACGAAGTATCGGCACGTGCTCGCCGAGGTCTGGCACCTCGATGCACCGAGTGAGGCCGTGATCGGCGTGTTGCTGCTACGAGGGGCGCAGACCGTTGGCGAGGTGAAGGGTCGGACCGAACGGCTCGCCCACCTGCCCACGCTCGACGACACCGAAGCGGTGCTCATGCGGCTGGCCGATCGAGACGACCCGCTGGTGCTCCGCCTCGATCGTCAGCCCGGCCAGAAGGACGAGCGTTGGGTTCACTTGCTCGGTAGCGAGGAACACGCCGCCGCCCTCGGATCTGTTGTCGCCTTGGGAACTGGGGTCCCGTCCGCTACCGCGGCGAGTCCTGGTCGTCTCGACGCGCTCGAAGCCGAGGTGGCCGCGCTCCGAGCAGAGCTCGACGATCTACGCGCCGAGCTCGCCACGTTCCGTGCTGAGTTCGGGTGACGTGCTGAGTTCGGGTGAGTGGATGGCAGTCCCGATCCGATCGTTCCTTCGCACACAGGGAGATGATCTCTGTTCGGGTGTAGCGGGTCCTCGCGAGTGATCGGTAGTTCGGCGTGAGCGGAGAACAGCCCCAATGGAGGTGATGTTGCGCGTCGCCGCCGCCGTCGTGGGTGCAGTCATCGTGCAAGCGGTGCTCCGGTCGGCGATCCGAACCGTGGTCGTTCCTCGCGGCGAAGCGACCCAGCTCACCCGTTGGACCTACCTGCTCACCCGGTTCGTTTACGAGTTGCTGAGCAAACGCCGTCGCACGTACGAAGAGCGAGAGAGAATCTTTGCCCGCTATGCCCCAACGAGCCTGATACTCCTTGCGGTGGCGTGGGCGCTCGGCACCATGTTCGGCTTTACCTTGCTGTTCTGGGCGGCGGGCGAACACGACTTCGCCGACTCGATGAACCTCAGTGGGTCGTCGATCACCACGCTCGGTTTCTTCCCACCGATTGGGCAGATCGAAGACTTCCTTGCGGTGACCGAGGGGTTGATCGGGCTCGGGTTGGTCGCGCTACTGATCGGCTTCCTCCCCACGATTTACGGGATTTTCTCCCGCCGTGAGGCGGTGGTGCTTAAACTCGACGTTCGCGCCGGAAGCCCGCCTACCGCCCTCACCATGTTGTCGCGCTTCCACCAAATCGGGTGGCTCGAGAGCATCCATGAGGAGTGGGAGGGCTGGGAGGATTGGTTCAGCGAGCTCGAGGAGAGCCACACCTCGCACCCGTCGTTGGTCTTCTTCCGATCGCAGCGGCCCTACAGCTCCTGGATCACCTCAGCCGGATGCGTGCTCGATGCGGCCGCGATCACGTTGTCGTCGATCGACCTTCGGCCGCAGCCGGAAGCGGCGGTGATCATCCGGTCCGGGAGTATGGCCTTGCGGTCGATTTGTGCGTTCTTCACGGTGCCGATCGAGGCCAACCCGGAACCGAATGCGCCGATCTCGATCTATCGGCAGGAGTTCGATCTTTTGCTCAATGAACTGGCGGCGCAGGGTCTGGCGATCAAGGCGGATCGAGACCAATGCTGGCGCGACTTTGCAGGGTGGCGGGTGAACTACGACGAGCCGCTCCTTGCGCTGTGTGCGCTGGTCGAGGCGCCGCCAACGCCTTGGTCGTCGGACCGGCTGGAACGTTTCCACCCACCGACGATCCTCCATCGAACCTGGCGGGTGGATCCGCCTGCCAACGCGCCGTCCTTTTGAGGTTTGACGTAGGAGCGAGGACGTGGTGGCCGGGGTGGGCCAGTACGGCTCAGCGCTGCTCAGCGCGGGTGGTGCCGGGTGGGCCTGTACAGCTCAGTGCTGCTCAGCGCGGGGTGGTGCCGTCGGGTTCGAAAACCGGAGAATCGGTACCGGGGGGTGCGTCGCCCGGGCGGGTTCCGAGGGGGGTGGAGCCGGTACCTCCCGTCCCCACGGTGGTGCCCCGGTTGACGGGATTCACCGTGGCGGGAAGGAACCCGCGGCCGTCGACGGCTTGGGCTTCGAGGGCTTGCAGCTGGGCCACGGGCTGGAGCGTGTCGTTCAACACGGCGGGCGTTCGCATGGCCAACACCTCGAACTGAAAGCTCTGGGTCTGGTCGGCGGGAACGCAGGGGCCGGACCAACCAGTGCCGCCGAAGCTGTTGGTGAGCTCGCGGGCACCGGCTGGCAACGTGCCGGTGAAACTGCGGGTTTCGGGCGAGATGCCTACGACGAGCCAGTGAAGATCGGCGCTGGGTTTTAAGGCATACATCGCGAGCACTACTTCGGTGGTGCCAGCGGGCAACGTGCTCCATTGCAACGAAGGCGGAACAGGAGAGTTGCATCCGAACTTGTCAGGCAAGGCCGCTCCTGTTTTGAAGTCTGGTGACGTCAGCAGCGGCGTCGGCCGCGAAGCGATAGCCGCCGACGTGGAGTTGGTGGATCGAGTTGGAGCGGTGGCGCCCTCGGCGGGGGGCACCATGTCGCGCCCACTTCTGCCGGCCTTTCCACACGCCCCGATGGTGACGACGAGGGCAGCGAGAAGGAACGACGCGGCGATGCGAGAGCGGAAGGTCGGGGTACGGGCCGGCACGGCCGGTCACCCTACAAGTGCGAGGGGTCGTCAGACAGCGCGCCGGCAAGGTCGTCTCGGCTGGTGAGGCCAGGCCGCAGGTACACCTTCTGCCGGTGGTTGTCGACGGTGCGGGCCGAAAGGCCGAGCCGCCGGGCGATGGATTTGCTGGCGAGACCGGTAACCGCGAGTCGGGCGATCTCGAGCAGACGGTCGGTCAGGTCGGTTCCACCGTCGAGTACCGCCAATGCCGGCGACGTGGTCCGAGGGCATGACTGTGTGTCACCCGCGTCGCTGCGAGTGGTCCCTCGACACCCGAGCCCAACGTTGACGAGCACGCGTCCCTCCAGCCACCAGCGTCGGGGTTCGTTGCGGCCCAGGCCGCCGTAGGCGGCAGCGCCTTCGGGAAAAAGCCGATCGGCCCGCACGAGTTGGCCGGTGTTCGGGTACACCCGGCCGAGGATCAACGCGAGCCAGGCATGGGCAGACTTCTCGCCCCGAGCTACGGCGGCCTCGTATCCATCCTCGGCCGATACCGCTCCTTCGTCGAGCACACCAAGGTCGCACTTCGCCATGCCCAGGTTGGATTCCTGGATGAAGGGGCGAGCGAACATCTGCTACTCGCCGAGGGCGTAGTGGCGGCGCAGCCCCTCCTCAATCGTGGCGAAGGCCTCGCCGAAACGCTCCCACGAATCCGCGGCTCTGATCGACTGCGAGTAAGGGTTCGGCTCGATTGAGGGCAGCGATGGGATGCCCGGAGATCCTTTCGGCGATGGCCCTGGCGCCGACTATCTCGTTGCGCCACGGCCCACGCTTCTCACTCGATTCCGCCCGCGCTGAGGATGTCCGCCGCATCTCCGGCCCGGCGGGTACCCACAGCACCGCCGATGATCGCGACGTGGCCGTCAATGCCAGCGCGGTTCCGGTGACGGCTTCGCGTTGCACCGCGACCAGCACCCCGTCGTAATCGACCACTCTGCCGTGGCTCATCAATGCTCCGGCGAGAAGCTGCCCAGCCTCAATAACGCCACCGGCATCTCGCCAGGTGCGGGCGCGCCGCTCATCGAGCGCTCGTCGGGCGCGGCGTCGAGCGCAGGTGCGACGCTCGTCGAGCGCAGAGTTCGGGCCGGACGGTGCCTCCGCCGTCGAGTCGACCATTCAGTTCAAATCGCGCCGCGTGGACAAACAACGCCGAAGGACCTCACCGCAAGAGTGATGGTCGAGGCGAACCACCTTTCGTGGCGTTCACTATCGACGGCGATGGTGAGTAGGCCGCGACCTTCAAGATCGAAACGCGTGTCGTCGGCGACCGTCAAACCGTCGTCCTGGGTTACGGCCGTGATGAGCGTCGGACCGAGACGCTCACCGATCGCCAGGACTTCGACCAGCATGCGTACCGGTGATGCCAGCCCGGCGAGCCGAGCCTCCGGACAGCCCGGCAAGAGGTGGGTTTGCGCTTGTTGGACCTTCGCGTCGCCACGCATCGTCGGTCTGCACCAAGATTCGATGGTCGACGGCACCGAGCACCGTTTCGTGGAGGCTGCGTCCTTGCGAAAATCCGGACCGTGCGCTCGGAATCAGCGTGTCGAAGCGTTACTGGGACAGGCTCCTCGGGATCAACGACGTGATCGTGCTCATCGGGCCACCACGGTCTGCGGGTAGTTCGAACGATCAGCGATCACCCATCCATCGTTGCGCGGGGGAGTTGCGCAGGGGAGGGGACGCTCATGAGTAGTGATTGCGTATGGTCGAACTGAGCTGCTCGTGACCTGCTGGGAGACCTACACTCCAGACACCGTCTGCTATGGATGACAAACGTCGAAACCTCAAGACCATGCTGTCCGATGCCAAGGACACGTCCGAGCTCATGGTCGACCTCGCCTATGCGGCCCTCTATTTTGGCGACCCCGACATGGCCGAGGAGGTCGACGAGCTCGAAGAGCGCATGTCTGACCTCGTCCACGACATGCGTGCGGTGTGCATTCTGGCGGCCCGCAACCCACGTGAAGCGGAGGCGATGGCGTCGGTGATTCAGGTGATTGGGGCCATCGAGCGCATCGCCAACTCTGCGGTCGACATCGCCCGAATCGTCACGCACCGACTGGGAATACCGCGTGAGCTTGTCGCCGATCTTTCCAATGCCGAAGAAGTGTCGCATCGAGTGCTCATCCGCGACGGCTCACACATGGCGCATCGCCCGCTGAGCGCGCTTGAGCTTCCCGTTGCCACCGGGATGCGGGTGATGGCGATTCGCCGTGAGCGGGAGTGGATCACCAGTGTGGAGGGCGACGTCATCCTTGTGCCGGGTGACGTGTTGTTCTTGGAAGGGCCGTCGGCGGGGATCGTGCGATTGCGTGAACTGGCGGCGGCGCCGTTTTGGGAGCCACCACAACCCCCCGAAGACGGCACCTTGTCCGATCTCGATCGGGCAGTTGACGTGTTGGTTGAAATGAAAAACATCTCCGAGGTGGCTGTAGGTCTCGCCTACTCGGCTCTCGTTTTTCGCGACCTCGGACTGGCGGCCGAGGTACGCCATCTCGAGGATCGACTCGATGAGATGAAGGACCGACTCGAACTTTGGGTGCTTCGCGCCGGCGCTGGCGACCTCGACCCGTCACCATTGCGAGGCCTGCTCCATCTTTCGCAGGCGGCCGAAGATATCGGCGACGCCGCCCAGCAAATGGTTTGGCTCATCGAGCAGCACGAAGCGGTTCACCCGATCCTCTCCCTCGCGTTGGGCGAAAGCGACGAGGTTGCGGTGAAGCTCCCCGTGCGAGAGGGTTCCCGAGCGGCGGGCTCCACGCTGTCCGATCTTCAGCTCAACATCGAGCCCGGGTTCTCGGTACTGGCCGTGCAACGGGGGGGACGCTACTTCTACCGACCTCGTGGCTCCGTGCAACTTCTCGCCGATGATCAGATCATTGCCACCGGCCCCGACGAGGGCCGTGTGATTCTGGCCGAGATGCTCGGCTGGCACTTCACGATCGACACCGATACGGGTCAGATCGATCTGGCTCCGCTCGACCGCCCGGCGACGGTGCGCGAATGGGACGCCAGTCGTGTTGGTTAAACATGGGGTGAGGCCGCGTGGTTGAGGCGGCGGTGATTGTTGGTTCGTTTCGTCGGTCTCGGCCGATAGCCTCCGCCGGGTGACCGATCAGCAACGACAGAATGAAACCGGCGAGCCGCTTTGTATCCTCACCGTGCACGCGCATCCCGATGATGAGGCCTCCAAAGGTGCGGGAACCATCCGCCGGTATCGCGACGAAGGCGTACGCACCGTGCTGGTCACGTGCACCGGGGGTGAGGCCGGTGAGGTAATGAACCCCGCCATGGATCGTCCTGAGGTGCATGCCAACCTCGCTGACGTCCGACGGGAAGAGCTCGCTCGGGCAGCGGAGATCATCGGCTACGACGAAGTGGTCCTCTTGGGGTACCACGACTCGGGCATGAAGGACAGCGAGGCGAATGCCCGGCCCGATGCCTTTGCCAACATTGCGCCCACCGAGTCCACCGGTCGGCTTGTCGAGGTGATCCGGCGCACCCGTCCACAGGTGATCATCACGTACAACGATGATCAGACCGGCTACCCCCATCCCGATCATCTGATGGTGCACGACATTTCCATGCTCGCATGGCATCGCGCCGGCGACCCGGCGTGGTACCCGGAGGCGGGGGAGCCGTTTACACCCTCGAAGCTGTACTTCACGGTGTGGTCGATGGCCCGCATCAAGAAAATGCACGAAACGATGCTTGCCCTTGGAGTGGAATCGCCGTTCACCCCCGAGTGGTTCGAACGCCCATCGCAGGACGACCGCATCACGTCGTCCGTGCCCGTGGCGGGTTTGTATCACGTGCGCAAACAAGCCTTGTTGGCCCACGCCACACAGATCGACCCCGCCAGCCCGTTCTGGTTCGGCCTGCCCGATGATGTGGCGGAGACCGTGCATCCCTACGACGACTACGTGCTCTACGAGTCGAGAATCCCCACGGAGATCCCTGAGCACGACCTCTTCGCCGGGTTGCGTCCGAGCGGCGGCGCGGGCGGGAACATCTCGTCGAGCCCAGCGGTGTGAGCGGTCGAAACGGGGGTCCCGAGAATGGCTTCTAACGGGGGGTGAGACGCGGCTTCACCGTGATCGCCAACGTGTGGGTGGGATCGGTGAGTTCGCGAAGTTCATAGGTGGTGTCCTCGGTGAGCTCTTTCGTGAGCCCGAGTGTCATCCGTTCGCCGGGTTGCATGACTCCCGTGTCGACCAGCCCAGAAGCCTTCACCCGGTGTTCTAGGCTCCCTCCGTTGACGATCTCGACCACGGATCCTTCGCGAAGGGAAAGGGGGTCGAGCTGGACTTCGGGGTCGGCGCGCGGGCCAAGGCTCGGGCGCAGACCTGCCTCGTCGACCGTGACGACGAGTTTCGGAGTGAAGTCGATGGATGGCAACGTTGGTTGGTAGGGCTCGGCGGGTGGCCCACAAGCCGAAAGGGCCAACACGATCGCGACGCCAACGGTTCCGATCCCGAGCAGTGCCGTTCGCCGGCGTGACGGACCGGGTTCGGCGGTGGGGCCCTCTATCGGACCGGCGCGCCGTGGCAAACAGGAAGTGGCGTTTCGCACACGTTGAGTGTGACACAAGCCTGCGGGTGCACCGGCCCTGACGGGCGTGCTGGTGAAGGCGTGCGCATCACGGTCCCCCGTTGACGTGCAGCCGATCCTGGCTGAGGGAGGCTCGTGACTGGTCTTGGGCGATCGGTCTCGTACGATCAGCGGGTGACCACGGAGAACGCGCCCGTCCCTGTCACCCATTCCGGTTCCCGCTTGGACGTGCTCGACGTCAGCCAGGTCAACTTGATCGCTGACCTGCTCGAGGCCGCGCTTCCGGGCGAGGGGTTTACCGCCGACGATGTCGGGACCATCATCTTCGATGACCTGGGGGTTGTGCTGGGGGTAACGGACGATGCGGGTGTTTTGTGCGGTGTCGCGGCGGCAGTCGTGCGCTCCTTCGGCGATGTCGGTATGGGGTACGTGAAGGTGGTTGCCGTGCACCCGTCGGCTCGGCGAATGGGTCGTGGCCGAGACTTGTTACTCGCCCTCGAGGCTTGGTGCGCCGACGAGGGTGCTACTGAGGTGCATCTCTCCGGCGTGGCACCGGTGTACTTCTGGCCGGGCATCGACATGGCGGCGATGACTCCAATGCTTTGCCTGGCTGAACACCTCGGCTACCAACCCCGAACAGGGGAGTACAACATGGTGCTTCCGGTCACATTTCGAGCCGCGGTGAGGGAGGGGATTGTGGTGCGACGAATCGTGGACGACGTCGACGATCTGGCGATGGTCGAACTCATCACGACGCACTGGCCCTGGTGGCTCGACGAGTATCGCCGTGCCCTGGAGGGGGCCACGGCGATCGGGGCGTTCGAGGTTGATCCGGATGGTCGTTGCCTTGCTCTGGGTTTCGTTTGCCACTCGGTCAGTCGTCTTGGTTTGCTCGGCCCGATGGGAACCCACCCGTCTCGGCAAGGCAACGGCGTGGGCGCAGCGTTGGTCGCTGAGGTCGGCAAGGATCTCATGGTCGCCGGATGCAAGGAGATCGAGATTTGTTGGGTTGGTCCGTCCGTGTTCTACGCCAAGCTTGGGGCCGAGGTGAACCGTACGTTCCGTACCTATCGCAAACGCGGGATTCGGGCATCGGCAGGGAACCCCGTGGCTGAGTAGCGCCGGATCGTGAGCAACCATGCGCACCACCTTCAGTCGTCGTCGCCGTTCCGCAGTTGCAGGGGAGCGAGCGATCGCGTTTGACCCTTCGATCTCGCCCCCCGATGTGGGGGACGGCCTGGCTGGCTGTCGCGACGCTCGACGAGTATGCGGCGCTGGCGGCGCAGTTGCGCATACATACCTCCGGAGCTTCTCCGCGCTCGGTATCGCTTGACCGAACGTTCGATCGGGCCGGGCTCACGCCTTTGGCGTAGGCGCAGATTTCGGGCTACAGGCCGAGGATGTTCTCGCAGGAGCCTCAGTTGGCGTAGATGTTCGCCGATCGCGTCCGTTGCCGTGTGAACCAACTGGATCTCGAATGGAAACTCACTCGCTCCTCGCTCCTTGCTCCATTGAGCTCGGAGGGAAGCAACGGACTCAAGGTTTAGCCAGCTTGCATGAGTTCACGGAGCGGGCGGTACCCGATCAACGTCACTCCGGCCCGCTCCACCAGTGTCCGCACGCCGGCATCATGGGTGACGAAGTGGTGGTCGTCGACACGGTTCGCCCAGTCGGGAGCGAAGGCACGTAGTTCGGGCGTGTCGGCAGCAGGATGCAGGTACACCTCGGTGACGCCAGGTCGAAGATCAAAGAGCGTTTTCTCGATTGTCCGGCGGCTCCCAACGCCCCCAGGAACCAATACGAAGTGATCGGGGAAAACCACGCCCTCTTCGGCGGCGAGGCGCCGAAACGGAAAGCCCACGTTGGTTTCCATGGATCGGCCGAGCATGCGGAGGGGAAGCTGGAAGTCGACCGCCAACTCCAGGTACACGTCAAAGAACTCGGGACGCAGTTGCATCGTGCCCATATGGGAGTCGAGGTGGCTGACGTCGAACCCCCACAGGATCGCCCGCTCGATCTGAGATCGCAGTTCGCGGCGTACTTCATCAAGGTCGGCGTGGTCCCACACATCGGTGATCGTGCGCGGGAACCCGCCATCACCGTCGAGCAGGCTCGGAGCCTGGGTGATTGGGCCCCACCGGTAGAGGTCGTACTCGGCATTGAGCGTGAGGTGAACCCCGACGTCTTCGCCGAGATACTGCTTGGCCGCTTGACGTGCCCACGGGCACGGAACCATGAGGGTGGCGCTCGTGGCCAGCCCTTCACGCAGAGCTTCGTAGACCCCGACGTTGGCGGCGTGGCTGGAGCCGAGATCGTCGCAGTTGAGGATGAGCAGGCGTTCGTCGGAGGCATAGCCCAGCCGTTCGGCCAATTCAGTCACGACGGCAACGTTACCGGGCGGTGGCGCTATGCGGACCGTCGCAGCGTGACCAGAGGCCCCGGTTCCCTTCCCGCGCTCGCCGCCCTGCTTCCGATAGTTCGTCGGCGTGGGCAACGTTGGGTGGGTATCGGTACGGCGCGGCGAAGCCTTCTTCTACTTGGGCGCGGTTCACAAAGAGGCCGTCAGGCTCACGAATCACGTAGGCGAGGAGGCGGTCGTACTTGTCGCGAGCCTCCACGTCGCCATCGAGCCGTACCCGAGTGTCGTCGGGGAGCAGGGTGTTGAGATTTGTGCTTGCTTCGGTACCAAAACACTCCACCGGCGTGTTCGGTCGTTTGGTCTCCGGGGTATCGATGCCGATGAGCCGGATGGTTTCGTCGGCACGGTCGCCGTCGATTCGAACGTGGATCGTGTCGCCGTCGACCACTCGGGTGACGGTGGCCCCCACGGACTGAAACGACGCATCGGCTCGTTGGGTTCGAGACAACGACGATGTCGGCCCCGTTCCTTCATCGACCGCGGCTCGTGTTGACGGATCCGAATGCTGAGCGCACCCGGTCGCGCTCCACAACGCGACGATGGCCAGGGCAGGCCCTATTGCGCAGGCTCGGCGAACCAAGAGTCCGCTGGATCGGACGGGGGAACGCTCGGGGCGGGGCAGGACGGACGTTCTACAGTCGCTGCAGGATGGTGCCTGTGCCGAGCCCGCCGCCGCAACACATGGTGACGAGGGCGGTCGTGCCATCGGTGCGGGCGAGTTCATGCACGGCTTTGGTGGTGAGGATGCAGCCGGTACCGCCAAGTGGGTGCCCAAGGGCGATTGCGCCGCCGTTGGGATTCACCGTGGCCATATCGGGTTGAAAATCGCGTTCCCAGGACAGCACCACGGACGCGAACGCTTCGTTGACTTCCACCACGTCGATGTCGGACATGGTGAGCCCCGTGCGCTCGAAGAGGCGTTGCGTGGCATCGATGGGCCCCGTGAGCATCATCACCGGATCGACGCCGACCAGGCACGTGTCGACGATCTTTGCTTTCGGTGTGACGCCGAGAGCCGCGGCCTTTTCGGCGCTCATGATCAGGACGGCGGCGGCACCATCGGAAATCTGAGAGGAGGTGCCGGCCGTATGGACGCCGTCTTCGCGAGCAACGGCTTTGAGGTTGCCGAGGCCTTCGAGGGTGGTGTCGCGCATACCCTCATCGCGGGTGATTCGAATCGTGTCGCCCGTGGGCTTGCCGTCTTCCCCGAGGACGGGGGCGTCGACGCCAACGATCTGGGTGGCGAAGCGGTCTTCGTCCCATGCCTGGGCGGCGCGGCGCTGCGATTCGAACCCAAAGGCATCGGTATCGGCCCGGGTGATTCCCCACTTGTCGGCGATGCGCTCGGCGGCTTCGAACTGGCTTGTGAACTCATAGGAGGCGAAGTAGCTCTTCGGCACGGCTTTGCCGACGTTCAACCCACGGCCGAGGCTTGCGCCCATTGGCACCTGACTCATCACCTCGACGCCGCAGGCAACCGCAACATCGACCACGCCGGATTGCACGAGCGCCGTCGCAAGGTTCATCGCCTGTTGCGAGGAGCCGCACTGGGCATCGACCGTGGTAGCAGGCGCCGAGAGAGGGAGGCCGGCCGTGAGCCAGGCCGTGCGGGCAATGTTGAATCCCTGCATTCCCACTTGGCTGACGCAGCCACCAATGACCTGTCCGACCTCGCTCGGATCAACGCCCGAACGGGTGAAAAGCTCCTTCAGCGGATTGGCCAGAAGATCGGCGGCGTGGAAGGTGGACAGGCCACCGCCACGACGACCCACGGGTGTGCGGACGGCTTCAACGATCACGACATCAGGCATAAATGAACCCTACTCCTGCTGCCGCAAGACGGCCACCACCTGCGCACCGAGGAGGCGCGTAGGAAGCTATGAATGCGGGTGAGGTCATGAGGGGAGGTCATGAGGGGAGGTCATGCGGGGAGGTCATGCGGGGAGGTCATGCGGCCGAGTGGTGTTCGTCGTGGGTGCCGTCGTCGTGACGGCCAGCGGCGGCGAGGGCGGCTCGTGCATCGGCAATTCCTTGGCGTCCAGTTGCCCGAGTGGTTTCCGACAAGTGAAACGGTGACCGAGGGTTCGCCGTGGGACGTCGAAGCCGAGGAGGCCGGCCCCGAACGGCGCCCTTTGTGGCTTCGATCGAGGCAGGAGTCGCCCCTTCTCCGACGGGGGCGGAGGGGTGGTCCGGCTCGGCGGATGCCCCCGGGACTTCGATGAGGTGCAACTGAGTGTCCATACTTGGAGTATCCCCAGGTGGTATGACAGTTATGTTCCGCCGTCCCAATGCGCCAGCCTCATGCTGCCCCCACCACTTCTTTCAGGAGACTCCTCCGCATGGCTTTCGCCAAGCATTCGTCCACAAAATCCCTGGTCAGAACCGGTACGCGCCTGACGGGCACGTTCGCGCTGCTACTCCTTTGCCTCCCCGCTCTTTTTTTCGCGCCAGTCCAAGCCCAGCCCAACGCCGAAGCATTTCTTCGGCCGGGTGAACTTGTGGTGTCCCAGTCGAAGCTGGGGCAGGTACTCGCCATCAACGCTGATGGCAAGACCCGATCCTTGGCCAGCGGGCTCAAGACCCCCCGATCAGTGCTCGTCCTGGAGGACGAAACGATCCTCATCGCCGAGGGCAGCGCCAACCAGATTTCGGTGGTTGGCGGCCCATACGGCAAAACGCCCTCCCCGCTCGTGGCCATAGAGAGGCCCGAAGGCATGGCGCTCGCCCCAGATGGCGAGGTGTACATCACGAGCCTTGATGGTTCGGTGAGCCGCCTCAACGTTGTGTCGCGCTCGGTCACCAAAGTCGCGTCGGGGTTCACCACGCCCATCGGAATTGCCTACCAAGGGCAACTCCTCTACGTGGTGGACGCCGGACGCGGTCTCCTCGCAAGCGTCACTTTGGCGGGCGAAAAGCTCCAACTCGCCGACAAACTCGGTCAACCAACTGGGGTAGCAGTCGGCCCCGACCAGTCGATCTACGTCGCCGATTTCACTGGCGATCGCATCATGAAGGTGACCCAGGGTGAGGGCGACACGCTGTCGCTGTCCGAATTCGCAAAGGTAAAGGCACCGGTTTACCTGTCGTTGATCCCTTCGGTGGTTCGCGCCAACGAACCGTTCTCGATCGCCGTCACCATGGCGGACGGGGTCATTCAGTTCGACGCAAACGGCACACCCACTGGAAAGCCTGTCAACATGGCGCCGGGAGCCGAGCCGGTCGGTATCTCCACGGTGCCGGGCGGTCCGCTGATTCCGGCGCCCACCACGGTTCCGGGCGGCGCTGGTGTACCGACGGTGTCAGGGTCCGGCTCGACGGTCGCCCCGACCACGACCAGGCCGGAGCTGGGGCCGGATCTGTCTGATGGTGGGGGAAGTGCAGGTTTGGCGCTGCTTGCTGGGGTAGTCATTCTGTGTGCCGGCGCCGGGCTGATCGCCTATTTCGCCTTCTCGCGACGCGAAGGCAGCGAGTTTGGCAACGACCTGGGTGGTTTCGGAGAGATGGAGAAGGGTGTGAACCTCGCCGCCGCGGTCGGTCCGTGTGCGGCAATCGAAAGTCGGTTGGCAGAGGTGGATCAGGCGATCCGGGGTATGCAGGAGCAATGGTCGTCGGCGGAACGGCGACAGAAAGAAGCGGCGGAGAACGCCACCAAAGCCGAGGTCCGGGAAGAGACCGCTCGCGACGTTTTGGCCGCCACCAGAAAGAAGCTCGAAGCCGAGGAAGTCGCGCAAAAGGCAAGCGGCAAAGACGCGGAACCTGAGAACAAACGCGTCTCGCTCGACGACCTCAACCTCCAGACCGAAGAGGGCTGGGCGGCACTTCGGGCCTTCGGTGCCAAGGAGATCAGCGCCGTCGAGCTTCGTAAACGGTGGGACGCTCTCGGCGAAAAGGACGCGATCAGCGCGGTGCTCGGGTCCGGTCAGGCGATGAAGCCGGAGGAACGGGCGGCCGTCGAGGAGCTCGACGCCGCCAAGGAAGAACGGCTGCACGCCGAGCGTGATGTGTCGGAGGCCGCCGACGAACTCAAACGACTCGACGAGCGTGTGAGTCAGGTGAAGAAGCAGCAGGTGGAGGTGAAGCGGGCGCTCGATGCGTGTCACGCCGAACAGAAGAAGGGTGAGCTTCAGGCGGCGACCGATGCCAAGCAGGCGTTTGCCGACGCTGAGGAGGCTGCCACCCTGGCGGCGTTCGCGCTACGAAGCGACGATGTGGCCGCCGCCTTTGCCGCCGGCGCACCGGACACGCCCGTGGCGAAGTCTGACCCGAAGTCCGACCCGAAGGAACCGTCGAAGTCCGACCCGAAGGCCGACCCGAAGGCAGCGCCGAAGGCCGACCCGAAGGCGGGCGCGAAGGCCGACCCGAAGGAACCGTCGAAGTCTGACCCGAAGTCCGACCCGAAGGCGGACGCGAAGGCCGACCCGAAGGAACCGTCGAAGGCGGCGAACGGTGGTTCTGCGCCTCGTGCGATCGGCTCCGCAACTACCGCGCCCGGCAAGCCAGGGTCTGGAGCGACCGGCTCCGCGAAGGCCGAGTCCGCGAAGCGCGAGTCCGCGAAGGGCGAAGCCGGAGCGCCGACCACGTCGCCGCTCTCGGAGACCACAGAAAAGCGAGAAGCGAAACTGATGGGCGAGACCGTCCCCGGCGACGGGCGGCCCACCACAGTCCAACCGGGCATAGCTGCGCATGACGCCTCCAAGCCGGCCGACGTGAAGCCATCCACCCCGCCGAAACCGGCCGCTTCGGCCGGACCCGTATCGGGTGGGCCAGGTGCAACTGCATCGTCCGCCGCAGGGTCCGACCCGGCGAAAGCGGCCGCGCAGGCTGCGGCAAAGAAGGCAGTGCAGCAAGCCATTGCCGATGCCGGCTCAGCGGCGCCGCCGGCCAAGCCGGCCAGCCCGTCGGCGGCGCAACCTGCGGATTCGCAAGTTCGTGACGCTCCGCCGGTACGCGCGCCACGCCCACCCGAGGATCTGCCCGCCGTCGCTGACGAGCCCGAGGCCCCGAACGTCGACCCCGCCAAGAAGCGTTCGATATTCGGCCGCAAGCCTGACCCTGACGCCTGACCTGCGTCGTGTGGGCAGGAGCTTCGTTGGATGCGGGGCTCCTGCCCAACCGTTGCGCTGTTCGTGGGTCGTGTGGGCAGGAACACCGTTAGATGCGGGGCTCCTGCCCAACCGTTGCGCCACCCAGGATGCGAAACCCAAGGCCCCGCACCCGCTTCGCAGCGGGTCCAAGGCGTGCGCAAGGTGACCGTCCACCGATAACTGTCAGACCCCCCGGGCAGACTGGGGTTCGGTCCGAGGCTCATACGTGACCACGCACAGGCGAGAGGTCGTCGCCGCCGAAAGGCCTCCCATCCCACAACACATCCCTGGAATGAGGAGTCCCATGACCAATCACGCATTCGATCGCCGAATCGAGGCGCTTGCCCGGACGCAGCAGTATGCGTTCAACCGCCCGCAGGTCCTTGATCTCGACGGCACCGACGCAATGATCAACGCTCGACTTACCAACAACGTTTGGCGGTCGCCCGATCTCGGGCTGTACGTCCTCAACAGCAGCAAACCCTCATGGTTGCAAGACGCTCGACTGGCGACGCTGGGTCATCCCGAGGCCCAGATCTCCGGGCCGGCGGCTGCCGCCATGCACCAGTTGCGGTATTTCGAGCGCAGAGTGGGCGACCTCATGGAGATCCAGGTTCCGTTGGCGGCGAACCACCGGAGCCAACTCGCACGGGTGCGCCGGTCATCGAACCTCGTGCACACTTTTCGCTACGGGATCCCTGTCCAAGTGCCGGCTCACACCGTGTTTCGGGTCGTCCGCAAGTTGGGTTGGGACCGCTCGGTGAAGCTGGTTGAAGACGCGTTTCGCGAGGGCATACTCACCCCCGAAGAACTCTGCCTCCGCTATGTCGACATTGCGGGTTCGCGTCTGCCCGGTATGGCGCTCATCCGCGGCATCATCGAGGTGTACGGCGTAGAGGGGATCGCCATCGCGGCGTCGATCCTCGAAGAGGACTTCGACATTGTCGGAGAGGATCCTCGTGTGCCTTCGATGGCACGAGAGGTTCCAGCCGTATGGGGTTCCAACTCAAAGGAGCGCAATGACCGCCTGATCCGCCTCACCAAGATCCTGTGCGAGATCGATGGCCGACGGTGGCACTCCCGCCTTCAGGACCTCAACAACGATCGCCGTCGGGACCAGCTTGCCGTCGCTGCTGGCTACGTGGTTCTCCGGTTCGGGCACGAGCAGATTCGCCACGATCCGGAGTCGGTGATCACGATCATCGAGCGAACCCACCGTGAGCGATTGCTGCTCATGGGACTGGTCTCCGCCGCTTGACGACCTCGCCGGCTCGCCGGTCCAGTAGGTTTCACCCGCTGTAGGTCGGACCGGCTGGGTCGTGTGGGCAGGAGCATCGTTGGACGCTGGGTTCCTGCCCAACCGTTGGTCCGTTCGTGGGTCGTGTGGGCAGGAGCATCGTTGGACGCTGGGTTCCTGCCCAACCGTTGGCCGGTCCGGTCGGCCGGTCGTCCGAAACGTGTGGGCTGCGGCTGGGTCGTGTGGGCAGGAGCATCGTTAGACGCTGGGTTCCTGCCCAACCGATATGGCGTTGAGGTGGGATTAAAAAGTTGGGGAGCAGGTCGGCGGCCGGTGGCGACGGGCGGCGACGGGCGGCCAGGGGGCGTTCCGATTCGAGGGCCAGCGCAAGGTCGAGCACAAGTTGGTCGGGGTGATGTCGTCCCACGATTGGCATGCCGACCGGGAGTGCCGCCGGTTTGCCGTCAGCGGAAGGCCGCATGCCGATTGGCACCGAGTATCCAGGGTTGTCCACAAGCATGCAGGGTTGCCCACGAGCATGCAGGGTTGCCCACAAGCATGCAGGGTTGCCCACGAGCATGCAGGGTTGCCCACGAGCATGCAGGGTTGCCCACGAGCATGCAGGGTTGCCCACGAGGTTGAACGGTCCCATGAGGCCAACGTTGTTCTCGAGGCCCAACTTCGGGTCGCCCACACGGATATTGACACTCACCTCGGCGGTACAACCCACGTCTGGGTTGGTGGCGCACACGATGAAGTCCACATCGTCGAACAGTCAGGCAATGGCTTCGTTGCAAGCGGTTCGTTTGAGTGCGACTTGGCCGGCCAAGTCGAGAGTGTAGAAATCCTCGGCCATTTTCATGCCGAAGGAAATCTCCCTGGTGAGGTTGTCCTGGCATCCGGGCCAATGATCGCCCACCTAGGCGGCCAGACCGGCGAGGTTGCCGACCGCCCGCTCCACGCCCACCTCGGGGATGTTCACGTCGATCTCATTGGCCACGTTGAGGCCGACCAACTTGGCGAGCAGTTCGGTCGATTCCCGCACCAGGTCGGCCACCTCGGGTCGCACGACGGCGGAGCCACAGAGGTCGGGCGGAACGGCGACTCCTTTCTCCCGCAGACGATCGAGGAACGCGCCGAGATCGCGCCCCCAACCTTCGATCTTGGGAAAGCTGTGATGGGTCACGCATGTCGTGGCCGCACGTGACGTCGTACCACCGACACACGTTGCGCACGTAACGGCTCACGCTCCCCGTGATTCCCCTGACGGGTGCGATCGTGGTACGAGGTCATGGCGTGGGGTGTGCGGGGAATCCGGCCCTGCGGTGGCTTTCATGCCGACGAGTCCGGTGAACGCGGCAGGGATGCGAATTGATCCACCGCCGTCGCCCGCCGTGCAGGACGACCCGACGACCGACGACCGCCGGCCGTGCGTCCGTGGGTCCAAGGATTGTGGGTGATGCCGTTGAGTTTGGCGATCGAGAGGTTGGGCCCGCCGAACTCGCTGGCGGTCGTAAGGCCGACCGGTACCGCGCCTTTGGCGTCAAGATCGTGCGGAATACGCCATGCACGCGCCCGCAAGGCTGCCATTGGTGCATGATGGGCAACATCAACAGTTTCGTTACTGGGAGGTTTCGATGGGAATGTTCATCTTCGGGCTTTTGCTGCTCACCGCCGGAGTGGTGGCGATCATCGTGGTGAAACAGGCACGAATGATCGGCATCGGTTTGGTGTTGGGGGCCGTCGTGCTTTTCGGTGTGAGCTCCGTCCGCACCGTGGAACCAGGTGAGGTTGCGGTGCCGGTGGCGTTTGGCACGGCCGGCGATCCGCTTCAGGCCGGCGTGCAGGTCGTCGCTCCCTGGACGAACCTGGTGCCGTTGTCGGTGCGCACCGCCGAATACACCATGACGGTGACGGCCAACGAGGGTGCGGTGAAGGGTGACGACTCGATCGAAGTGAAGGGAAAGGATGGTGCCGTGGGACGGGTGGACGCCACCCTGCTCTTTCGCGTCGAGCCGGCTCAGGCCACTCGGCTTTACCGGGAAACCGGGACCGACTACACCGCCAAGGTGGTACGCACGAACGCTCGCACCTGCGTGCGCGACGGGTTTACGGAGTTCAACATGATCGAAGCCGCTACCACTGCCCGTGCTCAAGTGCAGACCACGATCACTGAGTGCCTCAGGAATAGTCTCGAACCTCGAGGCCTCGCGATCGAGAGCTTCCAATTGCGCGGCGTTCGGGTGGACGACAACGTCCAGAAAGCGATCGACGCCAAGGTGGCGGCGCAGCAGCAAGCGGAGCAAAAGCAATTTGAATTGCAAGCGGCACGTCAGGACGCGGAGCGCAAGCGCATCGAGGCGCAAGCGGTGAGCGATAGCCAGCAGATCGTGAAATGTGGGGCGACGTCCAAGGTGAACGATCAAGGGCAAACCGTGGTCACCGCGCTGTCGGGTACCGAATGCCAGAACCAGCTCACGCCGGAGTACCTGCAGTGGTTTTACGTCGAAACGCTGTCGAAGTTGGTGAACGCTCCGAACAACACGGTGATCATCTTGCCGTTCGACCAGGGTCTCACGCCGATGCTCAACGTGAACACCAACGGAAACGGCAACGGCAACAACACCACCGTGTCGCCCCCCACCACTGTGAATCGCTAAGTGGGTGTCCGGGCCGCCATCTACCGGGCCGCGTAGGGTGAGCGGCATGATGGACGCACCCGAGTGGCTTGGCCTCCAGCCCACACACAATCCGCTTCGTTGGAATCTTCCCGTTGTCCCCGGAATCTCCACCGGGGGCGGCTTTCTCTTCGGCGGTTGCGGCCTCGGCGCCGCTATCGCTGCTCTTGAGGCCACCACGGATCGCCCCGTGGTATGGGCAACCGCGCAGTACCTTTCCTTTGCCCGACCGGGTTCGATCATGGACATCGATGTGACCGTGGCGGTCGACGGGAAACAGACCAGCCAGGCCCGTGCCGTCGGTCATGTTGGGAACACCGAGATCCTCACCGTGAACGCCGCCCTGGGCTCCCGATCGTTTCCGGAGTCGGGGCAATGGGTGCCGTTCCCCAACGTTCCGCCGCCCGACGAATGTCCCGTACGGGAGGGTCGTTGGAACACCGTCGCCGACTCGATCCTGAACCGCCTCGACCAACGTTGGGCGCTCACGGTCAATCCGGTGGAGGGCGCGGCCACGTCCGATATGCCCGGTCGGTGCGCCGTCTGGACCCGCATGCCGGACCTCCTCACGGTTTCCGCTCCCGCCCTTGCCGTGCTGGGCGACTACGTCCCGCTGGGGCTCGGCGTCACGCTCGAGAACGAGATCACCTCGAACAGCCTCGACAACACACTTCGGGTGGCGAAGGTGGTGGAGACCGAGTGGGTGCTCGTCGACATCTTCGTGGAGACCGTGCAGAACGGGTTTGGCCACGGCCACGTATACCTCTGGTCGGAGGATGGCACGCTCATGGCCACCGCCAGTCAGTCGGCGTTGGTGCGGATCTGGAAGGGCGATACCGCGGGGTACCGTCCCGCCACGCCCAAATAACACCAGCCGAGGGCTTCAGCGCCGAGGGCTTCAGGGTCGGGCTTCAGGGTCGGGCTTCAGCGTCGGGCGTGGGCGTCGAGCACGCGGGCCATCGCCGCCGTGATGTGTTCGGCGCAGGTGAGGTGCAGGAATTCGTTCGGACCGTGGGCGTTCGACTCGGGGCCGAGCACGCCCGTCACCACGAACTGGGCCGCCGGGTACCGTTCGCCCAGCATGGCCATGAACGGGATCGATCCGCCGATCCCGATCGAACGTGCCCCTGGACCGAAGGTCTCGGTCGACGCTTGCTCGCACGCCGCCGCGAGCCAGGGTTCGGTGGTCGGGGCGTCCCAACCGGACTCGGCCTGGTTCAGAACAAACGAAACCCGGGACCCGTAGGGCGGGTCGACTTCGAGGATCTCACCGATCCGTGCCGCGACCGCCTTGGCGTCGATCGAGGGTGGAAGGCGGAAAGACAGCGCCAACGCCGTGCCGGCGCGCAAGACGTTGCCTGCTTTGCCGATGGCGGGGAGGCCCGATGCGCCGATAACGGTGAGGCTCGGTTCCCAGGTGCGGTGCCGGAGAAGCTCGGCCACGGTGGTGGCGATGGGTCGAGCACCAGCAACGAGCGGGAGGTCGTCGGCTGGGGTGCCCCCGACGGTGCGGGCAGCGTCTTCGATCTGGGCGAGGCGTTCCTCAGGAATCGTCGCCCAAAGTTCGTCGACCAGCACCCGACCGGTGTGCTCATCTTCGATGCGGGACAGCAGGGCCCGGGCGATACGGAACGAGTCGGCTGCTCCACCGCTCATCCCGCTGTGCACGCCCACCTCGAGGATGTCGACGTGAAGCTCCGCATCGATCAGACCTCGGAGCGAGGTGGTGAGCCAGAGCCGGTCGTAGTCGGGGCAACCGGAGTCGAGGGTGATCACCAGGGACACAGCGCCAAGCCGGGGGGCGAGGTGTTCGACGTAGGCGGGGAGGTCGGGGCTGCCGCTCTCTTCGCTTGCTTCGATGAGTACGACGCAACGTCGGTGCGATCCGCCCGCTGATCGAACTGCCTCAATCGCGGTAAGGGCGGCGAACACGGCGTAGCCATCATCGGCGCCACCTCGCCCGTAGAGCCGGTCGCCTTCGATCACCGGTGTCCAGGGCCCAAGCCCTTCACGCCAACCTTCCATTGGAGGTTGTTTGTCGAGGTGCCCATAGAGCAACACCGTGTCGGGTGTTTCGCTCGCCGTCGAAGCCTCCGCATTGCGTAGGCCGAAGGCGGGGATATCGATGAGCAACACGGGCGTGAGGCCAGGAAGGCGCACCTGCTCGATTTCCATGTCCTCGATCGGGCGAGTGGAGCACCACTCATGCAGGAGATCGATTGCTCGATCCATGTGGCCGTGCGTTTCCCAGTCGGGGTCGAAGGCCGAGGACTCGTTGGGGATCGTGATGTACTCATGCAGCGTAGGCACGATCGATTCAATCCACGCCTGTTTGGTCAGTGAGGCAGCGATCCCTGCATCGAAGGTCATTGGCGAAGGCTACTCATCGTCGTTGCGACCGATAACGTGCGGGCATGCAGCGCTATGGCATGACCATCCCCTTCGACCAAGTACCGCTCCACGAGCAGCGAGAGTGGATTGTGGAGCTCGCCGACCTCGGTTACACCGACGTCTGGTCGAGTGAAGCCAACGGTGCGGATGGGTTCACGCCATTGGCGTTGGCCTCGGTATGGGCTCCGTCGCTCCGCCTCGGCAATGCCATCGTGCCGGCCTACACGCGAGGTCCCGCCTGTATGGCGCAATCGGTCGCGACCTTGGCCGCCGCCGCTCCCGGACGATTCGTGCTCGGCCTGGGCACCTCGTCGGATGTCATCGTTGAGCGATGGAACGGAATCGCGTTCGACGAGCCGTACAAGAAGGTGCGCGACATGGTGCGTTTCCTCCGCAAGGCCTTGGTCGGCGAGAAAGTGACCGAAGATTTCGACACCTTCTCGATCAAGGGCTTCAGGTTGGGGATCCTTCCGGAGCAGCCGGTGCCGATCCTCATTGCTGCGTTGCGGGAAGGGATGCTCCGTCTTGCCGGTCGGGAGGGGGACGGCGCCATCATCAACTGGCTGTCCGCCGACGACGTGGCGAAGGTTGCGCCTATCGTTCGTCAGTTCGGTGAGGAGAAAGAAGTGGTCGCCCGGATATTCGTGGCACCCACCACCGATACCGACACGGTGCACGCCCTCGGTCGATATGCCATCAGCGCCTATCTCAACGTGCCGGTCTACGCCGAGTTCCACCGGTGGATGGGCCGTGATGATCGTCTGCAGGAGATGTGGGATCACTGGAAAGCGGGGGACCGCAAGGCCGCACTGGAGGCCGTCCCCACCTCGGTAGTCGACGAACTGATCGTGCACGGTTCGCCCGAAGCGTGCCGGGAGCACATCGGTCGCTACATCGCCAACGGCGTGTCCACCCCGGCACTCGCACTCCTTCCGTTCCCCGGCATCGATCAACGCCAAGCCCTTCGCGATCTCGCGCCGCGCTGATCAGCGGGCATACTCCGTCCGTGCCGAGAATCGCGCAGCGGTTCTGCGGCAGTCAGTGTCGAGTTTGGGAGGTGCGGTGACTACCCGTCCCTACGACCCGCACGGTCCTAAATCGACTGCACGCGACGCTTCGTATCCCCGTTGATGGGGGATTAGGCAGCGAGGCTTTTCCGAAAGGATGCGCGATCGGTCTCGGGTTTGACCTTGTTGTCGCTGGTCGAAAAACACCGCGCTGGTCGGCACGCCGCACACCTTGCTCGCCGCCCTCGGCGATACTTGCAACTATGCGGCCGGGCGTCAATGGGTTGAGACGGTATCCGTGTCGGGCATCCAATTCCCGTGAAAACCGAACGGGACCCGTCGGGGAAGGTGGATTCGGGCGACCGGTTCCGCGTCGAGGGTGCGAGCATCGAGAATGCGGAATTCGGAGGTCTGCGTCTCTCGATCAAACACGAAGTTCAGCAACCAACCGTCGTCCTCGGCGGTGCCGTTGGGATCGGGGGCGAATACGGGCTCGCCGACCTCGGCCTGCAAGCCGTAGTCGTGGCGAATGCTCGTGTCGGTAACGAAGTCGTATTTGATCACGCCGTTGAACTCCACCGTGTCGTCCTCCCACCCCTGGGCGTGGGCGAGGTAGCCGTACCGATTCTCGAGCCCGGATCGGCGCATGTTGATACGGGGAAAGTCGGCCGGCCGGTCGTCAAGGGCGGTCTCGGTGACCTGGCCACTCGTGAGGTCGATAGACCAACGATGGAGGTGGGGATGCACCCCCACAGGGGCCTGTTCGTCGCCGAAGGCGACCGGCATAGCGGCGGATCGACAGCCCGTTACGACCACGGTGTGGTCGTCGACGTCCCAGCCATTCATGAAATGAAATACGAAGAATGGATCGAGCTCGAACCAACGGATCTCGTCGCCGCTGGTGGCGGCCCGCGAGAGCACGCCGATACGGGCACCGGCGCTGGGTTCCCACCGAATGAACGCATCGCCGGTGAGCATGGCGTTGGCATCGAAGACGGCGGGAAGGTCGAAGAACACCACATAACGGTCGGTGGCAACGAAGTCGTGCATCATCACCGACCGCGGTATCTCAATGTCGAGGGTTTTGGTCAGCGCGCCGGATCGATCGGCCACGTGGTAACGCAGGTAGGGCGGAAACGGGCTATAGCCGAAAAACAGCAATTCTCCGGTGGTTGGGTCCCATTTGGGATGGGCGGTCATGGAAGGAGCCATTGCTGTGGCGAGGGCACCGTCGTAGTCGTATTCGCCCACGGTTGAAAGGTCCCGGTTGAGCTCCGTGGGCAGCGCTCCCTCCATCAACGCCAGATATTTGCCGGCGTGGCGGACGATGTTGGTGTTGGCAGTGTTTTTCATCATCCCAGCGGCGGCGATCACCTCCGGGCTCGGCATCACCCAGTTCGACAGGCCCCCAAAAACGGCATGCCCTTGGTCCCGTTCGTACTTCAGCCCCCGAGACTCCACGAATCGGTTGCGATATGACGCCTTGCCGTCGGCGAGCTCGATGGCGTGAATCATGCCGTCGCCGTCGAAGATGTGGTACTTCCCGGTGGGGGCGAATGCGGGGTTGGCGCCGTTGCGCATGTACACGCCTTGAAGCGCCTGGGGAATGGTGCCCGTGACTTTTACGTCGGCAACGGTGAGCTCATCGGCGACGGGGGAATAGTTGCCGGCGAGAAACGGGCTCAGTGTGGGGTCGATGTCGATGGTCACCGGTGCTCCTAGCGGGGTATGTAACGTCGGTGAACAGTGTTTACCACACGGATCACCTGTCCGGGTGACGTCTACCAGAGGGGCAGGTTCCGGAACACTCGGCGTGCCCGCGGTTCAGGGCGACGGGCGCAACATGAGGTCGAATGCCTCGACGACGCCATCAAGGTGACGCTGTGTGGCCGATGAGCCGCTCAAGACCGTGGTGAACAACAGGCCGAGCACCAAGGACTCGAGTCCGGCGGCCAGGAGATCTGGATCGAGGTCGACGCGTATCTCGCCTCGGTTCTTCGCCTGCGTCAGTTCAGCGGCGAGCAAGGAGCCGAATCGACGCATCGCCGAGAGTTCCACCAATCGTGGGATTTCGTCGGGCTCCTGCCCGGAGAGCAGGCGACGGGCGAGCGGATGGGCATCGAGCCCGACGACCGCCCAGAGGATGACCGATGGGATGAGATCACGGATCGGTGTACCAGCTACACGTTCGGTGACCTCATCGATGAGGGCACCAGCATCAGTGTCAACCGCGGCCTGGAAAAGCGCTTCCTTGTTTTCGAAGTAGGCGTAGGCGGCGGCTTGTGTGAGGTCGGCGGCGCGTGCAATCTCTGAGACTGACGTGGCCCGGTAGCCGCGAAGTCCGAAACGTTCGATTGCGATCTCAAGAATCCGGCGACGGGTGCGCTCGCCTTTGGTTTCAGCGTTCTCGATCACCGACGCAAGATTGGCCGTACCTGCGGCAGGATCGGTGGCGAGATCGGTCACGGGCCGAACCCTACACCGAAATCTATAGCACGACTAGATCTAATGATTAAGTTGGCGCGAGGTTGGGTGTGCTGGGGGGCGCCCGCAGGGCGAAGTCGAACACCGCGACGACGCCCATTTGCCGTCGAACCTCGGTGGACTGCCCCACCTGCGTAACGCTCATGAGCAGGCTGAGCAGGATGGTCTCGGCCCCACTGGCGAACATCTCGGGATCGATATCGGTGCGGACTTCGCCGGTCGCTTGACCGGCTCGCACCTTGTCGGCGATGACGGCGGTGAGGTTGGCCAGCGCCGGAAGATTGATCAACCGTTGCAGGGCCTCCGGCTCCAACCCGGCGAGTACCCGCTTGAGCAGTGGATGGGTGTCGATATCGGCCAAGAAACAGATGAGAAGCAGTGGTACGAGCTGACCGACCGGCCCATCGGCGGCACGCTCGACTGATGCGAGGATGCTGGCCTCGGCGTCGGCGTCGACGGCGGCATCGAACAAGGCTTCCTTGTTCTCGAAGTATGCGTAGACCGCGGCCTGCGTCAGCCCGGCGGCACGGGCGACCTCGGACACCGAGGTGGCCCGGTAGCCGCGGTCCCCGAAGCGTTCGATGGCGAGGTCGAGCAGGCGGCGACGCGTGCGTTCACCCTTGGTCTCACGGTTTGTCTCACGGTCCATGGTGGGGAGATCAGGGACTGGTGGCACATCTCTCACCGTAGCAAGGCTGACAGATAATTGATAGATGTTACTGCACTATCTAATCAATAGAGTTATAAGACCTATTGACCCGAAGAATCGAAGTGCGGATGATTGGGTCATGTCCATCGCAGAGCTGCCCCCCATCGCCGCCACGCCTGCGGAACGGGTAGCGAGCCCGTGGCAGGCCGACGTTTCCACGATCGACCATGAACTTGGCGAATTGCGCCGGGTTATGGCCGAGGCCCGGGGCAACAGTTGGCGTGAACGTGACTCGATTGAGCCGGAGTTTGAGAAGTTCCTCGCTGCGGTTACACGGCAGGACAGCATGGTTGCCGACGAAGCGCTCGTGCCCACGTGGACGGTATCGGCGTCGGCGCGTAACGCGTGGCGCGACACGATCAATGCATGGGATCAGGTGGTAGCGAGCTGACCGATCGGTCGGCTCGTTTCGTTCAAGGGAGCAAGCACGGTCGAATGGCTGGCGCCGCATGGCGATGCGGCGCCGCCATCGTCCGGACCGCTTTCAACGGTCGTTCAGGCGCCGGGTGTCCGTACATGAGGGGCGGGCACCCGGCGGCTGAGCCTTCGGCGCGTACGGCCTCGGCCCCGTGGCGGTCCCGGCTGAGTGGCGCTGCCAGCTGAGCGGCAACCGTGTTGCAACGGTCCCCCTTGTAGGGGTCTGGTTGCAGCATGGTTCCCCGTTGGCCTGGTGAGCGCGGCGTCGGCCCTCGGCCGGTTGGCACCCCGGCCCGGCGGGTCGCTCACCGGGTGGGCAGGAGCATCGTTGGACGCGGGGCTGCTGCCCAAACGATCGAACGTGACCCAGGTTGCAGCGAACCGTGTTGCAACGGTCCCCCTTGTAGGGGTCTGGTTGCAGCATGGTTTCGGCCCGGTGGCCGGGTGAGCGCGGCGTCGGCCGGTCTGCCCGGCCCGGTGGGTGCGCAATCGTGTGGGCAGGAGCATCGTTCGACGCGGGGCTGCTGCCCAAACGATCGAACTACTCGGCCAGGCCCACCGGTTGGCCTTCGATAATTTGGTCGAGGTACTCGCTCCACCCGTAGCCGACCCGACCGTCGTCGAGGGTCCACTCGGTGAGCCCTTCGGCGATCCGGGTGATCCTGCCATCGCGCCGGTTGCGTAACGGAATGAGGTTCATGGCCCGGCCGGCGACCTGCCAGGTCCGGCGCTCGGGTGAGGCGGCGTCGCCGGGTGCGCAGAGCGTGGCGCTGATGGCGGTCTGGTATTGACCGGATTCGTCCCAATCGGTACTGATGCGAAGGTCGTCGCAGAGGTGAATCTTCCCGTCCTCCCACACGAAACCGCCGCGGGTGCCGTCGCCGTCCTTGCGGGCGATACGGGAGCCCATGAATCCGAAGTCGGTTCCGAAATTGGCGGTGAGCCAGCGGTAGTACCACGGCGCCTGCCAGGTGCGGGGCCCCCAAGAGTGATCGCGGAGGCCGAAGCCGTTGATGTCGTACGACACCCCGTCGACCTCGATGGTGCCGGTGGCGGAGACGAGCTGTTCGTAGTGGCCCTTGGCGAACTCTTCACCGGGCTTCTCATGGGGCTCGTCGGGTTCGCCTCCGAACATGGCGCTGACCCGGCGATAGTCCAGCCGGACCGAACACTCGGCATAGGGGTTGTTGGTGAAGGCTGCTCGAGGATCGGCCATGTCGAGCGGGTTGTCGAGGAGGACCACCTTTCCGTCGTAGGCGACGGTCAGGTGCTCGAATGGATCAACGACGTCGAATCGCATACCGGCGGCGTCGAACGCATCGTTGGTGGTGACCTCGGGGCGTTTGAACATGAATGCCACCCGCCCGTCGGGGAGGTAAAGGCACACCGTCATCTCGCCCGTTCCTTCGTTGGCCCGGTTGCCGAGTCGAAAGAACCCTCCCACGTTCGCGGCGGGGTCGTAGACGTTGAAGTACATGCTTTCGTTGAACGTGGGCTCGGGACCGAGTTCGTGAAGGTATTCGTCGTGGGGTTCGAGGCGGACGCGCATGGCGGCACCGTAACCGTCAGCCGAGGGCGGCGGCGTGGCGAAGGTGGTCGGTGAGATCAGCCAGGGAGCTGTGAGCATTGAGCCCACTGGTGGACGGCATGACGTAGACGGGACGACCCCCGATGGACCGACCTTGTTTGCCGGCTACGGCCTTGCGATCGACGGCGGCGCGCCAACCGGCAAGGCCCACGAAACAGAGGGCCTGGGGCTGCAGCCACCCCGCCAAGAGTTCCAGCCGATCGAATCCCGCTCGATAGTCGGCCGTCGTGAGCTCGTCGGCTTTCCGGGTGGCGCGTTTCACGAGGTCGGTCATCCCGATGTGGTCGTGCGTCAAGGCATGGCGTGGATCGTGGGTCTTGGTGACGAGCCCGGCCTCATGGGCTGCGGGCCAGAAGCGGTTGCCGGGCCGGCCGAAGCCGACGCTTACATCTGCGGAGTACACGCTTGGATTGAGGCCGACCACGAGGAGCCGCATTCCCGGACCGACCGTGTCGGCCAGTGTGTGGGCCCGATGAACGTGGGCGTGAAGTCCGTCCGATCCCGAGACGGTGGGAGTCGGAGGGTGCTCGGCAAGCGAGTCGATCGTGAAGCCGGCTCCCACGAGGACGGCGTCAAGTAGCGGCAGCGGCCAAGCCGAGAAGTGCCGACCGGGAAAGTCGTCGTGGGGAAACATCTGGTATTCCTGGTCTCCCGGAAAGAGGTGCAGGTAGACGGGCGCGCCGGCCCGAAGGCACCTATGCAGATCGTGGAGCGCCAACGGGATCGCCGAGCGTTGGAGATGTACGTAGCTGTTCGACGCCAGGGCGCCGCCGAGGCTCGCCGTCTGGAACGGAAGGTGGCGGAGGTCGGCCTGGACCAACTGCGCCGTGGGGGCTGCCGTGGCGGCGAGATCCAGCATCGCGCGCGCGTTGTCGATCCCAACCGTGGCCATGCCCGCCGCCGCGATTTGCGCCGCGTACCAACCGGGTCCGCACCCGAGGTCGGCGATCGGGGCCTCGCTCCCGGCGACTCGCTGGACGAGGTGGTCGACCTCGGCCGTCCGGGTGCGCTGGCGACAGTCGCGCCACTCAACCGCTCGAGTCTCGTAGACCTGCCGGGTGGGATCAGGCTCGGTTTTGCTGGTTCGTGGCTTGCTCACTGAGGTCGTCGGACCGTCATTCAGAGGCCCGAGGGGCCCGAGGGGCCGGGGCGAGCGGATTGCCCAAGCCCGAGCGGCTGTGGCGAGCGGATTGTCCTATGCCCGAGCGGCTGTGGCGAGCGGATTGCGAGGGACGGGCAATCGAGCAGCCCCTCAAGCGGGAGGTTCGGCGGGTGAGGAGCACAGGATGTTGACGTGGTGAGGGGTGCATTCAGAGCAGGCGAAGTTGTTCGTCGGCCGTTGCCTGGTCGGCCAAGCCGACCCAACGCATGCCGCCTTTCGGTCCCCGACGTCGCACCTGCACCTGATCGATGGGTACCGCTCGCGCCGCGCCCTTGGCGTCCCGTAGGCCGAGGCTGCCGTCCTTCTCGCGCCGTTCGACGGTGGCTTGTTTCCAGCTGCTATCGGTGGACCGACGAAACCGAACGACGTCGCCTTCCGCGAGCCCAAGCTCAGCGAGGGAGGCGTCGGTCCAGGCCCGGCCCGTGGGCTCGGCGTTGGCCGGACGTCGACGCCGAACGGGAGGGACGCGACGGGGCTCGAACAACGGTTGGTCGGGCATGGTGAAAGGTCAGGCGTCGGGGACAGGGGGGACGGGCGGGACAGGGGGAACAGGGAGCACGAAGTCGGCGAACATGCCTTGGAGCCGGCGCATGCCCCGAAGCCATCGTTCATTGTCGTCGGCGCGGCGCCGTCCGTACTCGGCTACCTCGGGATGGGGGAGGATACGCAATGCGCCCGTAGCCAGACCCGCGAGCGCGGCGGCCGCGACGTCTTCGGCCGACAACATGCCATCGACACCGGCCACACCCCCGCCGTCGATCCCGGCCGTCATTGCCGTGGCCACGGCTTGGGGGCAAAGGGCGTGCACCGTGAGCCCACGGTCGCCGTAGGTGATGCTCAGCCATTCGGCGAACGAGAGTGCCGCCGCCTTGGTGACCGAATACGGGGCCGACCCGATTTGGGTGAGCATTCCGGCGGCGGACACCGTGAGCATGAAGGTGCCGCCGCCCCGAGCGATCATTCGGGGGACGAGCACTCGGGAGGCGTAGATGTGGGCCATCACGTTGATGCCCATGATGCGATCCCAGTCGGTGTTGCTGGTTTCTGGGCCACCAAAGACAAAGATGCCGGCGTTGCCGCAATAGAGATCGAGGGGACCAATGGCGGCCTCGGCCTCGTCGATGAACGCGATCACCTCGGCTTCCCGACTGACGTCGGTGGCCATGGCGAACACGGGCAGCTCGTGGCGCTCACGAAGGATCGCGGCGACGTTCTCGGCCCCCGGTCCGTTGATGTCGGTCAGGGCCAGGCCCGCAACGCCATGGGCGGCGAAACATTCGGCGAGAGCCTGCCCGATGCCGCTCGCGGCGCCGGTGATCGCCACGATCTTTCCGCTGACGGCGCTCGATACGTCGGTCACGTCTGGTCCTTTCTCGGTGGGACGGGTGCGAGGTCCTAGTGGCCCGATGCCGCTTCCATCGTGGCACGAACGACGGCGAGACGGTCGGTTCCCCAGGGGAGCGGCATCAGTACCGGCACATCCACACCAGCCGCTCGGTAGGCGGTGATCGTTGCGGCCACGCCGGCGGCGTCGGTCATGACATCAATCGCATCGACGAATCGATCGGACACGGCGGCGAGTGCTTCATCACGTTCCTTGGCGGCATGGTGTGCGCGGATTGCCTCCACCTCGGGGCCGAACCCGGCCCGTTCGAAGTTTTTGGCGTAGGAGTCGACCACGGCGTAGGAGAAGAGGTCGCGCCGGGCGTAGTCGATCCCATCGGCTCGTGCACAGATGCCCGCATGCACGTAGGCGTAGATCGTGCAGGTTTTGCCGTCGGTTCGTTTGGCCTCGCCTTCTCGAACTCGTTCGATCGACCAAGGCACGTGCGATGCCGGGAGGTAGTTGAGCAGTACGCCGTCGGCCACCTCGCCGGCGAGCCGAAGCATGCCCTCGTTGAGCGCACCGAGCACCAGTTTTGGGCGTCGATCACCGAGTTTGATTCCCAGACGAAAGCGGGAGCACGACCAATAGTCCCCCGTGAAGCTGACGGCATCACCCGACAGGCAATCACGTACCAGCGTGAGATATTCGCGGGTACGGGCGAGCGGCCGATCGCCGTAGGGGGCGCCATGCCATTGACCGGTGACCACCGGCGACGAGATCCCGACGCCGAGCAGGATGTCTTGTTCTGGCCGGATGGCCTGCAAGGTGGCGGCGCCCATGGCCGCCAGCATCGGGGTGCGGAGCTGAAGGGCAAGGACACCAGTGCCAAGGTCGACCGATGGGGCGGCGTGGGCGGCCGATGCCAACGTGGCGAACGCTTCGGGGCCGGTGGTTTCCGCTGTCCAGAAGGACCCGAAGCCGAGCTCTTCGGCCCACCGGGCCGTGGTTTGGGCGGCGTCGAGTCCGAGGTTCATGAGGCTGGCGAAGGTGACGCCAACGGCGGTGGAGGTCATGGTCGCGCACCCTATCTCCCCGGCCGCGCGAGCCCGGCCGCCGAGCCGCTTCGTCGGTGCGCCGATGTACCACTCGCCGATCCTGACGATCAGGATTGCCTTGCTGCTGCGCGTACCCGGGTCCCACGGAGGTTGAGCTACGCTTGCCGTCTCCCGTTGGTGCCGAGCAGAAAAGAGCGATTCAGTGGATACACCCGAGTTTGAGACCAGCCCAGACGCGAATCTGAGTCGGCGGGGTCTGCTCCACGGCGCCGCAATCGGTAGCGCCGTGGCGGGGGGGCTCTGGGCCACACCGTCGATTCTGACGCTGGACGCCGCCAGCGCGTGTGGGAGCAGCCCGTGTACCACCGGCACCACCACCTTCGCGTGGTCCACCGTGTACGCGGCACAGGCGGCGTTGGCTCCCGTCAATGCGCCCGGCGCCGGACACCTTCAAGCCCTGGCACCAGCGACGGTGGGTGGTGTCCAGGTGACCACGACACGCTCCGATACCTTCTCGCAGACCAGCCTCGCTGGCGGGTCTTGGCGCATCCGTGGAACGTCGGGCGGGGGGTGTGGTGGCAACACCGAGCAGCTGTGGCACCTCACACCCACGCCGAATAGTTGGCTGAGGATCCGCATGGGCCAAGGAACGGTCGGGACGGACAACAACCGTTTCGTCGATACCACCATTGCGTTCGATACGCCCGTGCGCGATCTCCGGTTTTCGGTGCTCGATGTCGACGCATCGTTCGCCACCCCCGGTTCGGGCAACTATCGCGACCGGGTCACTATCTCGGGAGTGTCGACCAGTGCCTTCTCCTATGACACCCTTTTCCAGGGTTCCGGGTTGGCCGTGACCGGCCTCGGAGCCGGCAACGTCGGGGTCGCTGCAACCGAGTGGCGTGGCATTGGACCCGGGGCCGTGCCCGACTGCCAAGTTGCTGACCCCGGGACCCCCCCGATCGACACCGGCGGTTTCTTCGCAACCAACGGGTCCGCCAATCTCCGCATCTGTGTTCTCGTGCCGGTTACCTCGATAACCGTTCGGCAACAGCGCGGACAGAACAACTCCGGCACGAACCTCGTGGGTGGACAGCACATCGGCATCGGTGACCTGAGTTGGTGCACGATCTAACGAAGCAGGAGCTTCGACCGGTTCATCCGTACCATCCATGCCCGTGCGCAGCCGGACGTAGAAGTGAACACGATCCACTGCTGACGGGTTGCAGCCGACCGCTCAGAAGTTACCGGTGCGGGTGATCTTGTAGTTGGCGGCACTGGGGGTGCTGGAACGGCCGGCGCGAACCCGGACCTGGAGACTGCCGCCATCGTCGCCACCACAGTTCGGTTCGCTTTGGCTGAGCGGGCATGGCGGGGGAGTTTTCCTACTTTATTGAGCGAGGGGTGGAGCTGCGGCGGTGCGTGCTGGTCGTCTGTGGAATCGGGGGTGGTCGTCTGTGGGATCGGGGTGGCCGTTCGAGGCTGATGTGGCGAAGGCCTGGGGGTGGTGTGTTCCTTCGTGTAGGAGGACGAAGGCGAGCTTCCTCTCGGCTTATGCGGGTGGGGCGGGCGGCGGTAGGTCCGGAGGTGTACGGGGTTGGCGAGGGTGATAGCGCCCGCGGTGAGGTCTTGTGCGGGCGCCCTTTGGGCATTGGGCGTTCGTTTTCGAGTAGTTGTGCTGGGCGTCTTCGGCGTTCTCGCCGGCCATGGTGGTCGTGTTTGGGTTCGACGCCTTGAGGTGCTTCTTGCTGCGGCGGTGTTGATGGTCTTGACACGGTGTGTTACGTTTCGGATGTGCTTGAGGGTCTGTTCAAGCTGAGCAGCGTCGTCTTGACTATGTTGTGTTCCCATTGAGGATTGAGGACTGAGGAGATGGGTGTGCTGAAAAGGTTCGGTAGAGTGGGGACGGTTGTTGTTCTGGTAGTTGCGCTTGTGGGGGGGGGTCTGGTAGCGGGCGTTGATCTGGTTCGGGAGGTCGTTTCGGCTCCTTCGGCGTGGGCGGATCCTCCCGCTGGCCCGGTGGTCGTGGGGTCGTCAACACCGCAAGGCGCGGCATTTGCGTGTTCGGGTGCAACGATGACGTTTTCGCTGAGTGATACAAACAAGTGGGCGTACGCGTTGATTTACACTGCTGCCGGGGCGGAGATTTCGGGTTCGGGCAATACCGTGTCTCAACCGACAACCCTCAATCAATACGGGTCATTTTGGGTTGAACTGCACAGCCCCGTGAGCCCGTACCCCGGCTATTCGAACCCAAACTGGCCATCCTTTAACCCGCGTCTCGGTGGTGGTGCGCCGTATGGGGGCCCCGGCGGACCTTTTCCGATTGGCAGCGGTCCTGACCACAGTTGGGTGCCTGCTGGCGTGCATTTGGTGGTTGTCGCGTGGAACCCCGGTCACCCGAATGACTCTGTGAGTGGCGATGTGACCATCAACGTTGCGGGCGGGCAGTCGTGCCCGCCGACTGCGAGGGAGGAGGCGTGTTCGTGTAACGAGGGGCAGGCTGACGCCGCCGACCCGGTGAACACCCAGTGGGGTGTGTTTCGGGAGTCGTACACGGATGTGTCGTTGGGTGGCCGTAGCGGCGTGCCGTTGATGGTGTCGCGAACCTACGCTTCGGTGAACGCTCAGGACCTCGGAGGGCCTGGGGTCGTCGGACGGTTTGGGCCTGGTTGGGTTTCGAACCTTGATACGCGTGTTCTGTTAAACACCCCGGCGCCGGGTTTGACTCGTGTTGTTGATCAAACCGGAGCGGTGACCGATTTTGTTGAGCGGCCCGGCGTGCCCGGCCAGTTCCTGCCGATGAAGCCGTGGACGCACTCCACGTTGTCGCGCGACGGTGCGGGCGACCTTACCTACGCGATGCCGAGCGGCCACAAGACGTTGTTCGTAACGGGCAGTTATGTTCGGTTTGAGGACCCAAACGGTTACACCACGACACTCACCGGCTACGACACAGTCGTTAGTTCCCTCCAGTATGCGACGCTCACCGAAGACGCAGCGTCCGGTGGCCGAGCGCTTGCCATCACGCTCACGAATGGAATGGTCACAAAGGTGATGGATCCGGCGGGGCGGTCCGTCAACTACGGATACAACGCAGGGAACCTTGAATCGGTGCAGGATCTCAGTGGTGCGACTACGAAGTTCTTCTATACGACGCCGTCGAGCGGGCTCATCCGAGCGATTCGCGCCCCGAACGAAGTGGCCGGGTATGGGTACAACCCTGCGGTGGAGAACACGGTGCACGACGTCGAGAACACCTACGACGCCCAAGGCCGCGTGGCGACGCAGACCGACCGGCGAGTGGACCCTGCCGACTTGGTCACGAAGTTCGAGTATGACTACGGCAGTGTGTTGGGTCGAACAAAGATCACGGAAGCATTTGGTGCACCCGAGGCCCGGGCCCGGATCGATACGTACACCGCTGGCCGGCGAACCAAGGTTCAATATCTGATGGGTACGAACGACTCGCTGTTGGGGATGGTCAAACGGTTCGAGTATGAACCGATCACCGGCAGGACGACGAAGGTGTGGAACGATGGCGCATCGGGCACATTGAACCGGTTGGAAATGGAGTCCACCTACGACGCTGCGGGTCGCATGCTCACGACAAAAGATGTGCAGGCCAACCGAACTGTCACCTTCGCCAACTACACCCCCCAGGGACAACCGACTCGGGTAACGGACCCTGCAGGGGTGGTGACCACCGCCACCTACGATGCGGCCGGCAACATGCAGACGGTGTGTCGTCCCGTTGCGAACACCGCGCCAACGGCCCCGGCGACGCTTGACTGCGCTGGCGTTCCTGTCGCCCAACGGGCCCAGACGACGATCAATTACGGTGTGGCCGGCAGGCCCGGTGAGCCGGCATCGTCGCAGGATGAGCGTGGGTTTGTCACCGCAATGATCTTCGATGCTTACGGTTACCCGCAGTCGGTGACGAACCCGCTAGGGAAGAAAACGACGTTCGTGTATGACAACGTCGGACGCATCCAAAACACCGTGTCACCCAAGGGAAACAAGGCCGGCGCTACGCCCGCCAATTTCCGTACCACGTTTGTCACTGACGGGTTCGGGCGGGTGACCTCGACCGTCGATCCGTTGGCGCATGCAACCGTTCGCGCATTCGATCCCAACGGCAATTCCTTCTCGGTGGTGGACGCGGACCTCAAGAAGAGTTTGACGGTCGTCGATCCCGCCAACCGACCCATCAAGTCGCGCCGGCAGGTGGGCACAAACCCCGTGGTCGAAACGCAGACGACGTACCGGATCGACGGCATGGTGTTCCAGCAGATTGATGCTGCAAGCAAGGTCACCTCGTACAGCTACGACGCTATGGGGCGACCAAAAACTACGACGGATCCGAACGGCCGGATCGCTACGGTTTCCTACGATGTGGATGGGACAGTCAAGACCCGGCAGGAGCCGGGCGGCAACTGCGCGGCGACACCCAAGGTGGCGTGTATCAGCTACGGGTACGACACGGCCAGCCAGTTGAAATCGGTCGATTACTCCGATGGTACCCCCGACGTGACGAACATTTTGTACGACACCAGCGGTCGACGCACCAGTCTTCAGGTGAACTCGACGACCCCGTCGTGGGCGTGGGACACGATGGGCCGCTTGCGTTCGTCAGTTGACGAGAACGGCGACACGGTCAGCTACACCTACGACTTGTCGTCCAACGTCAAGACCGTCTCGTACGGTCCCGGGAAGGTCGTGACCCGTTCCTACGACAACGCCGGCCAATTCACCTCCCTCGCCGATTGGCAGGGCCAAACCTACAACTTCGTACCCGATGACAATGGCAATCTCGAAAAGATCACGTTTCCGTCAGCGACCACAAACGAGGACACGTTCACGTTCGACAACGCCGACCGGTTGATGGGCGTTGCGTTCAAGAAGGGTGCCACCGTGTTAGGCAACCTCACCTACGCCCGGTCGAACGCCGATCGGCTCAGCAGCACCACCAAAACCCCAGCAGGGTTGGCTGGCCCAGCGTCGGAGACGTACCCGTACGACGACTACGGGCGGGTCACCGGCGCCGGTGCAAGCACCTACACCTACGACGGGGCAGAAAACCTGTCCAAACAGCTTGGCGGCACAAAACAGGCCTTCGACCCTGCCAACCAGCTTTGCTACTCCACACCCACAACCCCATCGGCTACAGCGGTGGGCCCGAACTGCCAGTTGCCGGCGAACGTGCCGGCCGACGCGACACGTTACGGGTATGACGGGCGCGGCAATCGAACATCGAAGACTCCACCGGGTGTCACCGCTACCACCTATGGGTTCGATCTGGCCAACAGGATGACAACCGCCACGTTCCCGGGAACAGCGAGCGGCAACAACGGTGAGTACACCGCACTGAACCCTGCACGGATCGTCAACACCGCCGACGGAACGGGCCTGCCGCAGGCGAAACTGGGAGTCAATTCGACGACGTCGGTGACGGTGCTCGGCTCTGGCGGCATCCCGGCGGCGAACGTATCTGCGGTCGTATTGAACGTCACTGCCTCAAACGGAACGGCAAGCGGATTCTTCACGCTTTACCCGGCGACCTCGTCGGCACCGAACCCCCTTACGTCCAATGTCAACTACGTGGCCACCAACCCAATCGCCAACCTGGTGGTGGTGAAGCCGGGGACCGACGGCAAGGTGAAGGTCTACAACGGCAATGCGCAAGCGGACCTGACGATTGACGTGCAGGGGTACTACGCCACCAGTGCAGGCACGTCGGGGGCGACGTTCAATCCCATTTCCCCGTCGCGTATCGCCGACACCCGCCCCGCCCCAGACAACACCGGTGTGCCCGTACTGAAGATCGACGCCGGCGGCACCTTGGACGTCCCCGTGGTAGGACGGCCGGGGCTACCTACCGCTGCGGAGTGCACGGCCGATCCGAATCGTTGTGTGGGGTCGATCGCCGCCAACCTCACCGTGGTCAACAACCCAGCGTCAGGCTGGTTGGCGGTCTACCCGGCTGGCACCACTTGGCCGGGAACATCGAACCTGAACTTCGCCGCAAATCAGCCGTTGGCGGAGCTGTCGATGATCAAGGTCGCCACCGCCGGTGGTTATACCGGAAAGATCACCATCAAGAACGGGTCCTCGCTGCCTGTTGACGTGATCGTCGATGTGTTTGGCTGGTCGGGAACGACCGACAATCAAGCCGCCAATGTGCTGATCCCGTTGGCAGCACCACAGCGGGCCTACGACACGCGAACGCCTGGCGTGAACGGGGGATGCACCCCGTCGTGCGGGCCGTTGGCTGCCGGTACGGTTCGCCAGGTGAACCTGGCAGGATTTGGTGGGGTTCCGGCGTCGGGGATCGCGGCGGTATCGGTCACGTTGACCGTTGCGTCGCCTTCGGGAAGCGGGCTACTCATTGCCTACCCAGCAGATATTCCGACGCCGGCCACGTCAAACCTGAACTTCCAAACTGGAACATCGATTGCCAACTCGGCGATCGTGAAAACCGATGTGAACGGTTCAATCAAGATCATGGTCGCCAACGCCGCCACGGACGTGATCGTGGACATCAACGGCTACTACACACGCCCAGCCGCACAAACCTGGACGTACGCCTACGACGCCAATGGGATCAGAAAGTCGAAAGCCTCACCTACACCGACCGGCGGCCTGACCGGACTGACCCGATTCACGTGGTCCAGCAACGGCGGTCTTCCGCTACTCCTCAAAGAAACCCGCCCGAAGTCCGCCGGTGGTGCAGAAACAACGTTCTACCTCTACGGGCCCGGCGGTCTGCCCGTCGGCCAGATCGACGACAACGGCACCACCACCGCAACCCGGTACCTGCACCACGACCAATTGGGATCCACCCGCCTCGTCACAGACACCAGCGGCAACAGCGTCGCCAGCTACGCCTACGACCCCTACGGCAACGTCACCGCCACGACCGGCACGCCCACCATCACCAACATGCGATACGCAGGCGAGTACTTCGACACCGAAACCGGTTTCATCTACCTCCGAGCCCGCGTCTACGACCCCACCACCGGCCAATTCCTAAGCCGCGACCCGATGGTCGCTAGCACCCGCGAAGCATACGGATACACCGGCGGCAACCCACTCAACGCCACGGACCCGAGCGGAATGATCGGTCTCCCTGGAACAGACTTCTGCATCGACATCGGTGGAGGCTGCGACAGCATTGTCGAACAACATGCAGAGGGAGCTCAACAAGTTGCTGATTTTGCCGGCGGGGTGCTTGAGTCCGTTACATTTGGGAACTCTGAAGAGATCACCGAAGGTCTGGGGGTCGGCGGCAGGTTCGACTTGTCTACTAAAGAGGCAGGGATCGGGCGTGTCGTTGGGATTGGTTTCAATGTTTGGGGCGCGGCAGCTGGGGGAAGCTACTTCGCTCTCGCCAGCGGTGTTGGTGCCCTTGAGACCTTCTACCACTCCTGCTCAGGCCCGAGCACCCCGAACTGTGGAGGAGCCACGGTCTTCGCTTTGCTATCGATGATACTTCCTTTTGGCCTCGGTCAAGCCGCACGACGCCTTCCCTACGGGGCGAATCAGATCACTTCTCTCGTTGAATCGGTGTCAGCATTTGGTGTAGATGTCGCAGCGTTGTACGAGGAAATGATCGTGGGATTGTACTGCTAGTGACCATATTTGAGATAACATTCAGCGTGCTTCTAATGGGGTGGGCGGCCATCGCGATTCTGCGCTCCAGACAATTGGGTGCCGATCCCGCATCGAATCTCCCTGCTCTGCCAATGTTTCTCTTTGGCATCGCCTGCGTCGTGGGATCAATTGGATTTGTTGCATACGCGCTCGTGACCTAATAGAGTGATCGGCGCGATTCAGTTCCTGTTCGGTATCGGTAAGTCTATCGCTACTCGATATTGACTGTGTTACGCGACCCGGCGTGTCCGCAGGTTTGGGTCACTGAGTTGGTCGTATGGAAGGCGAGTTTCACCGGGTCGCTCGGGTCACGGAGACCGACTCAACGGAACCGAGCGAACTGTGCGGAGTCTTCGGTAGTGAGGAGCGTTCCGGCGTAAGTGCACGGTGCCAGCTGTCAGGGCTGGCCCGGAGCCGGTGTTGGACCTCGACCTGAGGCATCGAATCTGCGGCCTGTCCGACAACGTTTAAACGCTTGGCGTTGTCGTGTTATGGAACGACACGGTGATGCGATATTCGGAGTAGCGATTGGGCTGTTGGGGGGTGGGGCTCTTGCAGGTGGGCGGGTTCCACCGGTCGGTGCACGGTGCCAGCCATGATGGCTGGCCTACAGCCCGCAACGACCGACCGATGGAGACCACAGCATGCCAGCCAAGAAGGCCCTTTCGCGCGAACAGCGCGATCAGATCGAGGATTGCCTTGCCGATGAC
>JANOSD010000135.1:0-14750 GCA_031415655.1 Actinomycetes bacterium
CACCACCTCACCCCCTGGCAACCCGTCGGCGAAACCAACATCGACAACGGCGCCCACCTCTGCACCCACCACCACATCCTCGTCCACCACGGCTGGAACCTCTGGTACGACACCCACAACGGCTGGACCGTCTCGCGCAACACCCCCCACCAAAACGTCGGCCACCGCATCATCACCCAACGCCACCTCACCACCCGCCTCCTCACCCGCCGCAACCGCACCCACCACCCCCAACCCACCCGCCGGCCCGACCGCCCCCGAAACACCAACCAACACGCCGGACCCCTCCCACCCGAACCCCCACGCGGCCCCCACCCCCGACCACCCCGAGGCAAACCACCAGGCACACCAACAAGCCACCCACCAGGCACCTGAAACCCTCGGAAAATCCCGTTCGCCACTCGGAGTTTGGACCGCTGGCGGTTTGGACCGCTGGCAGTTTGGACCGCTGGCAGTTTGAACCACTGGAAGTTTGGACCGCTGGCAGTTCGGCACCGACAACCAGTGTGCAGAAAAGAACGACCGTCCTGCGCCGGCCGTCCACCAGGAACGTCCTGACCGGGACAATTGCGTTCGGTACCATGGTCACCGTTGTCTCCTTCCTGGCGGTGGAGCGAGTACGCCGTTCCAAGGGGGGCGTCGAATCGATCGTGAGGGCGTGGAAATCTCGGGTCCTTTCATCCGTCGCCGACTCGTGCCGTGGTCGGTGATTGCTCAACTGATCGTTGTTGACCATTACGGCACGTTGATGCTGGCGATGCGCACCGGAGCGACACGACGGGGCGAGCCGGTGGAGGAATGGGTGCCGTTCATTGGCGCCGTGGTGCCGATACAGATGCACATGCCGGTTCAGGCCATTCGCCCGATCGCCGAGGCGCACGGTGTGGCGATCGACGACTCGGTTCTCCATGAGGTCCGGTGACCGTCGACCGACCGCCTCCGCTCTAGGTCGTTGCTGAGTCCCAGGGACCGCTTCCGCCCTCGTGATCAGACGACATATCGCAACGCCGCTACCGTCCTCGCATGGCTGATTCGTTGATCACCGCAGCAGAACTGGAGCGGATGTCGCCCGAGGAACGGGCCCACGCGGTGAACGATGTGAGTGTGCGGGATCTGGACCAACTCAGCCCCGGAGTTTCGCGCGGAGGTCCAGGCAACAGCGTTTCGGCTTGGTGCCGAGCGTCGCTCTCCTGACTGAACCCACCGTTCGTTTCACCGAGCAGCTTTTCGATCGCCTTGATTCGCTCTTTCCTGCGGAGTGGTGACCGATGGCGAGCCATCGCTCACCGACTTCCTACTACGCGACCTCCCGGCGGTCCGAGACCCACTCGCTGCCGACTACGAAGGGAACGGGTCGCGACGCAAGATTCAGATGTGCGTGTTTGCATCAGCCGCGGCGTCGTCGTGCGTACGAAGGCGGTGGTCGTGGGCTCGATTCTCACGGGAACGTTGAGAGGTTCTGACTGAGCATCGAACGGTTCACGGTCGACGGCGATCAACGGTGAGGGGGCTGAAACCTGGGCAGTACTGGCGACCTTCCGGGGCGGGCCGGCGGCACTGGCGAGCGTAGGGTCGTGGGGTGAGCACGGCAGCGGTGATCTTGGCGGCGGGGGAGGGGAGTCGCTTTCGGCGTGGGCCGTCGAACGACCCGTCGCCGCAAGGCGCGCTGAGCTTGGATCCGGCGGACCACAAGCTCCGAGCGCTGATCGGCGGGACGGCCATGGTGCGGCTCGCCGTCGATGCCGCGGTGGCGGCACTCGGAGATGGGATCGATGAGGTCGTCGTGGTCACCGGGGCGATCGCCGTAGAGGATCTGCTTCCAGTCGAGCAGATCACCTTGCTGGTGAATGCGAACTGGAAACGGGGAATGGCCAACTCCCTGGCGGTGGCTATCGGTCACTGTCGCACGGCGGGTCACGATGCCGTCGTGGTGGGGTTGGGCGACCAACCCGGGATACTTCCGGCGGCATGGCGCGCCGTTGCTGCCCACGGTGCGACGCCGATCGCGGTGGCCACCTACGCCGGGCGGCGACGCAATCCGGTATGGCTGTCGGCGGAGGTGTGGGGGCTATTGCCAACCGACGGCGACGAGGGCGCCCGGTCGCTCATGCGGTTGCGTGAGGAACTCGTGACGGAGATACCGTGCCCCGGCAACCCGGGGGATATCGATACAAGGGAGGACCTGGCGTCATGGAGCTGAGCAACGAGTTCGAGGTGCAGGTACCGATTGTCGAGGCGTGGGCCGTGCTCACCGACGTGGAGGGAATCGCGCCGTGCCTTCCCGGCGCCCAATTGCAAGAAGTCGTCACCGACGCCGACGGGCAACAGGAATACCGCGGCGTCGTGAAGGTGAAAGTGGGGCCGATCACGGCGCAGTACAAGGGGGCGGCCCGGTTCACCTCGAAGGACGACGACACCTACGTGGCGATCCTGTCGGCCTCGGGTCGCGATACTCGAGGCCAAGGCAACGCCAACGCCATCATCACCGCATCACTCACGGAGGCCGGTCCCACCTCCACCCACGTTCGTGTCGTCACCGACCTTTCGCTCACGGGGAAAGTGGCGCAGTTTGGGCGGGGGGTGCTTGGCGATGTGAGCAAAAAGCTGCTCGACCAGTTCGTCAACAACCTCGAAACGATGGTGCTGAGCGCCCGCCCGGTTTCACCTGTCGTATCGGATGCCCCGGCCTCGGTTGACGAGCAGGTTGACGAGCAGGTTGAGGAGCCGGCATCGGTGGCATCCGTCGACGCATCTGCCACCGCCACCCCGGTTGATCACGATGACATCGACTCGCAATCTCCGGTCGAACCCTCCGTCCGAACGATCGACGCCCGCCCAGCCGAAGCCGTCGACCTGCTCGACGCTGCCGGGTCGTCGGTGGTGAAACGAGCGCTGCCGATCCTCGGGCTGGCCTTTGCCGCACTGATCGTGGTTCGGCTGGTGCGCCAGCGCCGCCGTGGTTGACCCCGCCGACTACGCCGCCGTCGCGGAACTGCTTGGCCGTTCCCCCCAGGGCGACTTCGCGGTGGTGGTGCGTGACCGGCGCACCGCTGCACCGATGGTGATCAGCAACGCCCCGTTCCTCGACGACGGAACACCAATGCCCACCCGATGGTGGCTGGTGGACCCCGACCTTCTCCGAAGGGTGAGCCAACTCGAATCAACCGGGGGAATCCGCCGAGCGAACGCCGAGGTCCCGGAAGACGCCGTGGCTCATGCTCATCGTCGTTACGCCCAGGAACGCAACGATCTCATCAGTCCCGAACACGCCGGACCTCGACCGTCGGGCGGCGTGGCCGGCACCCGGATCGGGGTCAAGTGCTTGCATGCCCACTACGCCTGGTTTCTGGCCGGAGGCGATGATCCTGTGGGTCGTTGGGTACAGCAAGAACTCGACGGTTTGGGGCAAGATAACCCGGCCATACCCGAGGCCCCCTTTCCGCCATGACGAACCAGAACCCCGAACTCCAACCCGAGTCCGACTCCGATACCGCCAACGACCCTGCCAACGATCCCGCCGCCAGCGATTCGCCGGGGTCGACGCTTGTCGCCGCCATCGACTGCGGCACGAACTCCACCCGCCTGCTGATCGGCTACCTCGAACCGGGAACGAATCGGCTGATCACGGTGGAACGGCTGATGCGGGTCACTCGCCTCGGGCGCGGCACCGACGGCAGTGGACGTCTTGCCCCAGAGGCGATCGCCCGAACACTCGACGTGTTGGCGGAATACAAGTCGGTGATCGATCGGCACGGCCCAATGCGAGTGCGCATCACTGCCACATCAGCCGCCCGCGATGCCGCCAACCGAGACGACTTCTTCGGCCCCGCCACCGCAATTTTCGGGGTGCCGCCCGAACTGCTCTCGGGCAATGAAGAAGCGGCGATGTCGTTCCTCGGTGCCACCAGCGACCTCGACCCTGCGCTGGGCCCGTTCCTCGTGGTTGACATCGGCGGTGGGTCCACCGAGTTTGCATTCGGGAGCACCACCCTTGAAGGGGGAATCTCTTGCGACATGGGCTGTGTGCGTCTCACCGAGAAGTACCTCCACGCCGACCCGCCGACGGCCACCGAACTGAGCCAAGCGTTGTCGATTGCCGAACTGCATGTCGATGATGTGATTCGTGAGGTGGAGGGGGCCGCCGAAGCCCGGACCTTTGTGGGCGTGGCCGGCACCGTCACCACGGCGGCGGCGGTCGAGATCGGGCTCGCCGAATACGACCGCGACCAGATCCACCACTTCCGCCTCACCAAGGCTGCGGCCGAAGATGTGTTCCGCACGCTCGCCACGGAAACGCTTGAAGACCGTTTGTGGAACCCGGGGCTGGAGAAAGAGCGAGCCGACGTGATCGTGGGCGGCATGTGTGTGCTGGTCACCATCATGCGCAAACTGGGATTCGACGAGTGTTTGGTGAGTGAGGCCGACATCCTCGACGGTCTTGTGCTGTCGATGTTGGCGTGAGCGCACTCGGCGAGCGGAACACCCGGCACGCCGGACACGGGGTGCTCGCCGGGCGCGACCCCAACCGGATCGGTACGATGCGGCCGACATGAGCCTGACTGCCTCACCGATCACCGACCGTGTCCTGATGGGCCCTGGCCCGTGCAACCCGTACCCCGAGGTGATGGCGGCGCTGAGTCGACCGATGCTTGGTCACCTCGATCCGGAGTTCATTGCGCTCCTCGATCAAACCAACGACCGCCTTCGCACCGTGTTCGACACCGCCAACGCGCTCACGTTTCCGTTGAGCGGCACCGGATCGGCGGGCATGGAAGCGGTGTTCGTGAACGTCGTGGAACCCGGCGATGTGGTGGTGATCGGTGTGAATGGCGTGTTCGGTGAACGGATGGTCGATGTCGCCGGTCGGTGCGGCGCCAAGGTGGTGCGGGTCGATGCCGAGTGGGGGTCTCCGATCGATGTCGAGGCCCTTGCTTCGGCGCATCCGTCACCCAAGGTGATCGCCGCGGTGCACGCCGAAACCTCGACCGGTGTGCGCAACGATGTGCACGAACTCCAGGCGTTGCTCCTGGCCCAAGCGACCGCCGGCCCGCCACCCCTCCTTGTGCTCGACTGCGTCACCTCGTTGGGGGGCCTACCCGTGCATCTCGACGAGTGGGGGATCGACCTCGCCTACTCCGGTACCCAAAAGTGCCTTGGGGTGCCGCCGGGTCTGGCGCCGGTATCCGTGAGTGCGGCGGCCCGGGAACGACTGCTTCCTACGCCTCGGTCGTGGTATCTCGATCTCAACATGATCGCCCGCTATGTGGGTGGCGACGGTGCTCGGGCCTACCACCACACCGCCCCGATCTCCATGATCTTCGCCCTCCACGCAGGGCTCGGCGCGGTGCTGGCCGAAGGGCTCGTCGCCGTTCAGGAACGTCACCAATCGTGCGGCGCTGCGCTGCAAGGTGGGCTCGAGGACCTCGGCCTGTCCCTGTTTGCCAAGGAAGGCAACCGACTGCCGCAACTCACGTCGGTGTGGGTGCCGCTCGATCGTTTGCCGATCGGTATGGACGAAGCCGGTGTTCGCCGAGCCCTACTTGCTCGTTACGGGATCGAGATCGGTGGGGGAATCGGCGAATTCGCCGGCAAGGTCTGGCGCATCGGGTGCATGGGCCATACCGCCCGTCCCCGCAATGTGATGCTGCTCCTGGCTGCCCTCGAAGAAATGCTCGCCCCATGAGCACGCTTTTCGGACGCCGGGTGCTTTTACGTCCTCTCACCATCTCGGACTTTCCGGCGTGGCAGGAGGTGCGTCGCCGCAATCACGATTGGCTCACGAAATGGGAGCCACTCCGCGTGGCCGGGCAGCCTGATGTGGTGGAGGATCGCGAAGCGTTCGCCGTCCGCTGCTCGGCGCGCCAGCGCGAACGCCAACTCGGCAACGGCTACGGCTACGGGCTCTTTGCCCACGGTGACTTCGCCGGGGAGATCAACCTCTCGTCGGTGCAACGGGGTCCGTTCCAAAGCTCGTACGTCGGATACTGGATCGACGAGAAACAAGCCGGTAACAGCTACACCTCCGAAGGGCTGGCGGTGCTGGCCCGATTCGTCTTCGACGAGTTGCGGCTCCATCGCATGCAGATCTCGATCATCCCCCGCAACACCAATAGTCGACGGGTGATGGAGAAACTCGGCTTTCGCGATGAAGGTACGGCGCTGCGTTACCTGGAGATCAACGGTGAGTGGGAGGACCACGTCCGCTACGCCATCACCATCGAGGAATGGGCTGAGCGGCGCGACGAATTGCTCTCGGCCTGGATCGACTGATCAGACCTTGCGTCGGTGCCCGGCTCACCGTCGGTTCAGCGGGGCGGCTGTAGCCCGATGTCGGCTTGCGCGGCGTCGAGCCGGTCACGAAAGCCGGGGAGCCCCATCGACCACAGCTGCGACACCAACTCGTTGGCGACGGCCTGCTGATGATCGGCCACCACTTCGGCGTGGTCGATCGACTCCTTGATGCGCTCGGTGAGTTCGTCGTCCACACCGCTGGCTCGAGCAGCCATGGTCATGGCGTACGGGAGCAGATCGGCGTCGGGGAGACACTTGTAGGCGAATCCCACTCGCTCGGCCTCCTTGCCGTCGAACACCTCGCCGAAGAGCACGGCCGCCTTGGTGGTTTGGCTGCCGACGAGCCGTCGCATGAGCCAGGTGTGACCACCACCGGGGTGGATGCCGAGTTTGAGGAATCGAGTGTCGATTTTGGCCGACTCGCCGCAGAGGATTACGTCGCAGCACAGCGCGAGGTTGACCCCTGCCCCCACGGCGGCACCGTTCACCGCGGCGATGGTGGGGAGCCGGCTGCGGCCGACCCGAAGGAATCCCTCATAGATCTCCCGTAAAGAACTCTGGGTGGCGGCGGCGAGGTTGCCCAGATTGGCACCGGCACAAAACGCCGGGGCCGCGCCGGTGATAACCACGACGGAACAATCGCTCTCGTCGCGTTCGAGCCATTCGAACGCCACTTGGATATCGCCCACCATCTCGGGGTTCAGCGCATTGCGGTGGTCGGGGTCGTTGAGGGTGACGACGGCGATGCCGTCATGCAGATCGGTGGTTACCAGAGGCATGGGCGAAGTGTACGGCAGCCCGATGAGCACGTTGCCGGGCATGAGCGGATGGGTCCGACGCCGAGCTCCTACTCCAAACCCCTATTCCGAGTCGCGCACCACGGAGGGGGAGTGACGGAAAAACTGTTCCACGTCAGACGCATACCGGTAGGTGGGCTCGTTTGACCCCACGGTCGAGCGCAGCCGGAGGGCTTCGACAAAGGCTTTCACGGCACCCGCAGACGTATACCGGTAGCGGAAGCCCGCATTCTTGAGCCGGCGGTTGTCGATCCCTCGGCCATAGCGGAGGAGGTCGAGTAGTTCATCGGGAAGTTCCCGGCCGAGCATGCGGAGGGGTTGCGCGGCATAAGATGTACCGAACGGCGGGAGGGAAATGGTGCGTTTTCCCGCCAGTCGGGCGACCTCGGTCCAGGGGAGGAGCCCGTCGCCAGCCACGTTATAGATGCCGGGCAGTTCGTTGGCGAGCACGAACAAGATCGAACGGACGACGTCGTCTTCGTGCACGAACTGAAAGCGCGGGTTGTAGCCGAGAATCTTGGGCACCAGTGGGAGTTCAAGGGCGCGGGAGACGGGTGTGACAATGTCGGGGCCGAGCACGTTGGAGAACCGGAGCAAGGTGACATTCACGTGGGGGTTGTCGATGGCGAAGTCGCGTACGTAGCCCTCCACGGAGTCGAGGCTGCGTTCCACACCGCGCCGCGGTGGATGGTTGCGGCTCATGTCTTCGGAGAACCAGACGGGATCTTCGATGGCCGAGCCGTACACGTAGCTCGACGACTTCACGACCACGTCACGAACGGTGCTTCCCGAGGTCGATGCGGCGGCGAAGAGGTTCATCGTGCCGATGACGTTGATCTCGTGCATCGTTTTCGGGCGCATCTGGGTGGAGTCGACCACGAGGAACGTGTGGACGATGGTGTCGATACGTGCGGCCCGAACGATGCGGGAAAGGATCGAGTAGTTCTCGTCGGTGCGCACATACTCGGTGCGCTCAAGTGCGATATCGGGTTCGCGGGTATCGAGGCCCACGATGACGTCGACCGCGGGGTCCTTCTCCAACGCCTGCGCGAGGAGCCCGCCCCAGAAAGTGGCGAGGCCGGTGATGAGAACACGTTTTCCCATGAGCGCCGTCGCCTACCCGAACCACACCGAGCGGCGGTCGCGAAGCATGTCGTAGAGCGCTTCCTGGATCTTTTCGCGGATGCGTTCGCTCTCATCCATGATTCGGCTCTTGGAATAGCGCTCCTGGTCCGGCGGCACATCGAAGGTGATGGGGTCGAGCACACGAAGTTTGATCTTGGCGGGGAAATACGCCACGGCGCCGAGCACTGGGCCAAACACGAGCTGGTTGGCGGTGATGGGAAAGTACGGGATGCCGAGGGCCTTGGCGATTGAGTTGTTCTTGTAGACGATGGGCATCGACTCCTCGGCTCCAACCACGGCGATCGGGATCACCGGCACCCCGGCGCGCATGGCGATCTCCACGAAACCGCCCCGCCCGAAACGACGCAGTCGGTAACGCTGGTTGTAGTGCTTGGCTGGACCTTTGCTGCCCTCGGGGAACACCAACACGAGTTGTTTCTGTTCACGCAGGAGCCGGTAGGCGTTGTCGGGATGGGCGACGACGCCACCGACCCGCGACCACATCACCCCGACCACAGGAAGGCTCTTGAAGAGATGGTCGGCGAGGCCGTACACGGGACGTCTCAGCTCGGTTTCGATCCCGTGCATGATGACCGGCGCATCGCTCGGGATGGCGGCGGCATGGTTGGATACCAACAGGGCGCCGCCTTCGGTGGGGATCTTCTCTAGGCCTTCCCACTCCGCCCGAAACCAGTGTTTGTAAAGCGGCTCGTACACCCGACGGGAGATCGCCCGCATGCGCTCGCTGCGGCCCCACTCGTCGACATCGCTCAGGCGGGGATCGGTCAGCTCGCCATCGTCGAGATCCGACGCGTCTTGTCGGGGCATGGGGACGAGGGCGGTATGGCGCTGATCGGCGGTGAGCCCGGCATCGGGGATGAGGTCGCCGTCGGAGGTGGTCAGAATCTCCGGAGACTCCACTACGGTGGCCGCTGGCTCCGGGTTCTCGCGATCGTCTCCTGCGTCCCCGTTCGCCATGGCCGCGATGGTACCGGGACGCTCTGAGCGATGCGCAATGGGCATGTCACGAGCCTCGAACCTGTGTCGCCGAGCACGACAATGCGCGGCTGACCAGCACAGGTTCGTCGGTGATTAACGTGGTCGGGTGATCGACAACACCGGCCGGGGTCGGCTGCTCGTCGATACCACTCCGTTGCGAGTATCGCGTGAGTTCCGCCTGCTCTATGTCGGCCAGACACTTAGCTATGTGGGCAGCCAACTCACGTTTGTGGCCACGCAGGTGCAGGTGTTCAACCTCACCTCATCGAGTCTGGCCGTGGGTGCGCTGGGGCTGGTGCAGTTCGTCCCGCTCGTGATCGGATCACTGCTCGGCGGTGCATGGGCGGACGCCATGGACCGTCGCCGGTTGATGCTCGTCGCCCAGTTGCTCCTCGCCGTCGCCAGTCTGGGCCTGTTCGTGAATGCACTGATGCCGACGCCGTTGGTGTGGGTGGTGTTCGTATTGTCTGCGCTTGGCGCAGGATTCTCGGGGTTGGATCACCCCACTCGATCGGCGTCGATCCCGAACCTCGTTCGGCGCGAGCAGCTGGCCTCAGCGTTGGCCCTCAACCAGATTGTGTGGCATGGGGGAGGGGTGATCGGCCCGGCAATTGCGGGGCTGCTGATCGCCGGGTTCGGCGTGCAGGCGGCGTTCGGTGTCGATGTGCTCACGTTCGCCGCCGCGATCGTGACGCTGCTACTCATGCGCCCGATCCGTCCGGCTCGTCCCGAAGGCGCTCAGGGCCGGCCTTCGCTTCTTGGCGGGGTGCGATTCCTGGAAGGTCGGAAGGCCTTGCAGGGAAGTTTCGTGATCGATATCAATGCCATGGTTTTCGGCATGCCTCGGGCCCTCTTCCCCGCCATCGGGCTCACGGTTTTTGGAGGCGGCCCCGAGGTAGTTGGGCTCCTCTACGCCGCCCCCGCATTCGGTGCCATGCTCGGTGCGGTTCTGTCCGGACCCCTCGGGCGGGTGGATCGGCAGGGTCGAGCGGTGTTGTGGAGCGTGTTTATTTGGGCCGGCGCCGTGGCCGCATTCGGACTCGTTCGTTGGCTTCCCCTGGCGCTTCTGCTGCTCGCGGTGGCCGGGGCCGCCGACGTGGTGAGCTCGGTGTTCCGCAACTCGATCCTCCAGCTCTCGGTGCCCGACCACCTTCGGGGACGGTTGTCGGCCGTCCACATCGTCGTGGTCACGGGCGGCCCGCGCCTTGGTGATGTGGAAGCCGGCGCAGTGGCCTCGCTCACCTCCCCGGTCACCTCGGTGGTGAGCGGTGGGCTGGCGTGCATGGCCGGCGTGGGTGTCGTCGCTCGGCTCTACCCGGAGTTGGCCCGCTGGCGGTTGAGTCGGGCCGAACATCCGGAGGATCGCACCTCGAATCACGTGTGAGCGGTCATCGCCACTCACCGCTGATATCGACAATGAGTTGGGCATTCCCGCTGGTGAGGAGCTTGAGGCCATGCACCGAACTGCCGGCGGTCACTTGTTGAGCGACGGTAAGCCCCGGCACGTAGTTGAGATTCGACGTACCCGGCCACGGGCCATCGCCCCACGCCGTGACATGCCCGTACGACGCCGTCTCGGTCGCCACTACGTTGGCCTGCCACGTATAGGGCGATGCCAGAACCCGAACCAGTTCGGGGGTGAACGGGCCGTCGGAGGTTCGACTGTCGTAGAGCCGCCAGGGTGCTTGCCCATGCCACTGCTGTGTATCGGTTCCGGAGCCAGCCACGAAGAAGCCGGTGACGTCGATCACCAGATCCACCGTTCCGGAGTTGTTGTACAGGTGCACGTCGCCGTTGGCATCGACCGGGACGATCACGTTGGCGGCGCGGTTCAACCCTGGCTCAGGGTTCGAGATGCTGGTGAGTGGGCGGTTCCCGGCTCCCCACGCGGCGAGGAAACTCCGTGTGCTGGCGTTGGTCGAGGTGACCACGATTCCTGCGGCGATCACGGAGGCATCGTTGGTCACGTGCACGGTGCGTGTGGCGCCGGCGCCGATCGGCTCTCCGGGCGGATACCGGGTGTCGAGTACACGGGAGGGGTTGATCGGCGATCGGCGGGCTCCGGTGTCGGCCACCAACCAACCCATGAGGTCGACCGCGGCATGCACCACGCCCGAGTTATTGAACACCTCCACATCGCCATTGATGCCGAGGGGAACCACTACCTGGTTGCTCATCGGCCCGACGCCGGGCTGAATGTTGAGCGAACTCACGTCGCCCGCCCCGGCGCCGGCCGGCGACACGGTGAGAAAGCTGTTGACCGAGGGGTCGATGGCGGTCACGGCAAGCACCACACCCACGGCATTCACCGGCGGGTCCGGGAGGTCGACCACTCGGGAAGTGACCGGCCCCAATATGGGTGCGTTGGCGGAGCGGGTGTCGAACACACGCGTTGGCACCACCGGTACGAAGCCGGCAGGTCGGTCGACCGGCGTGGCGGAGCTGCTCACGGTGGGTGGCCCGAGCCCAAAGGCATTGCGGGGCCGAACGGTGATGGTGACGGGCGAGCCGTTCGGCAGACCGGCGAACGCGGTGGACGGCGAACCACCGGCCGAGACCGTCTTGGTAGCCCCACACGAACAGGTGGCCTCGTAGCTGCTCACGAGTTCGTTGGTCGGCCGCGCCGCCCATTGCGCGGCAATCGACTGGTGGAACGGTCGCACCTCCACCGACGCAACGGCCGCTGGCGGTGGACGGACCACGGAGCGGCATCCAATGTCGCGATCGGTGCCTTTCCCGACGTTTTGGGCGACGGCACACACGTGGGTGACCCCGGCGGGAATGGTGAGAACGGCGAAGAATCCATGGAGGGACCCGTTGCCCCAGACGGCGCCGACATCGGGGCGTTCATTGCCGGCACCAATGGTGAAGACCGGATTCGACGCATCGGCACCGAGCCGAATGGCCACGTTGATGGGCGACGTGCGGTCGGGATCGAAGGCCCACCCGGACACCGTCACCTGGCCACCCGAATCCGAGTCGAAGCCTGCCGTTGCCGATTCGATCACGCCGATGGGGGAGAGGTCGAGACCCGTGGTCTGGGTGTCGTTGCCGGGATCGTCGAGGGCGTAGTCGGCCCACCGGCCAAGGCCCGAAACATCGGTTCGGCCGATCCAGTCGAGCCATCCCACCACCGCGTCTCGTGCGGGCCCGGCGGTGGCGTCGAGGATCACGCCGTCATGGCTGCGGTCGGCATCGAGGGTTCGAGCCTTGGGGGCGGCGGCGTGGTGGTATTGGTAGAGGCTTCCGCTCAACGGGGCGATGGTGTCGAGGCCACCTTGCAGGGTGAACACATACGGGCTCGGGGAGAGCGATGGGGAGGTCGCTGGATCCGCCTCGCCGGCCACGAGCGTACCGCCCACGAAACGGGGATCCCGGAACGTAGAACTGAGCACGGCGCCGGCGATGATCGCACCGTCGGAGTGACCAACGATGGTGGGACGGCGAACGTCGGCGAGCTCGTTCCAGTCGTCGGTGTGGTTGATCACGAGATCAGTGATTTCGTTGAGCACGAACGAAAGGTCGCGAGCCTGGGGCTCGGTGTAGAGCCGGATGGGAGGCCCGGAACCCGATGCGGCCGACTCGGGCAGGCGCGGTGCCACCACCACAAAACCAGCTCGGGCGATCCGATCGAGGAGCAGCTGGTAGTACCCGGGGTCGACGGCGAAACCGTGGGCGAACACCACCACCGGAAACGGCCCGTTGGCAACGTCCGTCGGGGCGGTCACTTCGGTCACGAGCGTGCGCGGGGTGCACGGGGTGCCGCGACACGACACGCGGGAGGCGTCGACGAACGTGCGGGCACTGTGGGTGACGGAGTGATCGCCGGCAAGGGCCTCGGCTCGCCTCATCGGGGTGCCGCCGACAAGGATCGCTCCAGCGAGGAGGATCGCTCCGATGGTGACCGCGAAAAAGCGTGCTTTGGGTGATCGCCTCTCAACTTGGGGACACCGCGATGACCGGGAATCGCCCGTGGTGAAACTCACCAGATCAGGCCAGCTTCATGATTTCGTCGAACCCTTCCCGGAGGCACGCCGTGAACACCGCGGGATCGGGGATCGCCGCCGGGTCCACGTTGATACCAATATCAAGATTCTCCCCGTACGACACCAGCGTGATGTTGGCTGCTGATCCGCCCAGCGGACCAAGGGCGATCTGGCCCTCAACCTTGGCTCCGGCGAAGTACACCGTAAACGGCACGCCGGGAACGTTGCTCGTGACGAAGTCGATGCCTTTGGCCATGGACCCAAACATGGCCGTGGTGGCGGTGCTCGGCAATCGGTGCAGGACGTTGGCGATCGGTTCCGAGAGGGCAAGGGCCGGCTCGGCCCGCTGGTCGGCCACCAGTTCCCGGATGGCGTTCATTCGCATCACCGGATCATCGATCCCGATGGGGAGCGGGAATCGCGCGGGCACGAATTGATTGCCGGCCTTGTCGGCTGAGGCCTCAGTGCGGATGTTGATCGGCATCGTCATGCGGAGCATCTCGATCTCCGAATGCCCGTGAAGTACGTGGTACTTGCGTAGCCCTCCGGCGACCGCAGCCAAGAACGAGTCGTTGAGCTTTCCCCCCACGATCCGAGCTGCGGCTTTCATATCTTCGACTGGCACCGCAATGGTGTCGAAATGCACGCTGAGCGATCGGTTGGTCATGAGCGGACTCATGGGTTTGGAGGCGAGGGAGAAGAGCCGGACCATAGAGCTACCGGTACGAACGACGTCGGTTCCAACGCCGACCGGGTCGTGACGGAATCGATCGGCCGTGTTGGCGGCGGCACCGGCCAATCCCGCCAGTACGCCAAACTGGCGACGAGCCTCGAAGACGGCGGCGTCGACAATGCGCTGGGCCTCACCCAATGATCTCGGCATAAGGGACTCGGGTACCGGGGCCGAATCGTCGATCTCGTCGGCGGGATCGCGTTCGATGTCGAGCATCGCCATTTGGAGCTTCACGCCGCCCACGCCGTCGGAGATGGCGTGGTGCACTTTGCCGATGATCGCCGCCTTGCCATCAGCGAGGCCGTCGACAAGCGTGATCTCCCACAGCGGGCGGGCGCGGTCGAATCCTTGCATGCCAATCGGTTGGGCAAGATCGAGCGCTTGCCGAGTGGCCGATCCGGCAGGATCGGTCAATTGTTCGGGGGTGGGCACCGGCGCCCGCATGAACCGCAGATGGTACGAAAGGTCAAAGTTGGCATCGATCTCCCAACGGGGCGGGGCGATCGAGTACGGATGCCCGACAACCCGCTGGCGTAGACGGGGCACGACCCGCGTGGCGCGTTCCATCACCCGAACAAACCGATCACGTTCGGGCGTTTGGTCGAGCAGCGAGACGAAGGTGATGGTGGATCGAAGGAGCGGATCCTTCTCCACCGCCCACATCAATGCATCAGCGGAACTCATCCGTGGGGAGAACTCGAAATCGTCGAGTAGGGAGAGATCAACGAGGTCGGTGGTGTCGTCGGGAACGGACATGCGCTAAGGGTACAGACAGTCTCCCTCGTGGCTGCTTTCCGTGCGCCGAGCGCGCCCACCAAG
>JANOSD010000136.1:0-21639 GCA_031415655.1 Actinomycetes bacterium
ATCGACGAAACTCTCTCGTTTGCGGGCCGTCTCGCCCTGGGAGAACCCCCAGAGCGTCATCTCGTGCATGCGCCCGGCGAGTGACTCCGTGCCTCGGGGCAGGAGGGCCCCGGTGGTGGACCCGGTGATCAGGTAGCCCCCGGGCTCCTGGTGCCGATCGATGTCGCGTTTGACTACCGGGAGCAGCGACGCGACGAGTTGGTACTCGTCGATCACGATGGGCTTGCGCCGGTCGGCGAGGAATGCGTCGGGGTCCTGCTCCGCAGCGAGGCGTGCCGACTGTACGGAGAGGTCGAGCACCTCGACGTCGTGATCACGAGCGATTTCGGTAACCAGGGTGGTTTTGCCAACCGCCCGAGGCCCGCCGAGCAGCACCGCCGGTTCCTCGGTGAGGCGTTGACGTACGACGTCGGATGTCAGCCGTCACGTAACTCCCTGGTGCTGGTCAAACGGCATGACCTGATTCGGCCAGCGGAGCGAGCGTTGCACAGGCCCCGGACGACGCAACCGGACCGCCCGCCCGGGTCGACGTCGCGCCCCGAGCGTCGCCGACCGGTACCGCCGAACAACCTCCAACGAAGGCGACGACGAACACCGTTCGCGCTACCAACGCACGAAGGGTCCCGACGGACCGAGCCGACCAGGCGGTGCGGGAACGGCGAAAACTACAGGCGGGCATCCGCCGCTCCTTTCGGCGCGTCGAGGGCGACAACGATTCCGTTATTTCGTTTCGTGTGCGGGGCGAAAGGTCGGCCAGCAGCGACGCGAAAAGTTCAGTGCGGGCATCGCGCAGCCGCTCGGCGCGAACTTTTCTCGCCGGAGTTAGTTCCACCAGCACGCTGTGTTGGTCGTCGGGGTTCGGTCGTCGGCGGACGGTGTCGTCGGAGACCAGCTCGTTGACCAGTCGGCTCACGGTGCTCTTCTCGAGCCGGAGCCGTTGAGCCAAAAACTGCTGGGTGGGCGGCCGGTGGTCGAGCAGTTCGCTGATCGTGTGGGCCTCGGCGATCGACATCGCTTGGCCACACGGCGTGACGTCTGGTCTGGCCAGCCCGATCGCCCGCACCACTGCCGCGAACGCGACATGAACCCGTTCGGCGTCCGTTTGCAAGATGGTTCAGTGATACAACTAAAAGGTGGACATGGCAACCCCCGCCGCAAGCGTACCGGGCGGTCAGCAATCGTCGAGATGGACGATGAACCGGCTCGGGTCGGCAACGAAGCGGTCGGCACAGTCGCGGGAGCAGAAGGCAACGGTTCGACCGTGGTAAGCCAAAAAGGCGGTCGGGGTGACTTCGTCAAGCCGCATGTGACATACGGGATCGATGGGGACGAGTGTCACCGACGACCCAAGGGTGACTTCGAAGACTTCAATTGGCGCGCTGAGGTGTCGGAGATCGAAGGAGCCCAGCGCCGCTACTCCGAGGTGGACCTCGCGGGCAGCAGCCACGACCGATTCCGTAACAACGATGCGTCCCGGCTTCGCTAGTTGGGCGAGCCGCGTCGCGAGATTCACGGATCCGCCGTAGTAGTCGGGACCGACCGGGATCGCGGGCCCATGGTGAGCCCCTGCCCGGGCCGCCAGTGGAAGGCCACCGACGCGGAGGGCGGCGAGAATACGTTCGAGGAGAAGGAGCGCGCTTCGCGACCGATGGGAGGCGATGAGAACCCCATCACCGAGTTCCTTCACGAGCTCGTCCCCAGCGGCAAGTGAAGAACGGGTTGCATCAGCGAGGCGAATCGCCAACGATGCGGCGGCCTCGTCGCCGTGAATGTCGGTGAGTGCGGTGTACCCGACGAGATCGATGGCGAGGAAGGTCCGGTCAACAGACTCCCGAAACGGCGGCGATGGTGCGTCGATCATGATCCAAATGCGTTCGCTGGGCTGGACCGGAAGAGGGCGCTTCGTTCGGTGGGCGCTACCGAAGCGACGCGTCGATCAATGGGCCAGAATCGGCCGCGGTGTTGGTGGCCGGAGGGTCGCACGGCTCGCACCGCACCGACCGCTGATACGACCTAAAGGCGAGGGCGGCGGAGCCAAGGGCAAGCGGAATCATCACAGCGGACACGATTCCGAGGTTGTCGCTGAGCGTGGCGGCGATACCGCCGAACCCGACCGCGGCGAGCAAAGTCACAACGAGCGGAAGGTGGCACGGGCAAAGCACCGCGGCAAGCACCCCGAACCGAACCGTACGTCGCTGCTCGGCGCTTCCCCCGTTCCCGCCGCTCTCGGCGCTCGTGACGGCGGATGTCATTGCCCGACCTCTGCGAGGAGGGCCTTCATGTCGGCGATCTCCTTAGTCTGCGCCGTCACAACACGTTTGGCGAGATCTTTGACAGGTTGGTACTTGCCGTCCTTGACCTGCAGGTTCGCCATCTCGATCGCGCCCTGGTGGTGCTGGATCATGAGTTCGAGGAATATTCGGTCGAACTCGGTATCGGTTGCGTTCTCAAGCCGGCCCATGTCGGCGGCACTCATCATGCCCGACATCATCATTCTTCCGTCTGACGACATGTCGTGTGTTGCTCCCGGTTTGGTGTCGGGCACCGATCGGCCCCAACTCTTGAGCCAATCGCTCATAGTGGCGATCTCCGGGCCTTGTGCCGCCTTGATCTGCGTTGCGAGCGTGGTGATCTTGGGGTTCTTGCTGATCCTCAGCGCCTGGTCGGCCATCTCTATAGCTTGCGCGTGGTGCACGATCATGCCCTGGGCGAACGCAATGTCCGTTGCGTTGAACGCGGCTTTGGCGTCGACCGACAAGGTGGACCCCGCCATCGATGAATGGTTCATCGTGGTGCCCGTGCCGCCACCCATGTCCATCCCGCTATGGCTGTTGGCGGAACACGCTCCCAAGAAGAGGCCGCCCGCGGCAAAGGCGAAAATTGTGTTGCGTGCAAAGGGCATCCAGTTCTCCAATTCTACGACAGTGTGTAGCATTGTACCGTCGGGCGCCTCAAAAGGGGATTCATGATCCAAGAAATTCGAAGGTAACGATCACGACGCAAGCGGATCAGTTCCGCATCCGGCCCACGAAACGTCGTTCTCGGGTCAAGGGACGTATGAGGCGACCATCGCCATGCCGCGTTCGAGGTGGTAGGTGTTGTGGCAGTGGATCATCCACTGGCCGGGGTTGTCGGCGTCGAACTGGATCGACACGTGTTGGCCGGGGAGGACGATGACGGTGTCTTTGCGGGGACCGGCGGGGTCGTCGCCGACTTGGAAGGTGTGGCCGTGAAGGTGGATTGGGTGCCACATCATCGTGGTGTTTTCGAAGGTCAGCCGAACTCGTTGCCCCGCTCGGATCTCGATGGGCGGCCGGTTCGGGAACGCAGCGCCGTCGAAGCCCCAGCCGTAGGGCATCATCGATCCGGTGAGCCTGATGAGTTCGGTGACATCCGGGGTCTTGTTGGGGAGTCGGGCGGATTCGACCGCTTTGAGGTCGGTGAGGGCCAGCATGCGTCCGGCGAGCTCTTTGGGTTGTTCGCCAGGGGCGGGAGCGGCGGTGGCCTCCGAGTCCGACGTCCGTACGATCGCTTCGACCGTGACCCCTTTGCCCTCAGCCACCGCGACGAGGGGCCAAGCACCGGAGGTCGGTTGGATGATGACGTCGTAGCGCTCGCCCATGCCCATCAGCAGCGTGTCGACCTCGACGGGGATGACCGGGAAGCCATCGGTGTGGGTGACCGTCATGCGGTGCCCACCGAGCGCGACTCGATACGCGGTGTCGGAGCCGGCGTTGATCAACCGGAGTCGGGCTCGTCCACCTGCAGGCACGTTGATCGTGAGCCGGTCGGCGGTTGGTCGGCCGTTGATCAGGTGTAGGGGATAGTCCACGTCTCCTGCGTCGCCTCCGAGTGCTCTGGACTCGAATTCACGCACGCCGCCCGGTGTCATGCCTGGCATGGCGGCCATGTCAGTAGTCAGTGACCTGAGCGCGTCGTCGGGTGTGCGGCCGATCCCGTCGAGCCAGTCGTCGAGCATGATCACTTCGTCGACGTCGTAGCCGCCGGGCTCGTTTGGATCGTCGATGATCAGTGGCGCGTAGAGCGCCCGATCGAGCTGCGTGCCGGTGTGCGGGTGGAAGAAGTAGGTGCCGGCATGGGGCAGGACATAGCGGTAGTTGAAGGTCTCGCCGGGTTTGATCGGCGGCTGCGTGAGGTCGTGAACGCCATCCATGTCGTTGCGCAGTGCAAGGCCGTGCCAGTGGATCGTGGTGTGCTCGGGCAGGTCGTTCTTCACCGCGACCTCGAGCAGATCCCCGACGGTTCCGCGAATCACTTTCCCCGGTATGGCGTCATCGAACGCCCAGGTGTTGACCTGGCGGGGGCCGAGAGCCAGTGTCGCTGGAGCGGCTCGGAGCTGATATTGGAGCAGCTTCCCGGTGGTGGCACGTGATGCTTCAGTGGCGGCGACGACCGGGTCCGTGGGGCCGACGACGCGGGTGGGCACCGTTCCGGGGGGTGCGCCTGGTGTCGTGCCGGCAGGTGTGCCCGGCGCCGCTGCGGGCGGTTTGTCGGTGGAGCATCCTGAAGCGAAAACCGCTGCGCCGGCGGACATCTGGAGGAACCGGCGGCGGTCGATTGGGTTGCGGGGAACCATGCGTGCCTTCCTGCCACGAGGGTGCCGTGGCGACTGAATGGGAGTTGTGTACCAATTCGGAACGAAACACTGGGTAAGTCCCGGCGGACGGAGATTCGTCAGACCTGCTCGCGTACGACCTTCGAGAGGGCGACGAAGGCTCGCTGCTGCGCCGTGTACGACGAGATGAGCTCGCTGGCGATCACGCGGATTTCGCTGTTGGTTCCCGAGTCGTAGGCCCGCTCGGACATGCCGATCACGCCATTTTTCTGGCGCACCATCAGCGCGAGGTAGAGCAGGTCGAACGTCCGTCCGAACGAGTTCTCGAGCTGGACCATCTCGGCCTCCGACAGCAGCCCGTTCGTCATCATTGCTGGAGTAGCGGCGGCCATTCCGCTGACGAACGATGGGTCGGGGGCGGGCTGGTTCACCGATCGGAGTGATTCGTCGAGCCGCGCGATCGACGGTGCCGGTTCAGCGGCCATGCCCATGGCGGCCAACACAACCTCGGGATTCCGGGAGTTGGTCACGGCAAGCCGCGCCATTCGCAGTTGTTGCCGTCGACTGGCGACCACACCCTGGGCGTAGCCGACATCGGTGGTATTCAGCGAGCTTCCCGCCGGGAGCTGGAGGGCCGTCGTTGAGGTCGTCGACGACATGTCCATCCCGGACATGCTGTTCCCGCTCATTCCCGACATGTCCATCCCCGACATGTCCATTCCGGGCATGTTGCTGTGGTCCATCATCGTGCTACCGGAATGCGGGGCTGCCGTGGGGCCAGAAGTCATGTTCATGCCCGACATGTCCGTTCCGGGCATGGCTCCTGCACTGGTGGTCTGCGTGCCGGTCGAACCCAGGTTCATGCCGGGCATAACACCGTGACCGTGGCTCGCCGAGATACCCGCGATGGAGGCGAACACGACGACAACACTCACGGCGCATGCCGTCACGATGGATCCCGCACGGTGGTGTTCGACGAGGTCCGTCTTCCACGCAGCGATCGCCGAGCACACGGCGGCCGTCAATCCGAGGAGGGCAGCGATGCCATCCTGCAGGGTGGCGTGTTCGACCCCGGCAAGCTCTTCGGGAGCGGGCAGGCCGACGGTGCGCGAAGCGAGCCACACGGCGGCGAACGTGCCGTTGAGACCGAAACCGATGATGGCGGCTCGACGTCCGGGGTGGGCGAGGTAGTAGAACGCCCAGGCCACCTGCAACGCGGCGGTGACGGCAAAGATGATCGCCGCCACCCGTTGACCAGAATGTGTTCCCGATGCTGCGGCATGAACGAGCCCGGCACCAGCGGATGATACGGCGGCGGCACCCACCAGAGGGTGACGCAGGATCCACGAGAGGGTGAGGGGATTCTCGTCCACCGCGTCGACCTTCACTACTTGCGACTCCAGACTGTCCGCGTCAATGGATGTCACGGCGATCCTTTCGTGTGAGGGGACCTACAAACTCTACGACAGTCTGTCGTAGTATTGCCAGTCGGGCCGAACTCTTTCTCACGACACAGCTCGTCGTTGTGTTCGAACCTTCGCACCTCCGACGACATCCTCAACGGTGCCGTTCGACCAGCGGCGGTCATTGACCTGCGTCGATCAGGAACGCGGTTGCGGCGATGATGGACAGCATCACGATGGCCTCGACCTTCGTGGTCGTCACGATGCGCCGGTGACTCTCGGGATTGTCGTCTGCATCGAGCGCCGGGATAAGTCGGTACTTGTTGTAGCCGCCAATCACCGCCGCAACACCGACAAGGAGGAGCTTGAACACCAGCGCACGCCCGAACGTCGTCGAGCCGAGCGCGCCGAATGCCTTCACTTCCATCACGCTCATCGTTACACCGCTGACGGCGAGCAAAACGAGCCCCGTCGCGGCAACCGGACTGAAGCGGATGGCCAGCTCCACCCCATCAAGATGCTCGCCGCGAGCCCACCGTCGCGCAAGAACCAGCGCGAGGATCACCACACCACCACCCCATGCGCCGGCGGCGAGTACGTGCACGGAATCGGCGATCCACCCCGCAGCACCCGTGGCCTCGGTCATCGAATGCCCGAAGAACACAACGGACAATGCCACGAGGCCGACTCCAGCCCAGGCCAACAGCACAGAACGGAGGTCGGTTCGCACCTTGCGGGCGCTGTGTTGCCCCACTGGAGGGAGCGGTGCGGCCAGCACCATCGCGATCCCGGCCACGCGCAGCGCGTAGCCCACTCCGGTCGGAGGTGCGAGGAAGTTCTTGTAGGCGGCGATGTCCCATGGCCACGTAAGGCCACCTGCGAGCCAGCTCGTACCGATCACGATCTCGAACACGGTCAGCCCCAACACCGCCCCGGCACTTCGGCGCATCAGGTACGAGATCCAACGCGTTTCGCCCGGATGGCCGTGGTGGACGAACGCCAGGAACACGAGTCCGCCCACCGCCAGCAGAAGCCCGGTGAGCGTCCCGAACTTCACCACCGCTTGTGCGGCAACCCAGCCCCGATCATCGACCGCCGCGGCTGGCTCCTCCGCAGCAGCGGACGGTGGGGTCATCGTCGACATGTCATGGTCCATGGGCATCGATAGGTTCAGCGACGTTGATGAACCCGCGCCGGCCGGTACACCAACGGAGAAGCTGACCACGCCCGATCGCGGGTGCGCGTCGCCCGTCTTGGCCTTCCACGTCAACGAGAATGTGCCCATCCGAAACGGTGTTGCCGGCTCGAACGTCACCCGGTCCGCCTCCACCTTCGTGGTGCCGGGGAGCACATCTCCATTGGAGCGGACTTCGACCTCGTCGCCGGTTTCCTGAAGGGCCGCCGAGAACATTAGGACGATCTTGGTCGGCGGTTGCGATAGCACGGCACCGTGGGCCGGATCGCTCGACAAGAGATCGGCGTGGGCCATCGCGGGGATCGCCGAGACGACCAAAGTCAGGACAGCGAGGGCCAGCGAGACCATGAGCTGGACAGCTCTGGTGACTGCCGACCGATAGGAGGGCATTCGGGATCCCACGACGTCGACTATTTGGGCGACATTGTGTCGCCCGGCTTCATGTTCCCCATGTTGTGTGTGGTGGTGGAACCCGACGCTCCACTTGTGGGGGTCGGCGTGCCGCCTGTCGTGGTCGACGGAGTCTGAGAACCGCTCGAACAACCCGTCGCCACCGCGAGCACAATCGAGGCGGCAGCGAGCATCACGGAAGAGCGGGCACGTGTCATCAGGACTCCAGTTGAGGTAAGCAGCCGGGGGTACTCCCCGGGGCGGATGCGATCATGCTACTACAGTCTGTCGCATTTACTGGCATGTCCGGCGAACAGGACGGTTCTCGCCGGCGTAGCTCCGCCAGATGCCGCTAGATCATTCGGCATCAGCTTCTGGCTGCCGCCGGGAAGCCATGCGATTGGGTTCAAGGCCGCGCTTCGTGGTTGCACCCGCCGACCTCAGCGTTGCGGCCCATGACCCGTTCCTTGCGTAACGACTTCTTCGGCGAATGCTCATCCCGAAGCCGGATGAGTAGCACTGGTACTTCACCCACATCACCCACCTCGCCGTCGCTCCCGGGCATCGTCGACATGGCGTCGGCGGACGGTTATTGCCCCATGGAATTCACCAAGCCGACACCGATGGTGTCGGCGTCTCTCTCGAGGCGGCCAATCCCGACGAACCGGCGTTCTACTGCGCTGCTGGATTTGGTCAGGTCGGCAATATACGAATGTCCGTTGCGCCACGGATCTGGAGAGTGTGGAAACCACCGAAACGGTGAAGTCGGCGACGGGAGCGCTTCAAGCCGACCGTTGGGCGGCAATCGGGGGATACGCTGGGAGGATGGAGAACCGACATGGGTGATCGCCGTCCGATGGGATCGTTGGAGTCCGACGTTCTCGACGTGCTGTGGCGATCTGATGAACCTTTGACCCCGGCGCAGGTTCTCGACGAGATCGACCGCGACCTCGCCTACACCACCGTCATGACCATCCTCAACCGGCTACAAGCAAAGGGCCTGGTTGACCGGCAACGGGTCGGTCGGGCCTACGCCTACGAGCCCAAGATCAGCGAAGCCGACCTCGCCGCCACCAAGATGCGCACAGCCCTAGCGGCCACATCGGACCACATTGCCACCATCAGCCGGTTCGTTGGTGCGCTGTCGAAGAAGGAGGCGGCCGCCCTGCGGGCTGCACTGGAGGCAATGGAGCAATGAACGCACTGCTCGTCGCCCCGCTGCTCCTCATTGTCGTTGGCTCGTTGGCAGGCTGGTTCCTACCTCGCCTAGCCGGACCCGCAACCTGCGTCCGAGTCCTCGCCGCCGCCACAGTTGCCGCAGCGGGCGGCGTCACTGCGGCCCTCGTCCTCGTCACTCTCGCCGCGGCGTCGGAAGTACATTCGGTGTCCGACCTCATCGGCTGGTGTCAGGCGTTGTACCCCGGCGACCACGGGGCCGCACCATGGGCCGGCACGGTTGCCTTCTTTGCCCTGACGCACGCAACCACCGTCGCAGTCCGCTACGCAAGGCGCACACGACGCGAGCTGGCATCGTTCGGACCGGTGGACGGCGTCCAAATCGTGCAGGCCGCCGGACCTGTCGCGTTTGCTGTCCCAGGGCGGCCTGGCGGGGTGATCATGGGGGACCAACTCCTCCGCTCCCTTGACAGCAACGAGCGCCGAGTCGTGCTTGCCCACGAACAGGCCCACCTTGATCTCAAGCACCACCGCTACGTGCACGCCGCCGAGATGTGCGCTGCCGCCTTTCCCTTCCTGCTCCCAATCGCCCGCCAAGTTCGGTACAACTCCGAACGCTGGGCCGACGAGTCCGCCGCGCAGATCGTCGGATCTCGCGAACTCGTAGCCAAGGTCATCGCCAAGGTTGCACTTTTGGGCTCAGCTGCGCCTAGCGCGACCTTGGCGTTCGGGTGTTTGGGAACCGTCGATCGTGTGCACGCCATGCTCAACCCTCGCTCCTCCCGCATCCCCGAACTAGCGGCCGTCGCCTCGGCGCTCACCATCCTCATCACGCTCGCAGGATCGTCTGTGCAGGTGCATCACCTCGCAACGTTCGTCGTCCACGCCTGCAGCTGAACTTCAGCGAGCGGCGGGGAAAGGAGAGAGCGACTGCACTCACGGCTGCGACGTCCTACTCATAGGATAGGGGGGTATAGTATCTCCCAGCCGGGGCTGAAGGTCGCGACGGCTCGGCAGTCCACGAAATCATGGCCGACGAAGCACTGAGCACTGAGCGCCTTCGAGCGGCTGCTCCGAACCTGAACGCGAGGAACCGACAATGACCACGAAGAAGCCAATCTCGGAAGCCCACCATGAACGAGTCCTGCTCGCTGCCCTCGCCGCGTGCTGCGTTCTGCCGATGATTGGCATCGTCGTGCTCACCTCTGTACTGGGGTTCGCCATCGGACCCGCCGCTGCGATCAGCATCGGCGTCATCGCTGCCGCCGCCTGTGTCGCGATCATGACTCGACCTCATCATCGCCGCCGCGCCCACGACGTGCACGAGACTGCGCTATGACCTCCGAGCCGATGGAGGCGACGGCAGTGCGCGATGTGTGAGGCATGCGCTTCGCCGCCGAGTGCAACATGGTCGACGCTGCGCGCGGCCGGCGTCTTGTCCTCCTCCACATTGAAGCCAACACCCTCACCCAAACCGCCGCGGTGACCTACGACCCGAGTTGAGGACCGTTTCTGACCTGCGCTACTGGATCTGCCGCCGTGGGTACGGCGTTTGAAGTCTGTGCTCCGGACATGGTCGTGTTCGTCGTTCGCTTGTGCAGACTGAGCGATGTCGCCCGCCCAAACGACCTCACCACCTCGCTCAGACATTGGTTCGATTGCTCGCTCCGGTGTCTTGAAGCTGGACCTCGGTGGTGCCGTTGGCGTGTTCGGCGTACGGTCAGCGCGCCGATCGTGACGGTGACGATCAGCACGGCGAAGAAGGCGAAGGCGCTGGACAGGACGATTGCGGGGCCGCTGGCGATCTCGACGTGGAACGATACGAACAGGCCGACAACTGCTGCGGCGACTCCGAGGGCGGAGGCGATCGCGACGAGAGGGCCGAACGATTTGGCGATGAGGCGGGCGGTCGAGGCGGGAATGACGATGACCGCGGCGATCAACAACACGCCGACGATGCGGATCGAGACCACGACGACGGCGGCGAGTGCCACGGTGAAGGCCAGTTCGATCGTGGCGGCGCGCACGCCGTGAGCAGCGGCGGCGGCGGAGTCGACGACGGTGAACACAAGCTGCTTGAAAAACAGAAACCCGACGGCGGCCATGACCATGGCAACGACAACGACGAGGGTGATGTCGGCTGCGGTGACTCCGAGGATGTTTCCGAAGAGCAGGTCGGTGAGGTTGATGGCTTTGTTGCGGTTGGCGGAGACGAGCGCGACGCCGAAGGCGAACATGGTGGTGGACACGATCCCGATGGCTGCGTCGGGGCGTACGCCGTGTTGGCGGCCGACGTAGTGGATGAGTAGGCCGGCGACGAGCGTGGCGAAGATGGCGCCGAGGTACGGGTCGATGCTCACCATGGCGGCGAGGGCGACGCCGCCGAGCACGCTTTGGGAGAGCCCTTGGCCGATGTAGCTCATGCGGCGAAGGACGACGAACACGCCGAGTGCGCCGCAGAGCGCGCCGACGACGGCGCCGGCGATGAGGGCTTTGGCGAAGAAGTCGTAGGTGAATGGTTCGGTGATGAGGTCCATGGCAGGTGCTCGGTCAGCTCAGGAGGTGGGTTGGGTGGTCGAGGGGGCGGTCGTCGGTGACGAGGATGCGGTCGCCGTCGTGCACGATCCGCACTTTGGCGCCGTAGGTGGCTTCGAGGACGTCTGGGTGTAGGACGTCGGCCGGGGGGCCGTCGGCCATCACGCGCCGGTTAATGCACATGATGCGTGGGAGGCCGGCAGCGACCCAGTTGAGATCGTGGGTGGTGAGCAAGATGGTGGTGCCCTGCTCGTGCAGCTCGGCGAGAAGCCGGAGGATGTCCTGAAGGGTTTGCAGGTCGACGCCGCTGGTGGGTTCGTCGAGGATCACCAGCCCAGTTCCGGAGATCATGGCGCGGGCGAGCAGGAGGCGTTGTTGCTGGCCGCCGGAGAGATGTCCGATCGGTGTGCGGGCGTAGCCGGAAAGACCGAGTCGTTCGAGTAGTTCGTGGGCTTGGCGGCGTTCGGATTTGCTGTACCAGGGGACGAGTCGGCTGTTGGCGGTGAGGCCGTGGAGTACGGCGTCTTCGGCCCGGAGCGGGAGGTCGGTTTCGATGCTTGTGAGCTGGGGTACGAATCCGATGTCGTGGGTGGGGTGCCCGCGGCGTACCTGCCGGCCGTTGAGGGTGACCTGTCCGGCGTAGACGTCCGCAGTTCCGGTGAGGCAGCGCAGCAGGGTGGATTTGCCGGATCCGCTCGGCCCCACAAGGCCGACGAGTTCACCGGGTTCGATGATCAGGTCGACGTTCTCGATGGCGGGGACGCCGCGGTAGCCGGCAGTCACGCCGCGCAGGGCGACGACCGGTTCAGCCACGGGCCGGGTCGACGGCGTCGATCGCCGAAGCGTCGCCACCGAGACCGGTAACGATGGTGCGCACGTTTTCGGTCATCATCCCGACGTAGGAGTGGTTCTTGTCGCCGGGGTTGCCGGGCAATTTGTCGTCGGCGAGGTTGCCGACGTACTTGACGCCGGATTCGGACCCGACCTGCTCGAGGACTTTCGTGGGGAATACCACGCTCCCGAAGAATGCTGGCACCTTCGCGCCCTGGACCTGCCCGACCATCTTGCGCATCTCCGCTGCGGACGGCTCGGAGAAGTCGACGGCTTGGAGGGCGCCGACGACCTTGAAGCCGTAGGTTCGACCGAAGTACGACCACGAGTCGTGGTAGACGACGAGCGTTCGGTTCTTCTCTGGCACTGTCGCCATTGCCGTCTTCGTTGCCGCCTCGAGGTCGCCGATCTCTTTCTTCAGCTTGTCCCGGTTGGTTTCGTAGGTGGCCTTGCCGTCAGGATCAGCTTCGGTCAACGTCGCTGCGATGTCGTCGACCATTGCCGACGCGTACGGGATATTCGTCCAGGTGTGGACGTTGGCGTCGCCGTGGGCGGCCTGATCGCCATGGCTGTGGAGAGCGGAGTAGATGACTTGGTCCTGGGGGACTGCCTTGGCGTTGAGGCTCACCGTTTTGGCGTCCTTCTTGAGACTCGCTTTCGCCACGTTGGTGACTTTCGGGTTCTGTGCCGGATCAGGCAGGAACAGCACCGCCACCTGCGAAAGGCCCTTCACGTCACCCGGCGTCGGTTCATAGGTGTGCCCATCCACACCCGCTGGCACGATCCCGAGCACCTCGACCCGGTCGCCGCCGACCCGTTTGGCGAGGTCTTCGAATGGTGGGAGTGACGCTGCCACCTTGAGTTTCCCGCCCGCCGTCGTGGAGGATCCGGTGCCGGAGCCTCCGCATGCGGTGAACGTCATAGCGAGGGCCGCGAAGGCGATGATTGGACCAAGGACACGGAGCCGGTTTCGCCGGCCTGAAGTTGAACGCATAACAACAGGAGTGTCCGGCCTGGCCAAGAAAGTTCAGGGCGACGTGAACTTTTCTTGGTCCAGCGAGTACTCATTACCCGTATGACTCGTCGCCGAGCCCGCTACGCGGGGTCCACCAACCGGGAACAGGCCGATCTTGAAGCCGATGAGGCCGCCCGTCTGGCCGCCCACGGAGACGCCGATGCGTTCGCTCGGCTCTGCCGCGGTCTACAGAACGATGTGTGGCGCTACTGCTGGTCACTCACCGGAGACCGGGATCTCGCCGACGAAGCCACCCAAGAGACGTTCCTGCGGGCCACCAGCGCCCTCCACCGATTTCGGGGTGATGCACCAGTGCGAATCTGGTTCGTCGTACTGGCCCGCCGCAGCGTCGGCGAGGTTCTCCGCCGCCACAAACGCACCCCCGAACCGGCCGAGCCCACCAATGTCGCCGTGCCTGACAACACGGCGGCCACAGATCTCAACGGGCTCGTCGAAGCGTTACCGATCGATGTTCGCCAGGCGTTCGTTCTCACCCAGCTCCTCGGCTTCACCTACGACGACGCCGCGACCGCCGTGGGATGCCCGATCGGCACCATCCGGTCACGCGTCTTCCGGGCTCGCGAACTTCTGGTCGAGATGTGCCAAGCGCACCACTCCCGTGAGGAGGTCCTCGATGAAAACGGATGAAACAACGTGCGTCTACGCCCGCGAATGGCTGTCTGCCTTCCGCGACGCCGAAGTCGCCGACGACCCGACCGCCGAAGCCCACCTCGAAGCCTGTGGCGCATGCAGCGCGTGGACAGCTGACTTCGACCAGCTCACCCGTGTCCTGCGTCTCCGTGCCCCCCAAGCCCCCCCATCGATCAACGCGCTGGTCAACAACTTGCCGTTCGACCCCTCAGCATCGCCCACCATGCGCGCGGGTCAAGTGCTCCTCGTCGTGGCGGCAGCAACTGGGTTCTTGAGCGTCGTGGTCGGACTCGCCGGAATCGCCGGTCACGCCCATCTTGGCTCTACCGACGGACGCCAGGCCGAAGCAATGACCCTCGCCCTCATCGGCGGCTACGCCCTCGCCGCGTGGCGCCCCGTACGAATGGCGTACGGGCTTCTCCCCGTCGCGATGCTGGCCGCCGTGATCACCGTCACGCTTTCGGCCATGCAGCTCACCGCCGGCAGCGCCCGGCTCCTCGACGAAATCTGGCACCTCCCGCTTCTTCTCGGTGCCGGCGGGGTGGCTCTCGCCGCGAAGGCCGCCCCGACACTCAGCCTGACGCCCCGTTTCCCAGCGGCAGGTCCGGTGGCACCAACCAGGTGAGCCCCGCTGCGGTGTTTCTTGCCCACAGCGACGGTGGAGCCCTCAACGTGTGGGGCCTCGTGTTCGTCGTGATCCCAATGGGTGCAGCGGCGATCTGGCTCATATCCATCAACCGGCGCCTCGACGCCCAGGAGGAACAGACAGTGGAAACCCAGCCCCGATCAAAGGTCATCACCTATCTCGTGGGCGGAGCCGGCGTGATCGCCATCGCCGCCATGTTCTTCGCCGTGTACCGGGCCCAGTCGCACCTCAACGAAGCGCAACCCCAGATAGTTGTCACCGATCTCTGCAAAGCCGCCAGCCAGGCCAAGACCGACCCCGCCGCCGCGCTCGCCACCTTTAACGGTTCCCCGCACAACGCGCTGCACAACTTGGTCACCGCCGTCAACGCGAAAGACGCAGCCGCGTCAGCACGACTGACACGGGCCAAGACCGCGGCTGAGGAGGGGCTCATCGCCAAGAGCCCTGACGCCCCGGAGTTCGTCGCCACGCTCGCTGACCAGGTCGTCAAGGGCTACCTCATCGTTGACCCCACCGTCACCCTCACCGGCTGCGCATAGCACCACCGGATCAGCGACGACTCCGTAGCGTCGCCAGTCAACCCTGATTGGCGACGCCACGGAGCCGCGCGAGTACGCTATTTGCGTGACTGCGCAAATAGGCAAACAGCCCACAGCGGACGAACTCGACGCTGCGGTGACTCTGTTGAAGCTCCTCGCGGACCGAACCCGGCTGATGATTGTCTGGGCTTTGCTGCACGGCGAGCACTCCGTGGGCGAACTGGCCGAGCATGTTGACGCGTCGAGCCCTGCTGTTTCCCAGCACCTCGCCAAACTGCGATTAGCGCAGCTCGTGCGCACTCGGCGCGTCGGCAACCACATCTTTTACGCCGCCGTCGACGACCACGCGCTTGGGCTAGTCACCGAGGCGCTGTTCCACGCTGAGCACGTCACGTCAACCCATCCCGACCATCACCGCAGTGACGGGGCGCGTGCATCATGACCGACTCACACGACCACGACCACGACCACGGCGACCACGACCACGACCACGACCACGGTGACCACGCAGACGGCCATAGCCATGCCAAAGGATGGCGAGGCCTCGTGGCTGACATCTTTCGCCCGCATAGCCACGATGCCTCCGACAGTGTCGACTCGGCGCTCGAGTCCGACGAGCGGGGCATGCGGGCTCTGAAGATTTCCTTCGCGGCGTTGATGGTGACGTCGCTGATCCAAGTGGTGATCATCACGTTCACCGGCTCGGTGGCGTTGCTGGCCGACACCATCCACAACTTCTCTGATGCCTTGACCGCGGTGCCACTATTCATTGCGTTCCGACTTGCTCGACGGCCACCGAACCCTCGCTACACCTACGGGTATGGCCGGGCTGAGGACCTCGCTGGCCTCTTTGTGCTCGCCATGATCACCCTTTCAGCGCTCATCGCCGGCTGGCAAGCCATCGATCGATTGATCAACCCTCAGCCTCTGGACAACCTGGGCTGGCTGTTCGGCGCGGGCGTGATCGGGTTCGCGGGAAACGAACTCGTAGCGCTTTACCGGATCCGAGTTGGGAACCAGATTGGGTCCGCGGCACTTGTCGCCGACGGCTACCACGCACGCACCGACGGGTTCACTTCGCTGGCCGTCGCGCTGGGGGCAACCGGTGCCTGGCTCGGCTTCGAACGCGCAGACCCGATCGTCGGGCTGGGCATCTCGATCGCCATCTTCGCGGTCCTCCGGGGAGCAGCCCGTCAGGTGCTGCGACGAGTCATGGACGCAGTGGACCCCGACCTGGTTGAGCGGATTGCCACCATCGCGGCCGACGTTCCCGGCGTGCGCGAGGTCCCCCGGTCTCAGGCGCGATGGCTCGGCCATCGCCTGTCGGCGAACCTGACCATCGTCGTAGACGCAGAGCTCACCGCCGCCGCCGCCCACGCGGTCGTGGAGAACGTCCGCCACGAACTGGTCGGCGAGGTGGCGCGCCTCGATACGGTCGACGTTCAGATCGAACCGGACACCGCAACCTCGACCGTCGGCGGCCCGAACGGTCATACCCATTCATAGGCTTCTGGCGATCGCGACAGCCTTGTGACCGAAACGCCCGCCGTCGATGCAACAGGGCCTCGCGTGCGTGCTCAACTCGGCCACCCAAATCCGCTTTGGGTGGCCTGGTCGGATGCGGTGGCGAACGGCCAAGACCCGGCTGCTCGCCAAGTCCTCATCGAGCGGTACGCGTTTGCGATCCCAGACGACCCTGCCCTGGACGCCATCCAGGCGGTGTCATCCCAAGGAGTGATCGAACTCGGTGCTGGCACCGGATACTGGGCTCGACTGCTCATCGATCGCGGCACCGACGTCGTGGCCTTCGATACCGCCCCCGCACCGTCGCCGCTCAATACGTGGTTTCCCGCGAGCACCGCGTGGGCCCCGGTATCGAGCGGCGACGAGACGAGCATCGACGACTTTGGCGAGCGAACGCTGTTGCTCGTCTGGCCGACCACGAACGAGGACTGGGCGGCGGATGCGATCCACCGGTTCGCTGCCGTTGGCGGCGGAACATTGGTCTACGTCGGTGAGCGTTTCGGTGGACGGACCGGGGACGACCGGTTCCATGCGATGATCGGCGAGGTGGACCGCTGCTGGTCGTGCGCGTACCGCACGGCTACCAGTGCCTGCGTCTGCGGCGTGATCCCCTTGTTTCGGCCCATTCAAATCGTGGGGATACCACACTGGAAGGGCTTCGAGGATGATCTACGGATCTTTGTACGAGACCTGAACGCCGAACCGCTATCCGAGCAGGCATTGGGGGATGTGCGACGGCGTCTTCTCGGCGGCCGGTGGCGCCGCAAAGTGCCACGAATTCCGCCAACCGCATGATTGGGTGACGGCAACGCTCGTATTCCGATAACGGGGGATAGCCGTGAGCATATGACATGACCAGGCTTGCCCCGCCGGCGGTGTCGCCAGTTGTTGACAACACGATTGCCGCACCCTTTTTGACTGGCAGCCCTGTTTCGAGGCTCAAATCGCCTGGCTGCGCCTGTCGAGGCGCCGCGTTGGCGAGCAGGCTCTGCACAGGGCAGGGGTTGCGCCAGGTGGATGGGACCAATTGTGGGGTTCGCGCTGGCGGGGGGACGGAGGTCGGCGGCGCGCCAGCGGTGCCCTTCGGCGTTGTCGCCGGTCAGCACGGGTCTGCGTGACCATCAAACGTCCTCAACGCGGATGACGCCAACTCGACTGCGCGTGGCCATCAAAATCAGCGTCAACGGTCGCCGTGTTGCCTTGTCGGGACAACTGCGGGTTCTCTCGACACTGGCAATGTCAAGCCGTGGCGACCGAACTTCGTGTTCCTCCGGTTCTGCAACGTTCGCCGCGATCCCGATCGTCTCGCGCGCAACCGCTCATCGGCCACGATGAACGTGTGCGTCCATGCCGTTCCGATAGGCGGCCGCGACGTCGCAATCGGACTGGTCTCCCTACTCCCCGCATGAGCGGGGGATGCCCCGTCGTAGGTCGTGACGAGTCTTTACCGACCTCGGAAAGTCGTGGCTTCGAGGTGGTCATGCCCAGGTGGGGGGGGGCTTCGCTGGTACTGGTCGTCGAGCGGTCGAGCCGTCGAATTCTGGCGTCGCGCTCGTCCGGGCAGGGCGACGGCCGACGGGTCCCGTCCCCTTCATCTCTCAGGCAATCATGATTTCATGACTGAGGTCACTGCCACTGATGCCGTTCGGAACTTCGCTGACCTGTTCGACGCGATTGAACACCGTGGCGAGCACTTCACCATCGTCCGCCGTGGGCGGGCGATAGCGCAGATGGAACCGATGCATCGGTGCCGGGGAGCAGACGTGACGGCGCTGCTCAACCGGCATCGTCCCGACGCCGACTGGTCTGGCGACCTTGAAGCGACGCCGGGGGCTCCTTGAGATCGATGAGCGGCCGTGACGCGACTGCTCTTCGACGCGGCCTTCCTGATCGACACGGCCTTCCTGATCGACGCGAACGGGTCGGTGGCGAACTGGATGAGCTCATCGATGATGACGACGATGTGGCCGTGGCCGCTTCGACGATCGGCGAGCTGCGCGTCTGAACCCTGCGTGTCGGAACCCTGCGCGCCAACCGCACACGCAAGGCCATACGGACGGCCGACGTCGACGACATCATCGCAACTATGCCGATCCTCAACGACCATGTCGAGGTCGCCGAGAAGCACGCCGAGAAGCACGCCGAGTTGCTCGTGGCGGTGAGGGCGCAGGGCAAACCTCGCGGCGCCCTTGACCTGATTATCGCCGCCACCGCGAGCGCCTCCGACCGCACGGTCCTCAGCGCCGACAGCCATCTCCTTGCCACGAACAAGACGGTCCGTTGGGTCCGTCGATCCTCCCGGGTTTGCGTCGTGGTGGTGATTTCTCGGGCGGCGGCGGTCCAACGGCGTTGGATCACCGCCAGCAGGATTGGTGCCAGCAGGGGCATGGTTGTGGCGAATGCGACGCCGCTTGGTCTGGGGGGTGCGACGTAACGGAACCGCAGTCCGATCTTGGTCGCCTCGGGTGCGAGTGGTTCGACCCAGGACCGGCCTCGGAGCAGTTCGACGGGTGCGGGGTGCGTTGCGGGGTCGACGGTCACCTCGTAGGCAGAGCCGTCTTGCCAAAGGCTGGAGGATTCGGACCAGGAGTTCCCGGACCGGTCGGTGCATCGGCGTTCCAAGCCGGGGCCGTTCGGCGTTGTTGCTTCGACGGCTTTGAGGTTCGGGGCGATGCGGCCTTAGTGGGTGTCCGGAAAGTCATGTCCGCCCCGGATCCGCCCTGGACATCCCGCCATGCGGCGTCCTCGTCCTCGCCGCCCAGCAGCAAGGGGGTCTTCGGAGCTGCGTCCTTGGCTGGTGGGTGCCAGGCCGCCCCGTGTCTGGACGGACATCCCGGACAACCACGCAGAGCTCCTGGGCGGTGATCAGCGTCCATGCCACGTGACGGTCGGCGCGCAGGGTGAACGATTTGTGGATCCGTTCGGTGCGGTCTTCGTCATCGGGGGTGTCGTGGTGAGAGCGGCATTGGCGCCAGGCGAAGTACTGGTGGACCGAGAAGCCGGCCGCCGTCGCGGCGGTGAGGTCGACGCCAAGGTCGCCGACGGAACCGAAGGAGCTGTTCGCCATCAGAACGGCGGACGGGGCGACTCGGGCGACGTCACACCAGCGATGATGGCGGGTACCGCAGTGACCACCCCGTTGCGTGGGGAAACGGCGGCGTCGACCCATCAGAACCACCAGGCGATGAGGGCAGCACCGACTCCCCATTTCGCAACGGTCTTTTCGACGCCAACGATGTCGGCGACCTAGCCACCGCCGACCAGCGCCACGATCCCCCCAGTGAGGCTGAACAGCGCGTTGTTTCGGATGGTGTTTCGCAGGCGCTGCAACCCCACGGCGCCAGCGGTCGTCTCGACGTCGTTTCGGTCGCGATCGGCGGCGGTCCTGGCTTGGACGATCCGCGGTTGTTGTCACGAAGTCCACCACCTGTCCGGTCAAGGACGACAAAACCAGATTCGGGTACGTTTTCCTGTGACGTCGCCGGTCGGAGAACAGTTGCGGGGATGGCGGGAGCGGCGCCGGATCAGCCAACAAGCCCTTGCCACACCCTCTCAGACGCGGCGGTGTCCACCCGTCACTTGAGCTGCATCGAGACCGGAAAGGCCAAACCGAGCCGTGAACTGTTGTTGCACATCCCTGATCAGCTTGCCGCGCCGCGCCGGAACCACCTGCTCCTCGTCGCCGGTCTCGCACCGCAGTATCCGGCCCGGCACCTGAAGACCTGGTCTGCACGCCAATCTCCGGAGGAATTTGGACACCGCCAAACGTTGGCATGGCCAGCGAAGGGAAAGTCTTGCATCGGACCTGAGTTCCGCAAAGGGGTGCACGAGTGGTCGCTCCGCTGGAGGCGCTCGAGATCATGATTCATGCTGTCGGTACTTGACCGGAGGGACGTCGGACTGTACTTCCAGATCGGCCAATGACCTCGGAAAGTATGGCAGGAGCGACTTGTGAGGATCACGCTTGAGGACGAACGACTCGACGACACGTTCGCGGCGTTGGCGAACTCGACCCGTCGAGGGATCCTGGCTCGCCTGGCCGAGGGTGAGGCGAGCGTCAACGACCTCGCTGCGCCATTCGACCTGACGCTCCCGGCGATCTCGAAGCACATCAAGGTTCTCAAGCGAGCCGCCTTGATTGTACGGAGCCGGCGGGCTCAGTACCGCCCGTGTGCCCGCGATCCTTCTGGGTTCGAGGCGATCTCCGGCTGGGCCGACCAGTACCGGCCGATCTGGGATGCCCGATTTGATCGCATGGATCGTTACCTGCATGGCCTCGATCACCTCGACGAGAGCCCCAACCATGAGAAAGAAGACACAGATGGCTGACAACACAAACGAGTCGGTGGTGATCGAACGCATCCTGGATTCATCCGTGGATCGTGTTTGGTCGATGTGGACTGACCCGGACCATTTCGCCGGTTGGTACGGCCCCGTCGGGGCGACCATCGAGGTGGCCAAGATGGACCTCACCATCGGTGGGTCCCGGCTGGTGAGCATGACGATGAACACCCCGGGCGGTTCGAGGCAGATGTGGTTCACCGGCGAACACCGCGAGATCATGGAGAACAAGCGACTCGTTTACACCGAATCGATGTCCGACGAGCACGGCAACGTCGTCGCCCCGGAGGACATGGGCATGCCTGCCGGTCACCCCGTGACCACAGAAGTCCACGTCGAGCTCGAGGACCTCGGTGGCCGCACCAAGATGGTCATGACCCTTGTTGGCGTGCCATCGCACTCTCCGGGTGCAGACGGGTGGAATATGGCCTTCGACAAGCTGGTCGCCGTGCTCGCCGCATCCGGGTAGAGCTTGATCGGTGCCGCCATGTCGGCGAAGGAGTGGGCCTCGTTCAAGATTCGTCGCCGGGTGCGGGCGAAGCGGGTCGAGGCCCACTCGCGCCATCGGCGAGCGGCCGACGCCAACGATTGGGCGCGGCTGGCGTTGATAAGACGATCGAACAGCGCATTCGCGAGCCTGACGGGCAGGCCGACTGAATCGTGGTCGGTCGACGCGAAGCATCGGCGCGAATGCACATCCTCGCACCGATCCCCGCTCGGGGTTGGCGTGCTCGTGGCGTTTCCGTCGCCTGGCCTGCTGGAGGGGAGGGGAGGGGAGGGGAGGGGAGGGGAGGGGGGGGGGGGGGGAGGATAGGTG
>JANOSD010000137.1:0-8264 GCA_031415655.1 Actinomycetes bacterium
GCAGGCGTTCTGGAAGAACTTCTGCGACGGGGTTGGGCGAATGGAGTTGTTCGAACGGTGGCCCGGCTCGAAGTTCGCCGACCATGCACGCGGCAACCGTGAGCTTCAGGCTGAGCTACGAGACATCTTTCGCACCAAGACGTCGGCCGAGTGGATTGCCTTCGCCGATGCCCACAACACCACCATCGCCCCCGTCAACACGCCGAAGAACATCAGCGAGGATCATCAGTTCAAGGATCGACTCTCGTGGTCTTCCGTCGACCGCCTCGGTGCCGAACAACTCGGTTTCCCGGTAAAGGTGGTCGGCACCGACCTCCCGGTGCCGAGCAAGGCGCCGACCCAGGGTCAACACACCGATGAGGTGCTGGCCAACGTCCTCGGTAAGACCACCGACGACATCGCTGCCCTCCGCTCCGCCGGAACGCTCGGGTAAGTCGAAACGACGAGCAAGGCGCGGGACCGGCGCCCGACGCTGGCGGAAGCGGCATGGCGCATGACGTACGCATTCGATAGGCCCCCGCCGTATGCGTTCGTCCGGTAGAACGTGGACGTGGATTCCGCTGAGGCCTTCGCCGAACGTTTGCTATTGATCATTGACGAAGGCCGGCGTATCACCACCTACAAACTTGCCCTGCTCACCGCGCTCATCAACGCATGTGCCGAAGGTGCCGGAATCGAAGGTCACGCACCGACGACGCTGCACACCCGAGTTATCGCCCGCCATGTGCTTCGGCTCTACCTCCCACAGGCTCGCTCCTACCTCGCCAGCGACGGAGCCATGCTCGAACTTCGGCAGATCACCGGACCTAAAGCGTCCGTCGTCGGCGACGTGCTTCGGCTCCACCTCATCGCCGAGTCGGCCCGAACGCGCGGCTTCGATGCCATCGAACGGGAACACCCAGAGGCGTTCAATGAGTGCCTCGACAAGATCGAGTACGCCTTCGCACGCAACCCGCTGCCTCGACTTCAGGTGGTCGGGAAACAGAATCGGCCGTTCATGTTCGACATCAAATGGTCGGAGAGCGTCACACTGAATCAGTTGCACGCACCCGGAGGAGGACTCGTCGAGCTGCGCCGCGGTGCGGGCGACCATCTCGTCCGGTTGGCACCGCTCCTCCGTCCACTTATTGCCTTGCATTGGACCAAACAAGTGGCGTCAATCAACAGGATCAACCTGGAGGACACCCGACTGCAAGACCACCTTTTCGGTGCCACCCGCTCGACCTTTCCCCCGATGCTCCGATCGGGACTCTCCGAAATGCAGCAGGGCTGTTGCTTCTACTGCGGGTCGTCGCTCGCGAGCCGAACCCAAGTCGACCACGTGCTTCCGTGGTCGAGATGGCCAAACGACGCTATCGAAAACCTCGTCCTCGCCGACCAATGCAATGGCCACAAAAGCGACTACTTCCCCGCACTGCCCCACATGGACCGTTGGGCCGACCGGATCATCAATTCGAAACGCGTTCTCAATGAAATTGCGGAGTCGTGTGACTGGGAGTCGAACCCCAATCGCTCGTTGTCTCTGGCTCGGTCCTGCTACGGCCACCTGCGTCCGGGGACGCCGCTGTGGCTGCGCGCCAACGATTTTACCTTTGATGATCCAGCCCTTGTTTCTCAACGACTGGCTTTGCTACCTGCGTAGTCACCAGCGGACATGGTGCCACCGCTTCGTGAACGCCACGTAGCCGATACCCACCTCCGGCGAGGGGGAAACCGCTCAGGTGCTATCGGTCGCAGGCGAAGATCACGGCACGGCCGGAATCGGCGGCGCGACGCCAAAATGCGGGCAAGTCAACGAACCAACCAAGGGTGTACGCAAGATCGTCGTCACCAAAGTCGCCGTCGTAGTCGTCCGGGTCGATGCGGGCGTACCCCTCCCGTAGAGACTCCTCGGTGATCGTCACCAGCGCAGCCGCGACGGCAACAACATCCTCCGGGCGGGTGAGGCCGACGTAGTAGTCGGGTTCGTCCTCGTCACCCATGACATGCGTGCGGCCAAAAATCACTGCGCTCATCGGGAACTCCCCGACCTCGTCGTCGAGGCAACCTTCGTTCAAGCACCGATGGATCGCGTCCCACGCCTTGTCGAGCTCGCACAGCCACGTCTCGTCCCAAGGTTCCTCGAACGTCTCCTCGATGAACTCGACCCGCTCGTCGGGATCATCGAGTGCCTCAAGAGCTTCGAGATGCGCTGGAGTGATGGCGAAGAGGACAGCACGACCTGGCATGGCCGCATGGTACCGAGCTGCCGACGCCGAAGGGCCTACTACGAGGGCACCGATGGCGCGGTGGGCGCGCCGGGCCAGGCGTCGGGGCCCATGGGGCTGCCGGGACACGGGATCATCAGCTCTTCCCGCCAGTGGGTGGTGAAGCCGCGTCGGCGCTCCTCCCACCGGGCGAGTCGTTTGTCGAACGGGACGGGGTCGTGAGCCCAGGCGTCAGGGTCACGCACGAACACCTTGCGGCTCTCGTCGAGCGCGGCGCCGAGCGCCACGTGGTTGGTGAGCGTGGTGACCCACACGGTGCACACCTCGGTGTCAGACATGAGCGTCTCGAACGCACCCACCAACTCATGGCCATACTCCTCACGAAGTGGCGCCAGTTCGGCTTCCACCACCCGGAGGTATTCGACCGCACCGCCGGCGGGAACGGAGGTGATCTCATGGACGAATAGCTCGCCTTCGATCGGATCGGCGCCGAGCCGGGCCAAGGAGCGGGTGCCTGTGAGCGGACCCAAGAGACGGTCGAAGCCGCCGGACCGGCGTTGCAACGCCTGGAGCCACCAGTCGTTGAGCTCAGTATTGGCTTCGCGATTCAGATTGGTCGATCGACAAAGCCGCTCCCACGACGCCCACCCGTCGGCCATCTCCCAGATGGACACCACCTGCGGCCATCGTCCGGTAGACCCCATCACGTACCACGTACCCCACAACTCCAAGCCTCGGTCGGCCGCACGATCGGTGTGGAAACCAAGCACGCTCTGCTCCATATATTCCACGGCTTTGTCGCCCACGATGTCGATCACTTCGTGGAGGTAGAGCATGCGGGCCATTTCCCCAACCTATCGAAGGGCGAACGCCTGGTCGGAAACGCTCTTGGCGGCGTCGGATCCGTCATCGAAAGAAATGGCATCGCCAAGGACCGCCCGCCGGTACTGTCGGAGACGATGACCGAATACGAATTGCCGCAGCCCCAGTACCTCACCCTTCACGGGCATGAGATGCGCTACTTCAAAGCGGGCGAGGGCCCCGTGCTTCTCCTCGTTCACGGGATGGCCGGCAGTGCGGCCACGTGGAAGCAGGTGATGCCGCGGCTCGCCCGCGACTACACCGTCATCGCTCCCGACCTCATGGGCCACGGTCGTTCGGCCAAACCCCGCACCGACTACTCGCTAGGCGCCCACGCGGCAGCCATGCGCGACCTCCTCGTGGCCCTCGGCATCGAGCGAGCCACGGTGATCGGACAGTCCCTCGGCGGCGGCATCGCCATGCAGATGGCCTACCAACACCCGGAACGTCTGGAACGCCTCGTCCTCGTAGGCAGCGGCGGGCTTGGCCGTGAGGTGAACCCGATCCTGCGTCTCGTGAGCCTTCCCGGCGCCGAATACGTGATGCCACTTCTCTTCAACTCCTACACCCGCGACTTCGGCAACACGATCAGCATGTTCCTCCGTCGCAACGGACTGCGGGCTCCGCAGGTGGAGGAGGCCTGGCGGGCGTACGTGGGGCTCACCGAAGGCGAGAACCGCGATGCGTTCGTGAAGACCTTGCGGGCGGTGGTCGATTGGTCCGGACAAAGCGTGACCGCCCACGACCGCCTCTATCTCGCCGCCGCCATGCCGACGCTCATCGTGTGGGGCGACCGCGATCCGATTATCCCCGTCGAGCACGCGCACCTTGCGCAAGCAGCCATGCCGGGAAGCCGTCTCGAACTCTTCGAAGGCTGCGGCCACTTCCCCCACAGTGAAGAACCCGATCGGTTCATCCGGGTGTTGCGCGACTTCCTCGCCTCTACGCCCCCGATCGAAGTACGCGAAGACGAGTGGCGGCTCATGCTCACGTCGCCCGACGCTCTCATCTGACGTCGCTGTCGCGAGGAATTGGCACGAAAACAAGTGCGTTGGCGAGCGTGACGAACGACACGCGCGCGCCCGGGAACGGATTGGCCACCAACGCGGTTATAAACCGTGTAACGCCAGCCAAGCGCCAGCCAAACCAACGATCAATCAGGGGGTTTCCAATGCACACCATTACTGCCGTCGCCATAGCTCCGGATGCCGAGCTCGTTCATCAGGCCACCGTCGCCCGCGATCGGGCCGAAAGCCTGCGAGCGCAATCAGCCTCCTTGCCGGGGATCCTCGCCGCCACCTACCGGCGCCGGGCTTCCGAGCTTGAGCTCGAGTCATTTCTCCTCGAAGCGACCGCCGGGGTTCCCGACAGCGAAATGCATCTCTCCGCCGTCTGACTTCCAAAGCCCCATCTTCACCAAGTTCTTCGGAGCTGACGAACTTCCTGTCCCCTCGTTCTCAGCACCGTCACTACCCGACACCCGCCCGACCTCTCCCCGGGCGGGTGTCGACGTTTTGATCAAACGTCGGATCGGGATCGGTGACGCCGGCGACGGAGGCCCATGGTGGTGAGCCCCAGCAGCAGCAGCCCCGCACCGATGCCCGCGACCAGGAGCCACGGAGGTGGCGGGGAAGGCGCAGGTAGCTCCCATCCGTCGATGAGGGGCGGCAGTTCGGCCGAGCCGGCGATGGTGGTGGGTGGCGATCGCGGCGTGATCTTTGGGTTGGTGCCCGGCGTCAGCTCGGCAGCAAGAAACTCGATCGAGGGATCAATCGCCAAGTCGAAGTACGCGTCGGCGTGCCGGTTGCCCTCGACATACTGGATCACCGAACGCACCCCGTTGTTGTTCAAGGCATTGGCCATGAGGAAGTTCTGGTCCATCGGCACGAAGTCCTGTTGGGAGCCGGCGAGGTACATCGGCGGGGTCGCGCTCGACACCTTCGCTGCCGGTGAGGCGGCACGGTAGGTGAACGGACAGCGGTTGTAGCCGCACGACAAATACTCGATGAGTAAGTCGGGCACCAGCATGGCGAAGCAGTTGGGATTGTCGTCACACGACACCGGCCGTGCCTCATCGGGGAGCGAGGAAGCACGTGTGACCATGCCCTTGGTCATCACGGTGACCGCCAGAGTGCGGAGGTCGGCCGGACCAGACCAGCTCACCACCGCCTTCACCGGTTGATAACCCGCAACACCCGGCCCGTCGGTCCCGAGCAGCATGGCGAGGTTGCCGCCGGCCGAACCACCGAACACGCCGATCCGATGCACATCGACGCCATACTTCGCGGCGTTGTCCTGCACCCATCGAAGGGAGAGCTGGATGTTCTCGAGTTCGATAGGCCAATGCGGAAGTGTCTTCATGTCGTACTCGATGCCGAACGAAATGAACCCTTTGGCGGAAAGGGCAACCCCCTCGCGTTCCACCGCCGCCTTCGAACCGGCCAGCCAACCGCCGCCGTGCACCAGCAGCACAGTGGGGAGCGGGGCACCAATGGGCGCGCCGGTTGGTCGGTATACGTCGAGCAACAACGGCGCGCCGCCACTCGAGCCGTAGACCACGTCACGCTCGATCGTTGGCGGGACAGGCGGCGGGGCGGGCTGGGCCAGGGCGGATGTCACCCGCGATGTGGGGGCCACCCCCAACGCCAGTAAGACAATCGCAAAGGTCGCGACGAGGGCACAAGCGTGGGGACGTTGTGCGGGCATAGGAGCAGTGTCGCAGCCTCAGCGGTGGCCGACACCCTGCGGGTTCCAAAAAACTAGAACCTGTTCTATAGTGGGCCACATGGGGGACCCCACCAATCGCACACCCACCAACCTGATTCCTACGAGCCCAATCCCGGCCGACCTCGGCATTGTCGACACGATGCTCGGCATTCCCGACGGGAACCGGGAGGAGTGGTATCAGTTTCTCAAGCCGCAACTGCGCGACAAGGAAAGCCAAGACGAGTTCGAGTTCCCGGCGCAATACATGTTCAAAGAGGTACCCGATGACCCCGACACCGATGATCCCGTGGCCTGGGTTCTGGAACAAATGGACCGCTGGGGCATCGCCCAGGCGATGATCGGCACCAGCGGAGCGCATAGCCGGGCCCTGTCGGATCACGCCGATCGGTTCATTGGCTGTACTGCCGTCGACCCCAATCGGGGTATGGACGCTGTGCGAGACCTCAAAGCGGCTGTGCTCGAACACGGGTGCAAGGCGGCGCAATGGTTCCCGGCCGGCAGCAACCCCCAGGTGCCCATCAACGACAAGAAGGCCTACCCGATCTACGCCGCCTGTGTGGAGCTCGACATTCCGATCTTTGTGTGCGCCGGTGTACCGGGACCACGGGTGCCGATGGCCTGCCAGCACGTGGAGCTCATCGACGAGGTGTGCTGGTTTTTCCCCGAGCTGAAATTCGTGATGCGCCACGGCGCCGAACCATGGACCGATCTCGCCGTGAAGCTCATGATCAAGTGGCCGAACCTCTACTACTCCACCTCCGCCTTCGCCCCTCGTTACTACCCGAAGGCGATCGTCGACTACGCCAACACCCGCGGGGCCGACAAGGTGATCTACGCCGGCTACTTCCCGATGGGCCTGAGCCTCGATCGCATCATGACCGAACTGCCGGGCGTTGCATTCAAAGACGACGTGTGGCCCAAGTTTCTCCGACACAACGCCCGAAAGGTGCTGAACCTCGATGACTGATGTCCTTCCCACGCCCGGGTCCGCGCCTGGCCCTTCGGCGTCTTCCGCCAGCTCCGGCAACCTCCTTCCGCAGTTCGTCCCCGAAGCCGACGGCGATCGGTACCCGTTCCAGATGCCATGGGGCTGGTTCCAGGTGGCCTGGGCCCATGAGGTGAACGCCGGCGAGGTGCTCCCCCGTTTCTACTTTGGACGACATCTCGCCCTGTGGCGCGACGGAGAAGGCGAAGTCCATCTCAACGACGCGTTTTGCCCCCATCTCGGCGGCCATTTCGGCTACGGCGGCAAGGTGAACGGCTGCAACCTTCAATGCCCGTTCCACGGCTGGGAGTTCGATGCCGCCGGCACCAACGTGAAGATCCCCTACAGCGATCGGGTCAACACCAAAGCCACCGTCCGCAGCTACCCCGTGCGTGAGATCGGGAAAAACCTTGTTGTTGCGTGGTATCACCCCAACGACGAGCCACCAAAGTACGAGATCGATATTCCCAGCGAGGTCGATGATCCCGACTACTCCGACTGGACCTTCCGGCAGTTCTCGGTCAACGCCGCGTGCCAGGAGCTCGCCGAGAACTCGGTCGACGGTCCCCATTTTCGGTTCGTGCACAACACCGAGATCATGCCCGAGATCGAGAGTTACGAGACCGATGGGCTCAAAGCCCGGATGCGGTCGATCCAGAAGTTCCCGACGCCTCGTGGCGTCGTCGACGGCCGCATCGACGTCGACAACCAAGGTCCGGGATTTGGGATCACTCGGTTCTCCGGCATCGTCGACACGTTTCTCGTAGGCGCGGCGATTCCGGTGGATGTGAATCGTTGCGAGGTCCGGTTTTCCTTCAAGACCCGCAGCCTCGGCGATGCCGCCGCCACCTCATCGGTGGGCGACGCGTTTGTGGGTGAGGTGTGCAAACAATTCGAGGAAGACCGTCCGATCTGGGAGAACAAGGCGCATGTGCGCCGGCCGGCGTTGGCCGACACCGACCCGCCGTTCATGAAGTTCCGCAAGTGGTACAGCCAGTACTACGTGACGCCTGAAGACGACACCCACGCGGTGTGGGCGCCTCCGGCCCCGGCGGGCGATGGGCAACCGGTATTCGTGCCGAACGCTCCCACTGCAAGCCGGAAGAACCGCTCCGCCGACTGACCCCGCCCGTGCGGCTGTGGCGAGCGGATTGTCCAAGCCCAAGCGACGGTGGCGAGCGGATTGTGAGAAACGAACAATCGAGGAGCCACTACAGCGGGAGATTCAGGAACGAGCGGCGACCGCCAGCGGATTGCCCGAGGAAGGCACCTGACGAGTGATAGGTGCAGCGGTTGCGGCCATCACGTGGCTTGGCGTTAGGCGTCGGGGCGTTAGGTGTCGGGGCGTTGGCGGTGGTGGCGTTGGGAGGTGAGGGTGCGTCCGTTGGGGGTGGTCCAGGTGAACCAGCCGTTGTGGGTGGGTTGCATGGTCCAGTTTTTGCGGTGGGTGACTCGGTGGTGGTGGCGGCAGAGGGCGGCGAGGA
>JANOSD010000138.1:0-15106 GCA_031415655.1 Actinomycetes bacterium
GAAAATGCGGGGGCCGATTCGCCGGCGAACTGGGGGGTGACCACGGGGATCGCCGTCACGGTGACCGTGTTTCTCATCACGGTATCTTCCCCACAGGTGGCGACGATCGTGGCGACGCCGGCCGGCTGGGTCGGAGGGACCGTGATGGTGAACACGAAATTGCCGTTGGCGTCGGCGGGCGTCGGATCCCACCTCAAGCGCCTTGGTGTTGACGGGACGGGCGTCGACGACGGCCGGGGAATGGACATGTCCATCACCGGAACGCCCCAGGGAAACGATCACCTCGAGGGCACCCGAAGCGCGAACTCGTTGATTCTTGTGTGTGCCTCACGAGACCGGGGTCAGCGCATCAAGCCGACGGTCGGCTGGACCTCGGCTGGTGCTCGGCAGCGAGGGCGACCCGGGCGAGGGCGAACGGGGTGAGGCCGGAAGGTGCGCGTGTGGCCACGCCGGATGTCGGCACGTCAGGGTCGAGCTTGCTGGGAAAGCAGAGCCGTCTCTGCCCTGAGGGCAAGGTCATCATGGGTGGATGAACGCTGCTGGTGCGAACTGGTGTTGATGGTTCACGTTGTCAGGCCGGCGAAACCGGGAACCGGTGGGCCGACGGAAGGGCAACCGACTTGGTTCGCAGCCATGACCGTTCGCCGCCGGGTCCTCACGCGTCATTAGCAGTGCGACACGAGCTTGGTCCGCGAGCAGCACCGTCTCCCCGCCGGGCCGGCAGGCCACGCGCTCGATCAGATGGGGCGGGCGGGTGGATCGCTCACAGGTTGGAGCGGTAGTCGAGTGCGACGCCGGCGGCCATGGCCTTCGAGGTGATGAGCCGTCGTGTGATCTTGGCTCCGGCGGTGGAGTCGGTGTTCCGCCGGATGTGGTCGGCCCAGATCGTGGCGGCCCGTGGCAAGGTGCCGTCGGCGACGTGGTTACGGGGGTCCCAGAGGCCAGCGGCCGTCAGGGCGGGCGCGGGGCGGAGTTCTTGGTGGTCGACGTCGATGACGAGCGCGGCTTTCGGGGTCTTGTTGCGGAGGCGCATCGATTCGAGCAGCGCGGGGTCGGTGGACACCCGGGCGGTGCCGCGGATCTCGGCGACGTCGTTGCTCCCGGGTAGCAGGGCGAGCACCGCGAGGTGCGGGTCGTCCATCAGGTTGTGGAGAGTGTCGGTTCGGCGGTTCCCGGGCCGGTCGGCGATGGCGATCGTGGTCGCGTCGATCTGGCGGATCAGCCCGGCGGGATCGCCCTTCGGGCTCACGTCCGCGTGGCCGTTACCGTCGGTCGACGCCACGACGACGAACGGGGCGTCGGCGAGGAACGAGGCAACCGTTGTGTGGGGCGCGTCGTCACCCTTCCCGGTGGGTCCCGGAGCGACCCACAATTCGCTCCGCATGATCGCTTTCGCGCAATGCAGAAACGTTTCCTCCACCTCGAGGGTGGCGCCGTCGGCGCGGACACGAAGCCGACCGTTGATCCGGAGCGTCTCGCCGTAGCCCGGCACCAGCGCGATCAGGCCGGCGGGGGCGCCGTCGGTCAGGTTCTCCGCCGACAGGTCGCCGAGTTCGAGGACGGTGTCGGACGGAGAGGCGAGGAGGCCGGGCGCACCGCCCAACGGGATCATCTGCAGCGCGCCCTGTTCGGTGGTTGTACCGATCACGGCGAAAGGCGAGTGTGTGAGGAACCGTTTGCAGTGCTCGTCGAGATAGCGGATCGACTTGAGCAGGATTACACCGGGAGGCGAGCCGACCACCGCTTCGAGGTCGGCATCGCAGGTCACAACCGAGGATGGATCGATCACGGTGGGGTCCCCCTCGGAGACGTCGAAGACTGGGCATTCGAATCGAGACCTGATCGCCCCGACGTCACGACTGTAGGAGGCGGCGCGGGGTGCGACCCATACACCGTGGCGGTCAGGCTGGAAGAAGACCTCGACTGCCTCCGTCGGGACTGCAACCGTCTGGACCGCAACCGCTGCTCTCCTCGGGGTGACAGGTTCAGTCCCACAGGGCGCTACTGCCCACTGGCGCAAACCGGCCCTCGCAGAACGCGGTTTGTCACCCTCGAACGGATTCGGATCTCGGCCACCGGTTGCCTGGGGCGAGCGACCCCGAAGGGAACAATGGCACCCCTCGAGATCGCGGTCACTGGAGGCGCGGCCTCGTTGGTCATGGGCGACGGCAAGGCCAACCTCTTGTCGTTGGACGTGTTCGACGCGTTGAACGCGGGGCTTGATCGGGCCGAAGCCGACGCCGACGTTGTGCTGCTGGCTGGCCGGACGGGAATCTTCTCCGGGGGGTTCCACCTGCCCACGCTCGCCGGGCGCACCGAACGCTGCCGACCTTCTGCGCACCAGGTTCGAGCGCTCCCACAGGCTGTTGTCCTTCCCGCGGCCGGTGGTGGTGGCCTGTACCGGGCAATGGGCGATTGCCTGCTGCGCTCTGCCGATATCCGGAATCTGCCGCCAACGCCTGACCGCGGCCGCCTTCGAACGGGCCACCAGCCTGTCCGAGGTGTTCGGTCCTGAGGCCGGTGGTGTCGCAGGATGGCTCGACGAGCTCATCGCGGAGGAGGACCTTCTCACCGCGGCGGCGCAGGCCAACGCCTGCCTTGCGCTCGATGCCAAGGTCCCACCGCGAAAGCAGGCGGCGCACCGAGAGGCGACGATGCCTGCGATCGAGGTGGCCACCGAAGCCGACGACGTGGAGTTCCGCGACATCATCGATCGGGCACCAGAGAATCCTCAGCGCCTGCCCGGAGGGCGTCCCAGTAACCATTCGCCGGCTTCCGAATGCGCGATCCACCTTCAGGACGCCGAGGCCGTGCTGGGCGAGCCCGTCGCGTTCACCCGTGAGCGGGCTGCCGCCTCGATCAACGAGACCCTCCGCCTCATGTGGCGTGGCGGGCTGCTGATGGGCGGCGACCTCGACGCGCAAGAGATCCCCGACGCGCCAATCGAGATCCGGGTCACCGACCTCGATTGGGCCTGGCCGGTGACGAAGGCCGCCCACGACGTCCGCGTGCAGACCGTCGATCTCCAGGAGCCACCCGGCCCCGTTTGGGTCGCGGGCTCGTCCGGTCAGCTCAGCTCGTGGCTCTTGGTCGGGGTGGCGAGGACGGGCTCGACACCGTCGGCGACCAGGCCGTGATCGACGCCTGGAACCTCAGCGCCAAGACCTGACGTCAGCCTCGGGGCTGCATGCCGGCGGCCGAATACACGGCGTCGATGACCGCCATGTTGGCGATGCTGTCGGTGGGTCCGGTGAGCACTGGGTTGCCGTTGAGCACGGCGTCGGCGAACGCCTCGAGTTGGCATTGGTAGGTGGGGGTCCGGGTGAAGTGCTGGCGTCGCCGTCCGTTGGCGGTTCGCACCGAGAAGCGGGAGTAGATGTGAGGCAGCGTGGGGTTCATGACGCGCAGCTCACCCTCGGTGCCGGTCACTCGGAACCCAAGGCGCAGGGGCACCGCCCCCCATAACGACACCGTGAACCGTCCCGACACGCCGGATGGGAACCGCAAGTCGGCCCGCATCCACCGGTCGATCCCTGCGGGGCGCTGCTTGGCTTGCGCCCCCGTGACCTCGGGCTCCTCCCCCGCAAGTGAGCGCATCTGGTGGATGGCGTAGCAGCCGAGATCCATGGTGGCGCCGCCGCCGAGCGCGGGATCGAACCGGATGTCGCTCGGCTTGAAAAGCGGTACCTGCATCCATGCCTCGATGCGTTCGAGTTGGCCCAGCTCGCCGGAACGCACGACCTCGAGGGCGCCGGCCATGAGGGGGTGGTAGCGGTAGTGGAACGCCTCCATCAACACGCATCCGCTGGCGGACGCGACGTCGGCGACCGCCCTGGCTTCGGTCGTGTTGGACGTGAGGGGTTTCTCACACAACACGTGTTTGCCGGCCTCGAGAGCGGCGATCGTCCACTCGGCGTGCCGGCTGTTGGGCAGCGGGTTGTACACCGCGTCGATATCGGGATCGGCAATCAGCTCGGCGTAGCCGCCGAGTACCCGGGGGATCCCGTGTTTGTCGGCGAACGCCTGGGCTCGATCTCGTGCTCGGGCCGCCACTGCGGTCACCTCCACCCGATCCACCCCACGGGCGGGATTCACCAGTGCCATCGGGGCAATGCGTGCCGCTCCGAGGATCCCGATCCGGAGATGCCTGTCGTGTTCGTCGCTCATCGTGAGCAGGGTATGTCGGCCCCGGGTAGGGTGCGGAAATGGCGTACGACGAGGGGTTAAGCGAGCGCATCCGCACCGCGCTCGGCGGCGAGATCGGCGTGACCGAGCGCAAGATGTTCGGCGGTCTGGCCTTCATGTTCCACGGCAACATGGCATGCGGCATAGTCGGGCACGAGCTGATGGTGCGTGTCGGGCCCGACGCATGGTCCGAAGCGCTCGGGCTGCCCCACGCCCGCGAGATGGACTTCACCGGCCGTTCGTTGAAAGGCATGGTGTACGTGGGCGTGGCCGGGTTCGCTGAGGATGATGACCTGCGGGCGTGGATGGATCGGGGCCTGACCTTCGCCGGCTCGCTGCCACCCAAGTAGGCGACGAGCGACCGGTTGCTGCCCGGTCCGATGCGAAGGTTGGTGGAGCGAAGTTACGGTGGCGGGGTCCTCGACCAGCAATATGGGAGCCATGACAAACACCACGACGACCCAGGCTGATCAGGCGAGCGGGGTCGCCCGCGAGTTTCTCGAGTTGCTGCAAGCCGAGGACCTCGACCGGGCGGTGGCGTTGCTCGACGACGACGTCGTCTACAGCAACGTGTCGCTGCCCACCGTGCGGGGTCGCGACGCGGTCGAGCGGTTGTTCCGTCCGTTCCTGGGCCGGGCGGGGTTTCGTGTGCACTTCCATGCGATCGCCGCGGACGTGTCCGACGCCGGAGTCGTTCTGACCGAGCGGACCGACGCGTTGATCTTCGGTCCCGTCAGCATCCAGTTCTGGGTCTACGGACGTTTCGAGATTCGCGATGGCAAGATCACCTTGTGGCGCGACAGTTTCGACTGGTTCGACATGACCGTGGGGATGTTCCGCGGTGTTGCCGGCGCCGTTCTTCCGTTCCTTGGCCGGACCTGGCCGGCGTCCGATCGCGGGTGAGGCTCGACGAGTGCCTGTGTGGGTCCACCACCGCTCGGCGACTGGGGGATCCTGATCTGACGGGTAGAGGACAGGCCCACGGTCGAGGGCCGCGCGCTTCGCAGCCCACTACAGGCTGAACGGAATGCCGACCAGCTCCTCGCTGAGCGCCCACAGCGCCGCCGCGCGCGAGCGGTGACGAGCGAGGCGAGTGCAGTGTTGCGGTGGTTCGGATCTTGTGTTGGAACTCACAGAACCCGGTCCCCCGACCCGGGTGGCGCCACTATTGACGGCCGCAGGTAACGGTGGACACCGTGCCGCTCTGGGCGATGCGGCCGTCGGCTTCGGAACGAGCTCCGCCGAGCCGAGGTGCGGCCGAGGCTGGTTCTGGGCCGGACACAAGACTGTCGCGGTGAAGTTCGAACCAGAGGCCGCCGGCTTCTGCCCGCGTCCGAGCGACCTACCCGGACCGGTTGTTTGATGGCTTGGTGGCTACGCAGGCGATGGACAGGCCGACGGGGAGTGGACGGCGGCGAGCGATCCAGCGCTCAGCGGCGCCCATGCCTTCGAAGATCCGGTCGATCGTTGGCCCGAAGGTGCTGGCCTCGTCCTCGGACTGTTCGACGAGGCGGCCCAAGGGGGTGCGGCGCACGAGAAACGCTGGCGGCACGAGGAACGCGAAGTAGCTCGTGAGGATCTCGATCTCGAAGCCGGCGGCGTGCATCACATTGCGGAACTGACGGGTGTTATAGCGCCGGCGGTGGGCGGCCGTCACGTCGTGTTCTCCCCAGAGCCACTGGTAGGCCGGGACGGTGATCAGCAACGTCCCACCGGGGGCGAGCACTCTCCGGTATTCGGCGAGGGCCACGAGGTCGTCGTCGAGGTGCTCGATCACTTCGAGCGACACGAGCGTGTGCGCGGAGGAATCGGCGAACGGAAGGTGTTCGGCTGTTGATCGAAGCACGGGCGGCGACGGGGTTCGGCGCCGGGCGTATTGCAGCGCCAGTAGTGAATAGTCGGTGCCCACCGCGGGTTCGGCGCCAAGCTCGCGCAGCACGTCGACCACCTCAGCCGTGCCGGTGCCGGCATCGACAGCCACCGTGCCCGGCTCGATCCGGCCATCGAGGAACTGACGGATCCATGCCCGCCGGGTGCGATACCACCAGTGGTTCGCCGCCGCGTCAGCCATCACGTCGAAGTAGGCATCGTCGGGCTGAAACGCCAGCCCGGTCGGTGCGCCGTGGGTCACGTCGCCGGGTTCGGAGCTCATGGTTTGGTCCCCACGATGAGCACATGGGGGTGGAGGTAGCCGCGGTCGATCCGTTGCAACGTGACCGTGAGGCCGGTGGCACGCAGACGGTCGGCCAAGAGCCGGGGCGGAGAGAAGTCCACCTCGGTGCCTTCGGTGATGCGAAGCACACGGGTGGACAACAGCTCCTGCGCCACGGTGATCGCCGCTTTCCAGCGGGGTCGGTTGTCGGCTTCCTTCACGACGAGCCGCCCGCCGGGTGCGAGATGGGAGGCGCATTCGTCGAGCAGCGCGAGCCGAGCATCGAGGGGGAGGAGGTAGAGCACGTCGGCGATCACGATGGCATCGAACTCGCCGTCCACGAACTCGCCGGCGGTGCCGTCCACGAAGTGGATCCGATCACGGTCGACCGGTTCGAGTTGCTGGGCGGCGGCGCGAGCCAACACCAACTTGTCGTGATCGATGTCGACCGCGGTGACGTGCCGATCGTCGGCCGAAAGGGCGAGGTAGAGCGACAACAAACCGTGGCCGCAGCCCACTTCGAGCACCTTGCCGGTAACGGGAACGGCGTCGACGACGGCCGGGAACGGACACGTCCACCACCGGAAGGCCACGTGGAAACGATCGCCGCGCGGGGCGCCCGCAGCACGGTAGGCACGTATGGCGGCGCGGGCCTCGCGCGATTGCGGACCACGCATCACGCCGACTTCGGGGTAAACGTCGCACGACCGTTGGAGCTATCAGGTTTCGCGGGACCGTCGCAGCCCGCCTTTGGATTGCCACCGCCGTCGAGGCCTGCTGTGCCGGTTGTCTTGGCGGCAGTTGGGGCACCGGCAGCCGTCACGCGTGACGAGTTCGTTGTGCGAGTAGTGGAACTTTCGGCGTCGCCATGATTCGCTTCCCCAGCCATGGATCCCGCGCCCATCGCCTGGGTTCGTTCCGCGTTGTCGGCGACGCCGGCAAGGTCAGCGCTGGCCGGGAGGTCGGCGAAGGTGCCGAGCTGCCAGCCCTGCCGATCGATGGCCGAGCGAACCTCGGCGGAGCACAATGCGTCGAGCTCGCCGCCCCACAGGTAGTCCCATTCGTAGCGATGCCGAACGGGGTCGGTGTGCTCACCAGGGTGGCTCGCCAACTCGGCCGTCGCCGCCCCGGTACCGGCCAACCGATCGAGCGCCCGCACCATGGCGGGCGTGTCGAGGTTGCCCGCTTCATCGAGCCCGGTGGACGCTTCGGCGTAGGCCCAGCCCCGTTCGTCAAGCCGGGCCTCGAGATGCGCGGCCAAGCGGCGAACGGTCTGGCCCACCACCGATGCCGCGGTGGATCTCGTCACCCGAATCACTTTCACGCCGCGGGCCTCGCCGACGTCCAACACAACGTCTCGCACCATCGGCCAGAGGTGGATGTTCTGGTGTGTGTCGAGATGATCGATGGTGACGCCAGCGCTGACAAGAAGATCGAGCTGGGCGCTGAACTCCCGACGAAGGTCGTCGGGATCGATGCGGCGAGCGGCGGCGAGCGGGAGGAACTGCCGCCACGAGTAGTGCATGCGGCCGCGGCGGTCCACTAGCGTGGGCACCTCGCGGGCAGTGAGCAGGGGCGGATCTTCACCGACGGCGGCGAGGTGTGCGCCCGTTCCGAGCGAGGGATGGTCGGCGAGCCAACCCACGGAACGGTCGAACCCCGGGGCCAATGTGAGCACCGACGTGGACGTGATGATGCCCTCGGTGTGGGCCTGCAGGATAGCCCGAGACACGCCTTCGGTGAGGCCGTAGTCGTCGGCGTTCACGATCAACAACGGTTGGTCGCGGGGAGTGATCGTCACCGGCGTTGCTCCGGCGGGAGCGGGGCGAGCGCGAGCAGTTCACGGCGCAACGCCATTGCTTCCTTCACGATCTTCACGATCACCGCGTTGCTCGACAGGGTGGACACGCCACGGCTGCGCGGGAAGTAGTCGACACCGAATTGCACGATGTGAAAACCGAGACGCTGGGCGCGGGCGAGCAGTTCCACGTCGATGAACGAACCCTCGCTTTGCAGATCGACGTTTTGGAGCACCACTCGACGTACCAGCTTGAAGGCGAAGTTCTTGTCACGCAGACGCAGCCCGAACAGCATCTGAATGAGCTGGTTGTAGGCGTAGGAGTACACGAGGCGGCGAGGGCCTTCGCCGGTCCGGTCGAAGCGGTAGGCACTCACCACGTCGGCGTCGTAGATGCGGAGCAGGCGCACGGCTTTGTCGAGCTCGGCCATGTCGAACGGCAAGTCGGCATCGGTGTAGAGCACGAGCTCGCTGGTTGCTTCGGCGAACCCGGTTTTGAGGCTGCCGCCGAGTTTGCGGTTGGTGGCGTGATGCACCACTCGCACCCGGGGGTCGGCGGCGGTGAGTCGGTCAGCGATCTCGGCCGTGGCGTCGGTCGAAGCGTCGTTGATGATCAGGATCTCGTAGGTGCCGATCTCGCCGTTCGTGACCAAGCGATCGCACGCTTCCTGGGCGGCATCCACGGCGCGCTCGATGCTGTCCTCTTCGTTCCACGCCGGGAAGAAGATGGTGAGGCTGGCGAAGTTGGGTGAAGGCATCAGGGGGCTGGCGGGTCGGTGAGGGAGGGCGCGGGCGGAGCGGGCAGAGCGCACGGGCGGTGGAACGGTACCCGTCGACACCTCACGCCACGTAGTACCCGCGGGCAAACAACGACGTCCACAGAATCAGCAGCGCCGTGCTCACGCCGAACCACGCCTTGCGAACACGGGGTGATTTCTCGGCGAGCATCTCGGCCAAGATCGGGAAACAGGGGAAGGCAGCGAGCAGGTAACGCCCGGTGCCTTGCCAGTCCTTCGAGCCCAGCAGGGGGATTCCGATCACGGCAGCCACATAGATCGCGTACCCCCAGCCGAGTCGTTTCCATACCCGCGGGATGAGCGCGGCCATCGTGAGCACGAGCGCCCCCTGCAACGTGCAGCCAAGCACGTAGAGGAGGCGGGTCCACGGTTGATAGCCGCGCACGTCGAGGGGCCACACCGAGTCGTGCCACCACTGCGGGATATAGCGCACCTCGGCGAGCCACGAGAGTTTGAACCACGTATGCGGGCCGGCTTCTTGGTCCCATCCGGGCGCGCCTTGGATCGACGAGAACAGGAACGGGTTTCCCCAGTTGCGTTGGAGGTAGAAACACCACGCCGCCAGCCCGAGAATCGAGATCGCCACGGTGGGATCGAGGGGGCGGATGCGACGGAGATGGAGACGCCGGCCTTCGATGGCGTGGCGTTGCTGGAGCACGACGAACACGAGGCCGATGAGCACGCCGACACCCACCGGTCTCGCCGCCGTGGCCACGATTCCGCAGAGCCCCGCCAGGAGCGGCCGATCGCGGTCGAGCAAGACAAACGCGGCGAGGGTGGCGCAGATGAAGAGCCCGTCGGCGTAGACCGCGCCAAACAAGTAGTAGGCGTAGGGCCAGAGCAGGAACGTGACGACCGTGAGTTGGGCGAGCGCAGGTTGGTCGGGCCGACGGCGGCGCACCCAGTGGTGCAACAGCACGGTGGCGACGAGCCCCGACAGGATGGTGATGAGGATGCCGGCCAGCACGGGGTCGCCGGCGAACTTGGCGCCGAGTCGCATGGCGGTGGGGTAGGCCGGGAAGAAGGCGACGCTGCTCTGTTTGCCGGGCGTGTACTCGTAGCTGGCGGTGGCGATCTCGAGATACCAGTTGCCGTCCCACCGCATCCACCCTTCGAGGAACGCGGTGCCACGGAAGGAGACGGGCGGTTTGGAGTAGGTGGGGTGCCGATTGAGCAGTTCGATCGACAGCCACGACACGAGCCACAGCACTGACCCGACGCGCAGGTAGCGAGTGACGGGATGCCGAACCTCGGCCCAGAACACAGCTCGGCGTTCGGCCCACGTCCGCCCGGCCCAGGTGCGGGAGTCCGTGCCATTGGTTTCAGTTCGGTCGGCCGGACCGGTACGGGGCTGTCCGCCGCCCCGGGGGTCTTCATCAGCCGCATCCGCGTCGACGGGAAACCCTGAACGCACCATGGGTGGCACGGTACTCGTCGGTCCCGTGTCTTCTCAGGCACACCCCAGGCACACCTCGGTCGACCATGTTTGGTCGAGCGAACGTGGCTCATCCAGCGACCCGTTCTACCCGGTGAAGGTCGGCGTCACGACCGGCGTCACGACCGGGGGCACGGTGGGTGCTGGTGCATCGACCGGCGGTGCCGGAAGCGTGATTGTGGCGATGTACGTCTGATTCATCCAGATGCCCCCCTCCTGGCGATCGAACACGCCACCGACGCGCAGGCCCCGCTCTGCATAGGGGAAGGACCGAGCGAAACCGGGTTCGGGAGGTAACTCAACGGTGGTCCCGTCGGGGTACCACACGTAGCCGGGACCTTCGAACGAGAACGCCCGAAACAGCACCGCGCCAGACGGGGCCATCGTGGCAACGATCTCTGCATTGGCGGGATGGTCGGGGAGCACCTGCGGCCACGGCAAATACGTATCGGCCACGATGTCGAAGACGAAGCGGTTCGTTCGTGGTGATTCGTATTTGTCGACCAAAATCGTTCCTGGGTCGGACAGCACACGGAACGCCGCCGGGAGTCGTTTGACCGATTGGCTCCGTACGTTCCACACGGAGGTCTCTTCGATGGCGCTATTCCAAACAACGTCACCCCGATCATCGATCGCTGCCCTGGTGTTGGAATCGATGCCGCTTGCCGTCAGCCAATTGACGGAGCCCGTGTTCGTGTCCACGAGGAAAAGCCGTTGCACGCCGTCGGCGCCGAAACCCCTGCCCACCGCCATGCCGGCGGCGTTGACCCCCAAGATTGTCGACGGGAGGTTCGGACCGGCCGTGACGACGGTTGGTTTTGCATCCCCGCGTCGCCAGAACCACCCCTGAAGTGTCGCCTCCGACATCCCGTATCCGCCGACAACAACGCCAGCATCGTTCATGTCGTTCGCCCAGCTCCCTTCACCCGCCGGATCAGGGAACCTGGTCATGGCTCCTGTCGAAAGATCACGGACAAAGGCTTCCATGAGCCGGCTTCCGGCCTGGCAGAGCGTTCCCACGAGGGTGTCGTCCTGCGTCAACCCGATTGCGATCGCAGTCTGGTGATTGTCGATCAACATCTCGGTGGTGTTGGTACGTGGGTCGAAGACGAGTACATGGCAAGGGAGATCGGAGTCGCCAACGGCCCAACCGTTGTTGTTGAGGTCGACCGGCCTGAGTGTGCGCCCCTCCCCGTCGCTCGGGATGTACTGGAAGGATACGGACGTTTGCGGTAGGGCGGCGGCGGCCGCGGAGCGGTGGAGGTCGGTGCCCAGGAGACCTACCGAGATCGGGGCGCAGAGAGCGGCCGCGGCGAAGAGGAGGCTGGCGCGCCGAAACGGGTTCGGTCGAGGCGCTGCACGATTGACGGGGACGACGGTGCATCGAGAATCGAGGAGCGGGACCATGGAGGGGTTGGAAGGTAGTCGAGGCTGATTGGGGGCGCATGAACTGGCCATCGGCGCCGACGGGTGTCATCGCTGAAATCGGGATAGAGGTTGCGACGCCGAATAGGTGTGGGATGAAGTCAACTGAATCGGGTGTCTACATGACTTCGGAGTTCGACCAGGGACTGAGGTCCGAATCCCGCCGTCGTTGGACGGGCGGATGCGTCACCCCCATTCGCCACCGCGGTCGTTGCCCCGAGGCGCTGCCCCGGGGCGCTGAACGTTTGGCTCGCGCCGCTCGATCGGGTGGGGCGGCTACGGCCAGCTTCCCCGCCTTCACGCAACAAGAACTGATCGTCGTGGCCCTGGCCGGGGCCCATCCCGCTCGTGCAGCACGTTCTCAAAGGCATCGCGACATAGCTCGACCGCCACAACCAGGGTTCGCCACCTATTGCGAACCCGCTCGGGTTGATCGACTACCGCAGCGCCACCACCGTTGGACTCGTCGTTCCGCACTGGATCTGCCTGACCCTCGGCACCGCGCCCAGCGGTCTGCGCAAGCACGACATCCTCAATGAAGCCCACGCCACCGGCCGTGATGTCCAGCGTCTCGTCGCTCCCTTCGGTCTCGGCATCAACGCAGCCATCCGCCGCTCCGGTCTGACGGACCTCCACCGGCCTGATGGCGAAATGACCTTCCCGCAAGAGCGGTGCGCCTCGCCGTGACGGTGACTATTCAGGCAAGGCTGTATGGTTACGCCATGGCTGTAGTGTCCGCGATCGACCTCGACACCCTCCAACGGGTCGGCACCGCGCTCGCCGATCCCACCCGACGGCGAATCCTTGTTGAACTGCTCGACGGGCCCGCCTACCCGGCCGAGCTCGCCGACCACCTGGCCACCACTCGGGCCAATCTCTCCAACCACCTCAGCTGTTTGCGAGGCTGCGGACTCGTCACCGCCACCGCCGAAGGACGACGCGTCCGCTATGACCTCGCCGACCCCCGCCTCGCCGACGCGTTGCACATGCTCGCCAGTCTCAAGCTCAACCACACCTGCGACTGAGCCGTGGAGCACAGCGAAGCCCAAGCGACCCCGTCCGAGAGCTGCGCGCCGCGCCCCCCGGCCGATCGCCATCGGCTTCTCGTGCGCGCGCAACTCCTCGCCGCGTTCACCATTGGCTGGAACGTTGTCGAGGGCGTCGTCGCCCTCAGCGCGGCGTGGATCGCCGGCAGCAGCGCGCTGATGGGGTTCGGCGTCGACAGCGGCGTCGAGTCGATTTCGGCAGCGATCTTGATGTGGCGGCTCACCGCGGAGCGGCGCGACCCCGAACGAGCCGAACGCGTTGAAGCACTCGCCGCCCGGGCCATCGGTGTCAGCTTCCTCTTGCTCGCAGCGTTCGTTGCGTTCGAATCGGCGCGATCACTCGCCTTCCACGAAGAGCCCGACGTATCTCCCATCGGTATCACGATCACCCTGCTCTCGCTCATCGTCATGCCGATACTTGCCACCCAGAAGCGCAGCGCCGCTATCGGGCTCGGTAGCAAAGCCGCCGAAGCCGACTCCAGGCAGACGTGGGCGTGCGTCTGGCTCTCGGCCATCGTGCTGACGGGCCTCGTCCTCAATGCAGCCTTCGGTTGGTGGTGGGCCGACCCGACCGCAGCGCTCGTTGTCGTCGTCTTCCTGGTCCGTGAGGGACGAGAAGCCCTCACCTCGACCCGCATCGACGACTGCTGCTGAACGGCATCGGCACATTGCCGATTCTCGAGCGGCCGATTCTTGAGCGGCCGAACCCCGCGTCCATCCAGGATCCCGAGTGCCCGAGCCCCGCGTCCATCCAGGAAACCATGCGCTGATTGCAGCCTTTGACGGCTCCGGAATTCGTGAGCCTGGATCAATTCCGATGGGTATGCCTCCCGCGAGCGGATCCGTGTCGTGCCGCGTGGGTCGTGCCGCGGGCCGTGGCGTGTCGAGCCGTGGGTCATTCCGGACCCTGGGTGTGACGGATGTTGCATGAGTTCGCGCGCTCCGTGGTCGCGCGACCACGGAGAGTGCTTTTTCTAACACTTGACGTGTCTTCACATCATTGCATATGGTTTCACTCATGCGTTCGCCGGAATACCTATGTGGTGCCCCGATTGTTGTATGGGCCCACCTCATCAGCCGTTCATTGGGTGGAGACCAGGTCGTTCGGGCCCACGGCGTTCGCCCGGCTTCGTTGACGACCGAGGGCACGGGAAGGGCCACCGCTTCTGCGGGAGGGGTGCGGCCGTTTGTTTCTGGCCTTCCGGTCACGTTCGGGGGAGGGCATCGGTGATGGTCCGATCAAAGGTTCTGTTTCGCCGTCCGATCAAGGCTGCCTTTCTCGTTGGCGCAATTGCGTTGATCAACGTCGCAGTCGTCGGCTGTTCGGGGAATGGTGCCAACGGCGGCCCGCCCACGTCCACCACCGTTCCTCCCCGTCTCGCCACTACTACCGCCGTTGCCCCCACCACCAGCAGTGCCACCGCACCCGGCACCTCAAGAGTTGTGGCCACGACGCCTCCAACGACCGCGACCCCCACCGTCGACGACGCCGCCCAAGAAATCCTCGCCGTCGAAAACGCCTACCGAGCTTCGGTCGAGGCGGTAGCGCAGGCGTCGGCGAATCCGCCCAATCCCACATCCCCAAGCCTGCCCGCGACGATGGACGGTGCTGTGCTTGAGCAGTTCCGAAGACGCATCGCAGAGCATTTAGCGGCCGGCCGAGCAGTTCGACCGGGGCCGTCGGGCGGCTCGACTATCTCAATACGACAAACCACCGTCTCCGGGGACAGCGCGCGGATCACGGTCTGCGTGATCGACGATGCCGTCGTCTACGACGTAGCGACGGGAGGAGTATTAGACGAGACACAACTCGCCGCACTCTTTGCCGCCGAACTAGCTCGGGGCAGCAATGTTTGGAAAGTCACGGGTCTGCAGCGACTGTCAGTTCTAGAAGGAGCAACACAATGCGACGAGCCTTGATGGGCCTGTTGATAGGCAACGTAATTGTCCTATCGACAACGCCAGCGTTTGCTGGTGACTACAACCGAAATCCGGGAGCAAAGCTCACCACCGATGGCGGAGAAGTTGAGACGGGCTCGAATGGTTCACCCGATTCGTCGCCGGCCCGGCCACCGGCCGGCCCACCGTCGGGTGGCGGCTCCGGTGGGGGTGGGGGTGGGGATGGGTCGTGGCGGGATCCGTTGATTCCGCCGAACTCCACCTGCGCGTTCTACGACGGCACCATCGCAGGGTCGCGGGTCCCCATCGACCTCGCCACCATCACCCCCGGCACACTCGTCACCCGAATCTGCACCGCAACCGGCGTCA
>JANOSD010000139.1:0-8682 GCA_031415655.1 Actinomycetes bacterium
CAGAGTTGGTCGGTGTAGGTGTCGGTGCCCACGATGGTGGGAATGAACGGTGCCACCCAGCTCACGCTTCCGGGCCCGAGGTTGATCCGATCGGCGAGCCCGTGCACGGACTCCCAACGATTGCGGGGGTCCTCATCGAGAAACAACAACAGCAGCGTGCGGGTGCGGTGTCCGGGGTTGTCGGGCTGGAAGACCGGGGCGCCGTCGGGCAAGGGGATTGGGGTGGCGGCCAGCACGAGCGCGACGGGTGAGTCGGGCAGGGCCGTGGGCAGACACTCGTCGCGAAGCCAGGCCGAGAACGCTTTGGCATCGAGCGCGGTATTGGCGCCATCACCGTCGACATCAAGCGGGCGGTCGACCATCATCGCCACCATGCCGGCGAAGGGATGGTCGAGGGCGAGGGCGGGCGGGACACCATCCTCATCACGATTCACGGCCCAGCGCGTGACGTACATGAGGGTGTGGACATGATCACGCTCGGCAAACATGCGGCCGGTGTCGTGGAGGTGGGCGACCTGTTCACTGCCCCACGCAATCGCTTCGGCGTCTTCGCCTTTGTGCACAAAATAGGTGGCGAGGTAAGACCCCGCGGTGACGGGGAGGCTGGGAAGAAATGGTGTGGGATCCGGGAAACGAAGCCGTTTGAGGTCGGCCGTGGCCACCCAACGTCGGCCGGCGAACCAGCCCTTGCCGATCATGCAGCCGGCGAGGAAGTGATCCCGTTCGTACCAGCGGTTGTAGTCCACCTCGTGCCCAACGTGAGGTTCGACGAGGGTGAACAGGATGGTGCCTACCGCAACGTTGTCGTAAGGACCGGGTTGCCACACGTCGATTCTTCTCCCTGATGGATCCTCAACTTCGAGGTCACTGTAGGGGACTGGCCACGGTGTTCGGATCGGTGCCGGTAGGTGGCTACCGTCGACGGATGCCACGGCGACGTCGACCACTCCGTCAACGCCGCTCGTTTGGCGCCTCGTTGACCACGACCGGCGTATTGCTCGTGATCGTGTTCATCGTCGGGGCGTGCGCCGCCACCCCGGTCACCACGCCCACGGCCGGTTCGGGCCCAGCCGCCCTCACCACCGGCACCGCCCCGCCTCCTTTGCCCCGCACGCTCGAGGCCTACCGGGGTCAGGGCGCCTGGGTGGACGTATTCGACATCCTCGAGGTCTATGCCAAAGGAGCGCCGTCGATCACCCCGGATGCGGTGGACGACATGGCGGCTCGGGGCGTGCACACGCTCTTTCTGCAAGCGGCGCGTTGGGACGACGACACGCCGGCCGGCATCGTCGATCCCAAGCTGCTTTGGCGGTTTTTGTCGCGGGCCCACAAACACGGCATGTATGTGGTGGGGTGGTACCTCCCGCACTTTGGTGATGTGGAACGTGATCTGGATCGACTCCGCCAGGTGCGCGATTTTTCCCATGACGGCGAGCAGTTCGACGGCATCGGCATCGACATCGAATACACCGAGGGCGTGCCCGACGTCGGCGCCCGTAACGCCGCGCTCATCGAGGTGGTGAGTCGGTTCCGGGCGGAAACCACCTCGAAGCCGATCGGCGCGGTCGTGCTTCCGGCCGTGCAGATCGAAGTGGTGAACAAGACCTATTGGCCGGACTTTCCCTACCGTCAGATCGCGCCTTCGGTGGACATCTGGCAACCGATGGCCTACTGGTCGTTCCGCGACCCGCCCTACGACGACGGGTACCTCTTTGTGAAGGAGAGCATCGAACGATTGCGCAACAACCTCGGCGACCCGGCCGCGCTCACGGCCCCGATCGGCGGTGTGGCCGATGAGACCAAGGACGACCACATGGCCCAGTTCGCCGACGCCTTACGCGACACGGGGTCGGTGGGCGGCGGCATGTACGACTGGAACACCTTGAACCCCGGCCGGCAGTGGCTCCTGAAGCAGGCGTTCGATACAGGGTCGGCGTCGGCCCTTCCCCGGCCGCCAAGCTGGACATCGGGGACGCGACCGACGCCTTGAACATGAGGTTCTGCCGGATTATTTCATTGCTTGTCAGCCCTTTCTGAGTTACGGTTGTGCCGATGGCGATCACCCATGACCTCCCGGCCGAGACGCCCTCTTCTGCTCACGCGGAGGCGGCGGTCCCGCGTCCGGGGCGGGCGTTGCTCGACATCCCCTCCCACGGGCTCATCACCTGTGACGACGTCGAGGGTTTCGCCGACGAGATCGGTCACCGGTTCGAGCTTCTCGAAGGGACCCTCATCGTCATGGCGCCACCCAACGCCGGCCATCAGATTGCGCAGATGGAGCTCATTCCAATGCTCCTTTCCGCCGCCCCGCAGTCGCATCACGTGCTGGCGGCGCCGTTCGATTGGCGACCTTCGAGCATCACGAAGTTCGAGCCCGACCTACTCCTGATCCCCAAAGGGTGATTTCTCGGCGTCAGAACTTCGTCGACGAACCACCGTTGCTGGCCATCGAGATTCTGTCGCCGTCCACGAAACACTACGACCGAGGCGTGAAACGCCCGGCGTATGCCGAGTTCGGGCTGCCCCATTTCTGGATCGTGGATCCCGACGGGCCCTCCGTGCTGGTACTCCGACGCAACGCCGCAGGCGACGAGTTCGACGTCGTCAGCCGCTTCGGTCCCACCGATGAACTCATCGTGCACGACCCGTTCCCGATCCGATTCTCCGTCGCCGATCTCCTCGGGGAGTAGCTGTCCGGGGGCAGCTACGCGGCCGAGGTTCAGCCGAGGGCCTTCTTGGCAATGGTGCTCGTGATCTCGACGCCCTTTTCGGCCGTCGCCACGGGACCACTGGATGCCGCCGCCAGCTCCACCTGGATGGCGTTGGCGCCCTTCTTGGCCTGGAAAGAAACCGAAGGGTTCGGCTTGCCGGCCTCGCCGTTGTGATACGCGTCGTCGCCGACACCGGGGAAGGCGATCTGAGCGCCACCGATACCGGCCGCCTTGGCTCCGGCTTTGAGCTGATCGTGAGTTGCCGCAGTGACTGGCCGCACGATCATGCTTGTGAACTTTTCTTTGCTGTCGTAGAGGCACTCGGTGCCGAGCCCCTGAGGGGTCTCCTTCTTTTCCATCGTGACGGTCGCCCCGATAAGCGTGCTCATCTCGGCGGCGGTGTACCACTGGCACGGGTCGATCGCCGCTGCGGGCTTGTCGCCAGTGGCCGCGCCGCTCGCCGCGCCGGCCGGTGCGGTCGTGCTCGCAGAGGTGGCGCTCGGAGTGGAACTGCATGCCGCCGCGCCGCCAGCGATCAGCGCCGCCGAGACGAGCATCGTGGCGCGATGGCGGCGGCTTCGGAGGGAGGAGATTGACGGCATGGGGATGTTCCTTGAGGTCGTGGGTGTGAGGTCGGGGGCGTGAGGTCGTGGGCGTGAGGTCGCAGAGCACGGCTCGACGACGGGAACGAGAAACTATCTGGCGTTCTTGAGCGTGGGTGCATCGGCGTCAATGCGTCAAGGTTTTTGCCATCGCTGAGGCCCACCTTTTGTCGAGCCCGCGTCCCGACGTGGGATGCTCCGGTCGATCTGACCCGCACCGCCGGGCCAGCCCGTGAGCGGGGGAGGTTTCCTCGCGGACATCGTCCGGATCGGGTGTAGTGATCGAGGTCGGGGGCGCCAGGCTCCCAGTCAACGGGTATGGGGGATCGAGCGGTGGCTCGGCCCGCTTGTTTGCGGCCGGAATGTCCCCCCGAGCGTCGGTAGAACGCGTTCCAGTTTCGAGCTGACAACCCGTCAGGGATCCGGTAGGCTGGCGGGCATGGCATCGTTCGAGATCCCCAAGATCGTGTCGGTCGACGACCACGTGATCGAACCGCCCAACGTGTGGCAGGACCGCCTCCCGGAGAAGTTCAAAGCCGTCGGTCCCCGGGTGGAACGTCGCCGAGTGGCGGAGATGACCTTCGTCGGCGGCAAGTTCTCCCACGCCATGGGCGACGACGCCGATACGTCGCTTCCGTGGGCCGACTGGTGGCTCTTCGAGGACAAAGCAATCCCCCATACACGCCTCGCCGCCGCCGTGGGGGTGCCCCGTGAAGAAGTCACGGTTTCGCCGATCACCTACGAGGACATGCGCACGGGTTGTTACGACCAAGCCGAACGGCTTGCCGATATGGACGCCAACTGGACCGAAGCGCAGATGTGTTTTCCAACCATGCCGCGCTTTTGTGGTCAGACCTTCACTGAGATGGCCGACCACGAACTCGGGCTGCTGTGTGTGCAGGCCTACAACGACTGGATGGTCGACGAATGGTGTGCCGGCACGGCCGGCCGCCTCGTCCCCCTGATGATCGTGCCGCTGTGGGATGCCGAACTGGCCGCCGCCGAAGTGCAGCGCATGGCCGCCCGGGGGGTCACCGCCACGTGTTTCACCGAGATCCCGCCGAACCTCGGCCTCCCGTCGATTCATTCCGGTTATTGGGACCCGTTCTTCGCCGCATGCAACGACACCGGCATGGTGGTGAACATGCACATCGGTTCGTCGTCGAAGATGCCCTCCACGTCGCCTGATGCGCCGCCGCTGGTGGGCTCCACACTCACGTTCATGAACTGCACGATGTCGATGGTCGACTTCTTGATGTCCGGCGTGTTGGTGCGTTTCCCCAATGTGAAGCTGGCCTATGCCGAAGGGCAGCTCGGATGGATCCCGTACATCCTCGAACGGGCCGACAAGGTGTGGCACGACAATCGTGCGTGGGGCGGCGTGGGCGACTCCGTTCCCGAGCCCCCGTCCACCTACTACTACCGGCAGATTTTCCCCTGCTTTTTCGACGACGAATCCGGTCTGACCCCGGAGGCACTGGCCAAGGTGGGCGAAGACAACGCCGTCTTCGAGACCGACTATCCGCACTCGGACTCCACCTGGCCGCACACGAAAGAGGTAGCCGGCAAGCTCATGGGCCATCTGCCCGAAGCCACCGTCCGAAAGTTGGTGCGCGGCAACGCCATCAAGCTCCTCCAATTGGACCTCGTCCCGTGACCGCCACTGCCGAACGTTGCGGACGGAGAGCCGAACTCGCCGGAACGAGGGCCGAACTGGGCACACCTTGTGTTGTCGGAACGACGAAATGTGTGCCCAGTTGCGGAAGGACGGGATCCCGATGAGCGGGGTCGACGTCGACCGCGACTACAAACTCCTCATCGACGGCGAGTGGGTCACGCCGGGCGACGGCACCTACGAGATCGTGAACCCGGCCACGGAGCGGGTGGTGGGCCACGCCCCCAACGCCTCGATTGCCGACGCCGAAGCAGCAGCCGCCGCGGCTGCGGCGGCGTTCCCGGCGTGGTCGCGCACCACTTCGGACGAACGGGCGGCGCTGCTGAACAAGGCCGCCGATCTGCTCGACCAGAGTTTCAAGTCGCTCGTGCCCCTCGTGCAGGCCGAGACCGGCGCCACCCTCCGGGTCACCAAACAGATGCAGGTCCCGATGGCCTCGGTGCGGCTGCGTCGTTATGCGAAGGGCATCGCCGCGGAGCAGATGATTCCCGTCGAGCCCGGCGTCATGGCCACCACGGCTCTCGCTCCGGGCGGCCTCATTGGTGGGGTCGCCCGCCGGGCGCCGGTCGGCGTCGTCGCCTGCATCACCTCCTACAACTTCCCGCTCACCAACATGGCCGGCAAGATCGGTCCGGCGCTGGCCATGGGTAACACGGTCGTCGTGAAACCGGCGCCGCAGGATCCGCTCGGCATCGTGGCCATGGCGGAGGTTTTTACGGAAGCAGGTTTTCCACCGGGCGTGGTGAACTTCGTGGTCAGCCAAGGTCCCGGCCCGGCCGAGGCCCTAGTGAACTCGCCTCACGTCGACATGGTCAGCTTCACCGGTTCCACCGGCGTTGGCCGGCAGATCGGTGCGGTGGCCGGGGGTTCGATGAAACGCTTGCTCCTCGAACTCGGCGGGAAGGGTGCGGCGATCGTGTTCGACGACGCCGACATCAAGACGGCGGTCACCGGCATCACGTCGGTGTGGGCGTTCCATTCCGGTCAAATCTGCACGAGTCCCACCCGGGTGTTGGCGCAACGCGGCATCTACGACCAGCTCGTTGCGGCACTCACGAAGGCGGCCGGAAGATTCGCCGTGGGCGACCCCCTCCAACCCGAAACGGTGGTCGGCCCGGTGATCACCGCCGTGCATCGTGAACGAATCGGCAGCTACATCCAGGGCGCTCGCGACGAGGGGGCGACCATCGCTGCCGGCGGCAACCTCGTCGACGTCGGCGGCACCGGCTTCTACGTGGAGCCCACCCTTATTGCCGACTGCAAACCGGGGATGCGGGTGATCCAAGAGGAGATCTTTGGCCCGGTCATTTCGGTGGTGCCGTTCGACGACGCCGACGAGGTGGTGGCGCTGGCCAACGGCACCGATTTCGGTCTCTACGACTACGTCTTCTCCACCGACACTGCCAAGGCCTACGCCGTGGCCCAACAACTCCGCACCGGCAACGTCGGCATCAACACCGTGCAACGCAACAACGAGCTGCCGTTCGGCGGGTTCAAACAGAGTGGCGTGGGTCGAGACGGCGGCCGGTTCGGCTTCCACGCCTACACCGAGCTTCAGTCCATCGTGTTCCCGTCCTAGGGTCCTCCCACTCGGGCCCCAACCCCAAACGCAAAGGGAGGCCGGCACATGCGCGGCATCGTCTACACCGAAAATGAGCTGCGTGTCGTCGACTCGCTCACCGTTCGCGACCCGCGCCCCGGCGAGGTACGCATCCAGATCGTGCGGGCCGGGGTCTGTCACTCGGACGTGAGTGTGGTGAACGGCACGATCCCGTTCCCCACGCCGGTGGTGCTCGGCCACGAGGCGGCCGGCATCGTGATGGAGCTCGGCGAAGGGGTGAAAGGGCTCGCCGTGGGCGATCACGTGGTGATCTCTACCCTCGGCAACTGCGGTGCCTGCGCGGCCTGTGATTCCGGCAAGCCGACCCACTGCCGGGCGACGTTTGGGAAGCTGTCGGCACCGTTCAAGCTTGACGGCGAGCGGGCCTTTCAGTTCGCCAACATCGGGGCCTTCGCGGAGGAGACGGTGGTGAAAGCCGGGCAGGCCGTGAAGATCCATCCCGAGGTGCCCTTCGAGGTGGCATCGCTGCTCGGCTGCGGGGTGATCACCGGCGTCGGTGCCGTGTTCAATCGGGCCAAGGTCGGGCACGGGCAGAGCGCGGTAGTGATCGGCGTGGGTGGTATCGGCCTCAACGTGATCCAGGGTCTGGCGCTGTCCGACGCGCTGCCGATCATTGCCATCGACGCCAATCCAAAGAAACGTGAACTGGCGCTGCAGTTCGGGGCTACGCACTTCATCGATGCGTCGGCAACCGATGCCGACGGCGTCGCCGCCGCGGTGAAGGAGCTGTGCCCCAACGGCGTGGACTTCGCCTTCGAATGCGTGGGGCATCCGGCCCTGATTCGTCAGAGCATCGACCTCCTCGACTGGGGCGGCACCTGCGTGATCCTCGGCGTTCCCAAACTCGGCACTGAGGCCAACTTCATGGTGCACGGCCTCTACAACGACAAGACGATCATGGGCTGCCGGTATGGTGCCGGCCGTCCCCACACGGACATTCCACTGTTCGTGGATCTCTACCGGGCGGGTCGACTCAAGCTTGACGAGTTGGTCACCCGCACCTATCCGATGGCCGACATCCAACAGACGCTCGACGACATGCACAACGGCGACCTCGCCCGCGGCGTGCTCGAAGTGACGTCGGTCTAGCGGAGCGGCTCGCGACATGGCGCTCCCCGACGAGTTGCAGGAGCTGGCGGCCAAGGTCTCGAACTGGGGCCGATGGGGTGAAAAGGACCAGCGGGGTACGGGCAACCTCATCGATGCGGAGGCCGCCCGCCGGGGTACGGCGTTGGTGCGCGACGGGCGACACCGCAGCCTGGCGATGCCGCTCGACCAGACGAGTCCTCAAGCTGGCGGTGCCCCCGGTCGTATCGCCCCGCTGCGCACCATGTTGGCCATCAACCAGACCTACACCGGCCACGAGGGCGACGCCGCCTTCAACGACGACACGGTGGTAATGGCCATGAGTGCGGCCACCCACATCGATGCGCTCGCCCATGTCACCTACGGCGGGTTCATGTACAACGGTTTCCCCGCTACCCGAGTGACTGCCGCCGGCGCCGGGAAGTGCGGCGTGGAGACCATCCACCCACTACTCAGCCGCGGGGTGCTGCTCGATGTTGCCCGAGCCAAGGGGGTCGACCGGCTCGAGAAGGGCTACGCCATCACCGCAGAAGATCTCGATGCGGCGCTGGAGTTCGGCAAGGTGACGTTGCAACCTGGTGATGTGGCCTTGGTGCGCACGGGCCACATGCAGTGGTTCCATGAGGGCAAGGCGTGGGACTACAACCACGACTGCCCCGGTCTGTCCACCCATACCATCGAGTGGGTTCGTCATCACGACCTTGGCGCCGTGTTCAACGACACGTATGTCTACGAGGTGTGGCCGCCCCAGGACTGGGCAGCGATGATGGTCGTGCACATGATCCACCTGCGCGACATGGGCCAGCTGCAGGGTCAGAACTTCGATCTCGAAGCACTCGCCACCGAGTGCGCCGACGACGGACGATACGAGTTCTGCTTCTGGGCTGCCCCCGAGCCGTTCACCGGCGGCTGTTCCGCCCCCCTCAACCCCATCATCACCAAGTAACCCCCACCCCCTTTTCGGTTTTTGGTAGGGGAGACGCATCA
>JANOSD010000140.1:0-12838 GCA_031415655.1 Actinomycetes bacterium
TGATGCGTCTCCCCTACCAAAAACCAGGAAGGTGAGTCAGGACGAAAGGGGGTCGGGCCTTGGAGCGGGCGTGGAACCGTGCCATGGGTCGGCCAACGGGCTGGAACGACGTACGATCCGACGGTGACCCCGGCCCCCGCGTATCTTGGCGCCAAGCCCAGTGTCGTCATGATCGTCACCGACGATCAGCGCTGGGATTCGCTCCCCAACCTTCCTCGACTTGCGGCCCGGTCCGCCTTGGCGGTCTTCGACAACAGCTACGTGCACCAACCGCTGTGTGGGCCATCGCGGGCAACCATGCTCACGGGCCGTTACTCGTATTCACACGGGGTTCGCACACTCCTCGACGGGGCAAACCTCGACGAATCGCTAACGGTCGCCACCTTGCTGGCGGGTGCTGGCTATCGCACTGGGTTCGTTGGAAAATACCTGAATGGCTACCCCTTTGATCGCGGCGACTACATCCCCCCTGGTTGGGACACTTTTCACGCGTTTCACCGCTCCACCGAGTACTACAACTACGAACTCGTAGAGGACGGAGTCCGCTCGCACTACGGGTCGGAGGAAGACGACTACTCAACCGATGTGTTGGCGAGAAAGGCCGTCCGTTTCATCGACCAATCACCGACAGCGGATCCGATCTTCCTGCTCGTCGCCCCCAATGCGCCCCACTTCACCACCGGTGGGTTTCCTCCCCCGCCGGCACCGCGCCATGCCGGCGCCAGCGCGTACGGCACGGTGATACCACCTCGGGCATTCGGCGCCACGGACACGGCAGGCGAGCCGGCATGGATGAACGAGGCGACGACACCAGTGGCCGATCTGGCGTATGAGTGGCGGATCAAAGCCGACCGCGAAGCACTGCTCTCCGTGGACGAGCTGATCACGGGCGTCTTCCTCGCGCTGCGCCGAAACGGCCGATTGGACGACACGTACGTGATGATCACGTCGGACAATGGGTTCGCCTTCGGTGAGCATCGAATCTTCGGCAAGGGGCATCTGTACGAGGACGCGGTCCGGGTGCCGCTCCTGGTGCACGGACCCTCGGTCGTACCCGGGCACTACGACCGACTCACCAGCAACGTCGACTGGATCCCGACCGTCCTGCACTGGACCGGTGTGGCCCCACCGCCGGGGTTCCTCGACGGCCGATCCTTCGCCGCCACACTGGCGGCAGGCCCGTCACCCCGAGCACTGCTTGGTGCCCGCGCTACGACGACCAACACCACGACCACGGCCGACGAACTCGACGCCATCCTGCTCTACGGCTGCCGTACCGGCATGGACGGGAACCGGGAGTGCGGCGGAAACCCCGAGCACATGGGTCGCAACTGGGGTCTCCGCACGACGAACCACAAGTACGTCGAATACCCGGACGGCTACGTGCAGCTCTTCGACCTCGACGACGACCCCCACGAACTCACAAACCTCGCCCTCGGGGGGCGCCATCGGGACGTTGTCTCCGCCCATTCCCGTTGCCTCGCGTCGCTCCGCCCCGTCGGCGATCCTGCGGCGCCGACTCCTTCGTAGCAACACTGGGCACAGCCTGGGAGCCCATGCCCGACGGTTTGTCAGGCCTTGGAGCGGGCTTGGAGTTGGCGGCGGAGAAGGTCGAGGACCGAGATAGTGGCGAACTGTCGGATTCGCTCGCGGTCGCCCGGTAGCCGGACCGGCAAAGCTCCGGCCACCCCGTCGATGCACGTCCCGAGCCACACGGTGCCGGGCTTCTGACCTTCTTGCGGCTCGGGGCCGGCCACTCCGGTGACCGACACGGCAACGTCGCACCCAAGCACACGACACGCGCCCTCCGCCATCGCCATCGCCGCCTCCTCGGAGATCACCGGACCACGAGGCACCCCGAGCACGTCGAACTTCACCTCGCTGGCGTAGCTCACGATGCTCCCCCGGAAGACCGTCGAAGCACCGGGCACGTTGGTGAGCCGGCTGGCGATAAGCCCGCCGGTCATCGACTCGGCGGTCCCGATCGTAAGGCCCTGCGCGCCGAGGATGCGCAGGATCACCTGCTCCATGCTCTCGTCGTGGATGGTGAATACCGAATCACCGAGCACGGCCGCCACGGTGGCCACCTCGCCGGCGAGCAGGGCGTCGGCCTCGTCGGCGGTGGAGGCTTTGGCGGTGAGGCGCACCTTCAGTCCTTCGATCCCACTGGCGAGGAAAGCCAACGTGCAATGACCGGATGCCTCGAGCTCTTCGTGATAGGGGGCGAGCTGCTCGGCGATGCCCGATTCGCTCTGCCCCCACGTGCGAATCACTCGGCTTCGGATCACCGCCGTGTCGCCCATACGCGCCCGCAGTTCGGGGATCACAGTTCCGGAGATCATCTGCTGCATCTCCCATGGCACCCCCGGCACGGCATAAATCACTTTTTCGCCCACGGGGCATCGAAGCCCCGGTGCGGTCCCAGGCATTTGATCGAGGATCGACGCCCCTACCGGCACATCGGCCTGCCGCAAGTTGTTCTCCGGCATGTTGCGACCACGAGATCCGAACATCGACCGAATGCGGTCTTCGAGGTCGTCGTCGCGCTCTAAGGCAACCCCCATCACCTCGGCGATCATGTCGCGGGTGATGTCGTCCTGGGTGGGGCCGAGGCCGCCGCACACGATCACGGCATCGCTCCGATCAAGCGCGGCGAGGAGGGTGCTTCTGATGCGTTCGGGGTTGTCGCCCACCTTCACCTGAAAGAGGCAGTCGAGGCCGGCGAGAGCGAGCTGCTCTCCGATCCACGACGAGTTGGTATCGACGATCTGTCCCAACAGCAATTCGGTTCCGACGGCAACCACTTCACAGCGCATGCGCCGACGTTAGTGGGGGTCCGCCAACGTTGGCGCGATCAGTCGTCGGCCAGGGAGCCCGGGAACGCCAGGAGGTCGGCGGGACAGACCCGCACCTCAAATGGCTTCGACACCAGGACGGCGTCGTGGCCTTCGACCGTGGCCACTGGCTGGTAGACGCCGTCGACCAACTCGTGCACGACCACGCTGGCCGTGGTCGGGTCGGAGGGGTCTGACGGATCGGCGATCCAGCACCACGGCACGCCGGCTTCGGCGTAGGCCGCGAGCTTGAGGAACCGGTCGACCGTGCGGCTGCTCGGCGACACCACCTCGATGGCGACGCGCGGCACGGTACGGATACCTCGCCGGTGCACATCCGAGGCGCGCATCACGAGAACATCGGGTTGCAGCAACGTGGTGTCGCTCACTGGAACGTCGAAGGGCGCCACGAAGGCGAAGTGCTCGGGATCGCACGCGCCGGCCAACAGCGAATAAAGGTGCCCGACCATGATCTGGTGGGGAGGGAAGGGGGAAGGCGACACGATCAAGACTCCGTCGATGAGCTCGTAGCGGTGGCCGTCATTTGGCAAATCGTCGAGGTCGCGGAGAGTGAGCGGACGCCCCGAGGGAAGGGCGGGTGCGCTCGGTGCGGATCGTGGTTCGGCGTGGATCGACATGACCGTCCTCGAAGCCTACGGAGGGGGTGTGACAGCGAAGCCGGGTTCCGGTCGCACCACCGAGGGTAGCCAGCACCACCCAACATCGTGGCGGTACCCTTCCCGCATGGTGCGTCGCGACCTCCGCCAATTGACCTTTCGTCTCGCCAACATCGGCGCCTGGATGGTCGGCCTGGCCATAGTGATCTACCTGTGCATGGTGGGGGCCACGATCCTCACACCGAACGACGGGTGGGTTGTCCACCGCGACATGTTCGACCGGCAGGGCACCGATCTACGCAGGCCATTCGCTGCCCTGGGCGTCGCCGTTACCGTCGTGGCCGCCGCCCTCGCCACGCTGACGGCCGACCGGCTTCGGCATCGCGGCGTGGGTGCGGCGCAGCGACGACTCACCACGTTGGGCATCGTGATCATCACCCTCGCGGTCATGTTCGCCTGGTTGGCATTGCACGTGGTTTCGAACCGAGCGTACTGAACGGCCAACCGGAGGCCGCGCCAGTACAGTCGTCGGCATGGAGACGGCGGTCTTGGCGGAAATCTGGGAACGAGGGCCCGAACTGGTCATGCTGGTCGGGGCCGACGGCAACGTGGTGCACGTCAACAAGACGCTGCTCCACACCATGGGCTACGAGCTCGCCGACGTCGTGGGCACACCGGTATTCGACTACGTGCACCCCGACGACATCGACTACATGGCAGCATCGTGGGACACGCGCGAGCGTCATCCTGGCGAGCCGGGCATCATCGTGCAGGGCCGGGGCCGCAACGCCGACGGCACCTGGCGGGTCCTCGAAGTGGTGGGCGAGAGCCTGCTGGCCGATGGCGGCATCGAATTGATGGTCGTCTCGTGTCGCGACATCGCAATGAGCGGCACGCCAATGGACAGCCCTGCACGCCTGCGTTCCATGATCGACCGCACCACCGATGTGGTGTTCCTCGTGAGCCGCACGGGCACATTCACCTACGCCAATCGCCGGCTCACCAGCTCCTTTGGGCACGACAACGATCGGGTGGTGGGCACACCATGGACCTCAATCCTCGCCCCAGGAGATGTCGAGACCGCTACCACCTGGCTCGACCGGCTCATGGTGGGCGAGCTCGGAGCAACGGCGTCGCTTCGGGCGCGGCTGGTAGACACGTCGGGTACCGAACACCACCTCGAGCTGCATGGCTCGAACCAGCTCGATGATCCCCTTATCGACGGCGTAGTCATGACCGGTCGAGAGATCACGGAGCTGATCCGTATGGAGCAGCGCCTCCGCGATCAGAACGACCAGCTAGCCCATGCCGCGTCGCACGACTTGCTCACCGGCCTGGTGAACCGCGAGGCGTTCATTGCGCTGCTCACCGACCACATCCATAGCCGCCAAGCCGACGACGACACCGCCGACGTGGTGGTGCTGTTCTGCGACCTCGACGGCTTCAAGAACGTCAACGACACCCTCGGCCACGCCGCCGGAAATGAGGCCCTTCGGATTGCGGCCCATCGATTGCAGCAGGTGATTGGATCCGACCACGTGGTGAGCCGCTACGGCGGCGACGAGTTCACCGTGCTCTTCCACGACGGCATCACCGCTGCACGGGTGACGACGGTGGTCGCAAGGATCGAAGCGGCGATCGCCGAAACGTTCGAAGTGGACGGAACACCGCTTCGCCTTGGGGTCAGCGTGGGGCAGGGACGTTCGCCGGTGGCGACGGCCAAGGTCGACCGGTTGTTGGCCGAAGCCGACGCCGCGATGTACGAACGCAAACGTCATCGACCCGGTTGAGGCGACCCGGTTGAGGCGACCCGGCCAGCCGGGCGCTATTTGGCCAGCGTGAGTTGAAACTCGATCTCGCCCGTGGGCTCGACCGTGGCCGGACCCAATTGCAGCTGGGTGATACCGAAATCGGCGAGGGTGACCGTGCCTGAACCGCTCACTTTCACGGTGTCGCCCGCCCACCCCGCTTTGAGCGTGAACTCTACGGGCTTGGTGACTCCGTGCAACGTGAGATCCCCCTTGGCTTTGAGATCGAACTGTTTGCCCAGTTCTGGTGAAGCGCCAAGCGCCAGGGGCGCCGATATCTTGAACATGGACGTTGGGAACTTCTCCGACTCGAGCCCCGCGGTCTTCATGAGGTTGTCTCGAGGCGCCCGATCGCTGGCAATGGTGGTCATGTCGACGGCGAACTCTGCGCTCTCGATGTTGGCGCCTTTCACCACGAAAGTACCGGTGGCCTTCTGGGTGCGTCCCGACGCTGTCTTCTTGATGGTGTCGCCGCCAAACACCTCTTGGATGCGATACCCGGCGAAGTTCTCGGTGACATCGGCCTTCACCTTCCAGGTGCCATCGGCGGTGACCCCGGCGGCCACGCTTCCGGTGGGCCCAAGCGAGAAGGTGTCGGTGGCCTTTGGCGGCGCAGTATCACGGAGCACGAAAGCGTAAAAAGCCCCGCCGCCACCAATGATGACAACGAACACGGCGATCAGCGCGATCTTGGCCGACTTCTGCATGAACTCCCCTTTCGACGGACGACAAACACCCTACGACGCCGCTGCCACTATGGCTCGCCACACCCGCTCCGCCGTACACGGAATGTCGATATGGCGGACGCCAAGATGCGCCACCGCATCCACCACGGCGTTCTGCACAGCCGGCGTGGACCCAATGGATCCCGATTCACCAATGCCTTTGGCGCCGAGCGGATTCATCGGTGTGGGTGTCTCCATGCGCACCAAGGTGACGGGGGCCAGCTCGGCCGCCGAAACGATCCCGTAGTCGGCGAAGTTGCTGGTCAACGGATTGCCGTCGTTGTCGTAGAGGAACTCCTCGGTGAGCGCCTGGGCGACGCCCGACCCAATGCCGCCGAGCCGTTGACCGTCGGCCAGCAACGGGTTGAGGATGCGACCGGCATCGTCAACCGCGGTGAACCGCCGGAGCCGCACCCGCCCGGTACTAGTGTCGACCTCTACCTCGGCGAGATGGGCGCCGAACGGAAACGTGGGTCGGTCGGTGACGAACGTGTGGGCAATCGAAAGCGGCGACGACGCAGTGTCGGCCGCCTCCGCAACGTGCGCCCAGGAGATTGATCGGGCGGGTGTGCCAACGACATGAAAGGCCCCACCCGGGGTCGTGGGATCGAGCACGACGTCGCCGATGGCCGCTTCGAGTAGATCGGCCGCGACCGCCTTGGCGGCTTCGATCAGCCGCTCGTTGGCTCCGTTTACTGCCGATGCGCCGAGTTGTACCGACCGCGAAGCGAACGTTCCCTTGCCCTCCGCCACCCGATCGGTGTCGCCGTGTACCACCCGGATTCGCGCCATAGGTATGCCGGTTTGCTCCGACGTGAGCATCGCCCAGGTGGTGGCGTGGCCCTGGCCGTGTGACGATGAACCCGTGTACACCGTGGCCGATCCATCGGGTTCGAGGTCAACCTGTGCGAACTCGCTCTCCCGTTTCCCCGGCCCGGCGGTGACCTCCACGTAGACCGCCAGCCCCAAGCCCAGCTGCACCTCGTCGTTGGCCGCCCGTCGTCGCTCCTGCTCGGCTCGAAGCTCGGTGTACCCGGCTTCCGCCAGCACGCGGCGAAGCGCTTCGGGATAGTCGCCACAGTCGTAGACCGGGCCTACGCCGGTCGTGAACGGGAAGGCATCGGCCGGGATCAGGTTGCGTCGTCGGACCTCCGCGGGATCCATACCGATCTCCGCCGCAAACAGATCGACGGCGCGTTCGATCGCTGCCGCTGCTTCAGGTCGGCCGGCGCCACGGAAGGCGTCGACGGGTGTGGTGGTCGTGACGACGGCACGGGTGACGCACTCGACCCGAGCAATGTCGTAACACCCTTGGGTCATCATCCGGGTGAGATAGGGAAGAAACGCTCCGGTTCCGGGGTAGGCCCCGCAGTCCTGCAACACCGTCAGCCGGTAGGCCTCGATCTTGCCTTCCCGGGTACCGCCAATCTCGACGGTGTTGGTCTGCGCCCGACCGTGGGCCATCCCCACCATGTTTTCGCTGCGCGTTTCGAGCCAGCGCACGGGACGATCGACCTGGCGAGCCAGCCACGGGAGGAGGAGGTCTTCGGGATAGGCGCTCATCTTCGCGCCAAAACCGCCACCCACGTCGGGAGCGATGACCCGCACCTGGTTGGCATCGAGCCCATAGGCCCCGGCCAACTTGTCGCGCACCGCGTGGGCGGATTGGGTAGCGATCCACAACGTGATGTGGTCGCCCGCGGCCGACCATGCGCAGGCCGATACCCGGGGTTCGATCGGGCACGCGGCCATTCGCTGGTTCTCCACCCGTTGGCGCACCACGACCTCGCAACCGTTGAACAAGTCCGCCGACGCTGTTTCGCCGTACCGGGTGACGACGTTGCTGTCGCTCGCCGGATACAGCAAGAACGCGTCGTCGCCGGCAGACGTTTCCGCACCGATCAGCGCCGGCAACGGCTCCAGCTCAACCCACACGGCCTCCGCCGCGTCGGCACCCTGCCACGGTTGTTCGGTGAGCACTACGGCGATTGGCTCACCCACGTAACGCACCTCGTGGGCGGCGAGGTATGGGCGGGTCATCGATGCGTGGCCCAGGGGAAGTGGTTCGGGCGGCAGGTCGAAGGCGATGTGTTCAGCCGTGAACACGCCAACCACGCCCGGCAAGCCCGCAACCTCACTGATGTCGACCGACACGATGCGAGCGTGGGCCATGGTGGAGCGAACAAACGTGGCGTGGACCGCACCCAACAGCAGCGGCTCCTCGGGCGCACTGATGTCGGCCACGAAACGCCCGGCGCCGGTCAGCAGGGCAGGGTCTTCGATGCGGACGACACGGTTCCCGAGGAGGCTCATCGGACCGAAGTGTAGAGCCGGACATCGATCAACCCGAGCGAAGTGTCACCGGATCGATCGTGCGGGCGACCCGGTCAGCGTTTGACGGTTACGAAAGTGGAAGTGGTGGTGGACGGGGAAGAAACGCTCGGGGGCGTAGTCGAAGTGGTGGTCACGGTGGTGGAGGTTGTGCCGGTCGGATCGACGGCGTCGAGGCGGTCGTGGAGCTGCGTGAACGGCCACACCTTGGGAACGGCGACTGGATCCTCAGCGGGTTGCTGGACGTGGTACACCTCTTCGCCGGGTTTGGCGTAGCCGTACTGCTCGCGTGCGACTCGTTCGAGCTCCTCGTCGGTGGCCAACCGATCGACTTGCTCCTTCAGCCGACCGTTGCGGTCCCGTAGGGCATCGAGTTGCTGTTGGGTCTCGGCAATCGCTTCGGTGTTTTCGAGGTAGCGGCGAAACGGCAGCCGTCCGGCACCCACAAGTACGACGACGGCGAGCACCACGAGGGACATACCTATGGCTCGCCGCACAAATCCCGTTCGCCGCCGAGCCGGCCGGAGGGTGTCGTCGCGTGCCGGGTTCGGAACGGGGGTGTGGTCGGGAACGGGAGCGATTCGGAGCGCTATGACGCGCCGAATCCGGCCCTCAGCGGGTTGGCTACCGTCAGACGACCATCGGTTCACGAGCCGCCAACACCTCGCGCCAGCGCCGCTCCGCCCCAGTATTCCGCAGCCTCGCCAAGTTCATGCTCGATGCGAAGCAGTTGGTTGTATTTCGCCACACGATCGGACCGCGCCGGCGCGCCGGTCTTGATCTGTCCGCAGTTCGTGGCCACCGCGAGGTCGGCGATGGTGGTGTCCTCCGTCTCACCCGACCGGTGTGACATCACCGCCGTGTACCCGCGCCGTTGGGCCAGCGAAACCGCATCGAGGGTCTCGGTGAGGGAGCCGATCTGATTGACCTTCACAAGGATCGAGTTGGCAACCCCCGCACGCAACCCACGAGACAACCGCTCGGTATTGGTGACGAAAAGGTCGTCGCCGACCAACTGGCAGCGATCCCCAATGGCATCGGTCAACAACTTCCACCCGTGCCAGTCGTCTTCAGCCATGCCATCCTCAATCGAGATGATGGGGTACTTCGCCACCAGGTCGGCCAAGAAGGCACAGTTGTCGTCGGCAGAAAGCGACCGTCCCTCGGCGGCGAGAACGTAGTTTTCGTCCACGAAATACTCGGTAGACGCGGCGTCGAGCGCCAGCGCGATGTCCGAGCCGGGCACGAAGCCCGCCTTCTCAATCGCTTCAAGGAGAAGTTGCACGGCCTCCTCGTTGGAGGTGAGGTTGGGGGCGAAACCCCCCTCGTCGCCAATCGCCGTAGACAAGCCGCGGTCCGAGAGCACCGCTTTGAGGGTGTGGTAGGTCTCCGCCCCCCAACGCAACGCCTCGGCAAAGCTGCTGGCACCAATAGGCATGATCATGAACTCTTGGATGTCGACGTTGTTATCGGCGTGGGCGCCACCGTTGAGCACGTTCATCATCGGGACCGGGAGCACGTGGGCATTCACGCCGCCCAAATAGCGGTAGAGCGGCATGTCGAGGTTGTCGGCGGCGGCGCGGGCCACCGCGAGGCTGGTGCCCAAGATTGCGTTGGCCCCGATTCGTCCCTTGTTCTCGGTTCCATCGATGTCGAGGAGCAACCGGTCGATGTCGCGTTGTGCGTCGGCGGGGAACCCCACGAGCGCGTCGTAGATTTCGCCTTCCACATGACTCACCGCATCGAGCACACCCCGACCCATGTAGCGCTCGTCGGCGTCGCGGAGCTCCACGGCCTCATGGGCGCCGGTCGAGGCGCCGCTCGGGACAATCGCCCGCCCACTCGCTCCGGACTCGAGCAAAACCTCGACCTCGACCGTGGGGTTGCCGCGTGAGTCGAGTACCTCTCGTCCGATGATGTGTTCAATGATGGTCACGGGCGCACCGCTCCTTGGCGTGTGTCGGGAATGATCCCACGCCTGACCTGCGGTGTCAGGGATGCCCGTTCAACGAAGATGGCGGCGCGGTGTCGCGAACCTACCAACCTCCCTGACTCCCACGAAAGGCAACATAACTCGAGAGCTCGCAACCCCAGCCCGCCCCTCGCGGCAGTCATCAGCAACGATCGCGATACCACTCGCCCACAGCGGCCATCGCCTGGCGGCGTTCCACCCATCGGGCGGCATTGGTAGGTTCGTCTACCCAACGTTTCAGAGTGTCGATCCAGGCTCGCACGAGTGGCGCAACATCGACCGGGACCGAGCGCATGACGAAGCTCAGGTACTCATTGTCCTCGATCGGCCCTCGAACCCGATCGGCAGAACGCAGATCGGTGCTCTCGTCTTCTTCGACACGTACCAACGCGGCAAGACCGGCGAGCACATCGCACGAAGGGTCACGCTCACGGGGTGGCAGAACGCCGACACCGAACGGATCGCCCGAGATCGCTCGCTGCGGATTGCCGTCCCCGTCGAGCACCGGCGCCGTGGTGGTGGCCCTTCCGGCGGGAATGGAGGACCCCCGTGCTCGTACCCGATCCTCCTCAAACTGGCGTTGGAGGTCGGGCGACAGCGTGGCGCTCGGCGATTTCGACGATGTGGGGGGCGCAGTGACGGGCACCACGGTTTCGTTCTTGGCGCAGGCCAATCCGGAGACCAGACCGGCGGTCAAAATCACCCCTGCGGTTTGGCGTCGCAGAAGGCAGGCGACCATCGAACCACTCATCGGGCAAACCCCAGAAACTGCGCAGAACTCACCACATTTGCGCCACGTTGCCGGGCGCCGTCGCGCACACGATGATCGGAGGAGACCACGGTGCAGGGCAGATCGATCGGCAGGCTGCTCACGAGGTCCAGCACGACGTCGTCGGCCTCCACCCCGGGCTCGGTGAAACGCACCTGCACCGACCGAAGCCTCGACTCAGACTTGAGACCGAATCCGGCCTCGGCCCCGTCGAACACAACATGGAAAGTGGCTCCCGTCGATGCCTCCAGCCCGGACAACACATCAAGGAGACGGGCCCGTTTCAGCTCGAGGTCGAGGTCCGGCCAGCCGGCGATCGAAAGGTTGTAGCCGTCCACCAATACCTGCATATCCGAAACTCGGAGCAGGGCCCCTACTGCTTCGGGCGCGTCGTCGAACACACCGCCGGGAAGGCGAGTGGGGCGACGACGGGGTGGGGACGGCGTTCGTCTTCGTTCGACGGCGAGGGAAATCCCTTGAGGAGGATGCTCGGCGCCGGCCGCGGGAGTGGAACCACTGGGGTTGATCGCCGGCGATGACTCGCCCGCAAGTTCACGACGCAATTCATCGAGCGATCGTGCCAATGCTGCGGCCGCTCCCGCCGCCTTTCCAACGATCTGACCGACTTTGGCGAGGTCGACTCGGTCTTGCTTGGGAGGATCGGCCGGCGCACCACTTGCGGGCGTCACGTCAACCTGCGGTCCACCAACCGACGTACCGTCCGACGATGAGGCCGTGGCGGATGACGTGGACGGTGACGGTGACGTGGACGGTGACGGGGACGGGGACGGCTTCACCGCCGGATGGATACCCACTTCGGGCGAGGGGGGAACTCCGGCGGTGATCGCCGCATCACGTTCGGCTTCGGTGAACGCCAGCCGTTCACGGAGCTGTCGGAGCTCATCAACTCGTGCCGTGTCGCGAGCCTCGACCGACTTCAGCTGAGCAACGGCGGCGGCGCGCTCTTCTCGTGAACGCCCCGCCGCCTCCGTCATGACGGTGACCTGTGCTTCGAGCCCTCGGGCTCGGTTCGACTCTTCGGCGAGCGCTCGCTGCGCCTCGTCGTTTTCCTCCATCAGCCGGGAGAGAACCCCCTTCGTGACTTCGAGCTGCTTGGTAGCCCGACGCTCGTCTCGAGCCTCCCCTTTGGCCGTGACGGTGCTGGTGTGAAGGGCGATCAGGCCGTCGTACTGGGCACGCCATTCGGCGGGGCGCTGGAGAAAAAGCCGAGCCACCTCGGAGCTTGTTTCGGCCGGAGTGACGGCGGCGACCCGGGCGCGAAACTCGTCGTCGTCGTCGAGCACCCGATGGGCCACGTCGAGCGCCCTCGAAGGCAGTTTGGCGAAACCAAGGAATTGACGGAGCGGTGCCGGTGCAGGGTCGGGAGGGTCCAAGCCTTCGCCGGCGCGCGCGACAGCGAACGCAGATTCCAGTACGCCTTTGAGGAGCAATAGCTCCGCGGGGGTACTCAGGACAATGCCTCAGCGTCGGCCTCAGCGTCGGCCTCAGCGTCAGCGGGTTCTTCGACCGCAACGACCTGAGATCCCGTCCCACACCAGCGACACAACACCTCAAGCACGTGCTCGTCGAGCAGTTCCACGTCCTCCACCTCAAGCTCCCCGCCCACGGTGTAGTGATGAAAAGCTTTGGTTCGCCGGTTGGTCGTGACATCGAACCGAGTGAGGTTGCCGCAGGCCAGGGCGGCCACGAAGTGCGCATAGCCATAGCTGGGGCTGAGTCGGATGGCGCGTTCGGCGCGTTGCAGCGCTTGCAGCGGCTGGC
>JANOSD010000141.1:0-17818 GCA_031415655.1 Actinomycetes bacterium
GCACCCCGGACAGGCACCCCGGACAGGCACCCCGGACAGGCACCCCGGACAGGCACCCCGGACAGGCACCCCGGACAGGCACCCCGGACAGGCACCCCGGACAGGCACCCCGGACAGGCACCCCGACCGGTGGTGCCACAGGTGCGGCCGACCGGTAGCGGGCACGGGGCGAGGTCAAAGCCGTCGACCATCGCCCGCGAGGTCCAGCCTCGTCGCAACCTACGGGGCCGGAACGGTTCCCTTGTTTCGAGCGGGGAGCGGGTCAAACGTCGGATAAGTACACGTATCCGACGGAATGCAACCAACAACCGAATCCCCCACGGGAACCGCCGCCAACCCATTCTCCGACTGCGCTGCCGACGCCACCCAAAGGGCGGCCGGAAGCGGCAGGGAGACCGTGATGGTCGACCGTTGGATTGCCCCCACAAGCTCTGACGGTCCACGGCCCACCACATCGACGTATTCGTAGAGCACCCTCCACCGAGCTGTTTCACTCGCTGGATCGGTATCGGCGACGTAGAGCATTACGTATGGGGAGTCGAGCGGTTCGGTGTGCAGCACGGCAACGGTCAACTCGACGTACTCCCCGTTGATCGCCAATGAAACCGCTGACCCACCGGCAGGATCCGATTTCGGGTCCGGCACCAACGGAACGGTTCCATACTCGAGAGTGCCCGGCGCCATGCTCCCCACCGATCCGTTCGGTGCGTCGGCAGCTATCACCTCACCCGGTGGCGGTTGTGACGCTCCGAGCCAAATGGTCCCGATCGTGAGCAATATAACGACCACTGCCGCGGTGGCGACCACCCAGGATCGGCCGCGTTCCGGTGAGTTCAGTCCGTGCCCATCATCTGCGATTAGGTCACCGGTCAGGTGCCGTTCGTCGAGATCCCCGTATCCGCCGCCATCGCCGGTATTCGAGTCGACGACGGATTCTGCCACTTCATGAAACGCCGCGCGCAAGCGTCGCTCAGCCTCGTTCGCAGAGATCATGTGAGCTCCTTTCTGAGTTGCGCGAGCCCTCGATGAAGGGCTGATTTCACGGTTCCTGGTCGACACCCGAGCACGTCGGCAATCTGGCGCTCACTGAGATCGACATAAAAGCGCACGGCCAAAACCGCACGTTGCCGGGGCGGCAACTCGCAGACCGCGGCCCAGGTCTCGTCGATCTCCGGATCACCAATCGCCACACGAGGGCTCATGGGTGTCCGCTCGCGTTCAAGCTTGGCCCGCCGGAGGTAGGCGATCGACGCGTTGGTCACCGCAACCCGCAGGTACCCTCCCGGGTTGTCGATGCCCTCCCATCGTTGATGCAAACGCACGAACGAGTCCTGGACCAATTCCTCGGCAACGGCGACGGAGCCCACAATCGTGGTGGACAGACGGGTCATAGCAAGGCGATGGCTTCGGTAGAGATCGTGGAACGACACCGTGGGATTGGTATCGACGTCAGCGGGAGGCATAGCGGCTCGAGCATTCTGGTGAACGGACACGACAGTGACGCTCGACGGACGGGAAAGGTTCCACTACCGGCTGCCTGCCCCGTTGTGTAGCGATGCCCTCTATGCTCCATCCATGGACGAGACCTCCGACGATCAGACTGCCCCCTCAAGCCCCGCTGCCGACACTGGGCACCGCACCGATGCTGGGAACATCACCGATGCTGTGCTTGTCGCCGACGACGACCTCCTCATCGAAGAGGTTTCGATCGACGGCATGTGCGGCGTCTACTAGGCGATCGCCAGACCTCTCCGCATGACCGCCGTCCGCATAGCCGCCGCCCCTCATGACCCTCGCCCCATGATCCTCGCCCCATGACAGGCGCCCCATGACCCTCGATACTGCAGTGCGCTACCGGCTCCACCCGCAGGTGGCGCTGCGTCCCGAAACTTTCGGCGCCCTGGCCTACCACTACGGCAACCGTCGTCTCACGCTGCTGCGCGCACCCGAGTTGGTCCAGCTCGTGGAACACCTCGCAGACTACGCGTCGGTCGATGACGCCCTGGCCGCATCGTCGCTTGCGCCCACCCGCCATCCCGCCTTTGCTCGGGCGTTGGCCGCACTCGAACAGTCCGAGTTCTTGGTGCCCGCCACCGCCTCGTCCGGGCCCACCGCGCCCGACACTGCCACCGAAACCGAACTCGGCACCGGGCTCAACGGTTCGGCCGGTGCCAACGTGACCGTCATGCCGTTCGGGGGTCCGAGCCCGGCACCCACGAGGGGCACCCGGATGGGTGAACAACTCAAGGCCGGGCTCAACTCGCCCATCTGCCTCACGTGGGAATGGACCTACGCGTGCAACCTGCAGTGTGTGCATTGCCTCAGCTCCTCGGGCACCCGTGATCCCAATGAGCTGTCCACCGCACAGATGAAACACATCGTCGACGACCTTCACGATCTCCAGGTCTTCTACATCAACGTCGGCGGTGGCGAACCAATGCTCCGCCCGGATTTCTTCGAGATGGTCGAGTACTGCGTCAGCCGAGGTGTGGGTGTGAAGTTTTCCACCAACGGCGGCCTCATGACACCCGAAAAGGCGCGCCGCCTTGCCGCCATGGACTACGTCGATATCCAGATCAGCCTCGACGGCATCGACACCGCCACCAACGACGCCGTTCGCGGCGACGGCTCCTTTGCCAAAGCCCGCCGCGCCATGGAGATGCTGCACGCCGCCGAGTTCGGTCCGTTCAAGATCTCGGTGGTGATGACCCGCGACAACGTGCCCCAGGTCGACGCCTTCGAGGCATTGGCCGAAGAGTTCGGGGCCGAACTCCGACTCACCCGATTCCGGCCGTCCGGACGCGGCGTCGACAGTTGGGAAGGCCTGCACCCCACGCAGGACCAACAACGATTCCTCTACCGCTGGCTGCTAGAACGGCCGCAGGTCCTCACCGGCGACTCCTTCTTCCACCTCTCCGCCCTCGGCGAGCCACTGCCCGGCCTCAACCTCTGCGGTGCCGGACGGGTGGTGTGCCTCATCGACCCCGTCGGCGACGTCTACGCCTGCCCCTTCGTGCTCCACGATGAGTTCAAAGCCGGATCGGTGCACGAACCTGGTGGCTTCGGTGCGGTGTGGCGAACCTCCGAGCTGTTCACCGGGCTGCGTGAGCCGCAGTCCCCCGGTGCGTGCGCATCATGCGGCAGCTACGACGCCTGCCAGGGCGGCTGCATGGCCACCAAGTTCTTCACTGGCCTCTCGCTCGACGACCCCGACCCGGAGTGTGTGTTCGGCAATGCCGACGACCTTTTGGCCGAGGTCAAGGCCGCCGACGCCGCCTCATCGATGCTTCCGGCATCGACCACCGATCACTCGTGGTCACCGGTGAAGCTGGGCCGCAAATCATTGACCGCCGCCCGCAGTTCCTGACCAGGACCACCTGACCCGCGACGGCGTCAGGCTCCCGCATAGGCCTCAGCCAGCCATGTCAGCACCTCATCGTCGATTTCATCGATCGAGATGAGCACCACCTGATGAGTGCACATGCCCTTGGCCGCAACCAGCCGATCGGTGGGCACAAAGGCCTTGTTGTTCAGGCCCAAAACCACCCGTTTCGCCGACGGCACCTCCACCAACGCGAACTGTTTGCTCCGACGCAGGCTCACGCTGGTCTTTTTCGGGCTCACCTCCACGTCCGAGCCGAGTTGCTCCGCCACCGCCACGAGGCGATCGCAGAGAGGTCGAAGATGCGCTTTCGGTCCGGCGTACTGGGCGTCGATGAGGCCGATGGCCGTGTCAGGACTGCTGGCGGCGAGAGCGGCGGTGTCTGCTGTGGCCGCCTCACGAGCTTTGGTGGCCACAGCGTTGGCATTGCCGTGGGTGAACCCGTGCTCCGCCTTCAACCAAGCGAGAATCTCGCCGTGTTTGACCTTGCCACTCGCCTGCACGAGCGCCGACCACTCCCCGATCGAACGCCCAGTGGCCGTTTCGATGTTCCGTAACTGGGTGGCAGTTGCATCTTCGATCTTGCCCATGTAGGTCCCTTCGGTGGCTTGGACTTCGGTGGCTTGGACTTCGGTGGCTCGCACGGGTTGGAGCGGATCAGGTCGTCTCGACGATTGAGCCCGTAAGCGAACAGGTCGGTCCGAGACCGGTCAGTCCTGGGTCACCCGGAACACGTGGGCGGGCTGCCGTCCGGGATGCAGTTCAACGAAGTTCGACCCCCCGGCCCAACGGTAGGTGATGTCGGCAAGCAGGTCGTGCACGACAAACGGTCGGGCCGGATCCACACCGAGGGCACCGAGGTCGAGGTCGACCATTCCCGCCTGCGCACGGTGGGGGTCGAGGTTCACTACCACGAGCACGGTCGCCAACGCCGGCGCCGCCGGATTCACGGATGGCCCCACGTGCGCCGTCTTGGAGAACACCAAGAGCTGGTCGTTGGCACAATGATGGAATCGCAACGTGCGCAGCGATCGGAACGCCGCCTGTTCGTGACGGATGCGGTTCACCTCGCCGATCAATGGGGCAATCGATCGGGCAATCGACTCCGGGGAGGACCGGTCCCATTGCCGGATCTCGTATTTCTCGGACCGGTCGTACTCCTCCTTCCCGGATGACGCCGGGGTGTTCTCGCACAACTCGTAGGCCGGTCCGTAGATGCCCACCGACGGACACAACGTGGCCGCCAACACATACCGCAGCGCGAACAACTCGGGCGGTGCCCCCCAAAGCTGCTCAGCGAGGATGTCGGGCGTGTTCGGCCAAGCACTCGGTCGGTAGTGATCGGCGGTGGGCGAAGAGGCCAGACCCTCGAAGTGTTCGATCAACTCCCCCTTGGACCGCCGCCACGGAAAGTAGGAGTACCCCAGCGTGAAGCCGATGGCGGTGAGTCGTTCCATCACCGCCGGTCGGGTGAACGCCTCCGAAAGAAAAACGGTGTCGGGATGGGTGCGCCGGACATCCTCGATCAGCCACTGCCAGAACGGAAACGGTTTGGTGTGGGGATTGTCGACCCGGAAGATCGTGACGCCTTGCTCCAGCCAGAACCGAACGATGCCAAGGCATGCCTGCCAGAGATCCGACCACGCCTCGCCACCGAAGTTCAGGGGGTAGACGTCCTGGTATTTTTTGGGTGGGTTCTCGGCGTAGTGAATCGAACCATCGGGCCGGTGGGTGAACCAATCGGGATGATCGTGCACCCACGGATGATCGGGCGAACACTGCAGGGCGAGGTCAAGGGCGATCGCCATGCCGTTGCGCTGCGCTTCGGCCACGAGCCGACCGAAGTCCGTCATCGTGCCGAGTTCGGGGTGAATGGAGCAATGCCCACCACCGTCGGCGCCATCGCCGGGTCGATGCCTGTTCCCGATAGCCCACGGGCATCCCGGCTCGCCCGGCTCCGCTCGTTCGGCATTGTCGGCACCTTTGCGGAACGCGTCGCCGATGGGATGGATCGGCGGGAGGTAGAGCACGTCGAACCCGAGGTCGGCGATCCCCCCGAGTTGCCGAGTGACATCGGCGAGCGTGCCGTGACGGCCCGGTTCTGACGCGCACGACCGCGGGAAAAGCTCGTACCACGTGGAGAACGCCGCCGCCTCGACCTCAACCAACACCGGCCATCGTTTCGACGCCGTAGCCGCGCCGACAGAGAACGCCAGGCGCGTGGCCCGCCACACGGAAATGTCGTTGACCACCAGCGCATTACCGGAGCGCAGTGCGTCGGCCGCAGCCCGAAGCACCTTTCGTGGCTCGCCGCGTACGGACGCTGCCAGGCCATCGAGCACGGCGGCACCAGTCGCCAACTCCGATGCCAACTCCGCATCTGCGGGCGCCACGCCATCGGGGTCGATACCCATCGGTTGGCCGAGCGCATCGATCTTGCGTCGGGCATGGTGCATCCAGGTGGCCCACCCGTCGACCCAGGCCAGCACCCGGAACTCATGAAGGCCGGCGTCGGGAAAGGCGATGTCGCCGCTCCACCGGTCGAGCCCCGGTACTGAGGACACCAGTGAGGAGACCACCTCGTCTCGCGAGCCCACCGGCCGCCAGGCGACGGCGACCACGATCTCGTCGTGGCCGTCGACCACCACGGTGGCGGCGATCGGTAGGCGCTCGCCCACCACAACCTTTACCGCCAGTGCGCCATCATCAACTTTCGGGCCGACGTGGGCAATCACGATGCGCGACGGTGGCTTCGTTCGCCGAGAAGGTGCCATCAGCCAGTGAGGTTATCGGCCTGTCGGAGCGCGAGGAACACGCGGCGGATTGCGATGTTGGCTTCGCCGACGGGGCGTTCCAGCGCCTCGATGGCCTGGTCGATACCGACCACTGATCCCCCGGGCGCGTCCGGCCCGGCTCCTGTGGCCAGCACCTGGCGCAGCAGCACATCCCGCAATAGCTCGGCCGCATCGGCCAATCGACGCGCCAGTGCCACGGGCTCCGCCAAGCGGCTCGGCAGAGCAACGGCGGCATCACCCTGTTGTTCGTCGGCGAGACGCAGGCATCGGGCCAACGAGGCGGCCGGTGCCCGCCAGGCGTCCACCAAGGCATGGGCGTCACCGGCGACGGGCGCAATCACGGGGCGCTGTCGCCACGACTTGGGACCGGCGGCCTCGGGGGCGAGGGCGTCGACGAAACGGTCGAGCGACTGCGTCGTGCCGGGCAGCGGCGCGTCGTCACTGCGCCCGTTGGCGTCGGGCCACCCGGCGGTAGCGCGGGCATACCACCGCACCGGTTCACACCAGTCGGCCAACGCCGCCAGCGCCAGGCTCACCGATTCGTGCAGGTCACCATCTCTGATGGTGTCGCCCGACAGCCCAGATCCCCCCGACAGCCCAGATCCCCCCGAAAGCGCCGCGAGTGCGGCCAACGATGCCAGCACGGCGCGACGGCCCGCCATCGGACGGGCATCGGTCCACGTTCGCACGGCGGGGAACAGGTCGAATCGGTCCTCCACCAAACGGGGATCGAGTGCGGCCAACGAGTGGGCCGACGACCACAAACGATCTCCGACCACGTGGACCGCGGGCCAGAGGTAGCCATCGAGCAGTTCCGGGGGCACACGTTCCGCCCACAAACACGCCTCCCCGCCGAGGACGTTCGCCTGCTCGTCGGCACTGAGCGTTTCCCTGGCGCTGAGCATTTCCCGGGCGCTGAGCGTTTTGGCACCGTCGCCAAGGTCGCCAGCGTCGCGAAGCACGGCTTCGGCCAACGATCCGATCAACGCCGGCGTAGTGGTTCGATCGCGCCACGGCGCCAGCACCTGCTGCCCAAGAATCGGCAACGGCGCCGACGGCTCGACGTCGTGAAGGAACCGGAGTGGCACCCCCAGATCGAGATACCAACCCGAGGAAAGGATCGCCCGATGACCGGCCCGCACCGCCTCATACAACTTGGCCGGGCTGCGCCAAGCCTGCACCACCACGTCGGCCGCCAAACTCGGATGCAACGCCTCGTCCCACACGATCGGCACCCGGCCATTGGCCCGCACCAATGCTGCTATTCGTTCCGTGAAGACAGCCTGTCGGTCCGCACCGAGCAGCGGCACCTCGTCGCCACCGATATGCACGAACTGGTCGGGAAACACCTCGGCCCACTCGCCGAGCACCGCTTCGAGCAACACGTACAGGTCGTCGTTGTCGGGATCCACCGATACGTTGGGGACGACGTACGAGGTGGGAATCGACAGAGGCGCACTTCCCAAGGCAAGGTCGGGACGAGCCACCAGGAGGGCCGACGTATGGCCCGGCACATCAAGCTCGGGCACGATGCGTACACCCCGATCACCGGCGAAATGCACGAGCTCAGCCAACTCGTCAAGGGTGTAGTGGCCACCCGGCGCCGCCCGTTCGGTGAGCTCCGGATGGACTCGACTCTCCACCCGCCACGCCTGGTCGTCGGTGAGATGGAGGTGAAGCACATTGAGTTTGCCCAGCGCCATTGCATCGATCGTGCGGCGAAGAACGTCGAGCGGCATGAAGTGGCGAACCGTGTCGAGAAGCAGTCCCCGCCAGCCGAACCGAGGCTCGTCGGAGATGTCGGCGGCGAGCACCGAACCCGAGTTCCGGTCGACGAGCTGGCGGAACGTGGCCGCTCCTCGGGCGAGGCCGGCCACGTCACCCGCGTCAATCCGGGCACCCCCCGCATCCACCTGCAGTCGGTACCCCTCCGTTGGGAAGCCGCACGCCGAGTAGACCACGAGAAGAACGTCCGGCCAATCACCGGGCGTCACGCTCGTGGGCGTCACGGCATCAGGCGTCAGGTCTTCTGGCGTCAGGTCTTCTGGCCCGTGAATTACCCGGGCAAGATCCTCCCGCAGATGGGCGGCGACACCCGCGCCGGCGGCGCCCTCGACAACCACGTGGCAGCCACGACGAAGATCGAGAGGACTCCCAAATCCGATCGACGGAACCCGTAACGGGAGGGGCACCAATAGCTGCGCCATGACCGGCAGCTCCAGCCCGACAGGAATCGCCGTCGGCTCCGGTTCTGCCGATGAAGTCGGTGGTGTCGGCGCGCGCATCCTTGGAGTCTTACCCCGAACACACGGCGGAGCCCGCCACCCCCGCTATCCAGGCCGCTGATGCCCAGGACTCTGCTGGCACTGCTGTTGCACGCAGTCCTACCAAATCTGCGAGCATCTTTGCTAACATCTGCCGATGCCCGCAGTCCGCTACTCAGAAACGGAACGACTGCAACACGACCGCGAATCTTCGTCCGGCGCTCCGTCGGAACCGACTTTCGAGGAGGTGTTGGCGCTGCAACGTGCCCATGCCACGGCGTCGGCCGCAGCGCCCGTTGCGGGATCGCCAGCATCGTGGCCATCGCTTGCCGGTGACGACCCGCTCGTACAGCTAAGCGTGCGGGTACCAAGTTCGGTTCGTGAACGCATCCGGGCCGCTGCTGATCACACCGGCGTGTCCACGCAATCGTTCGTTCTTGAAGCCGTTCGAGCCCAGCTCCGGCGGGTAGAAGGTTTCGGCACCCGCACCCCGGGTCTGGCCCAGTTCGCCGACGAACTCGTCGACCTCATCCGGTCCGGCACGTTTCGAGAAGAGGTCGACCTCGCGGTCGGCCTCGATCCCGACCTGCGGGTCTAAACCATGGAACGACCCACCCTGCTCGTCGACGACGCACTCCTCCTCTACCTGAGCGCAGGGCACCGAACGCTCCCCGACGGCGAAGCCCTCCCCGATGAGGGACTTGCCACCACCGGGGGCTGGTACTTTCGGCTTTGCCGGTCGCTGTTCTCGTCAACCCGCGGCCACCTGACGCGGCTCGTCGAAAAGCTACCAATCGAAGATAGGTCGGTAGTGCACCGCCGGTTGGCGAACCCCGCATCGATGGGCGTCACGGTGGTGGGGTTCCCCACCGTCGGCTTCATCGCCGCAAAGGTGGGATCTGATCACGGCCTCGATGGCCTAAACGCCGAGATCATCGGCGCCGCCATGGTCTATGACGTGCCTGTGGTGGTCACCGAGGCGAATCAGTCGCCCCGCCTCGCCGATGCCATGCGTGCGCTCGGCCTCCCGTATCGAGTCCTCGGGCTCTGAACCACCGACTCTGAGGAGTCCAGAGCACCTCACGAACCAGAACGTCTTACTGGGCGGTGGTGGCTTGGTAGGAGTTGGGGGCCACCTGGAGGGAGCTGGCGTTGATGAACTCAAAGTCGGCACCTTTGAGCACGTTCATCAATTGCAGCTTGTCGTTGTCCCACCGCTCGTCGGGAACCCCGCTGAAATAGAAAGACGAACCGTTGTCGGCGATCACCGCGCCATAGGTCTTGAGCGCCACGATGATCGGCCGAATGTAGGGATCGAAGCGGTTGATATCGACGTTGGCCTTCACCCGAAGCCACGCCCCCATGGGCGGGAAACTGGTCGAGTTGGTGGAGCCCGCCTGGTGGCTCGCCGGCCACACGTAGCTGCGATGGGTAGTCGGGACGGTCATGCGGATGGCGTGGAGCACCTTGCCTGATGCAACCTCGTCGTAGCGCACCAGGCCGGGCAGGATCGGCAGTCCAGCAGCATCGGCCGATGTCCACGTGGCCGTACGCATGGCGTTCGACGTCATGTCCCAGGTAGCCCCGGACCCCGCCGTGATCCCACTGGTCCACGAGTTGTTGGCATCGGGATAGGTGGAATAGGTCTCGTACAGCCGGCAGTTGTCTTTGTCGACCATGAGCACGTGTCGGTCTCCGTCGCTCGCCATGCCCCCTTCGACCGTGGGTGGATTGGGAATCGGGTACCCCACGTGATCGCTGTCCTCGTCGTAGTCAAAGGTGATGGTGCGTTTCGGTGCGCTCCCGGCCACGACGTCGTACGGGATACCGATGGGGCCGCCTTCCCACAGGCCACTCCCAAAGTCAGCCTTGGCCCCCCGGGTGCTGCCGAGCGAGTTGATCCAGGTGCTCGACGACGTGTGCGTCGGAGCTTGGGTGACGTTCGCCCGCCAGAAGCTGTTGGCTGGCGTCAGGGTGCAGTTCACCCCGGGGATGCCCACGAACTCCGAACACGACGTCGCCACCAAGCTCACCGTGGCCACAGCGGCGATGAGCGGCGCCGATCGAAGCAGGCGTCGTCGTGCCGGTTCACGAGGCAAAAGTGCAGTCGTGATGGTCATGGTCTTCCTCCTGTCGGCTTCCGCTGAAGGTGCTGCCGTGTCACGGGCGGCGCGTGGGCCTGATGGCCTATCGACCCGAGGAATACTCAATCTGAAGTGATCGTGTCAGATTTCTCATCTCCATCGGGGCGGGGCGCGCCGCTGGTGTCGGGCCGAGCAAGCAGTTCGCTGACCGCCGCTCGGTCGGCCGATGACGGCAACCCCCAGAGCGGCTCGTAGTGAAAGAGCGAGTCAACGGCCACTGCCCGGTAGCCGGGGCGCAGGATTTCGAGCATGTTGGGCGCCACCAATCCTGGGTGCGGCTGCCCACAGGCCCGGGCCAGCCGCAACAACTCGAAGCGCAGCGTGGCCACATACATCGCCAATCGATCGCTCTTGAGGGTGGGGTCAAGACCTCGTTGGAGCCATGGCGACTGGGTCGCCACGCCCGTCGGGCACTGCCCGGTGTGGCACCGCTGCGCCTGAATGCAGCCGATTGCCAGCATCGCTTCTCGACCCACGGATACCGAGTCGCACCCGAGCGACATCGCCAGCAATGCCCGCTCCGGGATCCCCAGTTTAGCCGAGCCGATGAAGAACACGCTCTCGTGGAGCCCCAGTTCCGCAAAGGCTCGGTAGACGATCGGAAAGCCCCACACGAAGGGCAGGGCCACGTGATCGGTGAAAACCAACGGACCGGCGCCGGTGCCGCCTTCACCGCCGTCGACACTCACAAAGTCGACTCCTACGCCCGTTCGATCCATACGCCGCGCCAGGTCGCTCCAGAACCGCGACTCTCCCACCGCCGACTTGATGCCGACGGGGAGCCCCGTGGCGTCGGCGATTCGCTCCACCAGCTGAAGGAGGGAATCGACATCGTGAAACGCCGTGTGGTTGGCCGGGCTCCGGCAATCGACCCCGACCGGAATGCCCCGAATCTGGGCGATCTCCGGCGTAACTTTTGCCCCTGGCAACAACCCGCCGATGCCGGGCTTGGCCCCTTGACTCAGCTTGATCTCGATGGCCCGAATCGGGTTCGTAGCGCACAGGTCAACCAGGCGGGAAAGCTCGAAAGCGCCGGAAGCGTCGCGCACACCGAAGTAGCTGGTGCCGACCTGGAACACGAGGTCGCCGCCGTTTCGATGGGCGGGCGACACGCCCCCCTCACCGGTGTTGTGCCAACATCCCGCCAATTCCGCCCCCCGATTGAGCGCTTCGATGGCCGCACTCGAAAGCGCCCCGAAACTCATCGCCGAGATGTTCACCACCGAGTTCGGCCGAAACGCATGGCGACGACCCCGCGGACCCCCGAGCACCTTGGCGGCCGGCAAGGCCAAGGATGGATCGGCGTGCGCAGATTCGTGGTCGGGCGCAGCGAGCGGGAACGCCACGTGTTTGATGATGACGTAGTCGTCGGCCCGCTCGATGTCGTTGTCGGTACCGAACCCGAAGTAGCTGTTCTCCCCCTTGGACGAGGCGTAGATCCACCGTCGCTGGTCACGGCTGAACGGCCGTTCGGAGTCGTTGTCGGTCACGATGTATTGCCGCAGTTCCGGGCCAATGCGCTCCAACAGGAAACGCAAGTGCCCGACGACCGGGAAGTTTCGAGTGACCGCGTGTTTGCGTTGGAGGAGATCGTGGGCGGCGAGCGCACCGAGCGCAGCGACGCTCAGACCAGCGGCGATCCGTAGCTTTGAACCGCTCACAACAGCGCCAGCACGAGGCCGATTTGGCCCAAGTGGTAGGTGACGTGGACGGCCAGTCGGGCGAGCGGGAAGGGCTGCACGAACTCGTTCCACGAGAGGGTCGAATCCGACGCGAAGAACAACAAACCGCCGAGCACCACCACCGGCAGTGCGGTACCGATCGCACTGGCCGCCATGATGCCAAGCACGCCCATGTAGACGACCACCGGAACAAGCAACTTCGGCCGCTCCCGTTGCACCGCAGTCAACACAACGCGGCCCACCGAGGCCGCACCCACCGCCACGATGATCGCCCCGACCGCCAGCGGTCCCGTGCGTACTCCCCGTGACCACAAGCCCGGTATGTAACAAAGATGGCCAAGAAGAAACGATGCCAAACCGAAGATGAACCAGCGTTTCCGGTCCGGGAGCATGAGGAATATGTCGCCGGCGAGCGAGAACAGCACGGCCCCCACGAACAGCCAACGGTTGGCCTGTGCCGGTTCAATCGATACCGCCACGCCCAGCAAGAACACCATCACGGCGGGCTTGCACACGTATTCGAGTGTCTTGTACTCCCCGTGGGCCGCGACCCAGTCGCCCACCGCCGCCAGCAACGTGAGGCCGAGAAAGATCTGCGCCGCCGTCGTCACCTGCCCAGCTTCGCGCGAACCGTCGGTGCCCGGCGGCACGGGTGCAGGCTCGGCTGGCGGCCCGGCCAACGACGCCCAAACGATCGTTTGACCGCGCTCCCAATCCGTTCTAACCTGACGACTCGTCAGGGAACGGCAGCCGCCGGCCACCGTCTAGGCATCGATGGGGAGATCACACATGAGCGACGAGACCGGCTTCTGGCGCATCGCCACCAACCATCCCGAACAGATTGCTCTGGTTGCCCCCGACGGTACCGAGCACTCCTGTGGTGAGTTGCTGGCGGCGGCCAACCAGATCTCCCACGGCCTCCGTGCCCTCGGCGTCGACAGGGGCGACACCGTGGCGTGTTTGCTGCCGAACGGCTTCGAGATGATGGCGCTCTACATGGGGTCGTTGCAGATCGGTTGTTTTCTCACGCCGATCAACCACCACCTCGTCGGCCCCGAGATCACCTACATCGTCGACGACTCCGATGCCAAGGTCCTGATCGCCCACGCCGACTTCGCCGAAGAGGTTCTCCGCGTGCTCCCCGACGTCCCGAAGGTTTCCGCCTCAGGCCGGTTCTCGGTCGGCGCGCTGGAGGGCATGCGCCCGTTTGCCGAGCTGCTTGCCAACCAGCCCACCACCGCGCCCGAGGGCCGCTCCGCCGGCATGCCGATGCACTACACGAGCGGCACCACCGGTCGTCCCAAAGGTGTGAAACGGGCCATGTACGACATCGACCCCGACGACCTCGCCTCGTTGTACGTCGGATTCCAGGGCATGTTCGGTGTGCAGCCGTTCGACGGTCACGTGCACATCACCGGCTCCCCGCTCTATCACACGGCAGTGCTCCTTTGGACGGCCAACTCGCTTCACATGGGCCACAAGGTCGTGCTCATGGAGAAGTGGTCGCCGGAGGGAATGCTCGAGCTGATCGATCGTTACCGGGTCACCACGTCACACATGGTGCCGACCCAGTTCCACCGGATGTTGGCGCTGCCCGAAGAGGTGCGAGCGAAGTACGACTGCTCGTCCGTGCGGTGCATGGTGCATGCTGCGGCGCCGTGTCCCCCTGAGGTGAAACGCAAGATGATCGACTGGTGGGGCGACGCCGTGATGGAGTACTACGCCGCAACCGAAGGCGGCGGCACGATCATCACCGCCAAGGAGTGGCTCGCCAAGCCCGGCTCAGTCGGCGTGGCGTGGCCGGGAAGTGAGATCAAGATCCGCAACGACGATCTCGGCGAATGGGTCGACCCGAACACCGAAGGCACCGTGTTCATGAGCTTGGCGTTGGCGAACTTCGAGTACAAGGGCGATGAAGCCAAGACCAACGACAACCGCACCGACGGCTTTTTTACCGTAGGCGATTGGGGCCTGGTCGACGACGATGGTTACCTGTTCCTCAAGGACCGCAAGAGCGACATGATCATTTCCGGGGGCGTGAACATCTACCCGGCCGAGATTGAGAGCGTGCTGCTCACGATGCCCAAGGTGGGAGACGCTGCCGTGTTCGGCATCCCCCATGCCGACTGGGGCGAGGAGATCAAGGCGGTGATCGAGCCGGCGCTCGGCGTACCTCCCGACGACACGCTGCGCGAGGAGCTGTTCGCGTTCTGTGCCGACAAACTCGCCAAGTTCAAACGTCCGAAGACGATCGATTTCGTGCCGGAGCTTCCTCGTGATCCTTCGGGCAAGCTCTACAAACGCAAGCTCCGCGACCCCTACTGGGAAGGCCGCGACGCCAAGATCTGATCGCCCCTGTCATTTCGTTGGCAGCTACTTCGTTCGCAACTACTTCTTTCGGTCGGCCACCGATTCGACGAACGCCAGGAGTGTGGCGACACCGAACCCGGTGCCGCCCTTCGGGGTGACGTCCCATTCGCCGCCTTCATTGAACGCCGGGCCGGCGAGATCGATGTGTACCCACGGGATGCCGTTCCCCACAAACTTCTCCAGGAACAGCGCCGCCGTGATGGTGCCTCCCCAGCGGCTCGACGCGATGTTCTTTACATCGGCAACATTGCTCTCGAGCAACGGCAGGTACTCCTTGGCGAGCGGCAGCGGCCATACCCGCTCCCCGGCCATCACTGCCGCCGCCCGCACCTGATCGATCAACGGCTGATCGTTGCCGAGCACGCCGGCATAACGATCACCGAGCGCCACCATGCACGCGCCCGTGAGTGTGGCGAGATCGATGATGGCGTCGGGTTTCGCTTCGGACGCCATCACGAGCACATCACTGAGGACGAGCCGGCCCTCGGCATCGGTATTGAGCACCTCAACGGTGAGGCCGTTGCGCGCCTGGTAGATATCGCCAGGGCGAATGGCCGCCCCGCCCGTCATGTTGTCAGTCATTGGCACGTAGGCGGTGACCTTCACCCGTGGCGCCAACCCAGGGAGCGCACAGGCCGCAGCGATCGCCGCCGCGCCGCCGCCCATGTCGTTTTTCATGGTCATCATGGAGTCCGCGGGCTTGATCGAGAGGCCGCCGGAATCGAAGGTCACCCCCTTGCCAACAAACGCCACCGACGCCACCGGATTGGGGGGCGAGTAGGTGAGCTCGAGCAATCGAGGCTCTTCCGCCGACCCTTGGTTGACCGCCAGAAGCCCGGCCAGCCGGGCCGCCTTGATCTCCTTCGGACCGAGAATACGAGCCTTGAGCCCCGCCGCTCGAGCCCGGGCCGCTCCCCGGTTCGCAAACTCCGTGGGGGTGAGCGAACCGCCGGGCTCGTTCACCAGATCGCGGGCGAAACAGATGGCGTCGGCGATCACCGTGCCACGGCGCACACCGCGCACTTCGTCGGCATCGCCGGTCCCTACGACGGAAACAGCGGTGAGCGTTACCGGCTGGTCGCCTTTATAGGTACCGAACCGGTAGGAACCGAGGATCAGCCCTTCGGTGAGCGCCTGGGCGGCACCGGGCGCGGCGACCGGCCCAAGATCGACGGTCGCGGTCTTATTCGTGCCCGATGCTCGTACCAACGCCGCCCCGGCCCGCCGGATGATGTCGGCACCAAGCTCGTCCCTCGGACCGACCCCGACCAGCAGTTCCACCCCGCCATCAGGAGCGGGGAGAGTGAGTGTTTGCGCAACCTTGGCCTCAAACCCGAGGCGGGCCAGCTGGCGCGGGTCGTGACCCGTATCGGCGAGGCCCTCCAGGGAAACCAGCTGGGCCGACACATCAACCTTGGCGGGCCGCTTCTTCACAAGTTTGACGTTCAACACCGTGACCTCCGACAGTCGACCCCCAGCAGGGCAACGGCCCGTCACACTACGGCCACCACCTACCCCACCCCGCGCTGAGCCACCCCGAAATCACCACCATGCTGCAACCTTGTTGCAACCATGGTGCAACCAACCCCCTTCAAGGGGTCCGGTTGCAACGTGGTTCCGCTGGCGCCTGCTGACGACGCTCCCCAGGCAAGGCTTCGCTCCAACCAGCGGGGATCCATCGAGCGGAGGATGAGAATCTGCGAACGCAACCGTTCCGTCGCTGCTCTCCCACCGAACCACCCGTTCGACAAGACGTGCGTCAGTACGCCTGAACCGTCGGCGCGTAGGAGGAAGGTCCCGCCAAGGAGACGCTGTCCAGACGGGCGACGTATACGTGAAAGCGGCGCAATTCGACTCGAAAGCGGGTTGGGTTGCGACCGTCGGGACGGGCCTTTCTCTGCCTGCGTCGGTACGGCCTCGGGCAGATCGAGCAGCAGATCGAGCAGCAGATCGGAGGACTGGAATCGTTCTTTGCGCGACAACGTGGCCCGCTCCTCTCGAGTGAATCGCCGCAACACCCCCAGGGCCACGAGGCCTCCACCCGGTTCAAGGCCGAACAATGGTTGACCTCGAATCACGGACCGGACGAAACAAACCCCGACCAAATCCTCCCAAGCGAAGTGATAGGTGCGCCATCCGTTGCACACCTCGACGCCATCGGGACCGGCGCGCACCGCGGCCCGAACGATCGGGCCAACGAAGACGAGCGTCCACAAAAGCAGGAGGGCGCCGGCGGCAGCCACACCAGGCAGCGCCTGCCAGCCGTTCGCCGCGACCACCTTGACGCCTATCGCCACCCACACGACCGAGGTCAGCAACCAAAAGCCAATGGCGTTCCACCATTGCCACGCCGGTAACCGGAACCGACAAGAGCGCAGCCGTTCGTCAAGCTGAAGCGAGGGTTTCACCCCGCGACCGTAACGCTGCATACATCGCAACAGGCTCCGTTGACCCGATTCTGATACCTCAAATCGATTGCCCTCCACTCCGCTGCCGCACCCCCGAACCGCCACAGCGAATGCGCCCCGGGGTGGTCAGGGGTCTGGCGTTAGGAAACGATGCGGTCAAGGTCGGTGCGGTGGTGTTCGACGGCGTCGAAGAGATCGTCGAGTCGTTCCACACACGGAAGCGTGACCCGCTCGCCGGAGTTGAGTTCGAGATCGAGGTACCAAAAACCCGGAACCACCTCAACCGCAAGCACCCGATACCAGGGGATGTCCTTGCGAAGGGGCCACCACTTCTGTACCCGCAGGCCTTCGGGCCCCACTACCACCGCCGCGCCCCAAACGAAATGGAGCGACCACACGGAGGAGGCGACGCCGACCAAGGAAAGAAGGCGCCATTCCGTCGGCCCGCCGCTCAGCATGACGCCGGGTAGGAACGCGGCCAAACACGCCAACAGCACAACCGTCCGCACTGCCCGGGTCAGGGGCAGCAGTTGCAGCCGGAAACGGAGTGGCGTCATCCCCGCCAGTCTGCCGCTTCGCCCCTCGTTCACGGCACTCGCGTGCGAAGCCCTGTTCTCGAACTGGGCACACCAAACGTCGCCCCAACAACAAAACGGGTGCCCACTTCAGCCCTGTTCTCGAACTGGGCACACATAACGTCGCCCCAACGACAACAGGTGTGCCCAGTTCGGGCGGGGGCGGCGGGCGGCGGGCGGGGGCGGGGGGCGGGGGCG
>JANOSD010000142.1:0-2612 GCA_031415655.1 Actinomycetes bacterium
CCCACGGCGGGGAACCCGCCACGGGCGATTCGTTCGGCATAGCTGGCACGAGTGGCGGTGGCGTCGCGCACCCCCCTCAGCCGTGCGGGTTCGGTGAATGCGATATCGACGAAACTCTCTCGTTTGCGGGCCGTCTCGCCCCGGGAGAACCCCCAGAGCGTCATCTCGTGCACACGCCCGGCGAGTGACTCCGTGCCTCGGGGCAGGAGGGCCCCGGTGGTGGACCCGGTGATCAGGTAGCCCCCGGTCTCCTGGTGCCGATCGATGTCACGCTTCACTACCGGGAGCAGCGAGGGGACGAGTTGGTACTCGTCGATCACGATGGGCTTGCGCCGGTCGGCGAGGAATGCGTCGGGGTCCTGCTCCGCAGCGAGGCGTGCGGACTGTACGGAGAGGTCGAGCACCTCGACGTCGTGATCACGAGCGATTTCGGTAACCAGGGTGGTTTTGCCAACCGCCCGAGGCCCGCCGAGCAGCACCGCCGGTTCCTCGGTGAGGCGTTGACGTACGACGTCGGAGAGGTGACGAGGAATCAGAGCAACGGCAGGCATTGGTGAGATCGTAGCCGCTCGACCCGGATGTGGCAGCGGCCAAGCCACAAAACGCGGTCCGTCAACCCACGAAATGCGGACGCTGAAACCACGAAATGCGGATCGAGGCGGCCTACCTCGTGACGCGGTGGCGCTCGATGTCCACGAGCGAGGAGGATCGGCGGGCTCGTCGACGGTGGGACCGGTGTGTGCACGGCCAACCACGAGGTTCCGCGCAACCTGCTGCCGCCGGTGTTGTGGCCCGTCGTCGCCGAGAAGCAGTTTCCGGCGAAACCGGCCTGCCGCGGCACGTAGTGTTCAGCCCGCTCCCTAACCGTACCGGTGAAGACGACGAGGAGATCGGGTGGCGAACGATGATGTCGATGCGAGCACGAGGATGGCGAGCGTGACGCAATGTTGCTGAAGGATGCCATCAGCATTCCGAGCGAGGTCCACCAGGGCGACCTGGTGTTCAAGCTCACCGACGCGGCTGCGCATGCCGATGCCACCGTCAACGACTACGTCGTCACGGATCAGTTGCTGGCGTCGTTCGTCGAGGTGGTGCGGCTCGTGCGCTCGGCGACCGACGAGCACGTGTCGAAGGCGGCGTATCTATCGGGCTCGTTCGGCTCGGGCAAGTCCAACTTCATGGGGGTGCTCCAGCTCCTGCTCGACGGTCACCCCGGCGCACTCGCGAAGCCGGAGCTGGCGCCGGTAGTGAAAGAGCTGCGCGACTGGCAGGGCGACCGCCGATTCCTCACGGTGCCGTTCCATCTCATCGGTGCGCGCGATATCGAGTCGGCCATTTTCGGTGGCTACGTACGCCACGTGCAGGAGGTCCACCCCAACGCCCCGCTGCCCGATGTGTTCGCCGATGAGGCACTCCTCGCCAATGCCGACCAACTCCGGTCGACGCTGGGCGACGAGGCGTTTTTCACCGCGCTGGCCGCGCTCGGTGGCACATCGGACGACGAGGGGTGGGGCGACTTCGCCGGCTGGAACGCCGATCGTTACGTCAACGCCCGTTCCGCTCCCGTCGGCGACACCGAACGTTCGTTGTTGGTGCAGGCGTTGCTCGGCTCGCTGCTTTCGGGCTACGCCGAGGCGGTGCGGGCGAATGAGGGGGGGTATGTGAACCTCGAGCAGGGGCTCGCCGCGATCAGCCGCCATGCGCAGTCGCTCGGGTATGCGGGGCTCATTCTGTTCCTCGACGAATTGATCCTCTGGCTGCTGTCGCGCATGGCCGATGTGGCGTTTGCCACGGCGGAAGCGTCGAAGGTGACCAAGCTGGTGGAGAGCGCCACTGCCGACCGCCCCATTCCGATCCTGAGCATCATCGCCCGCCAGCGCGATCTCCGTGAACTGGTGGGCAACGAGGTGCCTGGCCTCGAGAAGATGGCGTTCGTCGACCAGCTCGACTACCAGCAGGGTCGCTTCTCCAACATCACCTTGGACGACTCGAACTTGCCGAAGGTGGCGCACTACCGGTTGCTGCGTCCATCAAATCCCGAGGGCACGGCGGCGCTCGAGAGCGCCTTTTCTGCGCTGGACCTCACCGATGCGATGCGCGACGTGCTGTGTGGTGAGTTCGGCGGGAACGACGCGTTCCGTCTCACGTATCCATTCAGTCCGGCGTTCCTCACGGTGGTGGTCGACGTGGCCGGCGCGCTGCAACGCACCCGCACCGGGTTACGCGTGTTGCTGCAATTGCTCGTCGATCATCGCGACCAGCTCACCGTCGGGGATCTTGTGCCCGTCGGTGATCTCTACGACGTGCTGGCGGCATCGGAAGACCCGCTGTCCGACGAGATGAAGTCTGCCTTCGCGCAAGCGAAACGCATCTACGCCGAGCGGCTCCGTCCCGTGCTCGCCGCCACCCATGCGATAGGCGAGGGTGCACCGGTCACCGAGGCATTCCGCACCGACGACCGCCTCGTGAAGACGTTGCTCCTCGCCGCGCTGGTGCCGAACTCGCTGCCCTTCCGCAACCTCACGGTCTCTCGCCTCGTGGCGCTGAACCACGGGCTCATCACCAGCCCGGTGCCGGGCCAAGAGGTGAGCGTGGTGGTCAACAAGCTGCGC
>JANOSD010000143.1:0-21066 GCA_031415655.1 Actinomycetes bacterium
CCCCCCCCACAACACGGGGGGCCCCGGGGGGGGGGGGGGGGGGGGGGGGGGGGGGGGGGGGGGGGGGGGGGGGGCGACTAGGAGCGGAGGAGGTCGCGCCAGGGGGTGTCTTTGTCGGCACGGGGTTCCGGGGGGAGGCCCAGCGCTCGCTCCCCGATCATGTTGCGGTGCACCTCGTTGGTCCCGCCACCGATTCTCGACGCGAACTGGGCCATACATTGCTGCTGCCAGAACCCCTCCTGCGGGGCGTCGGCGCCGGCGAGCATCCCCGCCGCACCCTCGAGCTCGACCGCCAGTTCCACCCGCTTCGACAGGGTCGACGTGAACAGATTCTTGAGGACCGAGGGGTCGGGCGGGGTGCCGCGTTTGTGCATGATCGCCGTCTGCATGCGGTACCCGAGGAACTTGATGAGCCGCTCCCGTATGTACACGTCGGCCAGCCGCTGCCGGATCACCGGCTCGTCCGTACGTCCACAAGCGCGGGCGAGCGCCACCACGGCATCGAAGGTGGACGTTTGTCCGGCACCGCCGATCATGCCGGCCTCACTGGCCAGCACCGTGCGCGCCACCGCCCAACCGCCATGAACCTCGCCCACCACATTCCCCGTTGGAATGCGGACGTCGGTGAGAAAAACCTCGCTGAAATGGGTCAGGCCCGTGGCCTGGACCAACGTCCGAATGTCGATCCCCGGCGAGCGCATATCAACGATGAAAAACGTGATGCCACGATGTTTCGGCGCGTCCGGATCGGAACGGGCGAGCAAGATGCCGAAGTCGGCGTGATGGGCGTTTGAGGTCCATACCTTCTGGCCGTTCACCACCCACTCATCACCATCGCGCACGGCCTTGGTGGCCAGCACGGCGAGGTCAGAGCCGGCACCGGGCTCGCTGAAAAGCTGGCACCACATCTCATCACCGCGAAGAAGCGGACCCAGGTAACGCTCCTGCTGATCCGGCGACCCGTGACGCATGATGGGCGGACCGACGAGTTGCTGGGCGGCCCCGATGAACCCGCTGGTGGCATCGAAGGCGGCAAGCTCCTGACTGAAGATGATGCTCTCGCTCGGCGTGCCGCCCCGGCCGCCGAATACCTTCGGCCACGTAATGCCGGCCCAACCGTTGTCGAAGAGGGTGTGCTGCCACTCCCGACACTTCCGGTTGTAGATCTCGGCTAGACCCGGATCGGTGGAGAGGTTTCCGCGGGACCAGTCGGCGTCCGTACCGGTGCGCGTCGACGCGTGGGCGGTAAGAAAGCCCCGGATCTCCTGGCGTAACGCTGCTTCCTCGGTGCTGTCGTCGAAGTCCACGTGGCGTCTCCCGCTCGTCGACCGGCACAGTAGTAGAACACGTTCTCGTTTTTCCAGCAGACGGTCCGGGCCAGATGATCCGGGCAGATGATCCGGGCCAGACGGCGCGACCTACAGTTCGCCGGTGCCCCTGCCCGTTCCGCGACCCCATCGACATACGCCCGCCCCGCGATCACCAGCAGCATCTCTCGTGCCCCTGGTGGTCATTGCCCTCGTCGTGCTCATCGGTGGCCTGCTCTTCGGTGGTTGTGCCCGTCAGCCGATCACTACCGCGTCCACCGGCGCCACCTCGCCACCACCGTCGTACGGCTCGACGGTCACCACCAGCGCCATCACTACCACCACCGATCGGCCACCTCCCACCACGGCACCGCCGACGACGGAAGCAACCGGCCCTGAAGCACCGGGCACCACGGTCGCCCCCGGACCGTCGGGTGCCACCAAGGTGTTCGCAATCAGCGCCGACACCGAAATCGAGGTTCGCCTCAACGACGTGTTCGAAATCAGTGTCCTCAACGATCCTGCCTCCGGATTCACGTGGAAGGCCGACATCGCCGGCACCGCAGTGAAGGCCACCGGCCTCCGTACCGATCAGCCGGCAACGGATGGCCAACCGAGTTCGCTCGTCGGTGTGTACACGGCGGGAGAAACGGGGAGCGCAACGGTTACGTTCAGTCAGGCGAAGGGCGACGGAACACCCGGCTCCCAGTGGAAGGTCACCGTCACCGTCGTCTGAGGTCTCGGCCATCCCACGCTCCGGGTTCAACCGGTGAACGTGGGGGTCACGAGCACCGCCGTGGGGCGCACCGTCACCGACATCGAGGGGCTCGAGATCGTGGTCGGTGTTGCCGGAGTGGTCGGTCTTGCCGGAGTGGTTGGTGTTCCCGGAGTGGTCGGCGTCGTCGGATCGGACGGGCTTTCGGGTGCCGCGATTGTCGGCCCGGGATCAGATGGGCAGGACGGCGGCGCGAGTGCCAGATCCGAGGGGTTGTTACCCGCGACGGCGCCGGCCACCTCGCTGAGCACTCCGGTGGCGGTATTGACGGTCATGGTCCGCGAAGGTGCGCCCGCCGGGGCGGCCGGCCGAACCAGCATCCACAGCGTGCCGCTCGCATCAAAGGCCAGGCTGCCAGAGCCCACATCGAAGCCGAAGGTTCCAACGGTGGTTGCCGCCGCCGTCGTCGGATCGATCGTGACCAGGGTGTCCGTGGCCCCGTCCGTGCCAAACATGGTGCCGTCGCAGTCCACAGCCAGCCCGGTCATCAGCCCCCGATTCAGTGGACCAACTTCCGTTGCCGCCCCCGTGCCCACGTTCACCGAGAACAATCGACTTGGGTTACTCGACAGCAGCCACAGGTTCCCGTCCCCGTCGAACGTCATATCCTGGACGATGCCGCAGCAGTCGAACGGTCCCACAACCGAAGCCACGCCCGTCACCGTGTTGTAGGTGTACAGGCTGCCGTTCCGAGCACCGTAGAGCGTTCCGTCGGGGTGCATCGAGAGCGCCCGCGAGGCTGGGTCGAGGCCGGAATCGCCCACCAGGGTCATGGCCCCCGTGGCGAGATCCACGGTGTAGATGTTGTCGTTGCCGGCGATCGTCGCCCGGGTGTAGCCAACCGGGGAAGCGAGGGCCGGCGGTGAAGCGGCGACCAGGGCGGCGGCCCCCGCGAGGATCGTGGCAGCAACTCGGGTTCGCAGCATGAGACAACTTCCTTTTGTCGGCGAGCCAGGGGCTCAGTTCGTGTCGACGCTCCTGACCCCGCCGTGCCGTTGCGCTTATGGAACGCCCGCCGCCCCCACCGCGACCTCGCATCGGGCCGCTTCTGAGGGCTAGATTCGCTCCGGTGAACGACGGTTCAAAATCGGAGAACCTCGCTACAGGATCGGGATCACTTGGCTTGCTCCCGGGTGCGGCCGACCCCGATCGGCCGGCGGTATGGGGCAACGATGAGCGCTGGCACACCTTTGGCGAACTCGAGCACTTCATCGACCAACGAGCAGGCCAACTCGCCGCCGCGTTGGCCGCAGGACCAGCGCCCACCACCATCGCCCTTGTGCAGGCGGGGGGCCTGGCGTTCATCGTCGACCTATTCGCCATCTGGCGTCTCGATGCTGCCGCCGCACCGGTCAACCCTCGCCTCACCGAGCGGGAACGGGAAGACCAGATTGCTCGGGCCGGCGCTACCCATGTGCTGCACGAAGGCGTGCTCAACAGGGCCGACAGGGTCGACCAGCCGCCACCCGCAGACGACCTCGCGTTGGTGCTCACCACGTCGGGCACGACGGGAACCCCCAAGCCGGTGACGCTTCACCACGCCAACGTGCTCGCCGGCATCGATACCGTGCTGCGGGCCTTGCGAGGCAACGCCCCTACCGATCGACCCGCTGCCGATCGACCCGCCGTGGCCAACCTCGTGCCCGTCCCGCTGTCGCTGTGGGCGGGCATCTATCAGGTGCTCTTCGCCTTCCGGGCCGGTAACCCCGTGGTGATCCTCGACCCGTTCACCACAACCGGATTCGCCGAGGCCGTTCGCCGCCACGGAGTAAAGAGCACCGTGCTCGCCCCCGCAATGATGGCGGCCCTCAACGACGATCCGGATGTGTTTTCGCTGGCACCGCTGCGTTTCTGCCGGTCGATCACCGCCCCACTTTCCGTGAGCCAGGCCGAGCGTTTTCACCAGCGCTTCGGCGTCACGGTCCTGAACTCGTATGGGCAGACGGAACTCGGCGGCGAGGTAATCGGTTGGACTGCGGCCGACACCCGCGCCCACGGCGTCGCCAAACTGGGATCCGTGGGAAGACCGCACCCCGGTGTATCGGCCTACATCGATGCCGACACCGGTGAGCTGTGTGTCCAGGCTTTATCGATGATCGACGCCCAAACGGACCCTAACTTGTCCGCTCGCCTGACAACCGACCGGCATCTTCGCACTGGCGATATCGGGCGTATCGATGGTGACGGCTTCGTATGGCTCGAAGGTCGCATATCGGACCTCATCAATCGAGGCGGTCTGAAGGTGTGGCCCGACGACGTGGAGGAAGTAGTTCGCCGCCATCCCGACGTGGCCGACTGCGCGGTCGTCGGTGTCAGCGACGAACGGCTCGGTCAGGTGCCCTGGGCCTTCGTCGTACCCACCACGCCTTCTCCTGGCACCCCCGACAACGCCCTGCTCCCTCCGTTCGATGACGCCGCCCTTGATGCGCACTGCCGGGAGTCGCTGGCCGCCTACAAGGTGCCCGTCCGTTTCGTGACCATCCATGCCCTGCCCCGCAATGATGTGGGCAAGGTGGTCCGGCGCGAACTGTTGTCACTCGCCCCGCGAGCCATCAACGAGGGCACCACAACATGACGAACCATCTCGATAGCTGGCTCGCCCACCGTGTGGCGATCGACAACACCCACTCGCCGGCGCAAGCTCAAACTGCGGCTCGGGAGTGGCTCGACGAACACCTTCCGGCCGACTGGCGCCAAGCGGCCGACGGTGGAGGCATCGTGGCCTTGCGCGTCGTGCGCCCGCGGGCCGTCTATGAAGCGTGGTACCCCACCTTCGCCGACTCGGGCATGGCCGTGTCGACGTGGCCGAGGGCCTATGGGGGGCTCGGCCTCAGAAGCGCCCTCGCTCGGGCGGTCGAGGAGGTGCTGACCCCGTATCACCTCGGCCGACTCAACATCCTCGGCATCAACCTGGCCGGCACCACCCTGCTGCAGTGGGGCACCGACGAACAGCGAGCCCGGTTCCTCCCTCCAATCGTGCGCAACGAGGTGAAATGGTGTCAGTTGTTCAGCGAGCCCGGCGCCGGCAGCGACCTACCGTCACTGGCCTGTCGGGCCGAACCTGATGCAACCGACTCCACCGTGTGGCGCGTCACCGGACAGAAGGTGTGGAGCACCTGGGCCCACGATGCCGACATGGGGCTGTTGCTGGCCCGCACAAACCCTGATCTGCCCAAACGAGAGGGCATCACCTACTTCGCCGTCGACCTGCACCAGCCCGGTGTGGACGTACGAGCGCTCCGTCAGATCAACGGCGATGTGGAGTTCAACGAAGTCTTCCTCGACTCGGCAACGGTGCCCGATGCGAATCGCATCGGGCCGGTCGATAGCGGCTGGAAGGTGGCCCGCACCACCCTTTCGGGCGAGCGTCAGATGATCTCGGGCGCAGGTTCGGGAGCGGGCGTCGACAACCTCGGCGGGCGGTCGATCGAACGACTCATCGCCCAGTCCCGCGCCTCCGACGGCGCCACCGCCGCGCCGTGGAACGACCCGCTGGTACGGCAGCGACTCATGATGCTCTGGTCCCAGAAACAAGCGCTGAACTGGACAAATCTCCGGGCCCGGGCGAACCGAAAAGCCAACCGAGGGGTCGGTCCGGAGAGCTCAGTCGGGAAGCTGTTGCAGACCCGACACAACGTCGCCTTGCAGGAGGCGTGGATCGACATCGTCGGCCTCCGCGTTCTCGCCCACGAGCCGGCCGACGACGACAGCCATCGACTGGCGTTCGGCTTCCTCCGTAGCCGCGCCAACACCATCGAGGGTGGCACCACCGAAGTGCAGAGGAACACCATTGGCGAGCAGGTGCTCGGTCTGCCCCGCGAGCCCGATCCCTGGCAAAGCCGACCATGGTCCGAGGTCCCCCGCGCCTGATCCCCACCCTCGATGTTTCGGGGGAGCAGATGAGAAGATCTTGCGGGGCGTGTCGAGAGGCTGTGCAAAACCACCGATCTCGGAGCGACGACGCCGAAGACACAATGGTGACGAAACGACGCCTTGGCCGCATGGTCCTCCGAGTAGCGGGCATCACCGCGGCGGTGTGGTTCGTCTGCGGCGTGTACCTGTTCGTCCGGCAGGACTACTACCTCTACTTGCCCGATGCCGAGGTTCCGCGTATTGCCGATGTTCTCCCCGGCGGTCAGGAGATCCTCACCGGAACCCGAGATGGGCTCAACATCCCGGCGTGGTTCGTGGCGCCCAGCGGTCCAACCCCGTGTGCCAAGGCGCCCGCCGTCCTGCTATTCCACGGGGCCGGAGGAAACCGATCATCGCTCTCACCCCTCGCACGGCAACTCGCCAAACATGGGTACGCGGTGTTGCTGGTCGAGTACCGCGGCTTCGGCGGAGCCCCCGGAACGCCTACGGAAGACGGGATCGCCCAAGATGCTGAAGCCGCCAACGAATGGCTACGCCGCCGACCATCGATTGACGGCGAGCGAGTGTTCTACGTGGGCTATTCGCTCGGCACCGCCGTCGCCACTCGGCTGGCCCAAACCAGCCCGCCACGTGCCCTCGTTCTCCAGGCTCCGTTCACCTCGATCCCCGATGCCGCCGCCGAGCAATACACGATCTACCCGACGCGTTACCTCGTGCGATCCCAATTCGCCACGATTGAACGCATCGGTGAGGTCGCAGCCCCGGTGCTCGTGGTGGCCGGAAACCGTGATCAAGTTGTCCCGATCGATCAGAGCCGTGCCGTGTCCGCCGCCGCTCGCGACCCACGATCGATGATGGAACTGGCGGGGGCAGATCACTTCGATACTCGTTTCGCCGGGCACGATCCGTCGTATGTCGATCAGTTGGTCAGATTTTTCGAATCTGCTGGTCCGGCACCGTCGTGCCCCCGTTTGATCGTGAACCCGGTATGAACAGCCGGGCCCCGCGTTGATCTTGTCGGTACGACCTGACATCCTTAGCGCTCGATGCGGCGTGCATTGCGAGGTTCGGTGTGGGTGCTGCGATTCGTCGCTGTCTGCGGCATCGTCGCGGCCGGTTACGCCCGCAACCAGGCCGATGCCCACGATTCTCGACGCCAAGGCGCCGAACGGGCCGAGTCCATCGCCCGCACCGACCTCACGCAACGCCGCTCTTCGTTGGACCTGATGGGGCAAGAAGTGGACATCGCTTTGGTGGCCCTTGATGCCGCGCAAGCCGACCTCGAACGCGGTGTTGTGGCCCGCGACGCCGCCGGGGCGCAAGCCGAGGATGCTCGTCGGGCGGCCGACACGCTGCAGGGCGAGCTCACGAACGGCGGACTCAAGGTGATCCAACAAGGGGTCCATTTAAACGAGCTCCTCCTATGCCTAAAGGCCGCCGAGCGGGCCTTCAACGCGTTGGCGGTCGACGATCGCGCCACGGCGAGTCGCGAACTGGCCAGCACCGATGCGGAATGCAAGTCGTCGGCGACCTACCTCGCCGAGCGCCGCACCGCCCCCAGCACGATCGTGGCCCGATGACGGCGCAAAGATGACGGCGCAAACCCAGGTCCGCCACGAGGAACAACCCCGCTCCTTGGGAGCGAAACCCCACAAGACCCCCGCGCACCGGCCCGGCGATCGTCGGGCGTTCGTCGTTGCGCTGCTCGCCATCGTTCTCGCCGGCGGGCTCTTGGTGACCCAACGTTCCGCCGTCGTCACCGCCAGCGAAGCGGCGGATGCTGCCGTTGCCCGTGAGCACGTGACGTCCGCTCGACTGGCAGCCACCGAGTATGCCCTTTCGGCGGTGCAGCAGCACCTCGAAGCCACCGTTGTTTCCGCTGCGGATGCCTCCGCCGATACCTCGACGGCCGTCAGCACCCGTCTACAACTCCTGGCCCAACTTGAGGCCTCGACGATCCAGATCAACGCAGTCCGAACCGAGTTGGTGGCACTGGGACAGACCAACGCGAACCAGAACGCCAACCTCGCGGGACTTGAGACCTGCCTACAAGGGATTCGCGCCGCCAGCGTCGCCGGCTCAGCCGATGATCGCAGCACCGGCGTGAACGCACTCCAGACGGTGCAAGCGGTGTGTGCCCAGACGTTTCGTGCCCTCGGCGTCGGTGGCTCGTCGAGTTTCGTGTTCGACTTCGCCGATCCCTTCGTACTCCGTCACGAAGGTTCGTACTACGGCTACGCCACCAATAGCGGCGCCGGCCGGGTACAGCTCATCACTTCCCCGGACCTCGACAACTGGAGCCTTGTGGGAGACGTACTCACGGGTCTTCCGGACTGGGCCATCGACAACTACACGTGGGCCCCATCGGTCGCCAAAGTCGGCGACAAGTGGCTGCTGTACTACACGGTCCGAGAACGAGCGAGCGGCCTGCAGTGCATTTCGTCGGCGGTCGCCACCACGCCGAGCGGGCCGTTCATCGACGGTTCAACGGAGCCACTGGTATGTCAGCGCAGTCTCGGCGGGTCGATCGACCCGAGCCCGTTCATCGACGACGATGGGCACCTCTTCCTTCTGTTCAAGAGCGACGCCGTCGTTCGCGGACAAGCCGCCAGCCTCTGGTCGGTGCCGCTGACGCCCGATGGCCGGGGCCTCGGCTGGTTCCCCATCGAGCTCGCCAAAGCCGACCGCGCCTGGGAGAACCGGGTGGTGGAAGCCCCCTCGATGTTCGAGGAGGATGGGGTTTTTTTCGTGCTTTACTCGGGCAACCATTGGGGCACACCGGCCTACGCCACCGGCTACCTGTCGTGCACGACGCCGATCGGTCCGTGCACCAAACCCCCGAACAACGTGATCTTGGGTTCCCACGGCTCCCAGAAAGGCCCCGGCGGAGCGGAAGTGTTCGAGCGCTCCGGTCAACGGTGGGTGTCGTACCACGCATGGGAAGGCGAAGATGTGGGGTACCCCAACAAACGGCGTCTCCACACGGCGCGACTCACCGTCAACACCGACGGCCGACCGCGCATCGGCTGACCATCGGGCGCGGCTGACCAACCCGTTTCGTCAGGCGGTGGCCTTGGCCTGAATGGAAGCCGCCGTCACACGCTCACCCGTGGCGACGGGCTGCCCACTCGACCGGATCTCCACGTCGTGCCCCTCCACCTCCGCCCGAAGCGCCGCCACCGTGCACTGTGCCTTCGACCGGACCGCAAACGGATCGTAGGAAAAGAGCCGCATGGCGTTTTCATGGGTGATGGCGTCGATTTCGGCGTCGGGCAGCGTGCCAATCTCGTCCCATACCTCCTCGGCGGCGTTGGGCCACGCCGCATCGGAATGGGGGTAATCCATCTCCCAGGTGATCATCGGAACACCGATGTCGTGGCGGGCTCGCACGCCGGCGCGGTCGCTGATGAAACACGTGATCACGTGTTCCTTGAACAACTCACTCGGCAGGTGGCCTTGGAGGTCCTGTCCGGTCCAGGCCCGATGACGGTCGTAGGTGCGGTCGATGCGCTCCAGGAAGTAGGGAATCCAACCGATCCCCCCTTCGGACAGCGCGATCTTGAGCGACGGGAAACGCAGGAAGATTCCCGACCACACCAGATCCGTGGCGCATTGCACCAGGTTGAGCGGTTGCAAGGTGATCATCACGTCGGCCGGAGCGTCGGGCGACGTCACCACCAACTGCGATGACGAGCCGATGTGCATGCACGGCACGGTTCCCGTGTCGGCGCAGGCCGCCCAGAACGGATCCCAGTAGGTGTCATGCAAACTCGGATAGCCGAGCACGGCGGGATTCTCGGAGAAGGTGACAGCGTGACAACCGAGTTCGGCCACACGACGAACCTCGGCCGCCGACACGTCCGCACTCCACATCGCCGGCAACGCCAACGGCATAAAACGCTCCGGGTAGGTTCCGCACCACGTCTCGATGTGCCAGTCGTTGTAGGCCCGCAACACTGCTTCGCCGTAGTCCTTGTCGGGGGAGGTGGCGAATAACCGGCCACAGAACCCCGGAAAAGACGGAAAACACATCGAGCCGAGCACACCGGCGGCACTCATGTCCTTCACCCGCTCGTGGATGTCGAAACACCCTTTGCGGATCTGATCGAAGCTGGTGGGCTCGACCCCGTACTCCTCCTTGGGGCGACCGGCCACGGCATTGATGGCCAGGTTGGCCACCTGCTGATCCTCGAACATCCATACGTCGACACCGTTTCGTTTCTTGCGGACGTAGGGCGCTCGATCCGCAAATCGGGCGGGTAAACGTCCATCGAACAGGTCGGGGGGCTCCACCACGTGGTCGTCGACACTCACCAGAACCATGTCTTCCAGCTGCATGACCCCAATGTAGGCGCTCTCCCCGGCACTGTCGAGCAGGAGTTCAGTTCTGTGAACATCGGTTCACGCCTGTGTACGCTTCGCTCATTCCTCGCCCGCCGCACCTCCAACGCCAGGGGTCCCCATGACTGCGACCACGCACCCGCTCGAGTTCGATCCGTACAGCCACGCGGTCCACGATGACCCATTCCCCTACTACCGGCGACTTCGCGACGAGGCCCCCGCGTATCGCAACGACCGGCTCGGCTTTACCGCGCTATCCCGCTATCACGACGTGCTGGCGGCGCTGCACGACCACGACACCTACTGCTCGCGCCACGGCATCACGTTGGAACCCCGTAGCCCGCTTCCCATGATGATCACGATGGATCCACCGGAGCACACGGTGATGCGACGGGTGGTGAGCCGCACCTTCACCCCTCGCCGGATCGCCGACCTCGAACCCCGCATCCGGGACCTCTCGGCGGCGTACCTTGCCCCGTGGGACGGGGCGTCGGGCGGCGATCTGATCGCCGACTACGCCGCCAAACTTCCCATGGACGTCATCTCGTCGATGCTCGGCGTTCCCGAAAGCGAACAGGACATGCTGCGCGGTTGGAGCGACCTCATGGTGCATCGCGAAGAGGGCAACCCCGACGTCACCGACGCCGGCATCGACGCCGCTGTCAACCTCTACCAGTACTTCACCGCCGCCGTGAAGGATCGCCGGGCTGGGAGCGAGGCCGACGATCTCCTCACCGGGCTTGTCGCCGCCGAGGTGGACGGCGCCCGGCTCACCTCCAACGAGGTGGTGGCGTTTTGCGTGTTGCTGGTGATCGCCGGGAACGAGACCACCACAAAACTCATCGGCAACGCCTGCTATTGGCTTTGGGCGTTCCCCGAGCAACGACAACTGGTGCTCGACGATCCCGGCCTGCTCCCGGATGTGGTGGAGGAAACGTTGCGGTACGAGGGCTCCACCCAGATCATGGCTCGCACCACCACTCGTGATGTGATCCTTCACGACGCCATCATCTCCGAGGGCGAGAAGGTGCTTTTGCTTCTTGGATCCGGGAATCGCGATGAGCGCTTCTGGGACCGTCCGGACGAGTTCGACATCCGTCGTGCTACTCGCCAACACTTGTCGTTGGGACATGGACTGCACGTGTGTCTCGGTGCGGCGTTGGCAAGGTTGGAAACACGGATCGCCATTGGCGACGTCCTCGCCCGTGCCGGCGCCTACGACATCGACACCGCCGGCTTGGTTCGTATGCACTCAGGCAACGTTCGTGGGTACGCCCACATGCCGATCGCCTTCGCCTGACTTCCTTTGCGAAAAACAGGGTCAGCGTTTTTCGAAGACCACCCCGGCCGCTTCGGCATCCCACGTGGTGGCGGTAGCCCCTTCGTCGCGGAGCTGAAACTTCAACACCCGGCCCACGGGGTTCCGGGGCAGGGCGGGGCGGAACTCCACATACCGGGGTATGGCGAAGTAGGGCACACGCTCCGCCACCCAACGGCAAAGCGTCTCTTCGTCGAGCACGGCGCATGGCTGGAGGACGGCGGTGACTTTGAGGTCGTCTTCACCAATGGGGCTGGGCACGGCGTGCACGGACACGTCCACGATGGCGTCGTGAGCGAGGAAGATCTTTTCCATCTCAAAGCTTGAGATGTTCTCCCCCCGACGGCGGAGGTAATCCTTCTTGCGGTCGACGAAGTACAAGAACCCATCGGTGTCGACCTTGCCGAAGTCTCCGGTGTGGAACCACCAGTTTCGGCTCACCTCAACCGTGGCTTCGGGACGTCGCCAATACCCCTCGAACATCACATGCGGGCGACGAGGACGACACACAATCTCGCCCACCTCACCCCGAGCCAGTTCGTTGTCGTGATCATCGAAGATCCGAACATCGAACTCGATGCCGTTGATCACGCCAGCGGCATTGGGCTTGTTCTCCACTCCCGCGGGCAGCGCCGAAATCAACGACGCCTCCGTGACGCCGTAACCACCGGAAAAGGTGTCGACGTTCCACCGATCCTTGAAGGCGGCGGCGATGTCGAGCGGCATAGGCGCCGCCGCTATGAGCCGGAGGGTGGTATCAACCGCGGCGGGATGTTCACGTTCATCGTGGGCAATGAGCGTTGTAAGCGTGCCGAGCAGCGAACCGATCGTGGCCCCCGTGCGGTCGATCTCATCCCAGAACTGCGACACCGAGAACTTGCGGCTGATGGCGGCGCGCCCGCCGACAAGCAACGAACCAATGACCGCACAGGCGAAGGCGTTGAGATGGAAAAGCGGAAGTGGTGTCCACATGACGTCGTCGGGCCGACGGCCCCACGCGCGACCGATCTGTTCCGCCAGGCTCACCACGTAGTTATGGCTCAGCATGCAACCCTTCGACGGCCCAGTAGTGCCGGCGGTGTAGATGAAGGTGGCGAGGTCCCAAGGGTCGACATTGTCTCCACGGCGCACGCCACCGCTGTGGTTCAGCGCCTCCGCCCAAGAGTGCACCGTCACCCCCCCGATCGGGGGAATGGCCACCTCATCAGGGTGCTCAATGAGCACCGCCGTGAGATCGTCGAGACCCTGCGCGAGCGGTGCCACACGGTCGGCGAGATCGTGTTGCACCACAAGCACACCGGCGCCAGCGTCGTGCAACTGATGTTTGAGGAACTCGCCTTTGTAGGCCGTGTTGATCGGGACCGAGATGGCACCCAGACGAGCGCAGGCGAACAGCGTGAGCACCCCCGTGGCGCTGTTCTCCAGCAAGGACGCCACCCGATCGCCTTTGCCGACGCCGAGATCGCGCAGGGTTGCCGCGACCCTGGCGGCACCCGTATCGACATCGGCGGCCGTGAGCATGGTTCCCACCACATCGAGGAACGGTCCGTCGGGATCGGTTTCAAGTCGGCGCGCCAGGACCGCGTCGACCGTGCGCTGCTCCCCCATGCTCCCGCTCGCCATTACCGGCAATCTAGTGCTCTCGCCAGCGTCTTCGGGCGGCATCACGGTTCATCCCGCTCCCTTGGGGCGGACCCCTGCTCCGCCGCGAGAACCGCTACATCGCGCTCCAGTTCGAAACCGGGCGCGACGTCGTCGTCGAAATCGAGGGGTTTCATCACCAAGTCGATGGCAATCCAAATCGTGCGGGAGAATGGGAAGAACAACACGGGCGTGACGATGGCGCTGAGAAGCGTCGCACTGATCAGAACTGAGGCGGACGTATGGGGCCAGCTCAACGCCGCCACCGTCACGAGCACCAGCACCACAACGGTTTGCGCCACGATGACGTTGAGAAACCACGAACCGAGCCACTGGCCTGGCGCCCGATGGAACCGGTAACCGCAACGACGACACGAGGGACGCATTCGCAACCAGGCCCGAAACTGGTTGCCTTCGCCGCAGACCGCACATCGTTTCAGCAACCCTCGTTTGAGGACCGTGGATGCGGACAACGCCATGTTCATCATTGTGGCCCAGCCTTTCACTCCGCGCCCGGGCCAGGCCGTGCGATACCTTTGCCGCGATGCGTCGCTGTCCGCACACTCCTGTCTCAACTCGATCGTTTCCGAGGCCGTTCACCGGCGCGTTCACCGGCCCGTTCACCGGCCCGTTCACCGGCCCCTTCACCGGCGCCATCCTGCTCGCCATGGCTATCTCCTTGGCCGGTTGTGGACTCCGGGTCGACCTTCCCACCCAACAAATCACCGCCGGCGCGCCCACCTCGGCCGCCACCGGCGCCCCAACCACCTCCGCCGCCACAACCTCCGCCTCTACGGCTCCGGCACCCACAACTCCGGCACCCACAACTCCGGCCACCAAAACTCCATCCACGACAACCTCCGCCGCCACGGCTCCTTCCACCACTGCCTCGGCTCCGACCACCACCGTTCCGGCCGCTTCGTTCGACGAGGCGCGATTCTGTGCCGATCTGGCGAAGGCACCGATCAAGGACATCACCGGGCTCGCCGTCGTCGACATCGCGGAGTCGAAGGCGCTTGGTGCATTGATGCAGCGGATCGCCGACACCGCACCGGCCAGCCTCCGCGATGCCGCCATCGATCTCAACGAGCCCGTGGTAGAGCTTGTTGCCAAAGTACAGAGCGGCGAGGTCACCACGTTGCCCGCGTTGCAGCAGGCCATCACCGAACTCGGCCCGGAACGCCTCGCTCGATGGATCAGCGCCCAGCGCGCCGCCGTCGCCTGGCTCGACGCCAACTGCTGACCCGACCCACCCGAACTGGGCACACCTTTCGTCGCTCCAGCAACGCAAGGTGTGCCCAGTTCGGTCATGGGGTGCCCAGTTCAGTCATGGGTTGCCCAGTTCGGTCATGGGGAGGAGGTTCGGCGGGTTAGGCGATGGCGGCGTCGAGCAGATCGGCCATCTGTTCGGCGCAGGCATCACGGTCTCCGAAGACGGCGTCGAGCACGTAGGCGCGTTTGAGATGCAGGTGGGCATCGACCTCCCACGTGTAGCCCATGCCCCCGTGTACCTGCACCGAGGTCTTGGCGTTTTCGACGGCGGCCTGACCGGCGGTGAGTTTGGCGGCGGCAACGGCTCGGGGCACCGAGCCCACCACCGGATCATCGATCGTGACCCCCGCCGCGTACACCGCCCCTCGGGCCACCTCGGTCCGTACCACCATGTCGGCCATCAAATGTTTGAGCGCCTGGAACTGCCCGATGGGGCGACCGAACTGCACCCGTTCTTTGGAGAACGCCACGGATAGGTCGGTGGCCGCCGACGAGATTCCCAACAACAACGCCGACGTGAGCACTGCCCCCTCCCGAACGAACCGCGCCGCACCGACGGCATCGAGCACCTGCTCACCTTGCGGCAGGCCGGTGCCAACGATACGCCCGACCGGCACGAGGGGATCGAGGGGCAGCGTCACCGGTGCCAACTCCATGGCCGAACGATCCACCCGCCACACTCCCTCTCCATCGACCACGAGCACGACATCGACATGGTCGGGATACTCAATGAGGTTCGACTGATCGCCTCGCTCAATACCCGTCACCACCACCTCACCGGTGGCTGCACCCTCGATCAAACCGGCGGCCAAGTGCGTCCACACCAGGGGCCCCGGCACAATGGCCCGACCGAGTTCCTCGAAGGCCAGCACCGCATCGGCCATACCGAGGCCCACGCCGCCATCGTCCTCCGAGAGACGCAGCGAGAACACTCCCATCTCGGCCAGTTCGGACCAACGGCCTCGGTCAAGGCCGCCGGTCTGCTCCATGTCGCGCACCACGTCGATCGGGAATCGACCGGTGCAAAACGTGCGCACCCCTTCTTGCAGCGCAACCTGATCGTCGGTGAGCTCGAAGTCCATGGCCTACTTGTCCTTGGGGAGGCCGAGGATGCGCTCGGCGACGATGTTGCGTTGGATCTGACTGGTGCCGGCGGCGATCGTGAACGACGTGGAACGCAGACGTTCCTCCACGAAGGCACCGTTGGGAAGCGTGCCCAGGTCCTCCCGTGCCAGCCCGGCTCGACCAAGCAGCCGCATCGCCACGTCGGTGAGCCGCTGCAGAAGTTCGGAGTAGTACAGCTTCAGTACTGATCCTCCGACGCCGGGGATGCCGTTGCGCTCAGCCTGGGCCAAGTTCCGTTTGGTCATCGCCCACACCGCATCCATTTGCGCCTGCATCTCCCCCACCTCGCGACGTAGGGCGATGTCGTCCCACGCCGTACCAGACCGTCGGGTGACGAGTTTGGCGAGGTGCACCAATTCGGTGATCATGCGATCGGTCTCGACAAGATCGGAGATGAAGCCGGTTCCCCGCTCGAAGGAGAAGGTGACCATCGCGATACGCCATCCGTCGTTCTCATCGCCAACTCGCTGACTCACCGGCACGCGCACTTCGTCGAAGAAGACCTCGCTGAACTCGGTGGAGCCCACGATGGTGCGGAGGGGACGGATTTCGATTCCCGGCAAGTCCATTGGGCAGATCAACCACGTGATTCCCTTGTGTTTACTCACGCCTTCACCGAGGGGCGGGCCGGTGCGGACGAGCAACTCGCACCAGTCGGCAACTTGCGCAAACGACGTCCAGATCTTCTGACCGGTCACCACGTAGTGATCGCCATCGCGAAAGGCTTTGCACGACAACGAGGCCAGGTCGCTTCCGGCGCCCGGCTCGGAGAACCCCTGACACCAGATCTCCTCACCCTTGAGAATCCGAGGAAGATGGAACGCCTTTTGTTCTGGTGTGGCCTCGGCCATCACGGTGGGGCCGGCGTGGAGCATCCCCACAAAGTTGGTCCCGATGTAGGGAGCCCCCGCCCGCGTCGTCTCCTCGAGATAGATGAGTTGTTCGGTAAGCGTGGCACCACGGCCGCCGAACTCCGTCGGCCAGTTCACCCCGGCGTATCCGGCGTCGAACAGCGTGCGCTGCCATCCCAAGTCGAACTCGCGTCGGGCGGGCCAATCATCAGGATCCGGTTTGGCCGGCAACCCGGGGAGGACGTCGGCCAGCCACTCCCGGAGCTCCTTCTGGAACGCCAAATCGGCTTCGGAATAACGCAGATCCACGATGGACCTCCTTAGTGAGGACGAACGGACCGACCCCGAAATGGGTCGCTCCGAAAATCTGACGCCATGTTAGAAACTTTCGGACACCTCGCTCCAGCCCAGCTGACACACGGGCATTCACTCGGGTGCGACAATCCGGAGGGGACGGTCAGCGGGGCACTGTCAACGGGGCACTGGCAGCGGGGAACTGTCAACGGGGACGACTCCGACGGTCCGGTGTCGATGCCAAACAGATCGCCGATTCGATCTGAGCAGGCGAAAAGGTATGGCAGGTGTCGGCCATGATCTCACGAGGAACATCGGTACCACGTTCGATCGACCGCCAATCAAGCGTGTAGTAGCCGATCGCCACCAGCACCCCTCGCCGAAGCACTCGCACGGCCTCACGCAGTTCAGGATCGGCGCCCGTCGAACCGATCTGGTCGAGCGCGGCGGCCCAACCGGCGCCTGTCGGACCAAGGCCGTCGAATGGGCCGCCAGAAATCGTCCAGTGGTGCAGCTGCCACACGAGGATGGGCAGTCCGTCCCGGGCCAGCCTGGCCTCGAACGGCGTGACTTCAATCGCATAGGCGCGCTCCACGTGTTGCCGGGCGGCAAGCCACACGAGGTCGTTCACATGCACGCACGTGGCAGCCCGAGGCAGACGATTGATCGTGTTGGCCGCGTACATCGCCGGACCCCGAACAGCACGAACCGAGGCCAACGCTCCGGGACAGGTAGTCCACGGATGACGGTGGGCGGTGGCCGCCGACCGAATCACCTCACCGCCGCGCACGTCCAGCTGCACCTCGAACCCGTGGAAAAAATCGTCGACGCGGGCGGTGGCCTGCAACAGGCCACGCCGGCTCGGTGCAGTACGGGTGTGCACCTGACGATGAAAGGACGCCACGTTTGCTCCCGCCGGTTAGATCGGTGGCTCTTCGATCTCAAGGGCGTTGAGGTCGAAACTGACGTTGGGTTCCACGACGGGTGGCGATGCTTCGCCACCGCGTCGAGGCGCAACATCGAAGCCGATCCCTCCGCCGCTGGCCCACGAGGCACCCGAATCCTCGAATACCGGCGGAGGTGGCTCCGCTCCGTGACGGGGAGCGACCTCGAAGCTGATCCCGGGACCGGCATCCCAGGATTCGGCATCCCAGGACTCGGTTTCTGGGGCGTCGTAGACCGGTGGTGGCACATCAGCATGCCGGCTCTGCACATCGAAGCTGATCCCGGCGTCGGCGGGCACCGGACTCGGTCCGAAGGCGCCGGGCGTCGCCGAATACTCACCCGACTCCGCCGACCCGCGGAGGCCCTCGGTCGGAGCCATACTCCGGACCAAACCCGGCACGTCGAACGACTCGTCGATGGAAACCACCGGCGCCGGTTCCGGTGCGACGGCCTTCCCCGCCGGTTTCAACATCGCAGTACAGATTCGACACCTTCCCAACGCCGCGTCGTTCTTCGCCCCACAGCCCGGACATTTGATCTTGGCGGCCATCGTCTTCCCCCGATCGGCATTCAACGCAACCTCCCGTCGCGTCGACTCCCCTATTGTGCCTCGCGACGGCAGGTCATGCTTGCGATGTGACCCCGCTCGCAATCAGGGCGGGGCGAGACATGGGGCACTGGCACTGGCGTAGATCCGTCAGCGGCGATCCACAATCTCCTCGGCCCCGTCCAACCTCGGCTCTGATCCGGGCTCGGCGTCCACGAACGAGCGGGTGGGCGGCAGCCAGTTGGCCTCACGTTTCTCGGCAAACGCCATTGGTCCCTCCCGGTTGTCGGGGTGACGCCAGAAGTCGGCGAGCCGTAGCGCGCTCTGGGCCAGCGCTTCCTCGAAGGGAAGGTCGAGGCTTTCCCACAACGCCTTCTTGCTCACCATCATCGCCGTCGGCGAATTCTGGGCAATCTTCTCCGCTAGCTCCTGCGCCGCGTCCCAGAGCGAATCGATGTCCGGTTCGATCTGGCTCAGCATCCCGAGTTCGCGGGCCCGTTCCGCCGAAAGCCGCTCGTGTTTGCCCACGAGGAGCATGCGGCTCACGGCCTCAAATGGCATCCGCACACGAAGCCCGATCGTTTCGTAGGTGGCCACCTGCCCGACCGAAACGTGCGGATCAAGGAAGGTGGCGTCGGCGGTGGCGAGCACGATGTCGGAGTCCGCGACGAAGTGCAGCCCCCCGCCGGCACACACCCCGTTCACGGCGCAGATCACCGGCTTCCACACCTTGCAGTGATACGACGTGAAACGGATGGTGTTGGTCCGCACTTTGTCGGCGTAGACGGTCATGCCGCGTGGGTCCTCGGCGAGGTCCTTGAGATCGGCTCCGGTACAGAAGCCTTTCCCCTTACCGGTGACGACGATCACCCGGACATCGTCGTCGGCATCGAGCGCCGCCCACGCCGCTTCGAGGTCGTCGAACATCGGGAGATTCAGTGCGTTGTATCGCTCGGGTCGGTTGAAGGTGATCCAGCCCACCGGGCCGCGCCGCTCGACCTCGATGGTGGTGTAGATGTGGTCCGTAGACATGCGTGCTCCCGATGGGGCGCCCGGCCCATACCTGACGCATCGTCAGATTAGTGGCTCGATCGTCCCGCTTCGCACGGGGACACCAGACTGGTGGCGTGCAGCGCATCTCGGTGATTGGTTCCAGCGGCTCCGGCAAGACCACGTTGGCCCGGAACCTGGCCGACCGGCTCGGGTTGGTGCACATTGAACTCGATGCCATCTTCCACCAACCCAACTGGCAGGGGCTGGCACCCGAAGAGTTTCGCCGTCGGCTCTCCGCCCGGCTGGCCGACGCGCCGGACGGTTGGGTGGTGTGCGGGAACTACTCGGCGGTGCGCAATGAGGTGTGGGCGCAGGCCGACACCGTGGTGTGGCTCGACCTGCCTCGTCACGTGGTGATGCGCCGCGTCACGAAGCGCACGATCCGCCGGGTGGTCACTCGGGAGGAGTTGTGGAACGGCAATCGTGAACCCTGGTCGAACCTCTACCAGTGGGATCCCGCCCGCAACGTGATCCGATGGGCCTGGACTCGCCATCCCGTCCTGCGTGCTCGTTACGCCGCCGCCATGGTCGACCCCCGATGGGCCCACCTGCACTTCGTGCGACTCTGCAGCCAAGCCGATGTCGATCTCGTGGTCCCCAGTTCCTGATCGGCGACCGGCCGGATCGGGGATGGCCTGCCCGCCGATGAGCCCGGCCGTCACGAAGAGGTTGACGGCGCTGCGGATTGCGACACCGGTATACCCGGTCAACGGGCCAGCCTGGATCGCGTCAAGGGACCGGCCTTTCTCGTGCACGTACAGCAACGTCGGCAGTTTCGTGCACACAACGTGCACCCACAGTTTCGCTTTCTTGGAACGCACCGACGTTTCGTCGACCCCGATCACCGGGGCAGCCTGCAACCCTGCGGTGGCAGCGACACCGACCGTGGGAAACGTTTCGGCGGTTTCGGTCAACTGTGTTGTTCAACGTCCCGACCGACACGGTCGCCCCGAACATGTCCGCCAACGGTTCTGCGCAGCGTTCCTGGGGGACGTGCTGACGGACCAGAAGGAAATGGCGCATGCCTTGACGTTCGGGCCGTAACACGTCGGCGCGGTTGCCTCCCGTGGGAACACTGCCGTCGTCTCACATCCGCACGCACATTCGCGGCGCTGGGCACGATGCTCGACAACCAGCACCACCGGTTCGGGAATGTCGAACACTTGCCGCACCGATTCGGACACGACCACAGCGTTGTCGAGTCCCGCCCCGCACCCCCGGCATTCGGTTGGGACGTGAACAACAACCTGTTCAGGTTCTTCCACCGGGTTCAACGTCACCCCCGGAGCGCCGCGTTATTTGCCTTGCGCCCGTTTCGGTTCACCCTCACGGCGTTTACGGCCATTCGAGATCGGTCGTGCCAACAACCAGGTGATCTGTTCCGCTTGCGCGGCGACGATCAAATCCTGTTCCTCCACCCGGGCCTGCAACACCCGGTTCTCGGCCTCAAGCTCGGCCACACGGGCCAAAAGAACAGTGTTCGTAACCCCCAAACCATTTACGAACAGACGCGGGCCCCGACAGATACCCGCCCGACCACACCCCAGACACCCCACCCGCACTGTTCTAAGAGGCTGTCGGCGAAGTTTTGGCTGTTCAGAGGCCAGATTGCCGCGCCCCGGGTCGACTTGTCATATACACTTTCCCGATGGACGATGACCTACCTGATAAAGCCGAAACATGGCGCACCGCGCATGGTGACCTGTCTGACGAAGAATGGGCCT
>JANOSD010000144.1:0-12358 GCA_031415655.1 Actinomycetes bacterium
CCTTCTCTTTCTCTTTCTCCTTCTCCTTCTCTTTCTCTTTCTCCTTCTCCTTCTCCGATTGGTCCGCACCCGGAGCAGGTACCGCCTCGACTGGTGCTTGCTCGACTGGCACCGACTCGACTGGCACCGAGGGCGTGGGCGCTTCCACGCCAGCCGTGGTTGGGTTCACGGTGGTTGACGATGGCGAGGTTCCCGGACTCGTTCCCCCGACGCTGCTCTGCCCCTTCCGCGGCAGATCAATGCCGATCGGCGCGACCACATCGGCGGCGAGGTTTTGCATCGACTCCGGCAGTACGCCAGCGGCGGCCATGCCGGCCGTGCCAAAGAGCGTGATTGCTGACGCGACGGCCGCCACTGCCCAGCCGTTGCGGCGTGGGTGGGCGGTGGCAGCCGTCCTCGTCAGCTCATCTCGTACAGCGAGAATGCGGCCGAGATGGCGGCGAGCAGTCAGCTCATCCGGTTCGATCAGGAAATGAGCCCGGAGGTCGGCAAGAACCTCCGGGGGCAGGCCCAGTTCCTGATCGGTCGGATCAACGGCTGATGTACTCACATCACAGCAATCGTTTGGGCCGCCGGTTCTGATACCGGCACCTCGGAAATATCCTTGGGTTTCATTCGAGCCCAGCAGAATCCGACGAGGCGACCAATCGGTGGATCGACGCCACACCACGGCGCAACAACGCTCGAACCGCCGTTTCGGGACGGTCCACGATGGTGGCGATCTCCCGAATCGGGAGGTCGGACAACACCCGGAGCATCACAACTTCTCGTTGCTCAGGCGTAAGTCGGTCGATCGCCGCGAGCACGGTCCTTACATCGAGTCGGGCGACTGCGGCCGATCCCGCGTCGATCACCGACGGAACGTTTAGTCCGCCCTCCCCGTCGCGATCGAGGTCCTCCGAGGCAACGGCGTCCTCCTGCCGGCGCGTGGTACGCCTGCGATCGTCAATCATTCGTCGGTGGGTGATGGTAAGCAACCACGAGTGAAATTGATCCTCGCCGCCGGTGAATCCTCCGACGCTCTGCACCATCGAAACGAACACGTCACCGGCAACATCCTCGACGTTTTCGACCCGGTTGGAGCGCAGGTACCCCATCACGAGGGGCGCGACATCCTTGTAGAGCACGGTGAGGGCGTGATCGTCACCCTCTTGAGCGAGGGACAGAACCGCAGGGAAGGTGGAACCGATAGTCACGGAGGCGGGGGCGAGCAATAGTTGGGACGGACCGGAGTTCCAGTGCGCAGACGAGAATTAACCGAGCACGCAAACGCCGCCGGTATCTTTGCCCGCCTTGGCGTAGGTGATGGTTCCCTCGTCATTCGTCACCTTCACTTCGACATCGGCGAACTCAATCCTGAGGAACTTCAGGATGTCATCGCAGGCGATGCGGCCGAGACCACCGTCGAATTCCCCCGTGACGGTAACGTCAGCCGAGTCGGAGGCGGTGACAAGGGAATGCCCGTTCTTGGCTTGGATCCACGGCGCTCCCGGATACGCCGCCTCGAGTCGATCCATGATGCCCTTCTTGTTCGACCCCGGATCGTTGTTGTCGTCGCCGAACCCGCCACCCGAAGTGCCGCCATTGTTGCCCCCGGAACCACTACCCGAGTTGTCGAGCCCGTCGAGCGCATCGCTGGGCAAACCGCACGTTTCTCGGCCGTAGGTGTTGATGTCCTTCGATGCCTGCAGGAACACAGGATCGAAGAGCAGTTCGATTGCCCGGCCGATCGACGCCTCCCCGGTGGACGGAAGACTGTTGAGTTCCGAGAGGGTCGTAATGATGGTGGTGAAAGGCGCCTGCATCTCCGCCGGCGCGCTATCACGAAGGTCCTCGAAGAAGGCGCGAAGGATGGCGTACTCCTCGGGGCTCGTGTCCGTAGAATCTCCGCTCGAGCCCTCGGCGCGGTCGGCTTCGCGCATGGCCGCGACCAACGCCAGGTCCTCACAGAAAACCCCCGACAGGGTGGGCATCGTGAGGGGAGGACGGGGGGCTTTGGTGGATCCTGGGGCCCGCGGCGTGGTGCCCACCGTGCCTTTGGTGGACCCCGGGGTGGAACCGGGGGTGGTCGCTGGAGGTGCGACGGTGGTCGCGCTGGCACCGCTCTCGGAGGCCAACGTCACCGTGGAGGCGGCGGTTGGTTCTTGTTTCGAACAACCACCGAGCACCAAAATTGTCGCTACCGCCAAAGGGAACGAAAGCAAGACGACCGGACGCAAAGACCTGGGACGAAACATGCTGCCATGTTCGCACAGCAGTCGGATCTCGTGCACGCAGAGGCGGACGATCGCGGAGGCATTCGGTCCACCCTGCTTTTCCGTCACACGAGCCCCACATACGGCTCGGTATAGCTTGACAAGATGGCGAACACCCGACGACTCCGCGGCCTGCCCGCAACCCTTGTCGGGGCGACGCTCATGGCGTCGTGTTCCCCGCCCTCTACCCCGGCGGCGAGTCCGGGCTCCACCACTGCAGTGACTCCGGCGGCGACCAGTCCCGCGGCCGGTCCCGCGACATCGGCGGCTCCACCGGTGGCCGCCCCCAACAAATCATCGGCGTCGCCGTCTTCCGGATGTTCGTCGGGCGTGTCCGGGGCTGCGCCGGGGAGATCCACCATCACCATTCCCAGCGGGGGGCGAGACCGGTCCGCCGTGGTGTACCAGCCCCTCATACCCGCATCGGCCTCGGCGACCCCCGCCCCGCCCACCCCCGCTCCGTTGGTGGTGGACTTCACGGCGTACGCGCCGGCTTCGTTGGAGGAAACGATCAGCGGCTTCACCAAACCGGAAGCCGACGGGAAGGTGAAAGCCGACGAGGTGGGCGCCATCGTGGTGATGCCCGAGCCGGTAAACGGCAGCGGCCTGCTCACCTGGAACATTTCGGGCACCACCGGATGGACCGATGATCGACAGTTCGTCACCGACTTGCTCCGTCAAGTGAAATCCACAACATGCGTCGATGCCTCCCGCGTGCTCGGCATGGGCTTCGCAATCGGCGGCGTGATGGCGAGCACCGTTGCCTGTCAGACACCCCCGCAGTTCACGATGTTGGCCACCGTGGCCGGTCTTTGGGACCCTCCAACCTGCGCTGCGAACGCCACCACCTCGGTTCCCGTGGTGTCGTTCCACGGCAACGACGACCACTTCTTGCCGTTCGACGGGGGCATCGGCGACCATGTCGACCGATTGGGCCTCACCGCCCCCACCATCGAAGGATTGGCGGCAATGGCCACGCGGCAGGGCGCCCGGCCGTCGTCCGAGGCGTGGGCCCGACGAAACGGGTGCGGACCATCGCCACGCGAGACCACGGTTTCGGCCCGCGTGCGAAGGCTCGACTGGGAAGGGTGTGCGCTTCCCGTTCGGCTATTCGTCGTGGAGGGCGGCACCCACACGTGGCCGGGCAATACGGGGATGCGCGCGCTGGAGCCTTTGCTCGGCGGGGTCTACCTCGACCTCGATGCCAACGCCGAAATCTGGTCGGCGTTCGAGGCGTTCACCACGTCCGGCCGCCTCGGCAACGGCGCCTCACCCTCCTAGAGCAGGCTGAGATCGCCGCTGGTTTGGCCGCCGTCGACCACGTACTCGGCACCGGTGCAATAGCCACTCTCGTCGGACGCCAAGAACAAAACAAGCGATGCCACATCGCTTGGACGGCCCAGCCGCGCCACGGGGAGTCGGGCCACGAAGGCATCGAACGCTTCCGTGGGGAGATCCTCGCTGAGGTCGCCGCCCATGCTTCGGATCATCGGCGTATCGATGCTGCCAGGGTGCACCGAGTTCACCCGAATGCCGTATTTGCCGAGGTCGATCGCTGCCGCTTTGGTAAGGCCGGTCACCCCGAACTTGCTGGCGACATACGACGCCGTGCCAGGCGAACCTTGGATGCCCGAGGTGGAGGCGATGTTCACGATCGATCCCCCGCCACTCGCTCGCATTGGTTTGATCACCGCTTGCATGCCGAGGAACACCCCGACGAGGTTGACCTCGAGCACCGTGCGAAAGGCATCGATGGTCTCGTGCTGAAACTTGCTGAACCGCACGATTCCGGCGTTGTTCACGAGAATGTCGAGCCGGCCGAACTGTTCGACGGCGGCCGCGGTAACCGCCCCCCAGCCCGCTTCGTCGGTCACATCGTGGGGCACGAAGCCCGCCCGCCCGTCGAACTCGTCGGCCAGATCAGCGGCCGTGGCCGCGCCTTCGTCAGCCAGCCGATCGGTGAGCACCACCGATGCGCCTTCGGCCAGGAACAGTCGAGCCTCCTCGGCCCCCTGCCCACGCGCCGCCCCGGTGATCACCGCCACCTTCCCGTCGAGCCTCCCCCCCATCTCAACCCCATCCTGGTTTTTGGTAGGGGAGACGCATCAAAAATGATGCGTCTCCCCTACTAAAACGCGTGTTGAGGGGGGTCATGGTTTGGTGGTTCCGAGGATCCACATGGCGAAGAACTGCGAACCGCCGCCGTAGGCGTGACCAAGCGCCGTGCGCACCCCGTCGATCTGGTGCTCCCCGGCCATGCCCCGAACTTGCAGGGCCGCCTCGGCGAAACGCAACATCCCCGACGCCCCGATGGGGTTCGACGACAGCACACCGCCGGAACAGTTCACCGGCAGTTCCCCGTCCATCTGGGTGACGCCTTTCTCGACGAGTTGCCAGCCCATGCCCTGCTCGCAGAACAAAAGATTCTCCAGCCACATCGGCTCGAACCAGGAGAAGGGCACGTACATCTCGACGGCGTCGATCTCCTTGAGCGGGTTGGTGATGCCGGCTTGTTTATAGACGTCGGCGGCACAGTCGTTGCCGCCGCGCGGGTTCACTTGATCGCGGCCGGCGAACATGGTGGGCTCGCTTTTCAACGATGTGCCCTTCACCCAGGCCACGCTTCGGCCCGAGGCCGTTGCCGCATCGCCGCCGGCCTCGTTGGTGAGCACCATTGCGCAGGCGCCGTCGGACGAGGGACAGGTTTCGGAATACCGGATCGGGTCCCACAACATCATCGAATCCTTCACCGAATCAAAGGTGGTGTCGGGCTCGTGGAGGTGTGCGTTCGGGTTCTTCAGGGCGTTCAGCCGATCCTTGAGCGCCACCAAGATGCCGATGTGATCGGGGGCCTTGGCTCGTGCCATATAGGCCCGGATGTGGGGGGCGAAGTAGCCACCGGCACCGGCATGCATCGGCGGTTGGAACGGGATCGGAAGCGACAACGCCCACATGGCCTCGCTCTCGCTCTGTTTCTCGAACGCCACGGTGAGCACCCGTTCATGCACGCCGCTGGCCACGAGGTCTTGTGCCACCACCGCCGTGGAACCACCCACGGATCCCGCGGTATGCACACGGAACATCGGCTTGCCCACGGCCCCGAGCGCATCGGCGAGATAGAGCTCGGGCATCATCACGCCTTCGAAGAAATCAGGGGCCTTCCCGATGACCACGGCGTCGATGTCGGCCCAGGTCATCTGGGCGTCGTCGAGGGCCTTGATGGCGGCATTGCGGACCAGGCCGGCGATCGAGCCGTCAAAAATGGCGCTGTGTTTGGTCTGGCCAACCCCGACCACGGCAACTCGTTCCTGACCCATCAGCCTTCTCCTTCCAGTACGGCCACGAGGTTCTGTTGGAGGCAGGCTCCGCTCGTGGTGTGGGCGACGGCCCGGTCGGCCTCGCCTCGCATGATGCGTTGCGCCGCTTCACCCATGCGGATGAGCCCCGCGGCCATGATCGGATTGGCGCACAGGGCGCCGCCGCTGGGGTTGATTGACGTGGTGGACGGGTCGAGCCCAAGGCTCTGGGTGAGGATCAACTCCTGATGACTGAACGGTGCATGAAGCTCGGCGATGTCGACCTTGCCGTTGGCCACGCCGGCTTTGGCCGCCGCTTGGGCGGTGGACACCGACGTGGTGAGATCGCGGGCGCCGAAGGCATGGGGTTCGATGCGATGGTCGATGCCCCGAATCCAAGCCGGGCGCTCGCACAACTCACGGGCCACGTCACCCGCCGCAAGAACGATGGCGGCGGCGCCATCGGTGATCGGCGAGCAGTCGTGTTTGTGGAGCGGGCTGACGAACTCATCGGCGGCCAGCAGCTCGGCGAGGTCGAGGTCACCCGCCAACTGTGCATTGGGATTGTTCAGGGCATTGCGACGGGCATCGATCACCACTTGCGCCATCTGTTCCTCGGTGATCACGCCCCTGTCGAGCGCCGCTCGGGCCTGGAGCGCGGCGGTACTCACCGAATCGGGCCACAACGGAGCGAGGTAATACGGGTCGAGTTGCCGGGTGAGCACTCGCCGGAGGTTGCCCGGGGAGCTCTTGCCGTAGCTGTAGACGAGGGCCACATCGGCGTGACCCATCTGCATCTTCACCCACGCTTCGTACAGCGCCCACGACCCGTCCATATCGACGTGGCTTTCGGCGATCGGTGGCCACGGGCCCACGCCGTCGAGGGTCATCACGAAACTGAAGGCCACCCCGGCGAGATAGTCGGACGAGCCGCTGCACACGAAGTCGATGCGATCCTTGGTGACGCCAGCTTGTTCGACGACGTCAACCAACACCGGCATCAACATCTCGACCTCGTTCACATCCTGACGGGTCTCGACGTGTTTGGTCTGGGCGAAGGAGATGATGGCGACATCTCTCATGACGGGCTCCCTTCGAGGTGGGCGAAGGTCTGGCCTTCGTGGCTACGAGTGCCGAGCACGTTGGCGCTATAGGAATCGAACTCGGCGTCGGGTTCACCGGTGGGGCGGAAGTAACGAATCGATTCCAGGGTGGGGCCGAGGTCGGCGTCGTCGACCCATACGGCTTCCACTCGCATGCCCATCCGCACCTCGGCGGCGGGCACCTCTTGGATGAGGTGCATGAGCGGGATGTCGGAGCCGTCGAGCAGGATCAGAGCGCTCACATAGGGCAGCTCCATACCTTGGCCGTAGAAGCTCACGTTCACCACGCAGAAAGTGGTGACGGTGCCGACGTGGGGAAGGTCGATCTCCTCCTCGGTGGGCACGCCGCAGGTGGGGCAGGCACCGCGCGGCGGCACGTACACCATCGAGCATACGGGGCACCGCTGCCCGAGGATGCGTTTCTGTTCGAGCCCCCGGAGGAACTGCGACGTGGCCTTTCCGGCGGTGAACTGGTAAAGCAATTCGGCCGGCGTGCGGATGCTCCGGACGGGTTCCACGCCGTGGAGACGTTCGGGAAGGATCAAGTCGGTGGTCACGTCAGGCTCCCACGTTTGTTGGCTCAAAACACGCGATGTCGAGGATGTGACCCTCCCGGAAGCGAACGCCGGCGGGGGGTTCGGGCTCGGCGTCGCCATCGGTGATCGACGGCTTGGCGGGATTCCAGCGGGCCTGCACCCGCATCCCGGTGGCCATCGCGGTGGGGTCGCCGCCGGTGTCGACGGCATGGAGCATTGCCGTGTCGGCCCCATCGAGGGTGATGAGCGCGAACGCGAACGGCGTCGTGAGTGGTTGGGCATCGAGGGGCTCGGCCACCCATGCCCAGGTGTCGACGGTGCCCACATCGGACACCTCCACCATCTCGTGCAGCTCGTCGGCGGTGTGCGGGTCGTACTCAACGGGGGGCACGATCACCGTGCCATCGCTGCCTTTGATCCCGACGATGAAACCTTCCCGCAAGGCGGTGAAGAACGCACCGATCACGGGGCCGGTGGTGCGTCGAAACGGGTACTCCACGCGGCTCGGTGCGGTGAGCACCTCGGACTCGGCCATGGTCGTCTCCCCTTCTGGTCTGCTTGGTGGGTCGCGGTTCGGGGCATCCTGCTCCCGACCGGCCCAAACGATCGTTGGGGAATATTAGAACAGATTCTAGTTTTGCGCCAGCCCTCGCACTCGTTGTTCGGCCGTCGCCGTCGCCACCGCCCACGCCACCGACCGCCCAGCCACCGCCCACCCAACTTTGGAGGAGGATTTTGCAAGGAATCGCGGCAAAACTCTTCTCCAAAGTTCGATTCCTTGCCTCCTTAAGCATTTTTCAGTATATTTCCGTATATGACAGACTTCGGACCGTCGGCGACCGCCGGCCTCTACCGATTGGCGAAACGGCAGGACGGGGTATTCAGCCGACCGCAGGCGGCGGCGCTGGGAGTCACCGACGACATGCTGCGGCGTCGCACCGCCAAGGGCGACTGGGAGCGGATCGGATACGGCATCTACCTCCTCCCGTCGCATCCGTGGGGATGGCGCCAACACAACCACGCCGCCTTGCTGGCCAACCCGGCGGGAGCGCTCAGCGGTCTGACGGCAGCGCGGGTGTACGGCCTTCCCGACGTGCCCCGGGCTCCCCATGTCATGCTGGTCGTGCCCGCCGATTCCCACGCGTCGTCGCGTTTCGCCGTGGTCCGTCGCTCCTCGCTGCTCCGACCTCGGCTGATCGACGGGTTCCGTGCGAACGCTCTCCCCTTCGTCATGCGTGAAATCGCCGCTGACGCTCCGACCGAACTACGTGCGCTGTTCGAAAGCGCGGTACTTCGGCGCCAACTTCGCCTCGACCAGGTGGCCGACGTGGCGGTGGCGGCCTCGGCTGGCCGGATGAGCGGGGCCAAGGTCCTGCGCGACCTGCTCAGCGAGATGGGCGACGGGCGGGTCATTCCCCAGAGCGTGCTGGAGCGTTTCCTCTATGCCATGCTCCACGACCCGGCCCTCCCGCCGGTCACCGGGCAAGCGCCCGCACCCTGGTCCGCCGGCAAAGAGTTCGTCGATGCACTGCTCGATGCCTGGGGCATGATCGTGGAAGGCGACGGCCGCCTCTGGCACGCCCGACTGGCGGCGATGGAGAACGACCTACGCCGTGACCACGAAGCCCAGCGGCGAGGCCTGATCGTGGTGCGCTTCGGCTACGTGGCGCTTCGGGATGACCCTGCGGGTTGCCGTCGCCACCTCCTCGAGACTGCCCGCTCGTTCGGCCGACTCGCCGCGTAGCCGAACCGTCCGAGCGACTCCGTTGCGACGTGCCGGCCGCACCACCGCACCACCGCCGAGGGCCCCAGCCACCCCGCCCCGGCCGCCCCGGCTCCGACCGCCCCAGTTCCCCCAGCCGCCGAGGGCCCCGGCCGCCCCGGCCACCCCGCCGCCGACCGCCCCAGCCGCCCCGGCTCCCCCGGCCGCCGAGGGCCGCCCCAGTTCCCCCAGCCGCCTTGTTTGGAGGAGGATTTTGTAGCGATTCGCTACAAAATCCTCGTCGAAAGTTCGTTCGCCCGGGACGAGCGAGCCAGCGGCGGGCGGCAGGCGGACTGGCGGGCGGCAGGCGGCGGGGGCCGGGCGGGCGGCGGACGAGCGGGCGGGGGCGGTTCAGGCGGGGCACTGACACTGACGAGCGAGCGAGCGGACGGGCGGCGGACGAGCGACGAGCGGCATATACGGGGGCGGGCGGGTCATGCGCCGAGGAAGGCCACCTCGCCCGCGGAGCCGGCGCAGCGGCGGGCCTCGACCACCACCCTGGTGACTGAAGGATCGTCGGGGGCGAGGCCGCTCATGCCCGCCAACACCTGATCGAGGGTTGCGGCCTGCAAGTAGCCCCCGCCCGCGAAAAGCTCGTCACCCTGGCGGAGCAACCCACCGCCGGCCAAACGGATGGCCCATTTTTCGACGTCCCATGCGGCTCCGGCGTCGGCACCGAACACCACCGGATTGTTGTCGAGCAGCACGCACTGCGTTGACGGATCGATGCGGAGGGTGCCACGCACGATCGCCGTCATGTTGGTCGTCGGGGGCGACGGAACCCCCGGCTCGGGCGGAGCGTTCTTGGGCCCGATGGGCACCGCCAGCACCTGCGGAACCGGCCACCAGCTGGTGGGGTCCGACCGCAAAAGATCGACCCCGATGGCGATTGCCAGTCGGGTGGCGCCGTCCCGATCGCTCGGCGATTCAACGATGTTCTTGGCAACGACACTTATCTGGATCTCGGCCTGGCGTGCGCCTTGGTCGTGCAGGTACACGGAGACGGCGTTCCCCTGGGAACCAAGCGCCACGAGGCCTTCACTTCCGAGTTCAGGAATCGGTGTCACGGCGACACGCTCGATCTGGTCGCTGGCCATCCAAAAGTCGCGGCTGGCGGTGAAGCCACGACGGTCCGGTGGCGCAATGGTGAGGGACCTGCCATCGGTGAGCCGGACCATCAACGCCAGCGCCCCGTCGGTGGAGACGTCGTCGACGCAATCCACCGACGCGTATCGAGCAACCGCGGCAACGGTGGCGTTGAGTCGTTCTGATCGCGCCGACCGCTCCGGTGTGCTGCACCAGCGCCACACCTCCGGTGAAGCGGTCGACGGGTCGGCGTTGGGGTCGGGTTCTTCGGGTGTCCCGAGCGGAGGGTCGGGCGGCGGCGCCGAGTCCAAAGCCGGCAAGCCAACGAGGCGGTAGGCGGCGATCGCCTTGGGCTTGCCGGCGGCGTCGACCTCGAATCCCCACACGATCGGCTCCGTGCCGGTCCACACCCCGCCGATGCCGAGGAAACCCGCAGCGAACGCTGGCAACGGCGTTGTCGTGCCCGTGCGGAGGTCAACCAGCTCGCTACCGTCGGCTTCCGTTGGCGGGGCGGACGCCGACGAGTAGTCGTACACCCGACCACCCCATCGGAGCAGCCGTCCCGGGGTGAGCATCGATGCGCTGAAGTTACGCGCGCCCGGCGTTGCGGGACGCCCTGAGAAAGGCTGCGGGATGCGCACCCACTCGAGTGCGCCAGTCGGGAGCACGGCGACGCCGCCCGCGCCGTTCACCTTCACCAACGCCCCGTCGGTCCCGTACACCCGATCGCCGGATCCAAAGCCCGCTCCACGCCGCCGCCACTCGCCAGACTTCGGGTTGTAGGCGATTGACGGTACGACCGAGGCGGTGATGGGGAGCAGCGTGATCTCTGTCCCGTCCCAGGCCAACGTCGGCGTCCTGTCACCGTCGGCCCAAAGGCCACTACTCCGCACGAATGCCCACTCCAGGCTTGCCGGGTCGAGCCGGGCCAACCCCCCACCGCGCATCGCGACGAACACCCAACGGTCGGCCACCACGATGGACCGGGGGCCGACCGGCTCCGATGGATCGGGCAGTTGGCGCCACGTATCGGTGTCCGGGTTGTAGGCATCGAGCACGGTCCGTCGGAGCGTCGGGGCCTCACCCTCACCGCCCGCTTGCATGGGCGCCTCATCGGTCGCGTCCGTACCCGCCACCACCACTTCGGAGCCGTTCCAAATTGCCGCCCGCCCGGTGTCGTCGCTGGTCATGCGTGGTGGCGAGGGGATCGATCGCGCCGTGCCCGTTCGCGGGTTGAACGCCATGCTCGGTCGGAGTGGTTCGCCCCCACGAATCGCCCCTGAACTGCCCACCACGATCATTTCCGTGCCTGTCCACACTGCCTGGGCCTCCGTGTAGTTTTCCTCACCGAATCGGATCATCGGAGAGGCGACCCGCTCCCAGCGCATCGGGCCTGCCGTCGTGGATCCTGGTGGGGTACCGCCCACGGCGAGCGGCGTGGCGTCGGGACGGGTGAGTGCCACCCCCACGCCAACGATGAGTACGAGTGCAACGGCCAATGAGGTGCCGCGTCGAAGGGTTTGAGTTCGCCGCCGGCGATGGTCGCCCGCCCGCCGAGCCTGGGCGGCGCCGTCCACGGGGACGGCGACCTCGTCGATCAGCGATGCTGTTGACCCTCGGTCCGCCTCGGGTTCACGTTCCGAGCTCATGTCGCCTCCAACAGTTCAGGGCTCACGCGGAGGTCGCGGAGCGTTCGGCTCAACAGTTGACGGAACGCATCGGGGCGCATGCCGAGCAGCGCCGCCGCTTCGGGCCCGTCGTAACCCAATACATGGCGGGCCACCACGGCTTGACGTTCCCGCAACGGAAGACTGGCCAACGCCCGCTCCAACGCCAGGCGGTCGGTGAGATCGCCCACGCGGCCGGTCCCGACTTCGCCCACGAGCGGGGCAGCACTGCGTTCGATCGCGGGTCGACGACCCTCACGACCGAGCCGGCGGCCGAGCAGACGGAACGCCGTGACGTACACCCAACCGGCGGGGCGGTCGAGCCTCCCGACCCGGTCCCATCGGACCCACGCCCGAACGAACGATTCTTGGGCAACGTCATCGGCGATCATTGATCCTCCGCTCAGCAGTCGGAGCGTGCCCGCCAGCCGGCCGAACTCGGCGCGGTAGAACGCGTCGAACTCGTCGGCATCGGACCTCGACAGGTCGGGGTCCGGCCCGGTTGACCCGGACGATGGCGGTTGTGGCTCCTCGGTCATCTCTACCCGGGAAGAGCCCTCCACCGGGGTGAGTGTGACACGACCCGCCAACATTGTTCCGTCCCCACCCCAAAGAGCCCCCCCCCACCACCCCCCCCCCAACCAACGGAATGG
>JANOSD010000145.1:0-14382 GCA_031415655.1 Actinomycetes bacterium
TCGGAATCCGCTTCTCGAAGCGTTCCTGGGACATTCCCGCTAGGGTGAAAATCGTAGGTAGTAGGAACCCAGGCCGGGGATATTCGGATGCGCAAAACAACACGGTGCGTGCCGTTCTTGGTGATGGCTATGGCGTTGGTGATCGGGGCCTGTGGCGCCGATACGACAAAGGGTCCGACCGCCGGGTCGGCGACGACGTTGCCGGCGGTCATTTCTGGGGCCGAGGTCGCGGGGAGCTGGGCCAGCCACGGCCGAGACTTGGCCAACTCCCGAGCGACGACCAATGAGACGCAGATCAGCGCAAACAATGTCGCCCAACTGCGGCAGGTATGGTCGACGGCCAACCTCAAGGGCGTGTCGGCAACGCCGATCTTCGCTGATGGGGTCTTGTACTTCGGCGACTGGACCGGCACCGCGCACGCTTTGCACGCCAAGACCGGCAATGTGTTGTGGTCCACTGATGTGGAGACCGACTTCATCTCCGGCAGCGTCGCCATCGACGGTGATCATGTGTACGTCGGCACATTCGAGGCCAGAGTCATGGCGCTGAACCGCCAGACCGGTGCCGTGGTCTGGACGATGCCGGTCGATGACGGGCCCGGTTCGGCCGCGTTCGGCTCGCTCAATGTGGTGGATGGCATGGTCATGGTGGGCGTCGCAAGCTTCGATGAGGTTGACAATCCCGATGGGTCGACGTTCCGCGGCCACGTTGTCGCGCTCGATGCTGCGACCGGAAAGGAGGTGTGGCGGTATTGGACGACCAACAACGACGCCACGTCAGGCCCGGGTATCGCGGTGTGGTCCGCACTCAGCTTCGACGTCGAACGCCATCTCGTGTACATCCCGACCGGCAACAACTACTCGCCACCCGCAGGGCCAACTGCCGATGCGGTGGTCGCCGTCGATAGTCGCACTGGGAAGCAGATCTGGGTCAGGCAATTCACCGCCGATGACACCTATTCAGCGACACGAGTGGCCGACGAACCCGATGCCGATGTTGGCGCTCCCCCCAATCTTTTCGACGTCAATGGCCGTGCTGCGATAGGTGTCGGTGATAAGGCGGGCGTGTTTCACGCCCTCGATCGAGCCACTGGTGAGGTGCTCTGGACGTCGTCCCTTACCACCGGGGGTCCTATCGGTGGGGTGATGCAATCGGCGGCTGTGCAAGGAGACCGCATCTTTGTGTCCTCGAACAAGGGGGGCACCACCGCCGATCTGATCGCCCTCTCGATGGCCGACGGCAAGGAAATCTGGCGGGTCGATGTCGGCAGTCGTGTCATTGGCCCCGTCACGTGGTCCAACGGCGTCCTGTACCTCGGCGACGAGTCGGCACGATTCACCGCGTTCGGTGCGGCCGACGGGAAGATGCTCTGGCAGGTGACGTTGCCCGCGCCGATCGCCGCCGGAGCCCTCGTCGCCGACGGGACGCTCTATCTCGGGTTTGGCTTTTGGCTCAAGGCGCCGCCGGTCGACCCGCAGGGAGGCGTGATTGCCTATCGGTTGTCGGGCGGAGGGTCAACGCCGCGTTCTGACGGATCGAAGCAGGTCCCGTTGGGGGAGTCGGTGTATATCCGTAGTTGTGGTTCGTGTCATGGGGGAGACGGATCCGGAGCATTCGGCCCGTCACTCAAGGGCATCGAGGCGAAATACACCCTCGATGCTCACCTGGCGATCGTGGGGCAGGGCCAGAACAAGATGCCGGCGTGGAAGGACGTTCTTTCACCTGAAGAGATTCAAGCGGTTGTCGACTATCAACGAGCCACCTTCAAGTAGCCCATCGCCGGCATGGGGCGCCAGCGTCGGCGCCGTTCTTGGCGCCGGTGGAGATCTCAACACCTATCGGTTCAACGAAGGCGCGAAGCGGGTTGATAGTTGGGCCCAGCGGTTTCATCGACCCGCGCCAACAGGCGTTCACACGGGGGTTCGAATCGGGTGGCGAACTCGGTCGCCCGCTCTTTGCCGATGGTCTCCCACGGGAGGGTGGTGAGGCGATCGGTGTCGTCCTCGATCTGTTGACGCAGCGCGATGCCATCGGGAAGCACCACACGGTCGGCGGCGAGGCCGCGAGCCGAAAGGGCGGCCCACCCCGCCTCGATGTCCTCCGGGGTGGTGCCTCGCGAAGTGGCGAGCCAGTCGCCCTCGTAGCCGAGCCATGCGTTGTGGAGAATGGAAGCCTCGGCGTGCGTCAGGCCGGCCGCCACGACCAGGGCCCAGTGGGTATCGCCGCGCCACTCGCGGAGGCAATTGACGGCATGCCACCCCGACAGGAGGGGATCGTCGGGGCGAGGCATGGCGAGATGAGCGCCGAAGAACACGCGCCCCAGGAGGGGCAACGCGTCGACCGCCGCCCAGAGTTGGGGGCCGTAGTCGATGAGGGGCTCCACGATCGCTGGCGCGAAGGTGGCCAACCCCTCGGCCACGGCTGCATCGCGCGCTGCCCACATGCGGGTGAAGGCGTCGGGACCATCGAGCAACGCGAACACGGCCTGGATCCCCGCCGGGCTGATCGACCCGAAAGCGGCGGTGACTGCGGCCGGGCCGGCCCCGGCCAGCGGGGCGCAGCGAGCGGCCATGTAACCAAGCGGGCCGGCGAGGCCTTCGGCGAGCCCCTCTGCGGCGTATCGCTCGACCGCCCCCGGATCCCAGAAGATCCAACCGATCGTTGTCTGCACCGACCGGGCGTTGCGTCGAGTGATCTCAAACCAGTCCGTCATAGCGTCACGGTAGCGATCAGGCTTCGGTGAGGCGCAGCCCGCCTCAGAACCGATGGCGCGTGGGCATTGGCGGCCTTGTGTCGACCTTCTTGTTAGACGAGCTGGTCGCACTCGTCGGCGACCTCACGAATCGCCCGGTGGAGTTCGTCGGGCACGCTGGCCATCAGGTCGTCGCTGAGCTCGTCGGAGAACCGCAGACGCTCGGCGTCGGCCAGGTTGTGGTGGGCGGGCATCCACGCGGAGTGAAGAACCAAGGGGATGCTCTCGTGGTTCGTGCCCTTGAGCACGGCGATAGGTCCTTTGCCCACCGCGGCGGCGTCGAACAGTTCCACCCGGAACCCGGCATCGGAGAGCACTGGCTGGATGACGTAGCCATCATGCCCCCCGGGTTCGCCGCCGGCGTACGCGCTGTGGCGGCCGTCCTTGCCGCAATCGCGGGGCGCGAACGTGGGCGACGTGATGTGGTCGCTGAGGTCGGGGTAGTCCCACTTGGCCTTGAGTTCCATCGAGCCGCGCTCAAACGTGGCGAGGGCCCCCGGAGTGGCCTCACGAAGTTGGTCGAGGTCGATGCGGTCCGCATACAGCGTTGCGGCGCGCTGGGAGATGTTGCCGGGCCGGCACCCTTGGTAGGTGACGTGGTGCAGTGTGGGCTTGGACATGCCTTCGGTGGACCAGTCCATGGCCGAGAGCTGCAGGTTGAACGTCCAATCCTCGCGGTAGATGCCCCGCTCGATGGCCTTGCCCTTCACCGGGTCGAAAAGGACTTCGACGATCGTCTCGGGTGCCATCGCCATGTTGTAGAGCCCCACGGCGGCGGGGTCGACGGGGTTGCCGTTCACATCGAGGTCGTCGGGCTTCAAGTAGAACGCGAGATCCATCAGGTCCATGCCCTCCCACACCACCGAGATGCCGTCGGCATCCTCCCAACGGGCGTAGAAGTGCCCGGTTGGGGGCGCCATGGTGAGCGCGATGGGAGTGACCGGCGTGCCGGTAGGAAGGCCTTCGAGCTGGTCCTTCCTGATGAGCCACACCGGCACCTCCCGGTCGATGGTGAGCTCCCGGGCGCCGCCGAACATCTCGGCTGGGTCCGGCTTGAAGTTCCCGGAGTCGGCGAGAATCACCCAGTCGCGGGTCTGGCTGACGGTGTGTGTCGAGCCACCGAACACGATCCCATCGAGGGGCCAGTACCGCACCTGGGTGCCGTCGGCGCGGTCGTATCGCACGACGGCCGGGCGCATCCCGACGCTCGGTTCCATCACGAAGTCGAGCTTCACACTCCAAAGGCAATCACGGTCGGGGTCGGCGACCGGATGGGCGGACGACAGGAGGAACGGCATGATGCCGGGCATGTCGAGCGAGTTCCCGCCCCAGCTGTCGCGGTGGCCGACTTCGGCTACAAATTCGAGCGTCCCGGGGTGCAGCTCGACCGGCCGCCCGGCATCCCAGGTGGTGTAGAGCCGATCACCCCACGGCAGGGGAGCGGTGTTGGACGCATTGCACGCACCCAACACCGACTGATACCCGATGCCGCTGGTGGCAAACTGTTCGGGGAGCCGGTCCCAGAGGCGTTTGCCGGGCGACTGGATCGAACGCGACTGCCACGCGAAATGTCCGCGGCGGGCGCCACGCGTTCCAGGCTCGAGCGCCAGCCGGCAGATTGCCCCCCAGTCGAAAATCCCGTACTCCATGTTGGAGCAGCGCTGCGGGCTGGAGAAGAGCATCTCTCCGCTGATGTCATTGGGCCAGACACCTTCGACGACCTCGAGTTCGAAGTCGGTGTGCGGGGCGGTCGTAAGGCTGTGTGGTGTCGACATGGCTTTCTCTATTCAAGGTCCATCGGGCATCAGTGGTTAACAGTGTTTACCACTGTACCGGACGGCGATGATCGCTGTCAGCCGCGTGAAACTTCCGGGCGGCTGGATAGCTGGGACCGTGATGATGGAGCGCATACTCCGCTCCCAGGTCGTCGTCGGCGAGCGATTGGTGAGGCGGCGATCTTTTGTCAAGGGAGCGTCTCGAAAAGCCGATGACTTGACCAGAAAAAGACTTAGGAAGAGGAGACTGTCGTCCGTGGTAGACGCAAAATCATTTCGTGATTCCAATTTCTTGGGGGCGATAGGGGCCAACAAGATTCGGCGGCCGAAGCAGTGGCCGACAACGCTACTGATCCTGATCCTGGTGATCTCCGCCAGCATCGGGTGTGGCGGAAGTGCGCCCACGGCAGGTCCTGCGCCAACCACGTCACTATCACCGCCGAAACGAGGTGGTCACTTGGTCGTAGGCGTCCCGGTACGGGGGCCAGAAGCCGTGTTGCACCTCACGTTGGAAGGTCTCACGGCGCTGGACTCCGACGGATCACCGAAACCGTTTCTGGCCGAATCGGTCGAGCCGAACGCCACATTCGATCGATGGACGATCCGGGTTCGTCCGGGCATTGTGTTTCACAACGGCGAGCAACTCGACGCCGAGGCGGTCAAGGCCAACCTCGACCTCTACTCCTCGCATCCCCTCTACAAAACCGACGCTCTCGGCCCGATTCGATCCACCACCGTTGTGGATGACCGCACGGTATCGGTCGAGTTGTCCACCCCGTGGCCATCGCTTCCAACGATGCTCAGTGGTGAGGCAGCGTTTGGGGTGGGGCTCATCATTGCGCCCGAGACGATCAAGAAGTCAGGCGTCCTCATCCTGGTTGACCCCAAGAAGTATTCGGATCTTTTTGGGACCGGGCCCTTCGTCGTGGATGCGGTCGCTTCCACGGAAACCCAGTGGTTGGGTAAGCGCAACGAGAAGTACTGGCAATCCGGACTGCCGTATCTCGACGAAGTGGAGATACGTGCGGTCCCCGACGCTGCCGATCGGGCATCGATGCTCGCCAAGGGTGAACTCGATGTGGCGGTCGGCATCGGCGACCTCGGGGCCAGCCTGGGCGCCGACCGCGTGATCCGGAACAAGCTTGAGCCCCAGAAGTTCGCGATCGCCCTGAATACGCGTCGTGCCCCACTCAACGATCCTCGTATGCGCGAAGCAGTAACTGCGGCGATCGACGTAGAGGGCATAGCAAAGTCCGCTGGGGTTGATCGGTCGCAAATCGCCGCTGGCCCCTACAGCACCAAATCACCATGGTTCACCGCCGTCGAACCTCGTCAAACCCACGATGCGGCACGAGCCAAGGAGTTAGTCGCCGCCTACGAGAAAGACAACGGCCCCGTGTCGATCACGCTCGACTCGTTCCCGCTGGAGCAAGCCGACAGGGTCGTGCCGCAGAAAATCGCTGAGCAATGGCAAGCTGCCGGTGTCGACGTCAAGGTCGCCGTGGTCGATCCGGTAACACTCAATAGAAATCTGGTGGTCAGCACCGACTTCGATGCGGTAGTGGAGTACTTCTTTGGCATGCCCGATCCTGATGTGAACTACATCTGGTGGCATAGCTCGGCCCGCGTCGCCGAGAACAAGACCAACGAGACGAAGAACACCGGGACCAACTTCGTTGGCTTGAACGATCCCGCCCTCGACAAGGCGCTCGAGGCGTTTCGTGCCAGCACCAACGATGCCGATCGTCGATCGGCGAATACCCAGGTACAAGCGCGGCTGGCCAGCCAGATGGGTTACGTGTGGCTCTGGGACCGACCGTTCCAGGTCGCTGCTATTCCGAGCGTTCGTGGACTCAGCGCAAATCCGCTTCCTGGCGGTGGCACCCGCGCAGCGATCATTGAACGTCGGCTGAACTTCGAAGGTGTTTCGCTCGAGCGCTGACTACCGCTTTGCGTCGAGCGACTGTCCGGCGATTTGGGGCTCCGCGTCGGAATCTCTGAATGTGAGCGCTCTCCGCACCCCCATTCTCACGGTCAGTGGCGCTCCTCGAAGCGTTACTGGGACACGTTCCTAGAAATTCGGCCAACACACGGAGGTCGGTCGGAAGGCGGGACTCACCGACGACGAGATCAACCGAACGAAGGGGGATGCCAGTGATCCGGCGTGGTCCGAAACCGACCGCATGTTGTTGCACGCCGTCGATGAGTTGATCGACAACAAGTGCATCAGCGATGCCACCTGGGCCGCGCCGGCGCAGCAGCGGTCCAGGCAACAGTTGATCGACCTCGTGTTCGCCGCGGGTCAATACACCCTTGTTTCAATGGCGCTCAATACCTTCGGGGTGGCACTCGACGCCGGCGTGCCGGGGTTTCCGACAGGAGGCTCGACGGCAAAACGCCGTCCTGGTGGGTGCCGGGCAGACGCCCGGTACCACCATCGGGAACGGGCGGGCCACCGCGGCGATGCCGGGCCTCATCGATACGCGGATGGCCATCGAGGGGGCGCCGCTGCGCTGGGCGTCGACGCCGATGTGATCCGTTCGGGACGCGACAGGTTGGTGCCGTTGCGTCGACGTCAGGGCACCGCCTGAGACGTGGCCCATGAGGCGCCGTTCCTCGCCTCGGAGGAGCCGGGTTTATCACTGGGGTGGTGCTCCCGGTCGATGGGGGACAGTCGCCGGCCGATGCCGAACCACAAGCCAAGGATGCCGAGCCTCTGACCCACTCCCAAGCCGCCGATGGATTCGCTCGACGAGCACTTTCGTAGACCCAGTAGCCCCGTAGCCCCGTAGCCCCGGAACCTGTCGGTCATCCCCTCGACGCCGCAGAGGAGTGAGTCACCAACCGCGTGCCCGAGGATCGCTGGCCGACAGACGACGCCGTGGTGCTCGCAGTTGTGTCCGGAACCCGCGGCGCGGTGGTGCTCTCGGCTGCGAGGGATGGGCGCGATGGGCCCCTCCATTGGAACTGTTTGCGCCGTTCGCCCCCGCGTCAGTCGTCAGCGGGCCATTGATCGTCGAGGGGTACTTGTTTTCTCGGTGGCCCTTTCCCGGTGGCCCTGACCGGTGGCCCTGACCGACGACAACCGGTCAGAAGAGGGGGCGATATTGCGGGCCGAAAAGGTCGGCGGAGGATACACCGAGCACGGATTCGGCCAGGCCGCCGAACACGGAGCGGAAGTCGGTGGTGTGGGTGAGGTCGCCTTCGGCAAGGCGGTCCAGGAGCGGGGGGTCGCCGTGGTGGCCGGCGCGCACGTTGCCGGCGAGGAGCACCGTTCCCCCGGCGCCGTGGTCGGTGCCGGAGTTGTTCGGTTGAACGCGCCGACCGAACTCGCTGTAGATCGCCACGGTTACGTCGGCGTCGCCCACGGCGTCGAAGAACTCCCCGACTGCGGCGTCGAGCTGTGTCAACAGTTGGGCATGCGTGGCGAGTTGGTCGGTATGGGTGTCGAAGCCGTCCATGCCCACGCTGTAGATGCGAGTCGGGAGGTCCGACGCCATGATCTTGGCCACCGCCGCCAGCTGGGCCGTCAAGGGGTTGGCGCTGTAATTGGGGCTCGGCGAGCCCGGTGTGGTGGCGGACAGAGAGCCGGCGGCCGGGGAGTTGAGGAGCGGCCCCACGGCGTCGATGACCGACAGGAGATCGCGCGACGTGTCGGCCGCCATTGCGGCGAGAGGCGGGCGGGTGGCGTCGGCGGCCACGAGGGTCTCCACCAGCGAGCGCAGCTGCGGCCCGCCCGGTAGTGCGAACGTGTCGGGCTGTACCACGGCGGCCGACCGGCGAGCACCCCGCAGCAGCAGTGGCAGCCCGCCGCCGATCCCCAGCGCGTCGAGTGGGCTCGATCCCACCTGGTCGAGCCAGCGTCCGACCCAGCCAGTACGGAGTTCGTCGGTGCGGCCGGCCTGCCATACATCCATACAGTGAAAGTGCGATCGGTCGAGCCCGTCGAAACCCACGCCGTGCACGATGGCGAGCTGTTTGGTGTCCCACAGCTGTTTGGTACGCACGAGCGACGGGTGCAAGGCGAACCGGTCGTCGATGGCCAAAGCGGCGTTGGGGTCGATCGCCATCGAACCCCGGAGCTGGCGGTAGAGGGGATCAGCGATCGGCACCACCGTGTTCAGCGCGTCGTTGCCGCCGTACAGGGTGACAAGAACCAGCACGCCATCCGAGCCCGTGGGGCGGGTGGCGCCTGCCGTGGCGGGAGTCGACGTAGCGGGAGTCGACGTGGCGGGAGTCGACGTGGCGGGAGGAGTGGCCGTCCCACCACCGTCGGTGCAGCCGCTCAAGAACATCGCCGCACCAACGCCACCCGCGCCGGCCAGGAACTCACGGCGGGAGAACGGTGGAGGTGCGGGTAGCGATGGCATCTCGATGCTCCTATGCGAGCAGGTAGTCGGGGCTGATGAGCGCGATCGTCAGCATTCGGACGGGGTCGCCCGATGCGTCGGCGAGGGCGCGGGCCGTGGTGTCACTCCAACGGGCTACCCCGAGCAGGTGGCGCGCCGCATCGGGCCGTTCGCTGGGCGATGCTTCGCGCACGCTCGGTACGGTCAACCGACGGGCGAGGGCTTCGGCCGCGTTCACGCGAACCATGGCCGTTTGGGTGGACAGCCAGGCCTCGTTCTCGGGCCAACCGGCGACGTTGGGGGGATAGAACGGCACTTGGCCGAGATCTCTGAGCAGGCGGCCCACGCCCTCGTCGACGTTGCTCACGCCCAGAGCACGGATGGTGCCGATGATGTACTCCAGGGGGGTCTTCACCAACGCCACACGGGTGGCATCGGCACGAAAGTCGGGGTGGAGAAAGATGCGTCGGAGCAACGCAGTGGTGTCGAGGTCGTCGGCGAACGGGGCGGCCAACTTCTTCACGACGGCGTCGTCGGGCCCGACCGGGCGGGCCAGCCTGCTGTAGAGCCGGGCGGTCACATGCGGAGCGCAGGCCGGATGACTCGTGGCGAGCCGCACGATGTCGTCGATCCCCAGAGGGCCGGTCTCGCCCAGCACGGTCTTGGTTCCGCCGTCATGGCGTTGGGGTTCGAGCCGTGCGACCCGTTGCGCGCGGTCGATGACCCAGCCGGTCGATGCTCGGGCGGCGTCACGGATATCGGCTTCGGTATACGGCTGGCCGTGGGTGTGGCCGCCGTGCGCTGTCCCGCCGTGACCCAAGGTGAAAAGTTCGAGGAGCTCGCGGGCAAAGTTCTCGTTGGGAGCGGCCGCAGTGTTGTTGTGGCCGTCGAGCCAGAGGAGCATGGCGATGTCGCGAGCTACGGCGGAGACGAGCGTGTCGAACCGACCGGCTCCGAGTCGACGCATCGTCTGGTTCTGTCCCCACATGGCCTCGGCGAAATCGACCTTGTCCATGCTGGTGGCGAAGTGGTCGTGCCAAAGAAAGGTGAGCTTCTCCTGAAGCGGGCGTTGTGTGGCCGCCATACGTTCGATCCACCAACGGACCAGGGCCCGGCGGTCGTCGCTGGCCAGCTTGGCGGCGTTTCGTCCCGCCGCTTCGTCGCCGGAGCCCCGCCCGGCGATGATCTCCTCGGTGTGGAACGTGGGTGCCGGAATCGCGTCGGCGCCGGGATCGGGGGAGCGCAGATCGAGGAGTTCGTCGACGGCACCCTCGTAGCCGAGGGCGGTGTACCGGTCGATCTCGACAACACTTCCCCCGAACCCGGCCCGCCGCAGTAGGTGGGCGACGTCCTCTCGTGTCGATGCCATACCGCACCGTACTTCTGAAATATGAACAACGGGCGAGAGTCCGTCAGCTCGGGGTTGTCAGCTCGGGAGCGGCCCGAGCATGCGACGCATCGCGCCATCCCACCGTTCGAGGCCCCGCACGTCTGCCACTTCGGGGTGGCGGGCACCCATCCGTTGCAGGAGCTGTCCGCGGGCCAGGCTCGGGAGCATCGTCATCGCCACCCCGGGCACGGCGGCAAGTTTGCGGGCCATAGCAGGCAACTGCGAAGGGGGTGGCGTTTGCCATTGCTGGTCGAGTCCGCCCCGGGTCATGTCCTCGGTGAGCAGCCCGGCTCGGATCATCCGGCCGACCCCCTCGCCTCCGAGGGCCGTGCTCATGCGTCGGAAGGCATCGAATGCCGCCAGCGCACCGCCGTGTTCGTGCTGGAACGATGCCTGGTAGTTCCACAAGACCTGCCCGTCGCCAGGATCGGACTGCGTGGCGACGGCGTCGGCGAGCATGCGGCCGGCGATGAGCCCCATACCAATGCCCGAGCCGTGGGCGGGAAACACCTGGCAGGCGGCGTCGCCGACAAGAGCCACGCCGGGTGCGGTGAAGCGGGCATACGGCCGTCGGAGCGGGATCACTCCGGACCCACCGGAGATGGACGCACCGAGCCACGGCTCGGCGACGCGGGTGGCCCCCATCATGCGGGGGCCGCTGCTGTAGTGGCCGTTGGCCAGACAGCCCACCAACACCGATGCCTCGTCGAGGTTTTCCGACACCGTGATGGCCCGGGTGGAGAACCCGCCTTCGAGGCCCACCATGGTCACCGCTTCGCCGGGGTTGGCGCCGTGCCGTTCGAGGAAACGTTTGGCACCGTCGGGGTCGTCGACGCGGAGGTGATGATCGGTGGCGCTACACAGCTCGTTGCCCCGGACCTCGGGACACCACCGGGCGAGGGCCGCCACCTGGCGTCGCAGGACCCCGCGCCGTCCCGAGGCATCAACGAACAGCGCCGCCTCCAACCGGGTGGCGTTTCGTGGCTTGTTTCCCGTTGCCGCGTCGGTGGTCATTTCTACGGCGATGATCCGGCCTCGTTGCTCATCGAACTCGAGGGACGCAACGTGGTCGACCAGCTCCACCCCCGCCTCGGCAGCGAGCGTTCGCAAACGGACGCCAAGCAGGTGCATGTCGGCCCGTACGACCGGCGAGTTCTGCACGGTGACACCATGCGCGCCATCGGGGCCGAACAGGTGGGTGACTCGTCCGGCGTCGGCCCGCTCCGGTCCCTCCGGCGGCGCCAGGCCGGCGCGGGCGAACTGCCAGTCGAGTACGCCGTTGTGCCACTGTGCGCCGGCGCGGTCGGCGGCGCGGCGTTCGAGCAACACCACCGCAAGGCCACGCCGGGCCAGCTGATAGGCCGCATTCGCTCCCGCCGTCCCGGCGCCCACGACGACGACATCCACCCGTTTGGTTCCGCTCGCCATGGGGGGCGACGGTAGCCGCGCCTGCGTGGTGAGGTCGCCGGCCGACCGTCCTCGGTCACCCTCTCGGTCACCGTGGTCCGCCACGTCCGACACCACGTCCTCCACCCCGTCCCGCCGGTCGGTACCCTTCGTGCGGTGACCCAACGGCGATCCCACGCGCGATTCCAAGCGCGATCCCTGGCGGCGATGGCGATGGCGATGGCGGTTGTGGGAGCGGGAGCGCTGGGCTTGGCGGCCTGCAGCAGCACCACAACTTCGCAGACGACCGCAACGACCGGAGGTACGTCGGCGACGTCGGCGGTGCTGCGCCCCGACGGTTCACTGTCGACCGCGATCACCAGCGGCCCGGCCACGGGCGTGCCAGTCACGGGCGTGCCGGTCACGAAGTCGCAGGCGACGACCGGCCCAACCACGACGAGCGGCCAGAATCCTGGCCCAACCACGACGGGCCCAACCACGACGGGCCCGACCACGACTGGCCGGCCCACGGATCCGGCCCGGGTGATGACCGGCCGACTCGTCGCCGCAATCGACCAATCGGTGGAGCTTGGCGGTGGATCCCGTTTGGTGGTCACTGGGGTGAACGACTCGCGCTGCCCGAAGGACGTGATGTGCGCCTCGGCTGGTGAACTCGAGGCTGAGGTTCGGTGGACCGATGCCAACGGCCAACAGTTGTTGCAGCCGAAGTGGTCGTACCAACGCGCACCGGTTCCGGTTCAGGGTGCCGATCGTTTCGTCACCATTTCCGACACCGTCGACGGTGGCGCGGTGCTGTGGATTCTCGACGACCCCTGTGCTCCCGTGGAGGGTGAGGTGACCGGTACGGGGTGTTGACGGCGAGGCCTCAGTGGAGTGTGGCCCAGAACGACCGGAGCGCGTCGGCCGCCGCTCGCGGTTCCCTGGTCGGCCACCAGTGGGTACAGGCGAAGCGCACCAATTGGGCGCTGGTGCGGGCGGCGAGTCGTTCACCGAACTCGATGCCCACGTACTGATCGGCGTCGGCCCAGAGCACCAGCCCAGGCGTATCGATGCGGTCGAGGTCATCGTCCCACTCGTCGCCCACGTGGATGGCCGAGCGGTACAGGTCGAGAATGCAGGCCTTCATCGTGGCGTCGATGTCGGCGGCCTCGGCCGCCGCTGCTTCGGGAGCCATGCCCTCGGCTTCGAACACCATCTGCATCACGTCGGCGGTGATGAAGTCCTGCATGACCTGCTCCCCGACGCCCTCGGTCTGCCACATCTGGGCCGTGTCGTGCCAGACGTAGGTGCGGTCGATCGGGCCGTTGCCGCACGCCCAGGAGCGAAGGTTCGGAATCCGGAGCGACGCGAGCCGGAGAACGAGCATGCACCCCCAGTCGTGGCCCACGAGATCGATGGGACCGTGTATTTCGGCGATCTCGGCGGCCAGCCACTCGACGTAGGCCTCCTTCGTGGCGGTGAAGCCTTCCGGGCGCGAGCAACCGAACCCGGGAAGACGGAGGGTGACGACGTCGTCACGACCGAGTTCGGCGAGCAGTTGGTCCCAGACCCGTGGGGTGTCGGGGACGCCATGGATGAAGACAGGAGGCATCGGGGAATCGTAGAAGCGTGAGCCCCACGGTTACGGAAGCGGCCGGAGCGCGCGGCCGACGAGCTCCGTGAACGAATGCCGTCAACGGGCGCTCGTGTCGGACGGAGTGGAGACCTTCTTGTGGCAGGCCATAGGGTCCGTGCCGAAAAACAGCTCGCCACGCGACAGGGGAACCACCATGACGGCCGGCACCGGAACCATTATTTGGACACTCACCGACGAGGCCCCGGCATTGGCGACGCGCTCGTTCCTGCCGATCCTTCAGACCTTCGCCGGAGCGGCAGGGGTTTCGGTCGAGACACGCGACATCTCACTCGCCGGCCGGATTCTTGCCACGTTCCCCGAATCACTCGACGAGGCGCAACGCATCAGCGACGACCTCGCCGAGCTGGGAGGGCTGGTGCAGAAACCCGAGGCCAACGTCATCAAGCTTCCCAACATCTCGGCATCGGTGCCACAGCTCAAGGCGGCCATTGAGGAGCTCCAGGCCAGCGGCTACTCGGTGCCTTCCTATGTGGACGATCCCACCACGCCCGAGGAGACCGACGCCAAGGTTCGCTACGACAAGGTGAAGGGCAGCGCGGTCAACCCGGTGTTGCGTGAAGGTAACTCCGACCGACGTGCTCCGGCGTCGGTAAAGCAGTACGCCCGCTCGCACCCGCACTCGATGGGTGCCTGGTCGCCGACGTCGCGCACGGAAGTGGCCACTATGGGAGCGGACGACTTCTTCTCCAACGAGCGGTCGGTCGTGATCGCCACCCCAACCACCCTGCGCATCGAACTGGTGGCCTCCGATGGCACCGTGACCGTGCTCAAGGAGGCCCTGCCAGTGATCGAGGGTGAGGTGATCGACGCCACCGTGATGCGTGCGGCGGCGCTGCGCTCGTTCCTCGACACGCAGATCGACGACGCCCGCGCCAGGGGTTTGCTGTTCTCCTTGCATCTCAAAGCCACCATGATGAAGGTGTCGGACCCGATCATCTTTGGCCATGCGGTGAAGGCGTACTTCCACGCCGTCTTCGCCAAACATGCCGAAACGTTCGAGACGTTGGGTGTCGATGCCAACCTCGGCTTGGGCGACCTGCTTGAGCGCCTCGAGACGCTCGACGCCGCCACC
>JANOSD010000146.1:0-101738 GCA_031415655.1 Actinomycetes bacterium
GTCGAACATACGCGCGACCATGTGGTGGATGACTTCCCGGACACCCACTAACACGTTCGCTCGCCACGCCGTGTCGGGTTTGTGTTCGAAAGCGCCCAAGGTTGGCGAATACACCTCATGAGGGACCCGAGCGCGGGCGAGCACCTCACCGTCGCCGTCAACCGCCAACGCCTTCACCGACGTCGTGCCGATGTCGATCCCTACGGTTACCTCCGTCACGAACAGGCCTCCGCCGCTCTCTCCATTATGCGCCGCTCACCATGCGGATCGACACCGGGTACCGGTACCACTCGCCCCGGTTGGCGGCCTGCGCGCCGATGATGCTGTACACGATCGACATGCCCAGCACGATGAAGATGGTGATGAATCCGACGCACACGAACATCAGCACGCCGCTGATGAGCGAACCGATCAACATGGTGAGGTGAAAGTTCAAGGCCTCGGTGGCGTGGTAGCGGACGTAGGGGCCCTTGTCGTTCGACGTCATGTAGATGATCAGCGGTCCGATCCAGCCGAGTAAACCGAGCCAATGGGCAAGGGCGGCCTGACTACGTTCCTGCGGCGAGCCGGGGCCACCCATGGCGCCGGGCGCGCCGGCCCCGTAGAAGGGTGCCGATGCCGGCATTGCCCCCGGTGCAGCCTCTTGAAACGGACCCCACTGTGCTCCGTCCCACCACCGCAGTTGCCCACTTCCGGGGTCGGGATACCAACCGGGAGCCACCGTGTTGCCAGAAGCCGCGGTAGCGGCCGATTCGGCGCTGGCCGCGGCGGCAATGGGATTGATGGGGTCGTAGGACGACGGGTCAGACATGTGATCTCCTCAGTGGCGGCGCCGTCACGACGCCAGTGCCCCACGGTAGTTACTGGCACGACATTGCGGTCGGATCAGTTGCGGTCGGATCAGTTGCGGTCGGGGAACCTCGACCACGAGTGCGGCAGCCATGCCGCCGCCGGCATCGAAGCTCGCCCTATGGGAGCACTCGACGAGAAGATTGCCGTCGTCACCGGGGCCGGCCGTGGCATCGGTCGCGCAGAAGCCGTTTTGCTGGCGGCAGAGGGTGCCACCGTCGTGGTCAACGACGTCGATGCCGGTGAAGCCACCGCCGTGGTGGCCGAGATCAAGGCGGTAGGCGGCAGGGCGCTCGTCCACACCGACGACGTGAGCACCTGGGCCGGCGCGGAATCGGCGATCAGCACCGCCGTCGAAACATTCGGCCGGCTCGACATCCTCGTCAACAACGCGGGATTCATCCGCGACGCGATGAGCTTCTCGAGGGACGAAACCCAGTGGGACGCGGTAATGCAGGTGTACCTCAAAGGCCACTTCGCCTGCGCGCATTTCGCCGGTATGCACTGGCGCGAGCGGGCGAAAGGCGGAGAAGAGTCGCTTTCCGGCCGGATCATCAACACAGCGTCGGAAAGCGGGCTCTACGGTCTCGCCGGCCAGGTGAACTTCGCCGCCGCCAAAGCGGGCACCGCGTCGATGACGATCGTGCTCGGGCGAGAGCTCAAAAAGTATGGCGTCACGGTGAACGCCATCGCTCCTCGCGCCCGAACCCGCATGACCGAAACGGTGCTCACCGGCATCGGTCCCAACCCCGACGGATTCGACGAGTGGGACCCCGCCAACATCGCGCCCGTGGTGGCGTGGTTGGCCCCGCCGCAAAGCCAGGGCATCACCGGCCAGGTGTTCGTGGTGTTTGCCAACCGCCTCCATCTCATGGACGGGTGGCAACTCCACGACACGGCACGCACCGACGGGGCCTGGACCATCGCCACCCTTGACGCCCACAAGGCCGACCTGTTCGGCGACCGCAAGCGCCGGCTTCCGCCTATGGGATTCGGCGGTTGACGGGATTCGCCGAGTGACCGAGCCGCAGGTCGATCAGCTCGGCATCATGGCCCGGTTGCACCCTGAAGGTATTGGCTACGCCGACATCGCCGGATACGAGCGGCACCACGGGCCTCCCCGAAGGTGTGGCCGTGCGTCACCGCAACGTTGCCCTGCTTTCCAACGGAGAGATCGCTTTTTCGGGTAACGGCTGGCGCCACTCCTCGCCGCCGTTCACCTTCGCCGGGATCGCCTTCATCTACAACCCCATGAAGGTGGGCATGACCAGCCTCTACCAAGGTCGCTTCGACGCTGGTCGTTGGATCGCCTACGTGGAGGAGTATCGCCCCCAAGCCACCTTCATCGTGCCGTCCTTCGCCCAACTGCCGGTGAACCATCCCCGATGGAGGTCCACCGACCTTTCCTCGCTGGAGCTCGTGATCTGTGGGAGTGCGCCACTGCTCCCCGACACGTTGGTTCGGCTACAGGACCGGTTGGCGAAAGCCACCGTCACCAATGGCTACGGCATGGCCGAAGCGGGCCCGGCGTTCTGCGCCATCGGCAAAAAGGACGTGCTGAAACGCATCGGATCCGTCGGGCAACCAATGTCGCCGATGGAGGTGCGGATCGTCGATCCCGACGCCCCCGACCGCGAGGTTCTGCCTCGAGAACACGGCGAGATCCACATCCGGCTTCCTGGGCAACGGGAGTACTACCACGACCCCGATGCCACCGCCCGAACCTGGACGCCCGATGGTTAGCTACGTTCCGGAGATCTCGGTTTCCTCGACGAGGACGGCTTCCTCTATGTCGTCGGCCGCACGAAGGATGTCATCATGCGCGGCGGCAACACCATCTACGCCAACGACGTCGAAGGTGTATTGATCGAACATTCCGGCATCCTTGAAGCGGCCGTCGCCGGCCTCCCCCATCCCGTACGCGACGAAGACGTCGCCGCCTTCGTCGTGGCCCTTCCTGATGTCGTTCTCGACCCGGCCGACATCGAGACGATCTGCCACGAACGGCTCACCGACTCCAAGTGTCCCCGCCGAATCACGCTGGTCGATTCCCTTCCCCGCAACCCCACCGGCAAAGCGTTCAAACACCAACTGCCGATCTGACCCTCACCACAGGAGGCCGCCACGCATGGCCCTTGACGAGTTGAAGGGCCTGCCGATCGGTGACCTACGGACCCGCGGCATGATCCTCCCCGGCGAGCAGGAGCTCTCTTACCACGACGCGCCGAAGGTGGACAGCGACTGATCGGCCGCCGCACGATCAGCGAGCTCTACGAAAAGGACACCTCGAGCGCCGTGATCGAGTTCTGCGTGATGCAGACGACCTGGCGCGACGCCGGAACCGACACCGCCGTGGTCGACGACAAGTTCACGCTCATCGTTCGCGCCAAGAAGCCTTCCTGATGGGCTACCGAGCGGTGGGTGGGGGGGTGCACGTGTCGACAAGAAAATCCACGATCAGCGCGGTTGTCGATTCAGGGTTGTCTCCGGCGGCCAAATGACCGGCTTTCTCCACCACCACGAGGCGAGCCCCCGGAATCACCGAGGTCAACGCTTCGGCTCCCGCCTCACTCAGGACATCACTTTTCTGGCCTCGTAGGACGAGCACCGGGCACGTGATCAACCGGGCGGCATCCTCGATGCCATCAAGGAACTGCTCAAGGTTGTCGGCGGGGTGCGTATGTTCTTCCCCGCCCCGCAGGCGTTGGCCAAACCCGTGTTTCCACACCCATCGCCCGTCCGCGCGTTCACGAAGGTTCCGGCTCAAACTTTCCGGCCGGACCGCCTTGCGTTGCGGGAGGTACTGGCTGATTTGCTGGGCGGCGTCGTCGAGCGATGCGAATGATTCGTGCGCTCGCATGAAATCAACGATCTTGCGGACGCCTTCGGGCTCGAGCTTGTGCCCTACGTCGATGAGGGCGATCGAGAGGATCCGGTCGGCTACCAACTCAGTCATGCGAATCGAGGTGAGCCCGCCCAGTGATGCTCCAACCAGCGTGAACCGATCGAATCCAAAGGCGTCCATGAGCGGGACCATCGCCTTGGCGATCCCCCACGGTCCGAATCCCTCATCGATTGGATCGGAGTCACCGTGGTTTGGGAGGTCCGGGGCGAGCAGGTGAAATCGATCGCTTGCTGCTGCCCCGACCTCCTCGAACATATATGCAGTCTGACCCCCTCCATGGAGGCAGAGCACCGGGGGCAGCTCTCGATGACCCCACTCCAGATAGTGCACCTGGCGCTCTTCGACAATCACAAACCCGCTGCGACCACCACGGGGGATGTCGTGGCGGGGAGAAAGCGATTCATCGACGGGATGTGACGGCATGGCGGACCGGTCACGTACCTAGAAACTGGATCTCGCGCCGGGCGAATCGCCACGCTCCGCCAATAGAGCACGCCACCCGATCGACGTAGCGGCCGGCCGAGGTGACGCTCAGCGAGGTATCGACGAAGAGGTAGTGGGTCGAGATCGACGCGACGTCGGCGGCAGCGTCGAGGCTGATCAGGGTATTCGAAGTGATGTGTTTACCCCGCCGGTCCGGGGGTTGGGCGCCTTCCATGAACTCCCGAATCGCCGCCGCTCCGACGTGGGTGCGTCCCATCTCCACGAACTCGGCATCCGAAAGAAAAAGCTCTCCGAATCCGTCGAAGTCGCGGTCGTCATCCCGCTGACAGTACGACGCAAGCAAGTGCCGGATCTCTTCCCTGGGAGACGTTTTGCTCACCACCTCAATCCTCGTCGCTGAATCCGGCCAGCTCTTCGAAGAATGCGGCGCCTTCGTCGCCAACGCCGAGCGGTGCCACTGCCTCACCCAACAGCACGACGGGCTCCGACAAGTCGACCGGCTCGATGAGATCCACCTGCTCGGTGAGATCGGAATCCGCCACGCCCATGATCGACTTTTCAATGCCCGCCGCAGAACAGGGTTTGGCGAAGAGATACCCCTGCCCGAGGGGGCAGCCGATGGCCTTGAGTAGCCTCTGCTGACGTTCCGTCTCAACTCCTTCGGCCACGACGTCGAGCTGCATCGTGCGGGCCAGGTTCACCACCATCTCCACGATGGTGGCATCGGGGGTAGCGGTACCAAGTTGGCTCACAAAGCTGCGGTCGACCTTCACGATGTCGATCGGGAATCGGCAGAGGTAGGTAAGCGAAGAGTATCCGGTGCCGAAGTCGTCCAGAGCCACTCGAACACCGATCGTTTTCAGCTCCTGCAGCGTGGCGAGAGCCATCTCCACGTCGTGCAAGAGCATGGTCTCGGTGATCTCGCACACAATCATGTGGGGATCGGCCCCGCTCTCCTCGATCGCCGCCCGCACTATTTCGGCCAAGCCCGGTTGTGTGAGCTGCCGACCGCTGAGGTTGAGCGACATCATCAACGGCTGTTCCGGGAACCGTCGCGCCCACGATGCTTGCTGCCAGCAGGCCTTCTCGATGATCCACTGGCCAAGAGGAAGGATGAGTTCGCTGTCCTCGGCCACCGGGATGAACTCTCCTGGAGCGAGAAAACCCAACCGGGGATGGTTCCATCGAACCAACGCTTCAACCCCTCGGGGTGCCCCCGTGCCAAGCCACACGATGGGCTGGTAATACAGCTCGAACTCCCCCCGTTCGATGCCATGGCGCATCGCGATCTCCAGCCGTCGTTGCGAGTCGACACGGGCCCGCATCTCGGCGTCGAACACCTCGTAGCGGGTGACGCTGTGCTCCTTCGCCCGACTCATGGCGACGTCGGCATTGCTCACCAAGGTCTCCGCTGTACCGACCCCGTTGGGAGCGAAGGCGATCCCGACGGTGGCACCCACGAACGCCTCGTCGCCCGCCACCTCGAACGGATCGTTGATGGACTCGACCACCGCCGCGGCGGCATCGACGGCGTCGCTGATGTCGTTGATGTCCTCGATGTACATCACAAACTGGTCTTCAGAAAACCGAGTGATGGCCACGGCCGAGGACACGGCAGCTTCGAGACGGCGGGCAACCTGCACAATCAAATCGTCTCCGGCTCGATGCCCGAGTGACTCGGTGACCAGCTTGAACCGGTCGACGTCGACGAACAGCACCGCCACCGACGAGTCGTGGCGGTTCGCTCGAGAGAGGGCCGCTTCGAGTTGACCGAACAGCAGCACACGGTTCGGAAGTCCGGTGAGGTCGTCGTGGGTGCTGCGTCGTTCCAGCTCCCGTTCGAGCACTTTGCGTTCGGTGAGATCGCGCATAACCACCGTGAAGATGCGTTGGGCACTGGCCTGCACCTCGGTGATCGCGACCTCCATCGCCACGTGGGTGCCATCGTTTCTCAAGCCGGGTATCTCGAACGCACCCTTCCCGACGAACTTGCCCGAAGTGCCACGTAGGTAGTCGTCGAAATGCTGCACGATGTAGTTGCGTTGGGGGTGGGGAATCAGCTCCGGCCACGCCAACCGACCGATCACATCGTCGGAGTCGTAGCCGAACATGCGCTCCGCGGCGGCATTGAACTCAATAATCTTGTAGTCCTCGCCGCAGCTCACGATCGCTTCACCGGCAGTCTCCAAGATCGCCCTGGTGCGCTCTTCCCGTTCACGCTGGCGCACATCAGCGGCCACAAATTCGGTGATTTCCGCCACACTTCCGACGATTCCCGAAGGCTATCGACTCTCCCCGTCATCGTCGTAGAGGGTGACCATACGGATACGCACCGAGACTGCTGCTCCTCCTGCCCGCACGATACGCCCCTCAAAAATACGAGATTCGGCGCTGCGGTCTCCCGTGTCGAGGGCGACCGCTGCCGCCGCCAAATCGTCGGGATGGATCACGGCATGGAGACTTTGCATCTCTCGCAGGCTGTTCCAGTCGCGCTCAAGAATGCGGAGCAGTTCCGGGTTGGCGTACGTGAGAACGCCCCCTGCATCAGCCAGAAACACCCCGATCGGGACATGTTCCGAAACTGTTTCGAACCGAGCCTCCCGGCGATTGGCAACCGCGACCGCGGTACTCGGGGCCAGGATTTCCCAACTCGCGTCGCGGTCGATCTCATGCCGCGACGTGACATCGACGGCTACCCCCAAAAACACCTGTGCACCGCCAAGCGTGGCGGCTACGGCGTGAAACACGAACGGACCATTGGCGCCGTCGCCTTCGATGATCTTGGTGGCCTTTTCGCCCACTGACACACCACTCGGCCACTCGGCGATCGCGTCCCCAAACGCCCCCGCCGCGACTCCAGTGAGGTCGTCGTCGCGCAGGCCGAGACGTTCAAGGCCACCGCCGAAACACTCGGTGAGCAGCCCCCTCTCGTCGATCCCAAAAACCACGATCGGCAAGTGACGGGCGACCTCCCGAACGTAGAGAACGGCCTTCCCGGTCGAGCTGGCATTGGTCATTGCCATTACGCGGAGAGCTTCGGCAAAAGCAGCGACGGACTCGTGCTTTTTCTCGGGCGGGAACGACATAGCGGCGATGGCGCGAACTAACGCCAGCTCGGTATCGCCCGCTGCCAGTGGATCTAGCCTCGCCAACACATCCCCCTCGTCGCCGGTCGAATCACGGCGGTACGTTACTCACGTGCGATAGGTGTCGCTTGGTTGCCGACGCCATCCTCCACCGGCCAGATTTCCACCGTCATCGTGGATGGTGGTGCCGGTGATGAAACGGCTGGCGTCGCTCACGAGAAAGCGAGTGGCGAGGGCGAAATCGCGGGATGATGCACGAATGGGCAACGGCGTCGAAACCGGCAGCGGTTCGTCGATCGGATCGAGTTCGATGCCCGGAGTGGGGATCATGTCCGGAGTGGGGATCATGTCCGGGGCAACGCACTTCAACCGAACCAAGCGGGGGGCCAACTCGAGGGCGAGGCTCACGCTGAGGTTGGCCAGCGCAGCCTTCATCGCCGCGTAGGTGGCGTACCCCGGCGCACCACGATGGCCTTCTATCGACGTGATGTTCACAATCGACCCTCCTCGCTCGCCATGGTCGATGTGCGGCAGCACCAGTTCGATCAATCGGCTGGCGCTGGTGTAGTTCTCGGCGATCAATACCTCTTCGCCTTTGGCCGACAGGTCGACAAAGGCGGCGTGAAAGCCGCCACCAGCGTTGTTCACTCTTGGCTATGCGGAGGCCAGCGTCGGAGCACCAGGCTTTCGCCGAGCACGCCGCCACGGATCGGTTGGGGTGGTTCGCGGCCAGACACGAGCGGCGTAGCGCTCCGTCGAGCGCATGCCTTCCCAATCCACGAGCATGTCGGCGCAACGGAGTTTCACCGCCTGGAACGAACCGATGGGTTGCCCGAACTACCGGCCATCCCAGGCAACCGAACGGTCGAGGAGGCGAGCGTCGCTCCCGAGCAGTTCACAGCTATGAGCGATGGCACCAGCATCCAAAAGTGTGGTCGCGGCGTCGGCGTCGCCGATGCGGACGGCCGGCGTCGAGACGAACTCCAGCCAGTCAAGGGCCCGGCTGAAATCCATGGCGGGTTCCCGATCCGGCGGACCGCACACGTCGGCGAGGTCGACAAGAAGAACTCCGGCCGGGGTGTTCACGAGCACAATCGCCGCGTGCGAGGCGAAGATCGCCGGCTGCGTGCGCCCGGAGACAGTCCATGTTCCGCCAACCGACTGCTCGGCGCGCACTTCGCCCGCGACCAGCGCGGGAAGCCAACGAGCCGCTGTCTCCGCCGCGTGGGTTCCCGATCGCCGAGCACTCGCACCGGCCGAGGCGGCGCGCGTGAGGACATCGAGCGCGACGACTTGTTGAAGAAGCGGAGTTGCGGCCAGGTGAGCACCCGTCTCTTCGAGCACCACACTCAACTCAACCCACCCAAGGCCGAGATCTCCCAACGCCTCGGGAACACCCACAACCAACCCTGTGCAACCATGGCCGACGAGACATCGGCATCGAAGCCCCGCCGACATCGAGATGGACCCGCGTCGTGCAGCGCCTGTTGTTCGGCGCTCAACTCGACGTCCACTGCGGCACCTACCGCGGCCTAGCCTTCGAAACTGACGTAAACGTCAGGTAAAGGTTCGCGACCGATGGACCTGTGCCCCCGCTCCCGAGCAGGAGATGTTCCGCATCGTGCAAAAGGAACTCGCCCGCGCCCGCGCCCGCGCCCCAGAACTGGTGGGCCGCATCGGCATCAACCTGGTTGGTCCGACCCTGCTGGCGCACGGCACCGCCGAACAGCAAGCCCGTTGGCTGCCCGACATCCTTCGCGCCGACACGCTCTGGTGCCAGCTGTTCAGCGAACCCAACGCCGGGTCCGACCTTGCCTCACGTTCCACTCAGGCCACCCGCGCCGATCCCGACGCTGGCGGCCCCGCAACCGGGGGCGAACCGGGCTGGTTGATCACCGGTCAAAAGGTGTAGACGAGTTACGTCCAGTTCGTCGACTGGGGTTTGCTTCTCGCCCGAACCGACCACGACCCTGCCAACCGCAAACAAGCGGGGATCACCGCCTTTGCCCTGAACATGCGCAGCCCTTCTGTGACGTGCCGTCGCCCCCGCCAAATCACCGACGAACACGACTTCAACGAGGTGTTCTTCGACCGGGTGTTCGTGCCTGATTCCCAGGTGATCGGTGCCGTGCACGATGGCTGGCGCGTTTCACAGAACACGGTCACCCACGAGCGGGGCATCAATCCCCGTCAACTCGTCATCCACTTACAACTCCTCGAGGAGCTGTACCGGCTCGCCATTGGCAACGACGCCATCCTCGACCATCGCCTCCAGCAGCGGCTTGCGGATGCCTACGTCGAGGTACGACCTTTCCACTCCACACCCGACGATCGCTCTCCCGAATGCAGCGCGGGAACAACTCGGCCCGGAAGACGGTGCAAGTTGTGCTGGAGCGAAATGAGCAAACGGCTGCACGACACGGCAATGGCCGTGCTCGGCGATGCCGCTCCGCTGTGGTGCGATGCGCACCCCAATCCAGGCGACGGTTGCTCGCAACGAAGTTAGCTGTACTACTAACCCGCCTCCGTGTTCGCCGGCACCAACGCGATCCAACAGACGATCGGCGGCCGTAGGCCGGCACTTCTCACCCGGCCACGATCTCAAGGAGTTCGTCGGCCCCGGTGCCGACCTGGACCGTCAGGCTCGTCGGGCTACCGCCGAGGGCAAGTTCCGCGACGAACGCCAGATGTACTTCGACCAGTGCCTGCGCATCTATGCCTTCCCCAAACCTACGATCGTTGCCGTGCAGGCCAAATGCATCGCCGCCGGGATGATGCTCACCGCCATAGGCGACCTGATCGTCGCCGCCCATGACGCCTCCTTCTCCAACCCCGTCGCCCGCATGACCGGTGCCGGGTGGAGCTTCTGGTGGAACTCTGGGAGTTGGGTATCCGCAAGGCGAAGGAACTTTTGATCACCGGGGACGCTATTGATGCGCGGGATGCCCGGCGCCTCGGCATGGTGAACCGGGTGGTGCCGCGAGATCGGGCTGCTCGAAGACACCTACGCCCTGGCCTCCAAGGTGGCCCTCGTGCCACCGGTTACCGCCGAACGCACCTAAGGACTCCATCAACCACACGTTCGAACTGATGGGAAAACGCAACGCCTGGAACTTCCATTTCATGGCCCACCACTTCACGCACAACACCGCTACCGCCCTCGGTCGCCTGGCCGATCGTGAGCAGATGGGTTCGATGCGCGAGGTGTTCGCCGCACGCGGTGAGGGCGGCGCGCCGACGTGACATCACCCCCACCAACGGTCTCTCCCCCGAAGGCCGGTCCACTAAACGGCCTTCGCGTGATCGACGTCGGTACCCGCATCGCAGCGCCGTTCTGCGCCGGCTTGCTCGGCGAACTCGGGGCCGAGGTGATCAAGGTTGAGCAGCCGGGCGAGGGCGACTTCATGCGGGAGATCGGACCGTTCGTGCCCGACCCCCACGACGCCGACGCACGCGGCTACTCCCTGTTTTGGAGCGGCGAAGGTTGGGGTCGAAAAGGTGTCACCAGCAATCTGCGCACCCCGGAAGGGCAGCAGCTCTTTCGGGAGCTATGCGGTCACGCCGACGTGGTTTGCGAAAACTTCCGTCCGGGAACGATGGAACGGTGGCATGTGGGCCCGGACGATCTCGATCCATCATTGGTGATGGTGCGCATCTCTGTGTTCGGTCAGAGCGGACCAAACTCGCCTCGACCGGGGCTCGATCGGCTCGGGATCGGCTACGGCAGTCTGCTGCATCTCACGGGTTACCCGGACCGGCCTCCCGTTCGGGTTGGGGTGACCGTGAGCGACTACCTCACGGGGGTGTTCGCGTCGCAGGCCGCGCTCGCTGCGCTCTACCGACGTGATGCCGGACCTCGCGCCACGGGCGAAGGGGCGGTCGTGGATGCCTTTCTCTACGGATCGGTTCTGCGGACACTGGAGTGGACGATTGCCGGGTATCACCGTCTCGGCATCGTGCGGGAACGCGAAGGCAACCGCCTTGCCACCTCTGCGCCGCTCGACAACTACCCCACGGCCGACGGCAACTACGTGTGCATCGTCGCCGGGTCCGACACCAACTTCAACGGCTGTGCGCCGCAATGAATCGGCCGGACCTCGTCGACGATCCGCGTTACGCCGGGCTCGCCCAACGGGCGGCCCGCTCCGATGAGATCAACGACCTCGTGGCTCGGTGGACTTCCACGCTCGGCCGGGAGGAAATCGAGGCTCGGTGTGTGGCCCATGATGTTCCCGTGGCTACCGCCTACACCGCCGCCTACACCGCCGCCGATCCTCCCATCATCGAACGCGGCGAACTGGTGACCGTTTCCGACTCTACGATCGGCGAGGTTCGCCAGCAGGCGCCGTTTCCGAGGTTCGTGGGCGAGCCGGTGCCCGTCCCCGACAGCGCTCCCAAGCTTGGCGAACACAACGACGAGGTGTGGCTCGGGCTGGTCGGGATCGACCCCGACCGGTTCCAATCACTCTGTACATGCCAGGTCATCTGAGGTTCGGTTGATGCTGCACGAAAACCGCCTCCGGATCGCCATCGACAACAACGTCGCGTGGTGCGCAGCAATGGCCCGATCCCACGCCGTAACGACCAGCACCGACCAAGATGCGTGGTGGGCGGACGGCTCGATGCCCGATTTCTACCCCAATGCCATCACGCTCACACGCGGCGTGGATCCTGCGGTTGTGGCCGAACGGGTACCGAGCATCGACGCGGTGGCCCGCGCGGACTGGGGAGTAAAGGACTCGTTCGGCGAACTCAACCTTTCGGATTTCGGATTTCATCGGCTGTTCGACGCCACCTGGCTTGATGCCTTACCGGTGGAAGGCGGCCCCTCGACCGACGACGAGATTTCGGCACCGCCGCTCACGTGGCGCCGCATCGATGACGACCGCTCGCTCCGGCAATGGGAACGAACGTGGGGTGGGGCCCATGCCGCCCGGACTCGCCGCATCTTTTCCGCATCGCTTCTCAGCGACACACGGGTGCAGGTGTTGAGCGCCTCCCTCCCCCGAGATCGTCACGAGATCCGTGGCGGTGCAGTGGTCTTCGTCACGCCCGAAGGTGTGGGCATCACCAACGTGTTTGCGCGAGCTCTCGCGGAGTCCGACGTTTTCACGTCGTTGTGCACCCACATCCGCGCCCAACATCCCGCCACGCCCCTCGTGATGTACACCGCCGATGACGTGTCGTTGGCCGCCGCCAGCCGCAACGGCTTCTCGCTGCTCGGTCCGCTCTCCGTGTGGCGGCGCGAACCATTGGGATGACGCGACGAGTGCTCCGACGCGACGAGCGGTGCGTCGGCCCCGGCAGGGATCAACGGGCGAGACGAATCGGCTCCAAAACAGTGACGTAGTCGACCAAACAGCCGGCAATCTCCAACCCGATCGTGGCATCGCTCAAATCAGGGTCTGGCCACGTCTCGGAAAGTCGCCGCCAGTGCATGGCGCGACCAAGGAACGCGTCGGCGGTGGCGTCCGGTCCGAGCACCGTGCGCCAACGTGACTCCGACTCCACCAGTCGATCCAGCACGGCGTCGTTGTCGGCCTCCTTTGGGTGCTCAGCGTGAAACCCGATCTCCACCGCCAACACGGTTGCCCCGTCGACCTCCGCCGGGCCGATCACCTGGGCCTCGTAATGTTCACGCCCCGGCTTCTCGGAGCCCGTCCACACCTTGATGCCGTACGACCGAGCTTGCACGTGCACAGTCCCCAGCGAGCTTGGCAGCATGGCCCGCACCGCTTCACCGACAACGTCGAAGAGCAAGAGGTCCATGAGCAACAGTCTGCCCGGCGGACCACCTTGGCGTTTGACGGATACGGTGCGAGCCATGGACATGCACTCCCAGGTTCCCTCCAACGATCTCAATTGGATGCAAACCTATGCCGCCAGCGAGATGGTGGAACTCCAAGGTGAAGGCCGGATCGATCGCCGCGAGATGCTCACTCGCCTCGTGGCCATTTGTGGCTCGGTCGCCACCGCACAGGCGTTCATTGTTTCGTGCACCTCCACGCCATCCAACTCATCCAACTCATCCGCCTCGTCCGGGTCGTCCGGGTCGTCGGGCACCGACGCAGCGGCGAGCACTGACACGACCGCTTCTGCGGCCGCGCCTGCAACAGTCGCGATCGCCACCGTCAAGCCTCCTACCAACGGGCCCGCCGGTCGTGTGCTCTCCGTGAGTCCGGATGATCCCGATGTGCGCGGCGCAGAAGTCACGTTTGCGGGTCCGGCCGGTTCGCTGTTCGGGTACCTCGCGACGCCCACCGTTGCCGGCGACCGTCCTGGCATCCTCGTAATTCACGAGATCTTCGGGCTCACCGACCACATACGCGATGTTGCTCGACGCCTCGCCAAGGTGGGCTACGTCGCCCTCTCGGTCGACCTTGCGTCGCGCGCCGGCGGGTCGGCGAAGGCGGAGAATGTGATGACTGCGTTGACGGGAGGGCCCGTGGCCGACCGTCTCGCCGACCTCGATGCCGCCCGCGCCTTCCTGCGCACCCAACCCGGGTTCAACAACAAGCTTGGCGTCACCGGCTTTTGCTTCGGCGGAGGCATGACGTTGTCGTATGCGGCGTTCCAGCCCGACGTACTCGCCGCGGTCCCGTACTACGGCCCCACTCCGCAGCCGGCCTCCGACATGGCCAAAACCAACGCTGCCATTCTCGCCCACTACGGCGAGACCGATGCTCGCGTGAACGCCGGCATTCCCGACCTCGAAGCGGCGATGGTCGGCAAGACCTTTGAGAAACGGGTGCACGCAGGTGCCGGTCACGCCTTCAACAACGACACCGGCGGGGCCTACAACGAGACCGTGGCTGTCGATGCGTGGAGCCAGACGCTCACCTGGTTCGACCGCCACCTCACGTGACTTCGGCGCCCAGCCCTGGCTTTGCAGGAATGCGGCGCGTCAGGAGCGGGGTCGGGAAGCCTGCAGCGGCACCGGCGCCTGGGCCAGGAGTTCGTCGTAGAGCTCGGCGTAGATTTCGGCGATCTGTGTCGGCGCCTGCGCATCAGCAATTTCGTGGGCTTTCGCCCCCGCCGTGTCACGTTCGCTCTCGGCTCCCACGACGTGGGTCAACACCCGAACCAGATCGCCCACGTCGCCGGGTTTCACCACCCATCCGGTGAGATCAGCCTTCACTGCCGCCCCCAGTGCGCCCACATCAGACACGATCACCGGCGTCGAAGTGGCATAGGCATCCTGCAATACGCCGCTCTGTGCGTTGAACTCCACATAGGGCATCACCACCACATCGGCTTCGTGCCAGAGCACGCTCCGGCGCTCGTTCGATACGAAGCCAATCTCGGCGCAGATGCGTTCGTCGAGCGTGGCCGCCTTGCGGATCATGTCCTCGAGTGCGGGATCCCCCCGGCCGGCGAACACGAACCGCACGTCAAGCTTTCCTTTCGTGCGTTCGATCGCTCGCAACAGCACATCGATGCCTTTGTTGGGCCGCAGCGTCCCGAAAAACAGCAGAGTGAGACGGTCCCCTCGGTCGACGGGGTCGGTACGTAGATGCTCCGGTGGAGCGAACGCATCACGCAGCACCGGCAGTGGGACCACACGAACCCGCGACCGGGCCACGTCGAACTCACGGACCAACTGATCCCGTAGGTGCTCGTGCGCGACGAGAAGCCGGGTGCACGCCTGATAGCCGCGCCGTAGCAACATCGTTTCGAGCGGCGCAGGCAGGATCCGTTCGTGAGGCCGAACGTTGTGTACCGACTGCACCACGAACGGCGTTTGTTTGGCGATGGCAGGAATGGCGTACCAGTCGGTGAACGGATTGTAGGTATGGAGGTGAATGAGATCGAACCGTCGCGACTGAAGGAGGCGTTTTCTCAGCGTGGCGCGCTCGCGCGCCACGCGCCCACGGTCGAGGAAACCTCGCCGTCCGCCTCCCTCTCCGGCCGGCTCCGGCAGGTCGCGGACGAGGTCGAATGAACCCGGTGCATCGGTGGAAAGCGGAACGCCGAAACGACTCCAACAGCTCTGCACCGTGAGCGAATCCTCTTCGATCAGGGCCGCAGTGGCGGTGGCCAAGCTCAGCTCGCCGGCGTTGTCGAATGGGGCGTACCAGTAGATCTTGGTCATGTTCGCACCCCCGCTCCCACGAGGCGACCCAGTGATCGGCACGGCAACGTGGCCTTCTTCGCATCCCGTCCGTCACCACGAGCGCCGCCAGCTTTAACGAAATGGTCCACTATCGGACTGTATCCCAGCCCCTCCACCCCATTGGTCGCTGGCATGTCCGTTACCCGGGAGTAGGCAATCTGTCCCGTTAGTCTCGGCCGGTGGCGAGGACTCAGCGAACACCCATGACGGAGCCGATTGCGTTGGTGGTCACCGACCTCGATGGCACGTTGTGGGAACAGTCTCACCGGGTACATCCCCGCACTACCAAAGCGCTGGCCCAACTCTCCGACCTCGGCGTTCCGCTGCTCGTGGCCACCGGCCGACGGGTTCGGTCCACTCGGGAACCACTCGGGAACCACTCGAGCTACTCGGGCTACTCGGGCTCGCCCCAGCCGCCGTTGTGCTCAACGGTGCGTTGGGGCTTGATCTCCAAACGGGTGAACGATTCCACCGATCCGGTTTCGACCCCAGCGTCGCTCTTGCGGTGTTGCAGGCGTTCCAGCGGCGGACCATTGATCCATGCGTGTACGTCGATCATTCCGAGCCCTCGGTGTGGACCAGTTCCACACCGTCAACCCATCCCGACCACATCGTCAGCTTCGGCGACGACCTCGGTATCGGACCGCTCGACGACGTGGTCGCCTCGCGTCTGATACTGGCGTTCAGCCTTCTCGGCACCACCGAAGAGGTGGCGTTCACCATCGGTGCAGAGCTATCGATGGTGGCGTCAACCCATGTCGATCGTGACCGTCAATACGGGGGGTTCACAATCACCGTGGCCCCACCCCGGCAGTCGAAGTGGGACGGCGTGGTCGCCTATTGCCAGCGACACGACATTGATCAGGGCGCCGTGCTCGCCATCGGTGACGGCCCGAACGACATCGAACTCCTCGATGGCGCGGCGATCGCCGTGGTACCGGAGGACGGCCACGTCGACGCCTTGGCCCGAGCCGACCATGTGGTTGCACGGGCCGACGATGGGGGTTGGGCAGACATCATCGAACTGGTCTCCCCTTGACAACGAAGAGCGTGCTTCGGGTAGACGCGCATGCCCAAGCTCACGAGGGGCTGACCGTACAACCGAATCGGGCCTGCAATCGGCGAAGTTGGCGGGGACGGCGGCGAGTCGTGCGCTGATATCGTCGAAACCCGCGGCATGGAATCAAGCATTCCAAGCACCATCAAAGACGTGACGAACGTCGGCGATGGTGGACTGAACCAGAGAAGCGGAGTGAGTGCATGGCTGCAAACCATTCGGTACACCGTCCAGCCCGCTTCGAGCGCCGCCACGACGATGACGGTCACCAACATGGGTACGTTCGAGGCCGGCGAATAGCGATTCAACTCCACCACTACGCCACTGCCTGCCTGACGGCGTTGATCGCCACAGCGTGCGCCTGTTCCACCACCAACCCACCTTCAGCAGACCCCCAAGCAAGCAGCTCCAACGGGAGTTCCGTTGGCACACTCGGGCGTGGCCTTCCGAAGGGTAACGCTACTGGCGACTTCGTTTGCCAACAACAAGAGGCCAATCATCCCTACCCGAACAGTTCTATCTACTCTCGCGGGGGCCAAGATGAGAATCTGATGTCCGATGGGATCTGCACCATTATGTTTGTCAGCCCTGACGACCAGGCACTGATCTACGACTTTTACACTTCTTGGCTGCAAGAGGCGGGGTACCACTACATAAGTGGCGTGAGGCTCTCGACGGATGCCTCAGCCCGAAACTTCCAGACCGCTGACTGCCGTCGAAGCGTCACGCTTGCGGTTCAGCTCCCGGCGAGGCTTTCCGGGCATGGCCAGCCCCCTCCAACCCAGCCGGACACGAAGACCGTGTTCCAGGTGACGGTGCTCGTTGGGCGAGACCCCATTTGTTACCCAGAAAAGCCGATACCGGCACCGCCACCAACGCCTGCGCCGCGGTTGGCTTGACAAGTGCCCGTGACACCGTTGCGGCCCCATGATGGAAGCGCGGCACAGTACCGAACCCTCGCGAAGACTCCTACTCAGGCAACAACTCGGCGTACGGAGGTTTGCGTGAGTCGACTCGCGATGCAGGTTACGAACGAATACAGTCGCCTGAGTATGCGGGACTTGTCGGAGGACCTCGAAACCGCCGACGGGCGGTTGAACGGCTCATGACCACGCTTCTCACCACACTGCAGTTGTGCGCCGACCGCGCCCGGAACCTCGAGGCCGCGGATCCGATTCCCTCTGGCAGTTGGCGGGGAAATCCGCACGAAGACTTCCGAAACAACGTGATCGACATGGCCGTCGGCGCGTTCTTCGCCCCGTCCACACCCACCGTCAACGATCGTGCAACAGGACGACAATGATCCGAGGAATCACCATGCGTCACCACACCGACACCCGAACCACCACACGGTTGGCCGTCTTTGCCGCTGCCCTCTTGCTGTTCAGTGGCGGGTGCGCCAAGAGCACGACCGAGGGCCAAGCCAACAGTGTTGCTGGAACAGGAACGTCGGCGCCGACGAAGGGCTCATCACCGTCGGCGACGACAGCCTCCTCGACCGCCTCCGTTGCCGGATTGCCAGCCATGAAACCCTCGGCCGGTTGCGGCAAGGTCACCCCCAGTCCATCCGTCGAAGCCGAACGCACCCTCACCGTCAACGATGTTGCCCGCCGCTACCTGCTCACGGTGCCGAACGCGCACGATGGCAAGGCCCCGCTCCCTGTGGTGTTCGATTTCCACGGTTTGATGGAGGGAGCGGAAGTCCACGCCAAAATGAGCAACTACTCCGCATTGGCAGAGGAAAAGGGATTCATCGCCGTCTTTCCTCACGGTACGGGCACACCGCTGCGATGGAACGCCAACCCCGCGTCCCCTTCGAATGACGACCTCACCTACTTCGACGTAGTCCTGAAGGAAATCGGTTCCGCCCTTTGCGTGGACACGTCACGCATCTACGCCACCGGACTCTCGAACGGCGCAATGTTCACGTCCATTTTGCTTTGCCAGCGGGCTGACGTCATCGCCGCTGCCGCTCCCGTGGCCGGCCTCACCGACTCGGATTCCTGCCAACCGAGTCGTCCCGTACCGATCGTCACCTTCCACGGCACAATCGACCCGATTCTTCTCTTCAACGGGGGCGTCGACGTGTCGGCAATTCCCGGCGGTGCCGCCACAACTGAGGGGCCGACCACCACCCGTCCTCCCGCTGAGCTTGGGGGTCCTGGCTACCCTGCCAGCGCAGCGGCGTTCGCCAAACGCAACGGTTGCGATGCCGAGCCCACCGACACGAACGTGACCGCCGAGGTGATCCATCGGGTCTACCGGTGCCCCGCCGGCGCCGACGTCGAGTTCTACATCATCGTCGGCGGGGGGCATTCGTGGCCATCAAGCGAGTTCAGCAAGTCGATCGGCAAGATCGTGGGTCCGACCACGTTTGACATCGACGCAACACGCGATGCCTGGACCTTTCTGAGTCGCTTCACCAACAACTGACTTGCGCTCGAAGCGCGACACGACCATGCGAACCCGAAAGTGACCAAGGTCCCATGCCGATGTGCCCCCGGACCCTGGTGCAGCCCCATCCGGACGAATGATTATGCAGGCAAAGGTGTCGTCATCTTTGGTGGGACGGCCCGAGGATTCGAAGCCCATGATCAGCCCGACGTTCGACCGCAACGGAACCGAGTCCCTTGACCGAGACTCGTGTTTGCACATGCTCCGCACGACGCCCGTCGGCCGAGTCGGTATCTCCGTCGGCGCGCTTCCCGTGATCTTCCCCGTGAACTTCGTCGTGGCCCAAGCCGACGAGGATGCGCCGGAGGTGATCGTCCTTCGAGTGGGACATGGCACCAAGTTCGAAGCCGCGATGAGCCACAACATCGTCGCCTTTGAAGCCGACGACTTCGACCCGATGAACCACACGGGGTGGAGTGTGCTCGCGCAGGGGCGGTCACAACTGGTGGAGGATCCCGTCGTGCTCGAATGGGCACGAACGCTGCCGCTACGGCCATGGGTGCTCACCGACGCACCCTTCTTCGTCACCGTTCCACTCGACCGCATCAGTGGCCGTCGTTTTGGCGTCCACCCCCGGGCCCAGCGATGAGCGCCGCCAATCGTGCGGTGGCGCTCATCGTGCAATCGCCGTTCCATCGCTTGTTGAGCACCAATCTCCTGCCCTTCCGCCGCACCTGGCGTCAGATGACCGGACAAGCCCACCACCACAGCCGTGACCCGAAGACAGTCGACGATGCCCTGGAGGCCTTCGGGCAGAAGTTCCCCCGCTACCGAACCCAACCCCGCGAGGCCGACCCCGTGGTGGTGATCTGTCGCCCGCTATCCGCCAAAGCCGCCGGCCCTTCGCTGCGCACGATGGCGGTCGAGCCGCGGCGGCACCATTGAGCACCAAGACGACACCAGAACCTCGAATCCCCGCCGAGACTCCCCCGGCCGCCACGGTGATTGAGACCCATATCTCAACGATCTTTTTTGTTGGCGACCGGGCCTACAAACTCAAGAAGCCAGTCCACTTTCCCTTTGTCGACCTCCGCCTTCGCGCCGACCGCGAGACGATCTGTCATCGGGAGGTGGAATTGAACCGGCGCCTTGCTCCCGATGTGTATCTCGGCGTGGCCGACGTAGCCGGACCCGATGGACAGCCATGCGATCACCTCGTAGTGATGCAACGGCTTCCTACCGATCGCCGTTTGTCCACCCTCGTTGCCGCCGGCGACAAGCGGGTTCCCAGCGCACTCACCGACCTGGGCCACCTGCTCGCCCGTTTCCACGCCGACGCCACGAGATCGACGGCCATCGACACCGCCGGATCACCGGAAGTCATTTCCGGACTCTGGCACGACAATTTCGCCGAGATGCGCCCCTTCGTCGGCGACATTCTCGACGCCGACACCTTCGCACGATGCGTCGTCGCCGCCGACGAGTTCATCGCCGGCCGCCACGCCCTTTTCGATAGCCGGATCGCCGATCGTGCGATTTGCGATGGCCACGGCGACCTCCAGACCGACGACGTCTTCTGCCTCGACGATGGCCCCCGGGTACTGGACTGCATCGAGTTTTGCGACACGTTCCGTTACGGCGACGTGGCCAACGACCTTGCCTTTCTCGTGATGGACTTGGAACGGCTCGGCGCGCTTCCGCTCGTCGATGGTTTGCTCACGGCGTACCACGAGACCGCAACGGCGCCGATCCCGCGCAACCTGCTGCGTTTCTATGTCGCCTATCGGGCGCAGGTGCGCTCGAAGGTGTCCTGCCTGCTCGCGTCCCAGTTGCCGGAAGCGGATCCCCGCAGTCAACAGGCTCGGCAACGGGCAGTCGAGTTGCTGTCGCTGTGCGATCGGGCGCTTCGTGATGCGCAACCTCGGGTGATCATCGTCGGGGGTTTACCGGGCACCGGAAAGTCAACCGTTGCCTCGGGGATCGGCCGCTCACTCGGAATCGAGGTGATGCGCTCCGATGTGATCCGCAAAGAACTCCACGGGCTCGACCCGTCAACTTCGGCGGCGGCGCCATTCGGCGCCGGTATCTATGAACCGTCGAGCACCACCGGCACGTACGCCGAGCTCATGCATCAAGCGCGTCAGCAACTCGAGCTCGGACGGTCGGTCGTCATCGACGCGTCGTTCGTTGATCCCAACCACCGAATCGCCGCCAGAACGCTGGCTTCAGAAGCGCATAGTCATATCACCGAGCTTCGGTGCACGATTCCTTCGGAGACGGCCGCCAAGCGAATCCGTGTTCGTCGAGCCCGCGGAACCGACGCCTCGGACGCCGACCCCCACGTCGCCGCCATGATGACGGCGGACTCTGTCACCTGGCCCGAAGCGACCGTCGTTTCCACGCAAGACGACGAGGTGCTGGTACTCGCTCGAACGCTCGCCCACCTCGAACAGTCGGAGTCGTCATTCGCGCCGAAGTGATACGGGACGGCCGAGAGGAAAAGCTTCGTGAGCAAGCATCGCCCGAGCGCTGTTTTCCCGAGCCCGGCTCGCCATTGATGACAACAACTCTGGCACGATCGCACAGTGTCCGGCGTAGGCAGGTGTTCGCCGGTACCCCCGGGACCGAGCGCTCTCGGCGCCAGGAAGACGACCGCAGATCGCCAGTTGTTTTTTGATGAAACCACGACGCACCTTCACCGCCAAAGTTCTCCGGCCGAGCGCACAGATTGCCCCACGGGTAAACCAGACTCAAACAAGTTATTGACTTTGTCCAGAATATGTGAGATACCTTCATGGTGGATGAATCCGTCGATCAAGTGTTGCGCCGGCACGGAGTGCAAGTGACCGCACAACGACTGGCCATCATGGGGGCGGTGTCGTCACGTCCCCATGCGACGGCCGATGAATTGGCCGACGATGTTCGTGCTCGAATCGGAACAGTCTCTCGACAAGCGGTCTACGACACCCTCGGCGTATTGGTCGACAAACAGCTCGTCCGCCGGATTCAGCCCGCCGGTTCGGCCGCCCGATTCGAGGATCGAGTGGCGGACAACCACCACCACCTGATCTGTCGGACTTGTGGCACCACGGTCGATGTCGACTGCGCGGTCGGAGCGGTTCCGTGTCTTACGGCCAGCGACGACCACGGTTTCGAAATCGACGAAGCGGAGGTCATCTATTGGGGAGTCTGCTTGCCGTGCCGAAAATCCGCTCCCAACAGCAAAGCCCTGCCAACCACCAAACCCGCAACTCGCCCCAACGCAAGGAGTAAAAATGTCTGAGTCGAACGCCCTCGAGATCAACGACACCCCCGGCCGGTGCCCCGTGATGGCCGGGCCGCACGCCGCCCAGAACGCCGTTGGGTCTACGGCAATTCAACACTGGTGGCCGAACCAGTTGAACCTCCGGGTCCTTCACCAGAACGACCCGATGGCCGATCCTATGGACGTGAACTTCAACTACGCAGAGGAGTTCAAGACCCTCGACCTCAAGGCCGTGAAACAGGACCTCACCACCTTGATGACCGATTCACAGGACTGGTGGCCCGCCGACTACGGCCACTACGGACCGTTTTTCATTCGCATGACCTGGCACAGCGCCGGCACCTACCGCATCGCCGACGGTCGGGGCGGGGCGTCCTCCGGCACCCAGCGTTTCGCCCCGCTCAACAGTTGGCCCGACAACGGCAACCTCGACAAAGCCCGGGCACTGCTGCTGCCGATCAAGCAGAAATACGGCCGGAAGCTCTCGTGGGCCGACCTGATGGTGCTTGCCGGCAACGTCGCCTTGGAGTCAATGGGTTTCGAGACCTTCGGCTTCGCCGGCGGACGCGCCGACGTCTGGGCTCCCGAAGAAGACATCTACTGGGGCCCCGAGACCACCTGGCTCGGCGATGAGCGCTATCGCGGCGACCGGGAACTCCAGAACCCGCTCGGTGCCGTGCAGATGGGCCTGATCTACGTGAACCCGGAAGGTCCGAACGGTGTGGCGGATCCGCTGGCATCGGCCCGCGATATCCGTGAGACCTTCCTTCGCATGGCAATGAACGACGAAGAAACCGTGGCGCTCGTGGCCGGTGGGCATACCTTCGGCAAAGCTCACGGCGCCGGCGACCCCGACCTAGTTGGTCCGGAGCCAGAGGGAGCACCGATCGATCAACTCGGGCTCGGTTGGAAGAACAGCTTCGGCACCGGCAAGGGCGTCGACACCACCACCAGCGGCCTCGAAGGGGCGTGGACACCCACCCCGATCACCTGGGACAACACCTACTTCGACATGCTTTTCGGCTACGAGTGGGAGCTCACCCACAGCCCCGCCGGTGCCCAGCAATGGACGCCTATCAATCCCGAGGCGCAAGGCACCGTTCCCGACGCCCACGATCCCTCGCGTTCGCACGCCCCCATCATGTCCACCGCCGACATGGCACTTCGGATGGACCCCCTCTACGAACCGATCTCGCGGCGTTTCCACGAGAACCCGGCGGAGTTCGCCGACGTCTTCGCCCGGGCCTGGTTCAAGCTCACCCACCGGGATATGGGCCCCGTCGCCCGCTATCTCGGCCCGGAGGTCCCCGCCGAAGAGCTCATCTGGCAGGACCCCGTCCCCGCCGCCGACCTCGAAGTGATCAGCAACGACGACATTGCGTCGCTCAAGGCAAGCGTGCTGGCTTCGGGGCTAAGCATCGCTGATCTCGTGTCAACTGCGTGGGCTTCGGCGTCGACGTTCCGCAACAGCGACAAACGTGGCGGCGCCAACGGTGCCCGTATTCGCCTCGCTCCGCAGAATGGTTGGGCCGCCAACAACCCGCCCGAACTGCATCGGATCCTCGACGTCTTGGCGGGGGTTCAAGCGGCGTTCAACGCCTCCGGTACCACTGTGTCGATGGCCGACCTGATCGTGCTCAGCGGGTGTGCCGCCGTTGAAGCGGCGGCAAAAAACGCGGGATACGAAATCACGGTTCCGTTTACGCCGGGGCGCACAGATGCATCTCAGGAGCAAACCGACATCGAGTCGTTCGCACCGCTTGAGCCCACCTCCGACGGCTTCCGGAACTACCTCAGTGAAGGACAAGTCCAGGCCGCCGAGGAACTGTTGGTGAACCGAGCACAGCTGTTGACGCTGAGCGCCCCGGAGATGACAGTGCTCGTCGGCGGTATGCGGGTGCTAGGCACGAACAGCGGTGGTTCTTCGCACGGGGTCTTCACCCACAAGGTCGACTCGCTCACCAACGACTTCTTCGTGAACCTGCTCGACTACACCGTCGAGTGGCACGCCGTCGGGGAGTCAAACGACGAGTTCGAAGGTCGGGATCGAGCGACCGGCGACCTGAAGGGAACGGCTACCCGGTGCGATCTCATCTTCGGGTCGAACTCCCAACTGCGGGCCATTGCTGAGGTCTACGGCGCCGACGATGCCAAGGAAAAGTTCGTGACCGACTTCGTGTCCGCCTGGACCAAAGTCATGAATACCGATCGTTTCGACCTCGGCTGAACCCCGCCCTACGCAACCGTCAACGGCATCCGAAGGGATGTCGTTGACGGCAAAGCGGCGTAGGTGCCCTGCGGCGGCGGTCCGCAGTCGCCCGGCCAAGCCATCGGCTCAGGAGACCACCAAGCCTCCGTCACAGGTGATGACAGCGCCGACCGTGAATGCCCCAGCCCGTGACGCCAAGAAGATCGCCAAGCCAGCGATGTCCTCGGGTGTTCCCACACGCCCTCGGGGCATCGTCCTGCCGATGGCATCCCAATCGGTACCGTCCACATCGCCACCGGTCCCCACCCCGGTGCTGAGCATCCAGGTCGGGAACGGCCCCGGGGCGATTGCGTTCACGAGGATGTTCCGCTTCACGAGGCGGGCGGCGAGCTGACTCGTGAGCGCGTGCACTGCGGCCTTCGACGGCCCATACGACACGGTGTCGAACGCTGGTGTTCGGATCCCGTCGATGGAACCGATGTTGATCACCCGCGAAGGTTCATCCACGCTGGCCCCGGATTCCAGCAGGGGCAAGAGCCGTTGGGTGAGAAAGAAGACGCCCTTCACGTTGGTGTCCATGACCTTGTCCCAACCTTTCTCCGGGAACTCGTCGATCGGCGCGCCCCACGAAACGCCGGCGTTATTCACGAGCACATCCAAGCTCGACTCCTGCTCTGACAGCGCTGAGCTGAGTGCGTCGATGCCGTCAAGCTCCGACAGGTCGGCGGGAATCGAGATGCACTCGCCGCCGTACGTCTCGGCCAAACGTTTCGCCGTGGCGTCGCACACCTCGGCCTTTCGCGAGCTGATGTACACCTTGGCGCCATTCGCCAAGAAGCCAGCGGCGATCATTTCCCCAATGCCGCGCGACCCGCCGGTGACGAGCACCACTTTGCCTCGCACAGAAAAGAGTTCATCGTTGGTAAAGCTGCTCACGTTCGTTCCCCTTGGTCATTGGTCTCAGAAGCGACGATTGCCGTCGACCACAAGGCCTGATTGTGTTGCCACGATGTGGCTGGCAAGAAATCCGCGATCGGATCCGGCGGCGAGATTGTGCTGACGCTGGTGCGGGACCAGCGGCCGAGCCGAGGCGCCGAAACCCGCGCCTGCTCCCCAGCTCGTCGCTGGTGGGCACGCCAGTGGAGAGTGACGTCGTACTACGTCGCCGCCCGACTGCTGCGGTCCACGCGTCATGGCGAGCACTACGTGATGCGGAGGGGCAACGACCGAGGGCCGCGCACTTGGCCACCGGCCCAGCTCACCGCATCGGGATCGTCGAGCGAGAATGAGGGGTAGCGGTCGAGCCAGGTCTCGAGAGCAACGCGCATCTCCATGCGGGCCAGGTTTGACCCCGCGCAACGGTGGATGCCGAGCCCAAACGTGCTGTGCCGATTCTCGGCTCGGTCGATGACTACCTCGTCGGCCCGATCAACCTGCTCCGGGTCACGGTTAGCCGCCGGGAACGGCAGCAATACCCAGTCGCCGGATTTCATCGGACACCCGCCGATCTCTACGTCCTCGATGACCTTGCGGGCCATCGTGACAGGGGCGTAGGCACGGAGCAGTTCCTCAATGGCGAGCGGCATGACGTCGGGTTCGGCAATCAGGCGGTCGCGGTCCTCAGGATGCTGCGCAAGATGCCAAAGCGACGCTCCGATCGAGCTCCACGTGGTGTCGATACCGGCGATGATGAGCAGCGCCATCGTGCCGCCCACATGGGTGTACTCCAACGGCTGGCCCGTATGGGTGGATGCCAAGAGGTGCGAGGTGAGGTCGTCGCGGGGGTTGGCTACGTGGTCCATGATCTGGTCACGGAGGTACTCGAACATCATGACTTTGGGCACCGGACGTTCGTAGAACGGCAGGTCAACCAGTTCGAGCTGGATGTAGTCCTTCAGAAGTTGATCGTCTTCGAGCGGAAAGCCGAGGATGTGACACACAATCCGGCCAGGAATGTTCTCCGCGTAGTCGCGAGCGGCGTCGATGACCGGTTGGCCGGCGACTCGATCGAGCAGCTCCTCGCACCACGCTCGGGTGATGGGTTCAAGCTCCACGACGGCCTTCGGCCCGAGTGATTGAAGAATGAGCCGACGGGCCTCGGCGTGAAACGGCGGATCGCTGGTGATCGGGGGCGCAATTCCGATTGGGGCCGGCATGATCTGCGGCTCATCACTCACAATGATGCCGCTGGAGCTGAAGTGTTCCGTGTCGTAGGCGATAGCCGCAACGTCTTCGTGTCGGGTGGGCAGCCATACGCCCCCGTATCGCTCCGAGTGGGCGATCGGACAGGTCTGGCGCAGGTCATCCCAGATCGGAAACGGGTCGGCCGCCCACGCAAGATCCGTATGGTCGAAATCCGTAGCCCAATCGGTGACCGGTGGGTGGTTACCCGTCATGTTCGTCCCCCTCGACGCGTCTTCCCTACGCTGAGGCTACGGGACGGGATCGATAGCACGGCAACCCAAGGGCCTCGCCAACGAATCCGTGCCACAAAGGGCCGCACCGGCGCGATGCTGGTGGTGTGGTGCTGTCCGTACCGCCGGCGCTCGCAGTCGCGCACACGTCTCTCAGAGGAGCAACCCATGTCCACAGTCGTCGAGGTGTACGCCGACATCACCTGCCCGTTCACCCATGTGGGATTGAGGCGTTTCGTTGAGGGGCGGACTGCGGCTGGTCGTATGGACGTGGCGCTTCGAGTCCGCCCCTGGCCCCTCGAACTTGTGAACGGCAAACCGCTGGCCGCGCCTTTCGTTGCGGAGGAGATCGAGGAGATTCGTCCCCAAGTGGCCGCGGAACTTTTCGGCGGGTTCAATGCGTCCACTTTCCCGTCCTCCACCCTTGCGCTCCATGCGCTCACGGAGTCGGCGTATGACGTCGGGCTCGACGTCGGCGAACGCATGAGTTTGGAAATCCGAGACTTGGTGTTCGAGCAGGGAGTCGACGCGTCCGATCCCGTAGAACTGGCGGCGCTCGCCAGCCGTCACGAGATCACCCCAGCGAGGTCCACGCACGACGTGGACGATGCGTATCACGCCGGGATCACGCGGCGCGTGAAGGGTTCACCACATTTCTTTGTCGGTTCGTCCGACTTCTTCTGCCCCGGACTTGACATCCGACGTGATGCGGACGGCCACCTCCATGTGACCGCCAATACCGAGGCTTTCGATCATTTTCTCGCCGCCATACCGTGAGCAGGTCATGCAACCCCCGAGGGTGCCGGCGACTGCCGTGTGCGATGAGGGTCACGCAACCAATGCCACCCCGCACCAAAGGGGATGACAACGATCGCGGCCACCCATCCGTCGTGAAACGCCAGAGCGAGGGGCGACCGTAGAATTCGGGCCGGTGGGGGAAACGCTTCACGGGTTTTTGTTTGCCGACCTTGTGGGGTCGACCGCGCAGTGGGATACCGACCCGGTGTCGATGTCCGGGGCACTCAAACGTCACGACTCGCTCGCCCACGCGGCGGTATCCGACGCAGGAGGGGTGGTGTTCAAACACTCTGGCGACGACCTCTGCGCGGTGTTCGATTCCCCCTCGCAGCGACAATCGCCGCCGCCTCAATCCAGCGCGTCGTGGTCGAAGATCCTTTGCCGCGGCTGCACATAGGTATCCACATCGGACCGGCCGAGGAAGTTGACCACGACTGGTTCGGGCCAACCCTCAACAGAACCGCGCGCAGCATGGGCCTTCCCCACGGGGGTCAGGTGTTGCTGTCGGCGGCGGCGGCATCGATCATCGATGCCTACCATGGAGCGAACCGCGACGCAGTGCGCCTTGGCGAGGTTCGGTTGCGGGGGCTGACCGAATCGGAGATGGTGCACCAATTGGTGGCACCCGGCTTGGTGCAGGACTTTCCGACCCTCGCCGGTCAGGCCCTCGACACGTTGCCACGACCTCGCAACTCGTTCCTCGGTCGCGGCGCGGAGGGGGCCACGCTGGTCCGACACCACGGCGAGCCAAGGCTGGTGGCGATCACAGGGTGGTCTCGATCACTGGTATCGGGGGAACGGGGAAGACCCGACTCGCCATCGAGGTCGCGCGCTAATCGTTTCACCACCTCGCCGACGGCGTGCTCTTCGTCAGCCTCGCTGAGGTCGATGGCGACGACGGGGTCATCCCTGCACTGACAGAAGCCGCCGGAATCACGCTGGCCGCCGACCACGGCAAACCGGGCTCGCCGGAAGCAGAAGCCAGACTGTTCAAGGCATTGTCGGACCGCGACGTGCTCGTAGTATTCGATAACTGCGAACACCTCCTCGATCCGGTCGCTGCTCTCGTCGACGAGATCCTCGACCGCTGTCCCCTCATCCGTGTGCTGACCACCACCCGAGAGTCGCTCGGGGTGGCGGACGAGCGGGTGTGGCGCGTCCCTGCGCCCGATGACGACACCGCAGTCGCACTACCAGGAGCGTGTCCCAGCAACCATTCGGCGTCCGCCGGCCGGCTTCGAATCTCGCGGCGTCCTCCGTCTCACCGCCCAAAACAGGGGGCTTTTGACGTCGCGTCCTTGTGAGAGTTCGAACCGTGGCTCAGAATCCGCTTCTCGAAGCGTTACTGGGGCACGTTCCTAGTCGATCGCGTCCGACACCTCGACGCCGACTTCACACTCACCGAAGGCGGCCGCAAGACGGCGATCGAACTCCGTCGCCGACTGGACCGGTTGCCGCTCGCCCTCGAACTCGCCGCCGCCCGCTTCGGAGCCATGACGATAGGCGAAGTGGCCAGCCGGCTCGATGACCGACTCCGTCTACTCGCCGGACGAGGCCGACGCCACGACCGACACGCGACCCTACGGGCGACCCTGGACTGGAGCTATGACCTCCTCACCCCCGATGGCGCAAAACCACTAGCGCGTAGTCATCCACGATGGCGTCTAACACTTGGTCGATGACGCGGTCGGAGCGTTTGTCGCCAAGTCGCTGCTCGTTGCGGTCAACCGGGACGGCAGACGACGTTTCGACCTCCTGGACACCGTCCGCGCGTATGCCGGCGACCACTTCGCCGCGCACGGAGGGACCGACACCATTCGCGTGCACCACGCGCGCTGGTTCCAAGAACGCTCGATGCAGTACTGGAACGCCCTCGGCGACCGCGCTGGCGTCGATGCGGACGAAGCCTTCCACCGGGGCCGACCATATTCGTGCCGCCCATACCTGGGCCGTCGAGCAGGAAGATGTCGACACCGAACTCTGGACGGCGGGATGGTTGGCACAGTTATGGCATCTGCGAGGGCTGGCCGCCGAAGGCCGCCGACGAGGCGATCGCCTTGCTCATCCGACCGGCGGCACCAGACGGCGACTTCCTATCGCGCTACGAGTGGCGGCGGACATGTTTCCTCGCTGTCGCGCGGTACGTCGTCGACGGCAACCTCGAACTTCCCGCCGACCTCGATGACCACACCCTCCATCTGGCCGACCCCAACGCCCTCGCCACGGCGGAGACGCTGCGAGCCCTCCAGCGAGCCGGCGCCGGAAAGCCTGTGGCCAACCAGGTCGCTGCCGCGCTGCACATCGTTCGTCGGGCCGGCATGCGTGTCACCCTGTGCGGCGATGGCCTGGCAGGCATCGCTCTGGCCGCCGGCGATCATCGCACGGCCGTAACGATGCTCGGGGCCCAGTTCGGCCATCCCCGGTTGGGCCTTCATGTCCTCGTTGAACCCGCGACCCGACGCACCCTCGGCGACGAGGAGTACGAACGACTACTCGCCGAGGGCGCCGCCCTTTCGGAAGAGCAGTTCGATCTGCTCGCCCGCTCCATCCTTTGACGCTCGAATAGCGTCGGCCACAATGGTGATCGTGGCCGACTACGAGATCGAGGTGAAAGGGGATGCGTTCGTTGAGAGCTTCGTGGACCCCGGGTGCCCGTTCGATCCGGCGGTAGGCCCGCCCGATACGTGGTTTCGGCAGGTGCTCGAGCATCTGCCCGACTTCGTGATCGCCTTCCAGCACGACGGCACCATCACGTACGTGTCCGACGCCGCTCGCCTGCTCCTGGGACACGACCCCAAAAACCTGGTCGACACCAACGCCCTCGACCTCATTCATCCCGACGATCTCGAGAACGCCGCCGAAACTGTCTACCAGGCTGCTCAGGTTGAAGGCTGGCGTCCAGCGCGACCATTCCGACTGCTCCACGCCAATGGCACCTACGTCACCTTCGAGGTGTCCGGCCTCTCCATGTTTCACGTGTCCGAGGTGGCGTCGATCGTTTGCGTGGGGCACTGGGCCGATGAGGCAGCCAGGGTGAACGCCATCGTCGGGCATCTCGCCGCGGCGTCGCCAATCAGTTCGATCGTCAATGAGATCGTTCACCTGATGACCCGGCCGGGGTGGGAACTCGGCGTGTCGATCCAATACGACGACGGCTCCGGCCCCCTCGCTATCGCACACACCGGTCTCCCCGACGAACTCCTCAACCTCGATCGCCACGCCTTTGGTACCCCCTGGTCGACAGCGATCGAGCAGGGCAAAACCGTGGTGGACATCGGGTTGCAAACCGTGGGTCCCCGGATCGCCGCAGTGGCCAATGCCGCCCGCTACCGCACGTGCTGGGCAATCCCGGTGCCCGACCCTGGATACGAGGACGCGTTGATCGTGGCGTGGAACTACGAACTGGTCGAGATTGAACTCGGGCAGCAGATCCTGGTCGAGAAGCTCCTGAGCCTGCTCGAACTTGCCCTTGCGGGACGGTCACGAGCCCGCGAACTTGAGGTGGCAGCTTCGGTCGACCTTCTCACGGGGCTGGCCAATCGGCGCTCGTTCGAGCGAGATCTCGCCGCGGCGGAACGTCCCGGCACCACGTTGTTTCTCCTCGACCTCGACGGCTTCAAGGCGATCAACGACCTCCATGGTCACGCCGCCGGCGACGCGGTAGTCCGCGAGGTTGGTGCCCGGATACGCCGGAGCGTTCGGGCCCACGACTTGCCGGCCCGTATCGGCGGCGACGAGTTCGCAGTGCTCTGCCCAGGGTTCGATGACGAAGAAGTGGCCTCCCGCCTCGCCCGACATTTGATCGAGACCGTGGCCGAACCAATCGACGTGAGCGACGCCACCGTCTTGGCCGGCGACACCACTGTCGTCGTCGGGGTGAGCATCGGGATCGCCATCTCTGCTGCGCCCGACGGCGATCCCGACCGGTTGTTCCGAAGCGCTGACCGCCTGCTTTACGAGGCCAAACGGGCCGGGAAACAAACGTTTCGCATCATTCGCGCGTGACTACGCACGTTGCCCTCGTTTACGCCCGATGGGCCAGATCGAATGACCGGCATGCCGACCCGGCTCCCCGCCACGCTCGGCGTCATGTTGCCGGCGGCGCCATCGGGATACGTGGTTTGCCGCCCCCACCCACGGCTGACGAACCGTTGTTGGCCACCACGTGCAGCGCTTCGAGCATGAGTGCGTGATCGTTCGTCCACGGCGTATCGGTGTTCGGCTCCACGAACGGGTAACCCCACCGAGCGGCAAACTCGTCGACGACGCGCCCCTCTGGGCTCCATTCTGTGGCGTAGTCGTTCGCATCCCAGCCCGCCACATCCACGACGTAGGCCCCGTAGTCCCGCAATGCAGTCGCCATGATGCGTGCCGGTTCGGTCTGCAACGAGGCAACATCGAAGGACGGCGGCAAGGCAAGCGATGCGCCCATCTCAAGATCGGGCACGCTTCCGGAATACGTGAACTTGGACGCATGACCATCGGCCTTCGTTGCCGGCCAGCGAAAACCCGGGGTGGGGTCGCCGGAGTCGTACCAAAGGAACCGACTGTCGAGCACGATCTTGAGTGCGTGCGGTATCCGACCGCCAGGAACAAGCTCCCCGAGCCGAATGGTGCCGCCCAACGCGGAGAGGCTGCTCCCCCCGTGCGCCCCGAGCATGCCGTCGCCGAAAAGATCCGAATCAACCCGTTCCTTGTCGTACACATAGTGCGACGTCGCGGGGCCGCCAGCCTTGCAGCGCATGAAGGGTTGGCTCTGGTGCAGCGTGCGACCGTCCGTCATCAGCACTGCGGCGGAATGGTTGGGCGTCCCAGGAATGAAACTGGTGGTGACGAAGTCCGGCGGGATCGGCACCCGGGCGATCACCCCGCTCTCACCATCGACTTCACACCGATCGGCCCCCTGGTCCCAGTCGGCCAGGCTCACCTGCACGTCGACCAATGGCGCATCGGGTTCGAGGATGATGATCTCCTCCTCGACGTAGTTCCCGTGACTTTTCGACCGCTCCAGCCCGGCGGGGACATACGTGGCGTTGCTGCCGAGCGCCATATTCCATGGCGATGACGACGCAAATGGATGCTGCCGAACGTCGCGCGTGCCATCAGGCCGCATCCGGGGACGAACACGGCGCTCGGTCCCGGCATCGACCGTGGTACCTGGCGCCGAACGTTCGCCCGACGATGCACGCAAGTCGGCGGAGGTTCCACAACTTGCGAGGACAATCGTGAGCACGCTCGCCCCAGCAAACACCGCTCGGACCATCAGCGGTTCCCTCTGGGCAACCCACGAACAACGATCGGCCGGTCGGGCCTGACGGGGGGCATCGGATCAGACCAGTTCTGCGTCGGCGACGATGTGCACCAAGGCTGGCCCGTCGGTGGCGAATGCACGATGGAGCGCCTCGTCGATCAGCGCCGGATCGTCGACTCGGATGCCGGTCGCCCCACAAAGCTCGGCGTACGCCGCGAAGTCAGGGTTGACCAACGATGTCTGCCACACGTCGAGTTCGGCCGCCCGCTGTTCCTTGGTGATCTTTCCGAGCGACCCGTTGTCGATGAGGACGTGCCGTAGCGGAATGTCGTACTTCACGGCGGTGGTGAGCTCGGCGAGATACTGCCCGAAACCGCCGTCGCCGCTCACGACGATCAACGGACGTGTTGGGTCCGCGACCCAGGCGCCAAGTGCCGCCGGGAGCCCGAAGCCGATCGAGCCGAGATACCCGGACATGAGCACGGTCTGTGCGCCCGAGGCCTCGAAATACCGGCCGAACGAGTACGCATTGTTGCCAACATCCACGCAGATCACGGCGTTGTCGGGGCAAGTCCTCGACAGCGCCTCGAAGACGGCGATCGACGACACACCTGCACCCCGGTCATCGCCGAGGCGGCGCCGCTTCTCGTTGCGCCAGAGTTCCCAGCGTGCGGCGACATCCGCTCGTTGATCGACCCCAGCGAGTTGCGGAGGCAGCGCATCACAGAGGGCATCGAGGGTGAGGCCGACCTCACCGAGCAGGCCACAGGTGATCGGGTGGAACCGGCCGAGCGCCTCCACGTCGTCATCGACCTGCAGGATGGGTTTATAGGCGGCAATACCGGTGTGGTTCGAGAACGACGTGCCAAGGGCAATGACCAGATCGGATTCGTTCATCAGCCAGCTAGCAACGGGCGTGCCCGACCGACCGAGCACCCCGGCGCCGAGCGGGTGGTCATCGCCGACGAGGCCCTTGGCCTTGAACGTGGTGAGCACTGGCGCTCCAAGGCGCTCGGCCAGTTCCAGCACGTCGCCAATCGAATGACGCGCCCCATGACCAGCGACAATCACCGGGCGGGCGGCGGCGGCGATCATCGACACCGCTTCAAGAATGCGATCAGGTGGGGGGAGGGTGCGCCGATCGGAAAGGCGTCCAAGCGGCCCACCGGCCGGCGCATCGGAGGGCTGTTCCTGCACCTCGTCGGGGATCACCAGATGGGCGACCCCGCGTCCGTCAATCGCCCGTTTGACCGCCAGGGTGGTCAACTCGGCGTGGTCCGAACCCGACAACACCGTTTGGCTCCACACGGCGACATCGGCGAATACCGCCGTCAGGTCGACGTCCTGGAATGCACCTCGACCCAAAACCTTGGAAGGGACCTGCCCGGAGATGGCAATGACCGGTGCACCGTCGACCTTGGCGTCGTACAGACCGGTGAGCAGGTTGGTCGAACCAGGACCGGCAATGGCGAAACACACCGCGGGACGCCCCGTGAGTTTGCCGTGGGCGGAGGCGGCGAATGCCGCCGCTCCCTCGTGCCGGATGCCGACGAAGGTCAGATCGCCGCGCCCCTCGGCCCGCCGCATCGCATCGGCGAACCCCAGGTTGGAGTGGCCCACCATCCCGAAAACGTGGGTCACGCCCCAGGCGATCAGGGTTTCAACCATGACATCGGAGACCGTACGGATATGTGGTGACCGCGCCGGGAGCTGCACGTAGACGCCATCGGCACGCTCGTCCACCGCAAAACACTCCGGAGCGTCGGAGAAACCCTCGGGTGGTCGCCCGGTGATTGGGTCGTAGTCGTAACCATGCCAAGGGCACCGCAGCAGTCCATGTTCGATGGAGCCTTCGCCGAGCGGGCCGCCTTGGTGGGGGCAGTGGTTGTCCAGTGCGCCGTACGTCTTGCCGCAACGACTCAACGCAACACTGCGGCCGTCGACGGTGACGGTGCGTACCCGACCTTCGGGGAGGTCATCGGGTTCAGCCACCTTGTGCCAGCCAGAGTTCTCTACAGTCATGGGTGCATTTAAGCGCAAACAACCCTGAACACATCGCCACTCGAAGAAGGCCACGGTCAGGTTGAGGAATGCGTACCCCAACAAACGAAAGGGTCAGGCCAGCAAACTCCGCAACATCCACGCGTTCTTCTCGTGGACCTGCATGCGCTGGGTGAGCAGATCCGCACTCACGGCGTCGTGAGCAGACTCCACCACGGGGAACACCGATCGCGCCGTGCGAGCCACGGTTTCCTGCCCGGAAACCAGGCGACGGATCATTTCGGTGGCGTCGGGCGGGTCTTCGTCCTCGGTCACGGAAGACAGAAGCAAGAACTCGCGGTAGCTTGCCGGCGCCACCGCACCGACGGATCGGATGCGCTCGGCGATCAGATCCACGGCAAGCGCAAGCTCGTTGTATTGCCCCTCGAACATCAGGTGCAGCGTTTGAAACATCGGACCGGTGACGTTCCAGTGGTAGTTGTGGGTCTTGAGGTACAGCGTGTACGAGTCTGCCAAGAGACGAGAGAGACCCTCGGCGATCGCCCGGCGATCATCTTCGTTGATACCGATGTCGATGGTGAGATTTGTCACGGCCTACGTTCCTTCTTGGGTGGGTTACGCCGAGACATCCCCGGCGGCGAGATCAACAAACGAACAGTGCCCCGCATTCAATTGGGCGGAGTCGTTTCGTCGGCTACCGGTTGCTGAGCAACGTCCGCCTGATAAATGGACTCGAGGGCGAAGTAGCCGTAGAGCAGGGTGGCGACGACCGTGATGGCAAACACCACGACGCCGATCGAGAACAAAACCGTCTGACTCATCGAGCCCCACCGTTCTCACCGGCGAGCAACAAGGCGCCCAACGACAGAATGGATGGCACCCAGATGCCCACGAAGATGCCCTGCTGTTCATTGCCGCCGAAGTACAGGGCCACGGAGAGTACCAAGGAAATGAAGCTAGCCAAGAGGAAAAGCGCCTTCACCTTGACGAGCGGCCGGCGGGCGGCAAGGCGAAGGGCTTCCTTGGGATTGAGGCGCTCTTGAGTCATGGTCACAATGGTACAAACCCTCTCTCACCCACCCAGTATTTCAATTAGCGCTAAAGAATTACCTTTATTTGTGTCACAACCCCCCCACCCCACCCCCCGCCCCGCCAAGACCCAGCGCTGGTCGTGGAGCAAATGAGGTCAGCGTCAGCCTCGGTGGTCGGCTGTTCCGGCCCGGCCGTGCGCCAGTTGAAGCAGGCGTGGCAATCCGATACGCACCTGCGCGGCGTCGCCGCACACCACGTGTTCGGGCCCACCGGTCACTTCATACCCTGCCGCCCGAACCAGGTCGGCGCCCACGGTCACGTCGTGACCGGAGCGCAGAACCCAGGGGTCGTGGTCCACGGGTGCCCACAGTGAACGCTTTGGAGCCCACCAGGCGCGGGCGTAGAGCGCATACCGTTCCGTCAGGAACTGGTCGAGCGGGGTCTTGTCGGTGATCACGTCGCCGGCCGTAGCCCCCATCCGGGAGGTCGTCCCATTGGCACGCTCCACCGACCAGGTTCGGTTGGTTGGCCCATCGGACGCCGACGCCTTGATCCGGGACGGCAGGTAGGGCAACGACCACACCCACCGGGCGACGAACGAGCCCAACCGCGACGACGCGTCGAGGGAGTCGAACCACACTCCGGGACCGTTCGGGCCAGTCACGTAGGTTCGCACGTTCACTTCACTGAACGACGTGGCCGTGGGAATCGGCGGAAGAGCTCGGCCGGCGACAACAGCGCGAAGGTCACGCATCTCGAACGGAACCAATCCAACCCAGGCCGATCCGTCGAAGACGTCTGCGCTCACCCCCGGCGGGAAACGCCCGGCCAGCGTCTCAACCGGTACTCGCCAATGGCACCACACGATGGAACTCCACGTCTGACGCAGGACCACTGGCCGTCCCTGCACGGTGGAAGGGGTGACGCCGGGGCGGGAAGCGGGGCGCAGGGAGATTTGCACCGCTTCAGACCCCGGGATCGAAATCCGCGGCCGCGAGTTCATGGCCTCGACCATCAGCGAGCGCATCGGCGATGCATCGGGCCACCACGCTTGGTTCCAAGCCGGCGGGCAAACGCGGCGCCACGCCGTGCATCGGGTGCTCGGCCAGACCGGTTTCGGAGTGGGGAGGTCGCACGTCGAGCACTCGCACCTTCACCCGGCGGAGCTCCCGGGCCAACGCGGCGTCGGCGGCGGTCAGCGCGGCCTTGGTGGCGGAGTAGACCGCCAGTCCCGGAAGGGGTTGTTCGGCGACGACGGCCGAAAGTTGCACCACCGTGCCCCGACTGGCCTCGAGTAACGGCAGGCATCTCCGCAACAGCCACAACGGCCCAATCACGTTGGTGAGAAAGAGCTCCTCGACCACGAGATCGGGGGTCTCGGCGAGCGGGCCGAACGCAACAACCCCGGCCGCGTTTAGGAGCACATCGAGCCTCCCGAACTCGGCCGTCACCGTTGTTACCAAATGGTCCCCCGCATCGGGGTTCCGCAGGTCCAACTCGGTGATGACACAGCCTGGCAACTCGGCAGAAAGTGCTCGCAAGGCCGCGGTGTTCCGCCCGGTGAGCAACAAACGGAAACCTCGACCGTGCAGTTCACGAGCAAGGGCGGAGCCCAGCCCGCCGGTGGCTCCCACCACTGCAACAACTGGATGTGCCAACGGTGGGTCAGAGGAGCTCATTCGAACAACCTTTCTTAGGCGATATTTTGAGAGACGATTGGGTCACGACGACCAGCCGAACACACAGCACGAGGGTGCTCAGCACACAACGTTCGTGAGATGTTCGGCTTCGCGACCGAGGTCGAGCACCACCACTTGCAGCCGCCCCCGCCGGACCGACGCCGTGCCGGGACGAACGACGCCGCCCACCCACGCCCGAGCCGAGCCGGATGCGTCAGCGTTTTCTTCCCACTGCGATCGGTTGCGCACCGTGCTCATCATGATGGTGTCGCCTACCCGGACCGAGACGAGGGGAACCTGCCTCGGCAACCCGCTACGACGACCGATGGGCTCCAAAACAACGAGCCCAATCCCAACGGGTAGCGGGGAGACCAGCCCGGCCTTGACGATCGGGATTACAAATCGGTTCAGCCCTTGAAATCCACTATGGGTGACGAACTGGCGGAAGGACGAGGGCACGCAGAAGAGAACCAACTGCGCCTCGGTGACTATTCCGCCGTCTGCATCGAACGACACACGTCACACCACCATCCCGTCCTGCCCTCCCGCGCCATCATCGGCGCCGTAGACGTTTCCTGCCCGCCTGGGAGCCAACCGCATCGCCGGCGATGCCATTGAGAAGCCCCGGGAACACCACCTGGTGGAATGGCAGGACGGCGTACCAATACGCCCGACCAAGAAGCCCACGCGGTCGATAGCGGGCGGTTTGCACGAGCAATGTGCCGTCTTGGACCGGCTCGATCTGCCACGAGAGCCACGCCTCTCCCGGAAGTCGCATCTCGGCATGCAGCAAGAGCAGACGATCTTCTTCGATGTCCTCTACCCGCCAGAAGTCCACCGGCTCCCCCACGTCGAGGTGGTCGGCATGACGGCGACCCCGTCGCAAACCGGGTCCTCCGAAGAGCTGGTCGACGAGGCCGCGAGACTTCCACAAGATCTCGCCGGTGTACCAGCCCTTGTCGCCGCCAACCCGACACACGGCCTCCCACGTGGCATGGGGATCCGCGCCGACGATGGTCATGCGCACATCGGTGAGCTCCGTACCGCCGGTCCACGAAGGATCAGTGGCCGCCGACTGCCAAACCGGCGACGACGCATCGTCGAACTTCGTGGGTACATCACCCACGGCGGTGCGACCAATGGCCCGGTGGATTGCCTCCGCCAGCGGCACCTGTTCGTGCGGAAACAGCATCTCGGCCCGATGGTCCTTGACGGTGACGGAGTTGACCAGCGAGTCCACCAGCGGCCGAGCGAGTTGGGCCGGAACGGGAGTGACGAGGCCGACCCACAGCGATGACAAACGTGGGGTCAGCACAGGAACCGGGATCAACCGACGTTTCTTGAGCCCGGCCTGCTGGGCATACACCGCCATCATCTCGGCGTACGAGACGACGTCCGGACCGCCGATCTCAAGAACCCCCGAAAGCGGACCGGGTTGTTCAATGACCGCAACGAGGTAGTGCAAAACGTCGCGAATCGAGATGGGCTGGCACAGCGTTTCCACCCACTTCGGCGTCACCATGACGGGGAGGACCTCGGTGAGGTACCGCAGCATTTCAAAGCTGGCCGAACCCGCCCCGATCACCACCGCTGCCCGCAGCTCAACCGTTTCGACCGGCCCGTCGGCGAGCGCTGCGCCCACATCATGACGACTCCGCAGATGGGCGCTGAGCTCGCTGCTGTCGTCACCAAGCCCTCCGAGGTAGACGATGCGTTCTACCCCCGCTCGCTCAGCTGACCGGCGGAAGCTCTCTGCGATCGAGCGCTCCCGTTCGATCCAATCCTTGCCCTCGCCGATGCTGTGCACGAGAAACACCGCCGTGTGGATTCCGTCCATTGCTTCGGTGAGATCATCGGCAATGTCGGCTCGCACCACATCGACCTGATCTCGCCAAGGTGCCGGGTCGAGTTTTCGCGGCGTTCGAGCGACACAACGAACGAAGTGACCGCGGGCGAGTAACTCGGCAACGAGGCGCCCCCCGACGTAACCCGACGCACCCGTCACCAGCACCCGTCGAACGGCGGGGGGTGCATCTTCGGAGCGTTCGGGCGCAAGGCCGTTCGTGGTCATGGACGCACCTTCCACGTCTTCTCCCCTCTCGACCAAATCGAACAGCATCGCGGCTGTCGATTCGTCTCCCTACTGCGTGGCAAGCTGCGAAATCCTTGTGAGGGCCACCCGACAAATCACGAGGTAGGGGGCGGCGAGCCACCCGACGCCAAAGCCCGCACGGCAGCGGTGCGGACCGAGCTCTTCAACACAATGGTCGGTGGCATCGACGCCCCCGACCTTCCATGCCCACCGTGCACCGGGCTCATAGGTGGTGATCTCAAAGCCCAGCGTGACACCCACCGCGGTCTCGACCTCTCCACGGGCGCCGGCGCGCAAGGCGCCGCCTTCCACCGTCGCCCGCCGAACCGATGGTCCCCACTTCGGCCACTGGGCCGGGTCCACCAGGATGTCCCAGACCGTGGACGCCGGCGCATCGATTTCCGTCGTGACCCAGAGTTGCCTCATGGGGATCACAGCACGCCGGCGTCGAGCGCCACGAGTACTTCTACGGCTCGGGCCTTGACCTCGTCGAGATCACCCAGTCGTTGACCGGCATGGACTTGGCGAGCCACGCGGGCATTGCGCAAGAACCGATCTTGGTGCTGGTCGAGGAACGCCCAGTACAAGGTGGTGAACGGGCAGGCATCGGGGCCAACCCGCAAACGACGGTTGTAGGCGCAAGGCCCGCAATAATCGCTCATCTTGTCGATGTACGCACCGCCGGCGGCGTAGGGCTTGGTGGCCATACGACCCCCGTCGGCGTAGACCGCCATGCCGATCACGTTGGGGAGCATCACCCATTCGGCTCCATCCACAAAGGAGGACCACATCCAGTCGGTGAGCTCCCACGGATCGACGCCGGCCAACAGAGCCAGGTTACCCAGGATCATCAAACGCTGAATGTGGTGCGCATAGCCATGCGCCCCCACGTCGTCGATGACCTGGCCAACGCACCGCATCTTGGTGGGTGCTCCGGTGAAGACGGGCGGAAGGGGTCGGTGAGCATCGAGGTTGTTGGCGCGGCGATAGTCGGGCATCCATTGCCAGTACCTGCCCCACACGTATTCACGCCAGCCAATGACCTGACGAATGAATCCCTCTGCTGACGCGATCGGTACATCGCCGCGCCGGAAGGCCACCTCGGCGGCGTCGCACACCTCCCCCGGCAGCAAAAGACCGAGGTTGAGATACGGGCTCAGCAAGGTATGCGCCATATGCCAACTGGTCGACAACATGGCGTCCTCATGGGGACCGAAGACCGGCAGCACCACCTCGACCGCATGATCAAGACGACGGAGCGCTTCGCCACGCGAGGTCGCCCAGGTGCCGTCGGGGGCATCTCCCCAGCACGTGGCCGGAAGGTCGGCCAGCACTGCACGATCGAGATCGTCGAGCGGTGTGCGCAGCGGCTCCGGCCACTGCCGCCCATCCTTGGGAGGACGGTCTCGGTTGTCGGCGTCGAAGTTCCATCGACCACCGACCGGTTCGCCGTCGTCCATGAGGTACCCGAGCCGGGTGCGTTGCCAGCGGTAGAAGTCCTCCATTTTCACGGAGCGTCGCGGTGCCGCCCACTCGCCGAAGTCTTCGTAGTGACACAAGAATTGGTCGGAGCGCTCCACGTCGACACCCAACCGGCGGAGCAGTGCCATCCCGTCGAACGACGCCGGCTCCATCGCCACTACTCGCGACGGCGCAAGTTCGGCCTGATGAGCGCGAAGACCAGCGGTAAGACTTGGTGAGCGGCGGTAGTCGACCTCGAAACCTTCTGCCACCAACTCGGCGGCGAACCTTCGCATGGCCGCGATCACCAGGTGCGCTCGTTGGCGGTGCCACGGCTTGGACTCGAGTTTGGCCAGGCTCTCCACGATGAGGACGTTTGCGGTGGCTGGTGTCGCAGACCGCAGCGGACCGAGACCCCGATTGAGCTGGTCGCCGAGCACCCAGATCGTTTCCATCAACGCAGCCTACGACCGACTCGTCCCAAACCCGGTCGCCCGTTTTTGGGGCTCATGCACGGGGGCTTGACCATTTACGAACTAGCTGGTACGTTATCCCTGATGGGTCGCTTGCTTCCCTCCTAGAAGCGCCAAGTCAAGGACTTCGGGATGTGCTTCGTCCACGACGCCGGACTCCTCCTCCCCGCCCGAACACCCTCGATCGAAAGGGCCCTACCCGTGCCCGTTGCCCGACCCAACTCACCTGAGCTCTCCGAAGCCTTTCACGACGAACTGGTCCTGTCCTTGCGCCGATGGACCGTCGACGGGTCCGTTCCGCTCGCCCACGAGTTCCTTCGCACCGGCGACCCCCACGCCCGCCACCGATACCGCCAGATGCAACTTGAGCACCCGGTCGCCCAAGGGTTGCTCGCTGAGCGGTATCTCGCCCCCATCCCCGACATGGACGCGCTACGGGCCATGGCCGACGACTCCTTGGGCCACGCCTTCGCACGCCACATCGACGACAACGGGCTCGACGTGAACAAACTACGCGAGTCAGCGTTCATCGAAGCCCACGCCCGCGACGGCGACGATCACGGCTTCCTCGCCGAACGCGGTTTCCATCTCCACGACCTGTTCCACGTGCTCACCGGCTACGACGCCAGCGCACTGGGCGAAGTGGGGGTCGTGAGTTTCACCGCCGCGCAGACGTTGTCGCCCTACCCCACCTTCATCATGACTACCCGCCCGCTACAGATGGCCCTCTACGAGCCCGATCTCCTGCCCTTCGTCATGGACTCCGTGGCCGAAGGGTGGACCCGCGGACGAAAAGCCGACATGCTCCTCGCAGTCCGGTGGGAGGACCATTGGTCCGAGCCACTCGACGAACTACGCGAACGCCACGGCATCATCACCACCTGAGCCGACCGCAGACTCGGCTGGTCGAGCGACCGGCGGCACCACCTTGTCCCCCGACACGAGACCGTTGATCTCGATGATGGTCGACCCCATGGCCGCCATGGATACCTGAACCTCACCGCCGTCGATCCCGAATTCGATCTTGGCCAGCTTCTTCGGTTCTCCGAGCGGGGATTCGGGCGTCGGAAGACGAGAACTCGGCACTGTTACCGTCGACGCCGAACTCCCAATCGTGATACGTGCATTTCAAGGAGGAGTCGACAACTCGTCCGCCGCCGAGCGGCGCGCCCGTTTGTGAAGAGTTCGCACCATCGACCTACGCAAGGCCCTCGGCGACCCAAACGCGACCAGATTCCGATCAACCGCACGGATCGAGAGGATGTCGCCATACCCGCGTTCCGCGCGGCGATCGAGGGCGTGCCAACCATTGGGAACCGGCAGAACCGAGGTCCGGGCCAACGACGCCGATTCGACCAAACGGTTCTTCGGTTGCGCCTGTTGCTCCGCTACCAGCGGCACTTTCCTCCGCCCAAGATCAGCCAGGCCCGACCCCGTATTCGAGCGAAGATGCTGTCCCTGACAGCTCCATCGCCGGGTTCATATTGACCACCCGTATCGATCTTCGCAGGGTCGTTCGCCATGTGTTCTCCAACACGGGAGTTGCCTCAAGGCCGTGGTGGCAGATTCAGTGCCAACACCGATACCACATCGAGACGAGGTGCGACTCGTTTCTGACTCGACACGTCCTTGGTCAATCCCGGTAGCCCAGGAACGCCGACGATCGCTCCCCCGCATCCGATTAGAGGCGGTCGGCAAAGTCATGTGGTGTCGGGGCCGCCCTGCACGTCCCGCTATGCGATGGCCTCGTCCTCGACACCCGATTTCAGTGAGGCTTCGTCCTGCGTCCTTGCGAGGCTTCGAACCGTGGCTCGGAATCCGCTTCTCGAAGCGTTACTGGGACACGCTCCCAAGGCAAAACGGCCCGTCCTGCGAATCCAAGTTCAGGATGGTTCGCGGGCGGGCCTGCGGTCAGCTCACGCCGATCCGAGCCGTTGGCGTAAACCGCACCGGGAGGCGCTTGACGCCGCCGACGAGGGGCGGCCCCACCGAATCGAGAAAGTCGGGCGGACCCGTCACCTCGATGTCGGGCAGGCGGGTGAAGAGCTGTCGGAAGATGACGGCCAGCTCACGTCGGGCCAGGTGGGCGCCGAGGCAGAAGTGGGGGCCGGGGCCGCCAAAACCGACGTGGGGGTTTGGGTCGCGGCGAACGTCGAAACGCTCGGGGTCGTCGAACACCCTCGGGTCGCGGTTCGCCGCCCCGTAGAACAGGATAAGTCGGTCGCCAGCGTCGAAATCGTGGCCCGACAGGGTGAGCGGGCGAGTGACGGTGCGGCGCATATAGGTCACCGGCGAGGCCATCCGCACGATCTCATCAACCGCAGTGCTGGACACCCCATCGATGTCGTCCTGCCAGATCCGCCGCTGATCGGGGTTCTGCCCCAGCAAGTGCATACCAAGGCTGGTGGCGGTGCGGGTGGTGTCGTTACCGGCCACGGCGAGGAGGATGAAGAACGAGCCAAGCTCCTCAGGAGTCAACATGTCTTCGCCGCCTTCGGCGTTGACCAGCTTCGAGGTGAGGTCGTCGGTCGGGTTGGCCCGTCGCTCCGCCGAGAGCTCCCCCATCAAGGTGGTGAGCGTGATCCCCGCTTCGAACAAGGCAGACAAGAGTTCCTTTCCGTCGAGGAACTCCGGATCACCGCCGCCGAGGATGACGTTGGTCGCTTTCAAAACGGTAGTGAACTCGCTGCGAGGGATTCCCATCATGTCGCAGATCACCAGCAATGGGAACGGCTGGGAGATCGCCTGGACGAGGTCGACCTCACCTTTCTCGCACATGTCGTCGATCACCTCGGTACAGATGGTCTCGACCGAATCGAGCACCCCTTGGAGCTGTTTGGGCGTGAACGAGCGGGCCACAATTCCCCGCTGCCGGGCATGGCGGGGATCGTCCATGTTGATGAAGCTGCCAAAGAACTCGGCGGCTTCCGGGGGGATGTCGATGATCGATATGGCGCCTTGCCCGGAGCAGAAATCGGCCGCATTACGGCTGATCTCCATAACATCGGCATGGCGCGTGACGGCGAAAAACGATTCGTTCTCCTCCGTCAACGGGTTGAGGAACTCATACCGGGTGAACGGCCCCTCCTGGCGGAGAGCGGCGAAATCCGCCATACGTTCCTCAAGCGGCCGATTCCAGAACAGCGGGTCGATGACCCCGAGCGTTGGCATCGTCATGAGCAGTGTCTCCTCGTATGTCGATCGTGAAGGACCAATTCTAGGCGATCGGTGCTCGCATACCACCACCCCCCTACCCGGAGACGCAATCGGAAGCCGGCGCTCACGTCTGCACAAGAAAACGGTGCTCGATTCCGTCGAGGAACGCGGCGATCCCGAAGGCGAAAACGTCGTCGACTGACGGCAGGGAGAAGTCATCTGGACGCGCAGGCAGGTTGGGGAACGCGTCGACCGCAAAAGCCTCGATGAGATCGCTGCTGCGCTGGCTGAGCCCAGATACCTGTCCCGTGCTGCCTGTATCGAAAAACACGGTGCCGAGCACGAAGTCCACGAGCGCAAGGTACGCCGGTACGGCGACATCAGGGTCGAACCCGGCCCCGAGAAACCCGGCGAGAGCGCGTTCGGTGCCACGCATGGCATTGGGACCGAACAACGGCGCCACGGCCAGTGCCGGAACCAGGTTGTGGTGGTGCAGCAACACTCGGCGCAGCTCACTCGCCAGCACCTCAACCGTGGCCCGTCCACCCGCGTCGCGGCGGGGGTACCGCACCGCTCCGAGTACGTGGTCAACCAGCAGGACGAGCAACTCGTCACGACTTGCCACATGGCGGTATAGCGACGCGCTGCCGGTGGCGAGTTCCTCGGCGAGGCGGCGGACCGTGAGCGCGTCGAGCCCCTCGGCATCAACCAGCGCCAACGCGGCAGCAATGATGCGATCACTGGAGAGACCGTCCGCCCGGGGGCGCCGGCGGGCCTCACGAGCCTGACGTTCGAGCCACCAGGTGGGGCTGCCCGGCACCGCAGCAATTGCTTCCGTCGTACGCATGAGCGCACATCGTACGGTGTGACAGGTGAGCAGTCTTCGAACAGGAGGTCAGCGATCTTGAAGTCTCCGGGCACCGGCGGCGTTGCCCACCTATCGCGCCCGCCACCTGAGCTGGCACTGACCTACCGCTCTCACGAATTCGGGCGGCTTCGGAATTCGGGCGGAGAATGACACGCAACACGTTTCCGAAAGGGAGTTCTATGAATACCGCTGGGGGTACGTGTCGTCGAGGGCAGTGCCCCACGTGCAACCGTCCGACCTACAAGGGTTGCGGCAACCACATCGAGCCGGGGCTCGACGACGTGTTGTCCTCCGAGCGCTGCCAATGCGCCGAGAAAAGCCGGCGAGCCAAAGCGGCTCGGCCCAAACGTTCCTGGTTCGGTGCCCGTTCCAATGGAGCCAAACAGTCGCCACGTTACGGGGTCGACGAGCGGTGTCCCCGCTGAATTTCCGAATCGAGATCCGTGATGATTTTCAAACAATACGAACTCGGGTGCCTGTCGCTGTTCTTCTACCTTGTGGGCGACGAGACCACCGGCCGTTGTGTGGTCGTCGATCCTCAACGCGACGTCAGCGCATACGTCGCCGATGCCGAGCGTCTCGGCCTACGCATCGAGCGGGTGATCGAGACTCACTTCCACGCCGACTTCCTCTCCGGGCACCTGGAGTTGCAGGCCGCCACGGGCACCGGGATCTACGCGTGCAAGGCGTCGGTCGACATGTTCGGCTTCACCTAGGAGCGCGTCCGCGTAGCGCTTCGAGAAGCGGATTCCGAGCCTCGGTTCGAAGCCTCGCAAGGACGTCACGTCGAGAGCCCCCTGTTTTGGGCGGTGAGACGGAGGACGCCGCGAGATTCGAAGCTGGCCGGAGGACGCCGAATGGTTACTGGGACACGCTCCTGGCCGACTTCATCGAGCAGGTCCAAGAGATCATCACCGTCGGCGAGTTCTACGAGCATGGTTCCGGCGGGCAGATCATCTTCACCTACGCGGCTCTCGGTGAAGTCCGCCGCTATCGAACTCCAAGCGTGCGCCGACAGCGCCGCCGCTACGGGTAGCCTCACCAGTAGAGAATAAACCCCTTGGGGTATCAGTTCGTGACGGGCGTGCGCGAGGGAACGCCGGTAGAGGAGACGGTCATGGAACTACCCGAGCAAGTGGTTGACGACCTCCGTAAACGATTGCGTCGTGTCGCCGGCCAAGTACAAGGAATCGCACGGATGCTCGACGAGGGTCGCGAATGCCGCGACATCGTCACCCACCGGTAGGTCGCATCGACCGAGCCGTGAATGTTGCCGAGGAACCGAAGGGTCTCTGCGCCCGTGAGGGACGGCCAAAGACTTGCCTCGCTGGGAACGAATGCGAGACGGCGATGGATCGCTGCTGCATCTCGACGGGTATCGAGACCGAAGATACGGGCGCTTCCCGATGTCGGTCGGATCAGATCGAGCAGCAAGGCGATCGTCGTCGACTTACCGGCACCGTTCGGGCCGAGGTAGCCGAATACTTCGCCGACTTCGATCTCAAGGTCGAGGGAATCGAGCGCGGTGGCATGGCCGTACCGCTTGGTCAACCGCTCGGTGTGAATCGCAGCCATCAGAGCCTCACCGTACGCGGTGCTTCCGGGTGGCGCCCACCCAGTACCCGCCGGCCGATGGGCCGTCCGTTGGTGCGGCTCCGATCGAAAGCGCGTCCGACCTCCATGGTCAACAAGTAGACGACGGACGAAGCGGCGGCGACAGAGTCTTTGGTCCCTCGACCGAGGCTTCGCCGCGCTTCAGCCCGGGATCAAGACCAACCTGTGCGAGTCAAACAACAACCGCAACAAACCGCCAAGCACATCAGAGCTGGTTGGTGAGTGCCCAGGCCCAGACCAGGGTGAGTTACATCCAGAGACCGGTGCCTGCGAGCGACATGGCACTCCACTGGGCCGACTCGCTGGCGTGATGGTTGAACACTGCCACCTGGATGACGAGGCGGCTCGCCCAGAAAACGACAGCGCCGATGAGCACGAGTCGGGTGATCGGATTCGGTTCGACCAGCATCGGCCCGGCGAGGAGCGGGAGCAGTCCCCACAGCAAGCAGGCAAGACCAATGAAGTAACAGTGGACGTAGCTCACCTCGCGGTTGACAGAAGAAACACCGGTCAGTTCGCTACGTCACCGAAGGGTCCGGGGCAGCACGGCGTGCACCGCGCCGAGCCCGACCAGGATCAGGCCGACGAGAGTGAGGTGCACGGACAGGTCGGTCATCGCTGCCAGATCAAGCGGTGGACGAACGGTGTGATCGACACGTCGCTCTCGATATCGAAGCCAGCTTCATCGGCACGATTGATCCAGGTCGAGGCCGGCTGGAAGTGGAATGCCGCCGGGCCGTACACGATGAAGTTCGCCGCGTCCCGGAGGTGCTCCGTTACAACAAGGTGTCCGCCGGGACGGAGAGCCCGGTGTAACTCGCCAAAGAGGGCGCGCTGGTCTTCGCCGTCACGAATCTCGTGGGCGGCAAACGTGACGAAGATCGAATCGAGCGATGAAGGCATGAGGGCAAGACAGCCGACCGCGCCGGCGGTTGCCACGCGCCCCTGAACTCGGCGCGCCCGCCGAAGGCTCGGGCTCGCCTGCATCGACAGCTCAACCACTGCTTGGGGCTCCCGGCCGATGGCGGCGACGAGGTTCGCCGTTGCGTCATCGAAGCCCGCATGCACGCTGGCCCAGTCGCCGACGGGCTCGATGCCAATGGCCACCTGGTCGTAAACGCGCCGATAGTCGTAGACCCACCACGTTGCGACGAGCGATGTCGCCGCCCAAAAGAGCCCCGCGCCTCCGACCACCCCGAGAGCTGAGCAAACGAGGCGAGGAAGATCGGCCACCGTCGCCATGAACGCTGCGGCGAGGATCCCGATGACCGCGACGTACTTGGGCCAGTTGAAGCGGACGACGGTTGCCGTGCCAGCGACCTTGAGCGGTTGCGTCGCGATGACGCTCACGGTTCCCCCGCGCGAACCGGGACCCTGATACCCCGGTCCCACCCGTAGTCGATGTCGGCAACGTGGAAGGCGTTGGCCAGCCGTGCCTCCCCGTCGCCGAATGGCGGTCGGTCGAGAAAGGTACAGGTCTTGACGTCGACGGCGGTTGGCTGTGGTCGCCAGGTCGAGCGATGGCCGTGGATCATCACGATCGAGTCCGTTTCTGGTTCGGGGTCGAAGGTCCAGGGCAGGGGTCCGGCGAAACGACGAGCGTCGTGGAACGAGCGGAACGGGGACGAGGCGGGTAGCTCGGCCACGTGCTCGTCGAGGTGAGCGACGACATGAAGATCGGCCTCGCCACCTGGTGTATCGATGCGCACGTCGAGGCGGTCGCGGTCGGCGGCGATGTCGATGTCGGCGAGCCGGTAGTTGTAGTGGGTCAGGAGGTTCCCACCGTGTTTCATCGTGCGCTTGTCTGTGTCCGAGCGCAGGATGTGCAGTCCACGCCGCGTGCGGCCAGTGAGGTCGGTGTGGCGCACGAAGATCCGGTAGCCGGTAAGTGCGTAGCTGCGGCCGACGATGGCCGGGAGCTTCCTCGGACGGAGATTCCGGGTCTGCACGATGGCGATCACGACGAATCCCCAACGATTGTCATAGGTGTCGAGTGTGAGCCCCCGGGGTACAAGAGGCTCGAGCGCTTCTGCCGGAAGCGCAAAGGCCACGACGAGGCTGTGGTCGAAGTGACAGGTCATCGGGATGGGGTGACGTTGGAGCAGATATCTGACCGACATGGATTGGTCTCCTCAGGCGCGGTGGACGGCAATACCGCCCCAGAGCAACGAGCGGTCGAGGTCTGCGAGGCGGCGAGATTGTGGGTCCTCGGTGTCGAGGAAGGAGCGGATGACGATCGGGGCCCCGGCGCGACCGGCTCGATGGGCCGCAGTCAACAACCGCTCCCTGTATGCCTGCCCAGGCCCGTCGAGCACGTTCGAAAGGCTGATGCCATCAAGCGACGCCGCGGGCAAACCTTCGAGGACGGCGGCAACGTCTCCGCATCGGAGGTCGATGCGGTGTCGTCCGCGGGTCGGATCCGAGCCAGTCCACACCCCGGTGAGCAGTTGCGACAGCCATGGGTTGCCACGGTTCGGCTCGGTGGCGATTCGGGACCCGATGCGATCGAGCATCAGCTCGCCGAACCTGGTCGGTGCGAGTCGGGCGAACGGTTCGCCATACGCGATGCGCAGCACTCTCGGCGAGAGGGCTGCCCTCGTTGCCGCCCGCACCAGCGGAGATACGAGGCGTCGCCACTCCACCACTTGTTCGCTGGGGTCATCGAGCTGACAGAACCGTTGGAGTCGTGACTTCCGCCATCCGACCGGACCGAGCGCGACGCGACCGATAGCGAGTAGCCGATCGGCTGCGCCGCGGCGAGCCACGCGCCCATCCAGCCGACGGCGGACCTCGTCAAGCTGCGCCGGATTGATGTCCACGGCAATGACCGAGCGACCAGTCGCGGCCAGTGCTCTCGACGTGTCTCCCGCAGAAGCGATGCACAAGACGACGCCATCAGCGGGAAACAGGTCGCTCTCGATGGTCGGATCCTCGAACGTCCGACCAAAAAGGAGACGTGGCGGGCCTGGGCGTGCGTCAAACCGTCCGGCCTCCCATGGTGTCGTGGCGTGGTCAGCGATGCTGAGCGTCATCGACCGAGCTCCAGATCAGGGCGAGGAATACGCCATTGCGGGCGAGCAGGCGGGTCGGGTGGGCGATGTGCTGGCGGCCCACGGCCAATCCGCCGGCGTTGAAGCCGACTACGAGCGCCGTCTGGAGCCCGGCGACCCACCGGCGGCGGCCTCTTGCGGCGACCAAGACTGCGAGTGCCGTCTCCGCCAACCCGAGCGAGGTGGTCGCGACCTGGGCTCGACGCCCAGTCAGCCCGGGCACCGACGCCAGCACCTCACGATGCGCGGGGTCGCCGCCGAGGACCTTGCACCACAGGCCTTGGTGCAGCCACACCGCAGCGGCACCAAGTACTGCCGCCTGTCGCAAGGCCTGCTGGTCTCGTGTTCGTTTCGTGACTTGACCATACACCATAAGAGTATTTACTCACATTGTATTTGCTTAGGAGAGCCTCACCATGGCGCGAATCACCGAATCGACAGTTGACGAACAGGCCCACGACCACGACCTCCCCAGCTCAACCGTGCGCCTCTACCCGACGCGCAAGCTGCTCCGCCCAAGCGCAAGGAGGGATCCGCCGCCCACTGCGTCGGTGCCATCGGTGCCGGGCGGCCAGCCAGGTCATCCAACCCGGCCCGGTCGGCCAACTCGGCCAACACAGGAGCGCAGGGTGCGCGCATCGGTGCGCGGCGAACGCCATGCTGAGAGTCCGCAGAACGAGGAGGCCACCGTGGCGAGCAACGACATGAAAGACGAGCTAACCGGCACCTTACGGGGTGCCCGCGAGTCGCTGGTGTGGAAGCTTGACGGGCTCGGCGAGTACGACGTCCGGCGTCCCCTCACGCCGTCGGGCACGAACCTTTTGGGGCTCGTCAAGCACAGCACGGCGACTCATCTCGGCTACTTCGGTCAGGTGTTCGGACGATCGACCACAACCATCGAGGCCAAGATCCCCCCGGCCGATGGGCCGGCGGCGGAGTTCTGGGTCACCCCCGAGGAGACCCGACACGACATCGTCACCCGCTACCGGGAGGCCTGCGCCTTTGCGGACGACACCATCGCCGAGCTCCCGTTGGATGCCACCGGCCATGTCTGGTGGTGGCGCGATGATCCGGTCACGCTCTTCCACGTCATCGTCCACGTCACCGCCGACACCCAGCGCCACGCCGGCCACGCCGACATCCTCCGCGAGTTGATCGACGGCTCGGTCGGCATGCTGCCGGGCTTCGATAGCCTCCACGTGCGCGACGATGCCGAGCGGCGAATGTTCTACGAGCGGGTCGATGCCACCGCCGCGTCGTTCCGGTGACGCTGCGGGGGGTGCTGCTCGATTCGGGTGACACGCTCATTGGTCCCCGCGGCGGGCGCTGCAACCCCCCGTTTCGACTTCGAAGCGGTCGTGAGAACGTGGTGGCCTGAAGTCCCCGCGGCCGAGTTCGCCGCCGCCTTTACCGAAGGTGAAGCGTTCCTCGCTTCGAGCGGTGCATCGGCGCGGTCCGACTACCACCGGCTGGTGCTCGCCGCCCTCGGCCTCGACAAGCCGCCTGCTGGGCTCCTCGACGAACTCGAACAGCCCCGACCCGCGGCCGAGCTGGTCGAAGTATTCGCTGACGTCGTAGCCGCACTCGAAGCCCTCCGAGCGGCAGGCGTTCCCGTCGCGGTGGTCACCGACAACTGGTCCACGATCCGCGACCTCTACGCCGACCTCGGCCTCAGCAACCTGATTGACGCCTTCGCAATCTCCGAGGAGCTCGGCTGCACCAAACCCGACCCACGTATGTACCGCGCCGGCAGCGACGCCCTAGGACTCGAACCCCACGAGTGCGCCTTCGTCGACGACGACCCCGACCTCGTGGCCGCAGCGATCGACCTCGGCTACCACGGGTTCGTGATCGACCGGGGCACCCCGCCCGGTTGCTACTCGGTTCCGACGATCACGTCGCTCGCTGAAATCGTTGCCCTCGCTGGTCGGGCAGGATCGATCCCATGAGCGAGGGTTCCTGGTGAGGTTTGTCACTACTGACGTCAGGCTCGAGCCCCGGTCCTCAACCTGTCAGACCTCAATGCCGGAACGCTCGAGATCGTCGGTGCCGACCTCGTGCCGGCGTGTCGTAGGACTATCGGTTGGGTGGCGGCGGGCGGGACGGCTTCCACGGCGAAACCATCCCTCCGCCAGTCTTTCGCCGAACATTCCTCGTTGTCGCGTTCTCAAAGAGCTCCGGTCAGAGCACCTTCGCCATGCTTTTCCCATCGAATGACGGTGAGCGGCCGGCCGCACCTCACCGCCGAGGCGGCGCCTCGTTCGTTGCGTTGATCGGATCGACTAAAGGCTCGATGGTGGCGGGCAGAAGGCGGCGGGGTGTGGAACGTGACATCATCGACCAACTTCTCGATCGAATCACCACCCGGGTCGTCGAGCCAGTCGAGCGTCATCGCCGTCATCGCCCCGACAAGAGCGACTGCGTTTCGTCTTGGAGCCGGTCCGGTCGTTTCGATGGTTCCGACGGGAAATGGGACGGCCCCGGCGGCCCCGAGGTCGGGGTGCGCAGTAGCGAAGCGCTGCAACCCCTCGACCATGCCGACCTGGAACTCGCGCGCAAGCGCAGTCACCCGAGGGCTCACCCCCACCGACTCGATCAGCACAACGCGGGCCACTTGCCGGTCCCCCACCGCGGTACGGACCCAGCCGTCGACCGTGGGCCGGACCGCGTCATCGGTCTGGAGGTTGCGGATGAACGCCTCACGATCGGCGCTGAACCGCTTGATCATCTCCTTGTCAAGGTCGACAAGGAGCTCTTCTTTCGAGGTGTAGAGATCATAGGAACTATTGGTTCCGACACCGGCCTTCTTGCAGAGCGCCTCGACGGTCGCGCTGGGGTAGCCCGGCGTCCCAAAAAGCTCGAGAGCGGCCTCCAGGACGAGACGACGGCGCTCCGCTGTCCGCCCTTCGGAATCACGCCCGAGCACACGACGGGTCCTTCGGGACGCCGGCTCGGTTGACACATCCCCAGGCGAGACAGAAGGGGTCACCTTCGGACAACGAGGCCCGTTCGTGGCAAAGGAGCGATTTCTCCTACCGGTCGTACCTCGGCACAGATCTCGCCCGCCTCGACACCAACCTCGTCGTCGAGTACCTATTGGACGGCATGGGCGCGTACGAGATCAACACCGCCGGGCCGGGCCGGGCCGGGCCGGGCCGGGTGCGCACGGGCAGCCTCCCGGGCTACCGCCACCTTCCGGTGCCGTGGGACACCTGATCGCACCGAACCAGGGAGACTAACCAGAAGATTGATTCGTGTGTTCTGCAACGTGTGTTCTGCATCGTGTGTATTGATTCGCGTGAGCCAAACGACGACCTTGTCCCTTGCCTTCTTCGCCCTCGGCGCTCCCCTGACCATCGCCGCCGTGGCTGCCCTTGCCCGGTCCGAGGCCGGCCTACGCCCCGGCGGGTCGAACAGATCGAAACGTGGGCGGCGTGGTGCGGCGTGGTCGTCGCCATCCTCACGGCCTCAACAGTTGCGGTGAGTGGGGCGGTGGAGTCGCCCACGGTCGGCATCTCGAGGCTTGGCCTGTCGATTCGGCTCGACGCCCTCAGCACGATCATGTTGACGATGATCGCCCTCCTGGCCGTGGTGATCCTCCGTAACAGCGTCAAGTACCTGGCCGTGCTGGTCGCCGCATGGATCGGCACGAGCCTGGGCCTGCACGGTCTGTTGGTCTCCTACCCTGAGCGGCGCCTGGCCGTCATCGCCGCCTGCAAGAAATTCCCCCTCACCCGCATGGGTGAGGCCTTCTTGGTGCTCGGCGCCGCGCTGCTGTTCCAGAAGTTCGGAACCGGGAACCTCGAGACGATCTTCACCGCCGCCCGAGAGGCCGGTGGGGGGTGGCTGGTCCTTCGGCGCTCTCGAAGCAGCGGCCGTGTGCCTGTGCATCGCCGCCCTGCTGAAGTCGGCCAACTTCCCCACCCATGGCTGACTGATTGAGGGGATGGAGATCCCCCGCCGGTGACGGCCGTCCTGCCCGCCGGCATCCTCAACGCCGGCCCTTCCTGGCTATCCGCATGGCCTTCGTCGCCGACGGCGCACCACAGGCCCAGACGATCCTCATCGCCCTCGGGGGCTTCACCGCCGTGTTCGGCTCGGTCGTCCTGCTCACCCAACCCTCGGTCGAGGCCGGGCTGACCTACTCCAGCATGGCCCGCACGGGATTCAGCCTCATGCTGTAGGGATGGGCGCCCACGCCGTCGCGCTCTGCACTTTGTCGCCCACTTCTTTTACAAGGCCCATGCCTTCCTGTCCTCGGGCAGCGTGATCGACGAGGTCCGCGCCGACAACGTCACCCTCCCCGCTCGTTTCGGCAGCCCTATCCGTATCGCCACCAGCACTGGCATCGCCCTCGGGCTCTACGTCGCCATCGCCGCCCGCTGGCGGGTCAACCCGTTCGACGATCCGGCGGTCTTCGCCATCGGGTGTCATCCCGGTGCTGGGCACCTCGCACATCATCGCGCCGGCCCTCGACTCCACCGGGGAGCTCGCCGGAACCACACGGGCTTCCTTCCTTGTGGCGGTGGTCACCACCTCCTTCTTCGCCCTGGAAGCCGGCGCCTATCAACTCCTCCGCACGACGGTCCCCGACGGCGTGGGCGCCAACTCCGTCCAAGTCGTGGTGATCGCCGTCTTGAGGCCAATGCCCGAGTCGCCGCCGCCATCCTCAACGACGCCGACGTTCGGGCCGGGCTGGTCGAACGGGGCATCCACATCCCCGACGACACCTGGTTCGTCGCCGGCCAGCACAACACCACCACCGACGATGTCGAGCTCTTCGACGACGCCCTCCCGCCGCAGCACCGACTGGGCCCAGGTCCGGCCCGAGTGGGGCCAATCCGGGGGCCGAGCCTTCATCCTCGCACTGAGGAGCCGCACCGAAGGCCGCGACCTGGCCGGTTACTCGTTCTTGCACTCCCACGACTGGCGTCAGGACGACGACTTCGGCGTGCTGCAGCTCGTCATGACGGCGCCGATAGTGGTGTGAAGCTGGATCAGCCTGCGGTACTACGCCTCCACCGTCGACAACGAGCTCTACGGCTCGGGCAACAAGATGCTCCACAACGTCGTGGGCCGCATGGGGATCCTCGAAGGTACCGCTGGCGACCTCCGGTCCGGCCTGCCCTGGCAGTCGGTGCACGACGGCGAGGGGCTCCAGCACGAGCCGTTCCGCCGAAACGTCTTCATCGAAGCCCCGATCGACGCCATGAACGACGTGCTCGCCGCCAACCCCTCGGTACGCCATCGGGTCGACAACCCGTGGCTCCGCCTGCTGGCCATGGACGACGCCGGCACGCCGTCACGCCGCTACACCGGCGACCTGCAATGGGAGCCCATCACGCCGGCGTAAACCCGGCTTGACGCCAGCACCCGTCAGCTGAAGTAGCCGACGGAGTCGACAACCACGTCGATGACTCCGGAGTTGTTGCGGAGGTTGAGCAGCCCACCGAGCGACACCCCGGTCACGGCGGCGTTCGCCCTCACACTGCCAGCGGGGAGGTTCAGGCTCGAAGCCATGGGTAGCGCCACCCCGGCGGGCCATGCGGTGAGGTGCGTGGTGGTGGTCGGCAGCACGCCGGTGACGTTCAGAACAACGGCTCCGGCACCGACCGGCGCGGCAGCGGAAACAGAGCGGGATTCACCGTCGCCGAAGGGAGTCGGGGCTGGACTCGTTGCGCGGGTATCGAGAACACGCTGCGGTCGGGCGGCGGTGAAGCGCAGACCATCGGGAGACGTCGAGAACCAACCCGTTACATCGGCAATCACGTCGGCAGTGCCGGCACTGTTGCGCAACGCCAACATCCCTCCGGGACCGAGTTTGACAACGGCCAAGTTGGCGATCGTGTCGCCGGCCAACCAGTTCAGGTTGGAGGCCTCGGGGGCGGGAGCACCGCCCCCGAACGCCACGAGGTGCGACGCGGCGCTCGCACCCGTGACGGTGAGGTGGACCACGACCGCATCGGCATCATCGGGGATGCCGGCCACGCCGCCGACGGCGACGGTGCGTGTCTCCCCGGCGCCGAACGGGACTGCCGGCCCACCGATCGTGGAACCCGGTCGCGTGTCGAGCAATCGCGCCGGCGTCATCGGAGTGAAGCCATTGCCGCACGGACAGTTGACCGGAACGGTCGGATCAATAACACCATCGTCGTACCAGCCGGCAAGGTCGATGATCACGCCTGTGTCGCCCGAGTTGTTGCGCAGGACCACGTCGCCACCGGTACCGACGGCCACCGTGGCCAAGTTGGCGATCGTGCGACCCGGGGGAAAGTTGAGGTTCGATACACCGGGATCGGGATGCCCAGCAGGCGAGAGCGTGAGGTGGCTTTGGGCCGTCGGTTGGTCGGCGGTGACGTTGAGAACGACGGCCGTTACGTGCGGGTGCGGAAGTCCGGGGATCGCGCTGAGCGCCACGGTGCGGGTCTCGTTGGGGCCCAGCGGCAAGGCCGTCGTGCCCAGGCCCGTGCGGGTGTCGAAGATGCGCGACGGCGTGATGGGGTGATACCCGGCCTTCACGGCCTCCACTGCGCCGCTGTCGCAGCCCGCCCCTTGCGGCCGGGCAACTCCCCGCTGGTCGCTACCCGAACACGAGGCCGCACTGGAAGGCTGGCGGTCGATGGCAACCGAACGCGAACCGGGTAGGCGGGTGAGCGTCGGACCACCGTTGTCGGCCAGCGGCCCGAGTTCGTTTGGCACGCCAACGGCGTCGGTGGCCAAAGGAGCGGCCAAACACGATGAGTCGCCCACCACGTTGGCTCCCAGCGAGGTGTTCGGAATGCTGAGAAGCACGCATGCCGGAGCCACAGCGCCGGCGTCGCCGACGATCGACGCCTCCACATCGAGGGAACCGTAACGAGCGTCCGGGGACCAAATTAGCTCGTGGTCGATCGGACGGCCTTGGGCAGTGACGTTACCGACCAAGGTGACATGGTCGAGCCGAAGATCGACCCGCTGACTCGAAACTGGATTCGAGTTGTACGCCACCAGGCCACCGTCGTTGCCCGTGATCGTGGATCGCGTGATGGTGGTCGACCCCGACTGGATCAGCCCGGCTCCACCAACGTTGCCGGTGATCAAGCTCTGATCGATGGTGCCGGCCCCATCGAAACCTCCGGCGACGGTGGCGGAGTGGTTGTCGGTCACCCGCACCCGGTCGAGCGTCATCGACGCACCACCGACCAGTCCCCCGACGTACCGACCCCAGTTGTTGCCCACGGTCGAATCATGCAATTCGAGCGGGACGGCCACGATACCTCCAAAAGACCCTCCAGCGTTGCCAGTGACCGTGAGCCGCGTGCCGTGCAGGGCCCGTGCATTGCGGCCTGGGACGTACATGCTGATTCCGCCCGCGTTGCTTCCTAACCCTGGCCCGTTGGGATACGTGGGCGGAAACGCAATGCCCGAAATGTTGTTGCCGGTGACCGAGGAATCGGTGATGGTGAGCTCCCGAGACGCTCCCAAGATGCCCCCGGCCTTGAGCTCCATGACCGCCGTCGCGGAACCATTGCCGCTGATGGTGGAGCCGGTCACGGTGAAGGTGCCACCGGTTTGTTTGTCGGTGATTCCGGCCCCGAAGACAGTTCCCGAGATCGTCGACGATGTGACCGCCAACGACCCGTTGCCAAAGGTGGTCACGGCGGCGGGATCGGGAACGACGAGAGGCGAGGTGGACACACCGGTCGCTCCCGTCACCGTGCTCGACTCGAGGGTTAAGGACGCGCCGGCGAACACGGCAATGCCGCCCGTCCCCGTGCCTCCGGTGATCGTGGTGGCCACGATCTCGAGGCCGCCAGTCCCAACCAGGGAATGAATCACCCGTTCACCGGCACAGGTCTGGTTGATCGTGGCCCCCGCCCCCTCGATCATCACCAGATGAGACCCGGTGAAGTCGAGGTCGCCCGAGGCGTTGGCATCCTCGGTCGCCGCGCACGAAGTAAGCGCATAGGAGGCGCCCGCCGCCAGCTGGATGGTGGCCGGCTCGGAAGCGAGATTGGCGGAATCGACCGCCGCCCGCAACGAACCGGCACCACCGTCGGCCGTTGTGGTCACGTTGAAAACCACCGCGGCCGATGCGGGAATTGGCGGTGCCAACACCCCCAACGTCCCTACCACGCTGACGGACAAGAGCAGCCTCACGGTTCGTCCGCCCGTACCCTTGTCGTTCTTCCTCATTGCCCGTTCCTCTCGTCGCCCCAACTAGTCCAGAACATACCCGATTGCCGGGCGGTCTGGCGATTGACGACGCCGGCATGAAACCGGCGTCGCTGTTGTACTGACCAGGTCTCGATCCAGGTGAGGACATTTGCAAGAGAGTTCACGCGTGCCGGCATCCGGATCAGACTGAAACGGGGATGGCACGCTCGCGCCTAACCATGAGTGGAGCGGGCCGTAGTGTTCGGCGATGCAACGTAAACGCCACGATGTCGAGTTCACCTCCCATGGCGCCACGCTGCGCGGTTGGCTCTACCCCGCCACCGGCGATGCTCCCGGGCCGGGCGTCGTCATGGCCCATGGCCTGACGGCTGTGCGAGAGATGTTCCTCGATCGCTACGCCGAGGCGTTCGCCGCGGCCGGCTTCACGACTCTCGTTTACGACCATTTTGGCTTCGGATCGAGCGACGGCGAACCCCGCCAGTGGCCTTCACCAAAAGTGCAGCTCGAGGGCTACCGCCACGCCGTCGCGTGGCTCAGAACGCAGGCATCGGTCGACCCCCACCGCATCGGCATCTGGGGCTCGAGCTTCTCCGGCGGCGAGGTCATCATCCTCGCCTCCGAGGACCTACCCATTGCCTGCGCGGTAGCCCAGGTGCCGGCGTTCGCCGAGGGCGGGGCCGGCCTCCCCACTGGTGCACTGGCCGCCATCACCGAGGCCCTCGAGCAAGGCCGCGACGATCTGGTCCTGCCGGCGACAACGCCAAACCCCGACGGCAACGGCATCATGTTCGAAGACGGTGCGCACGCATGGATGAGACGGGTCTCGGCCGAGCGGGCACCGACCTGGCGCAACGAGGTACGCGTCAGTGCGCTCCTCGAACCCTTTCGCCCCATCGACCACCTGGCCCACGCCAAAGTGCCGCTCCTGCTCCTCGTCGCCCCGGCTGACACCATCACGCCACCAGGTCCGGCCATGGCCCTCGCCGCGGCCACGCCGCTCGTGGAGGTCGTAGACATCCCCGGCGGACACTTCGACGCCTACGAGTCCTCGTTCACGGCATCCGTTGAACCCACCGTGGCCTTCTTCCATCGCCACCTCGACGGGCACTGACATCACTACGCAGCCAACGTGAAGCATCTGCCATCGGGGCGGATGAAGGCAGCGATCAGACCGGAGAACCAATGCTTCGACTGCCCACGAACCGGTTTGCCCGGGTCACTCTCGGATGTGACCGGCTCGGTCAATCGATCTTGGCCGACGAGTCTGCGAGCGTTGAGAACGCGTCGTCCTCGGGACCGCCGGCCCCCGAGCGTGGCGCCGCCGCTCTCGTCCGCAGTCTCCAAGCAAAGGACTCGAGTCGAACCGATCCATGACGGGTGACCGGTACGCTCCGGTTACGACGCCGGGATACCGAGCAAATCGGCGATCGCTGTGTCCCGGTCTTCATCCGCGTTCGGTCGCTCCGTCGCCCCGCACCGACGCTAACAATCGTTCCCGACCAGCGTCGTGACGATCGTCGGCTCCGCGTTTGCGGTCGGCTGTCGTCCTCAGTGTTTCGAGCACCGATTCGGGGCCGGGGCAATGATCGACGCCGGGAGCAGAGATTGCTCGGTTGGATCAAGGTACTTCCCCAACTCGTCGCGTTCGTCGGCGACACGATCACGCTCCACGTAGACCGTGTCGCGTTCACAAGCGGCACGATCTCGGGCCTCGTCCACGGATGCATCGTCCTGGGTTCGAGAAGTTCGGCTTCGAGAGGCCCGGATCGCCGATCATGGCTTGCCTCCGAACGGGCCGGACCGAGGGTCGCACTGCCGGGTCGCGTCGCTCGCCCCGGGCTGACCCCGGGGCGAAGCGATGGAGACGGAGAACCGATGGATCACACCAGCACGGGGAAACGTTTGACCAACGGCACTCGAGCCCAGCGCCTGCCAAGTCCAGCCGTGTCACCAGCATGCATCAGGGCAAGCCCGATGAGCACCACGGCATAGACAAGATGGTCGTCGAGGAACGGGTTCGTGGCGATCGGAAGAACGGCGGCCCACATGAAGACCAGCAATGCGGTGCCCGTCGCGGCAGCGATGCGCATCCCCACGCCAAGCATCAATGCCACGCCAATTCCGAGGAGTCCGGCCATGAAGAGCCAGTCGGCCGGGGTTCCGGCGATGGCGTGGAACGGTTCCGAAAATGGACCCTTCACGCCGTTCAGAAAACCGCTTGAGGGGGATCCACCGTTCAGCCAGGCCCTCGCCGATGGCGTCGCATGGTCGAGACCGACGAGCTTGTCGATGAATGCCCAAAGGAACACAAATCCGAGGGCGACGCGGGCAAGTGCAAACGTGTAGCGAGCAGCAACCTGCTCCCGGCTTTCGACGACCTCGTCGGGAAGGATTTCGATGTCTGAACTCGCCGCGCTCGCTCTGGCGTCGACCGCATGGCGAGATTTGGCTGGTGTGGCTTCGATGACTGTCATGGCGAGCCTTTCGATTGTCGACGACCGAGGCGGTCGCTCTCCTTCTAAACACCACTGACGCCGTCCGCGATTGCGTTGGACGAAGTCCCAGATCGGCGGGACTCTGATCCTCTACCCCAGTAGGCGAACACCAGAACACCGAATACCCACCGAGCCATGTTTGATCGCTTCGGGCGGCTACGCCTTCCAGAACGTGTCGCAACTCCAACCCGACCGAGTTGTTACGACGTGCGGATACCGAGCGGGACGGCGAACGCGTTCTCGGGGTCCCCTGCTCGCTGTACCACGATCAATCCATTGAGTTTCGAGCCATAGGCCGCCGGTTACCAGTCGGCGAGCAACGGATCGGGGAACTTCTGATAGACCCGCCCACTCGAGGGCGGGCCGCGTCTCGTCGAAGAAGCCGCTCACCCATGCGAGGTCCTTCTCGACGCGGTCGGTCGGCGCCGCCGGATCCCAAGAGGCAACGATCTCGGTCCAGAAGCGGTCGGTTCGGTGAACGAACGCGGTGGCGTCCTCGCCCAAGCCTGACCGCTGCCGTCGAGATGGCACTCGTCGGCGGAGCAGCCTTCGCACTTGCCTTAGAAAATTCGTCCATCGATGCATTGCCCGCTGTACTGATGACCGCTGATCGGCTCGGCCACGGCCCCGCCGGCAGCAAGCATGGGTTCGATTAGGTCGCGCATCTCCGACTCGGAGCCATGAAACTCGCCCCGACGAACACGCTCGCCGCCGCCGGCCGCCGGCCGATCTTGGCGACGGAATACAGCGCATCGGGTGCGGCAGCGCAGCTGAGTAACACTCCCGAAGTTGCCGCCTCCACCTCCCCGACAAGCCCAGAATAGATCCGCGTTCTCGTTGGGATCGGCCCGAACGATTCGCCCGTCGGCGGTCACCTTCTCAAGAGCCATCAAACTGTCGGCCGTGGTGCCATGAATCCGACCCAACGCGCCGAGGCCACCACCGAGTGTCAGGCCGCTCACCCCCACTGACGGGCACGAGCCGGCGGGTATTGCCCGTTTCTGTTTGCCACAACGCCTGGTAGACGCCGAAGATGCGCGCTCCTGCTTTCACCTCCACTTCGTCGGTCGCGGGAAGGGGCACACCGCAGACAATCGGCTCACGTCGATGATGAGTCCGCCGGCGGTGGTGCTGTCGCCGGCGTAGCTGTGACCGCCCCACCGCGCTCGGAAAAGCACACCGTGCTCGCGAGCGAACTGTAGGGAGACCCGTACGTCGTCCTCCGATTCGCTGTAGGCGATTGCCGCCGGTTGCGCATTCTGGAATCGCCGCGTGAACATCAGCCTCGCCGTCGCGTAATTGGGGTTGTCCGGGAGGACGAGGGTTCCCCGGAGTCGACCCGCCAGATCGCCCAACGATCCGGACGTTGCGGTGACCCTGGGACCTGTTCCGGCCGGCGCGGTGGCGGTGGCAGTGGTCAACCCGTCTTGCGCGCAAGCTCCTAGAAGCCCCGTGCTCAGCGCCGTGCCCGCCACAAGACCCAGGCCACCGAAAGTTCCCAACCCGTGCAGGAAGGAGCGCCGGTTTACCTCGGCCTTCTCGTCAACGTCAACGTCAACGTCAACGTCGGACATGATTGGCCCTTGGTCTGCTGGGAGTTTGTCAACGTAGCCATTCGGCACCTACCGACCGGCTTCGATTCGCGAAACGGCAAGAGACTGACATTCAGGTCAGATACGACGCGCCAAGCGTGATTGCGCCTGTGCCATCGACGTGGCAGGCCATCACTACCACTTCGCCCCTCCGCGTCGATTCGAAAGGACCAGCTCGCTCATCGCGTTTCCGCTCCGGCAGGCGAGCAACTCGACCGTCGCCGGCCTGCTTGACGATTCGGTGGCGGCGACGCGTCACCCGCAACGAGACGGGGTCGTCCAGAGAATCAAGGATTTGGCACCGCTCGGTGTCTACAACGGCGACGACCGCTCGAATCGAAACGAATCGAGCGGAATCGCTTCGCCGAACACCACGGTCGACATATCGCGATCGGCCGACCAGCCTTCGCTTTCATGACCGAGCTTCCGCGGTGACGCCGGCGCCCCAGCGGATCGTCGTGGGCTCGCCTTCGAAGGGCTGCGCACCGGGAAAGTGATCGGCAAGGCACCGCGACGGAATGGCATCGACGTCCATAGCCGATCGGCGGTGAGCGACCGATGTCGGAACGCCAATCCGGCCGAGATCCAGGCGCAGATCAATCGAAGCGCTGCACCACCACTACGCCCCTGCAGTGCGAGGCCGAGCTCACACCGCTGATGTCGCAGATGACGGCAGGATTCGTCCTAATCGCATCCGTCTGGTTCCACCTGCTGAAGGGAGCGGGGTCCTCGCCCTTCCGTCAGGGGAGTTCGGTCGCGTTGGACGGAAGGGGGACCCACGTGCACGCCGAGGCCCATACCTCCGGGGTTTCGGCGCGGTAGGCCCGGTTTCGCTCGGATCGACCGTGGTGCGTCGTGCACGCCGACATCCTGCTGGCGAGATGTGGCGAACGACTCGGGGTGATCTGTCGGCATGATGTGCCGCATGCCAAAATGTTCGATTTACCGATTCCGACGCGCTGAGCATTCGCGATCTGCCCTGGCGTAGGTAGTGTTTGCCACCGCGAGAAGTTCTTGATCGGTTTCCAGCGGGCGCTTTCCTTTTTCTGCGCGACGTCAGACACACGACACCGGGCGAGCTGGTCGCTTCGACGTACAGCCCAGGCTTCCGCACCGAACCAGAATACGAAAGGACACCTCTACGTGAAGGATCCGACCAGAGTTGAGGGGGTGTTGGTCGTCGGAGGCGGCTACGCCGGGCTCCACGCCGCCCACGCCGTTCATCGATGTGGCGTTCCGGTCACGGTTGTGGATCGCACGGGTCGACACGATTTCGTGACCCGCCTTGGTGCGGTGGCCGGAGGAACTGCTCCGGTCGAAGACGCCTCGGGGCCAGTCGAGTCCTTCGTGGATCAGGTTGTGGTGGGCACTGTCGTCGAGATCGCCGACGGTTCGGTCACCATGTCCGACGGACACACCATCACCGCCGACGCTGTTGTCGTCACGGCAGGGTCCGTGCCATCACGGCCGCCGGTCGACGGCATCGAATTCGCCCACGCCATCCGGTCCGCCGAAGATGCCATAACACTGCGGCAGTCCATCACCCGGGCGTCGTCGATCGTGATCATCGGTGGCGGCGCTACCGGCGTGCAACTCTCCGGCGCCGCGGCTGTTGCGCACCCGTCGCTCACGATTCACTTGGTGGAGTCGGCACCCCGGCTCCTTGCCGGCATGCCAGACGCCTTCAGCTCCGGCGCAACACGGATCCTCAAGGGCCGCAACGTCGAGATCCACCTGTGTTCGACCGTCGAAAGGATCACCCAACAGGGTGCCATCGTCGACGGGGCTCTGCTCGAAGGTCTCGTGGTCTGGGCCGGTGGCTTCTCGGCGAGTGCTCAGCGCTATGGGGTGCCGACCGACGATGCCGGACGCATCCTCGTCGATGATGCCCTTCGGGTGTCCGGACGTCAGCGGACGTTCGCAGCGGGCGACATCGCCGCCCATCGCGACCATGACGGGAACCCATTGCCCATGTCTGCGCAGGTTGCCGTCCGTGCTGGTTCCGGAGCCGGGAGCAACGCCGCCCGAGCAGTACGGGGCGAGCAGGTCGAGTCGGTCGACCTTCGCCAGCTCGGTTGGGTGCTCGATCTCGGGGCGCGACGCGGCCTCGCCCAGATAGGTCCGATCAACCTGACCGCGCCGGGCACCGACCTGATTCCTCCGTTCCTCCACGACGCCATCGACCTCAAGGACCTCGTGGAGATCGGTGGCATACACGCCCTCCGATACGCCTCCGCATCGGTTCGTTCACTAATCACATGGCCATTCTCGATATGGCCAATTCAGACCTCACCAACCGCACGAGTGCGGACCACATAGGCACTGGCCACGTGTTGCCCGCCACGAAGCACCGGCCACAAAGGCACGGCTCGCCTACGTAGGACTGCCGTCGATCAATGAGCAACGACGACGGATCCGATCAATGACCTGATTGGTCGGCGTCGCGCCGGTCGCCGTTGAGAATGACCGACGTGGTCGCGAGCGAAAAGACCGAGAGCGCAGGCAGGTATCGCTTCACGGAGTCCCCCGCCTTGATGTGCATGGCGATCGCACCAACCATGAACGCCGCCAGGCCAGCCGAGGCGGGACGGGTTACTCGTGGCACGGCGAGCCCGACCAGCATCGCCGACGCAAGACCCACTTTCGTTGCGCCCACGGCATACATCTGCGCCTCGGAGAGCCCATAGACCGCGAACTCCTCCTTCATGTTCGTCGCTCCGCCCCCTCGGTAGCCCGTGTCCTTGTTGAACCGGCGGGTCCACACGTTCAAGATCCAAAGGGCTGCAGCGGTTTGGGCGATCTTGCCGATCACAATCACCGGTCGGTTCCTTCCGTGGAGGTTGCCTGATTATACGAAGCGGCAATCGATTCGAGGTCGACGCAGCCACCGCTTTCGAACCAGGTTTGGGGTGCCAAGCAAGCTGACCGACGTATCACGGCGAGAAAAAAAGGATGACAAGGACGGCGTTCAAGGTGCCGAGTGAGGCTGCGGGCACCATCAGCCGGGGTGCGTCGTGAATTCTGACGCGCACGATCAGGCCGAGGACCATCATCGCCGTGAGCCCGGCAGCAGCAAAACCTCCCAACGGCGCAATGACAAGACCAAGGATCACCCCTGCCCCGCCGAGTACCTCCATCACGCCAACGAATCGGCGAAAGGCCGGTAACCCGTACCGCTCGAACTCTTCGCTCAATGCGGGCCGGAACAAGACCCTGAACCCGTAGTAGAGGAACGACAACCCCGACACCAGTGCCAACACCACCAAGACCACGCTGCATGTTACGCCGACGTTGCCCGTTGCCGACACCGACGTCGACGAAACACCCTAAACGTGCGTGCGGGCAATGCGGCCTCAGCGCGACTTGGACCAGGCACTGAAGCTGGCGACCGAGCCGGACCTCGGGCGCTCCAACCACGGCCACGGGTGGACCTCGGCGAGGTGCAGCGCACCCGCTCTTCGCCGCCACCCGGGCACGGGAGCGAAGGTAGCGGCCAGCGGTCGTCCGGCGAGAACCCGCACGGGGTCACCAAGGTGCACCTCGAGGTCGCGTTGTGCGCCCAGTTCGGCCAGGCGGTCCACGAGGAATACGAGCCGCTTCGCCGAGAGGCGCAACCGGTCGAGCAACGCAAGGTCGAACACGAACACGGCGGGCAACTCGGGATGGGCCCGAAACGCCGGGTCATCGTCGCCCAGGGACTCTGCGGTCAACCAGACCGCTTCCGCCGTCGAGCGGAGCTGGGCCTTCTCCGGCCCGGCGGTCTGCTCGACCGCTTCATCGTGCCGCAGGCGCGGATCGGCCTCGACTGCCTCGTACGAGGCGTCGGCCGGCCAGTCCCGGATCGGGCACGCATGTTGGTGCGGGCAGGTTCCGCAAAGCTCCGGGGCTCGGCGACGGACCTGCCGCTGCGAGAAGCCGTAGGCCTTGTCGGTGCCGGACCCGATCGTCCACTGCCAACCGAGCCGGTTGGCCGCACGGGAACCGTCGAGCAGGTGCGTGAAAAAGTGGCGTTCACCCTCACGCCAGTCGGCGCCATGGCGTACAGACCACTGTGAGGCCAGCCACATCCGGGTCTGGTTCACCATCCATCCGTCGTGCTCGAGCTCGGCGAGGTTCACCTCCACGCAGCGCATCGAGCGGTCCCACGGCGCCGTTTCGGCTGGTGCGGCGGTCGCCAGCGAACGACGCAAGGGCTCGCCGGTGCCTCGCCCCAAGCGGGCGTAGAGGTGTCGGCCGTACTCCTGCCAGCGGAGCTCGTCGCGGAACTTGGCGCGGTCCGCCGCGGGTCCGTCAACTGCCGACCAGACCCGGGGAAGCGTGAGCTGGCCGTGGCGGATCCACGGTGAGAGGCCCGACGCACCGCGACGCGACAGTGGCAGCACCTCGTTGCGCCGCCGGGCGTAGCCCGCGATGTCAAAGGAGGCAAGGGCTGCGTCCGCCGCCGCCTGGGTCCCCACGAAGCGGCCCGAACGCCGTGGCTCGTCGACACAGAGTCGCCCCAGATGCTCCCCCACCCACCGCACCTCGTCGCCCGGATCGGGCAACGGCAATCTCGAGTCGGTCATGGCCGCCGGATCCGGATCGGCCCCTTGGCCGTCGACGGATCGACTCGCCGGCCGCCCTGGGTGATCACGGCATGACCCTCGGCGTGCAGGCGACGAGCGGCGGCACGGGCGGGCTCCATCAGCGGTTTCCACTGGTCACCACCGACGGACTTCGCAGCGTCGTTTGGACAGATGGTCGCGCCCCGAGCCTGGCTCGAGAGCAGACCCACGATGGCCGCTTCAAGCTCTCGGTCGACCGGCCGCACCCCGCGACCACGGCACGCCGCCGAGCAGTGTCGCACCTCGTCCCAGGAACCTTCCCACTTCTTGCGCCACCGCATCGTGCGACCGCACACGACACAGATCTTGGCGGCAGGCTCGGGCATGAGCTGAAGGTACCCCCGAACCCGGCCGTCAGCTCAGTCGTCGTGGGAAAAAATGTGATCGAAAAGTACCCCGATTTCACCGACCGTTGGGTAGCGAAGTGATCATGTCGCCTGAGCGGGAACTGGGCTCAGGTGACGTTCCAGGTGATGTCGAGCAGGTCTTCGCTGAGCGCCCACAGTTTGATCGCGGCCTCTTCGTCGCGTGCGGCCGCAGACACGCGGCTTTCTCCCACCGGACCTCGGGTATCGCCGAACCTGGTTGGGCCGTAGTACGCACCGTTTTTCGCTCCGGTCCCGGCGACGGCCAGAACCTCGGGAAGTGCACCGGCGCTCGCCGACTGGGCAATCAGCTTGTTGCTGAACGTATAGAACGTCTTGAGAATCCCGGTTGGCCCCGTGCTCTGCAAGTTGGTGGCCGAGTAGCCGGGGTGGGCGCTCACGGCAATCACTTCGGAGTTGGCCACTTCAAGCCGACGAGCCAGTTCGAAGCCGTACATCAGATTGGCCAGTTTGCTGTGCGAATACGCCGTCGTCGGCGAGTAGTTTTTCGAGAACATCGGGTCGTCGAAGCTGATGCCTCGTGCCGAGCGGTGCACGATTGAACTCACAGGCACGATCCGGCCAGAGCGGGCGGCCACGAGGTCGAAGGTGAGATAGTTGAGCAGAAAGTGACCGAGGTGGTTGGTGCCGAACTGGAGCTCGAACCCGTCTGCAGTTTTTTGCTGAGGTGTCTGCATGATCCCGGCGTTGTTGACAACACCGTCGAGGCCATCGGTGTGTTCGCGGATGACGTCGTTGGCACGCCGGATGGAATCGAGATTGGCGAGGTCAAGTTCGATGAGTTGCACCGTGCCAGCGCCCGGAATCTTGGTCAAGGCGGCAACAGCGTCGGCCCCTCGGGAGGCCGAGCGAGACGCAATGAACACGTCGGCGTTTGCTCGGCACAGGTATGCTGCCGCTTCGTATCCGATGCCAGAATTGCCACCGGTGATCAGGTATCGCTTGCCGGTCTGGTCATCGAGGCGCTCGATTTTCCAGTTGGTGATCGTCGATGTTGTGGTCATGTCGAGATGCTCCTTGATGCTGATGTTCGCTGAGTGATGCCGTTCCAGAGGACGTGAAAAGCGATCTCGGCCTGGTGATCGTCGAGTTCGGAAGCGACCGCCTGGTCGAAGTGGTGTTGGATGAGCGCGGCGAGGTAGCCGAGCGGGAGGTCGACGAGGACGCCGGATTCGTTCGCTTCATCGAGCACTCGAGCAGGACCGGCGATGGCAATGCGGCCCACCGTTTGCGCCTCGACGCTGACCAGGCCGGCTTGGTGCAACAGATTCACCACGGCATGCGCCTGGCGATGCTGGCGCGCCCAGAGGAACCACCGGTCCCATACCTGACGCATGCGGTGCTCGATCGGGTCCGCATCATCGAACTCACCGGTGGCAGTGGCAATGCCCGTCTTGATCGAGACGTACAGCGCATCGATCAGCACCTGCTTGGTGGGGAAGTAGTTGAACAACGTGCCGTTCGAGACCCCCGCCGCCTCGGCAATCCTCGCCGTCGACACGTTGATCCCGTGCTCGAAGAACACCGACAGCGCGGCCGCCAGGATCTCCTCGGGTTTGTGCTGCATCGGCCGAGTCATCATCTTCACCCTACCCCGATTTTAGAGTGACTACTCACTCTGACGCCGAAGATCCCTGGCGACCGCCACGGGAAACGAACGGAACGGCAAACACGCCGCTACTTTCGGGTGGTTCACTCTCAACCCCTGAACGGGGACTGTCGCACTATCCGACATCACGTCCCAAGGAACATCCGATGGTCAGCGCTGCGGTGTTCTTCCAATGACGAGATGGTTCGCCACGAAGTAGCTCACTGCGTTCTCGACCTGGTCGGTGAGCGCACGGTCCCACCGTATGACGTCGTCGGCGTTGGCGAAACCGGAATCAACCATCGCCTCGCGTGCGGCCCACGAAGGAGGACGCACACCCCGACCTGGCGGTGGCATCAGGTACTCGGCTTGGCGTCCCACCAACTCGAACCCGGCGCCCAGGAGCGTGGAACCCATAACCGGCCCCGCCGCCGGATTGCGCCCCACCGAACGCAAATACGCGATGTACCGATCGGTGAGATCGGAGATGTCGGCGATCGGCGGGTCGATCCGATTCGCCGTCAGATCGCTCTCCGCGATGTAGCAACACGCGCCGGGGCGAAGAAGAACTCGCACGTGTTCGAGGATGCGAGTCACTTCGTCAGCGGTGTTGTGTGCCAATACGTGCCGCAGGCACACCACATCGAAGGAACCTGGTTCGAGTCCGGTGCTCCAGGCTTCGGCGCAGTGCACTTCCGCGTTCGGAAGGCCGGCCTCGTCGAGCAGCGCGCGTGCCGTCGCAACGGCGTCCGGCTCACGGTCGACGCCAACGACATGTCCGTTGTCACCGACCACCTGAGCTATCTCGAGGGCAACGAGGCCCGGGCCGCATCCCAGGTCCAGAACGCATGCGCCTTCGGTGATACCTGCGAGCTGCCACCAGTGGCCTTCGCGTTCACGAGCCGCCTGCGCCATGAACCGATACCGCTGGACTTCACCATCAGACAACGCCAATGCATACCTGCCACGCTCAACATCACTCATGGTGGGAGATCCTCGCATACCTCGCAAGGCAACGGATTCTCCTTGCGAGCAGCCCCGAGGCCAGCGCCAGGTGCCCCGTGACCTGGACCAGTTATCCCGGATGGCCGCCCGCCTTCCTTCGTGCCCTCTGTCCAACCCCTTCGCGGACCAGGGGCGAGGGGTTGAACGTTGCTCTTTCGACAATGGCCGGTGGATCTGATTCGACTGCTCCCAAACCAAACGGTCCTTCGATCGTCACCGGTGGCGCGCTCGACCTGCGACTACTGACAGCTACCCCACTTGCCGATCGGGCGCGCCTCCAGCCACAAATCCGGCGCGACCGCGATGGCGGCAGAGATGCCGTCCAGAATGGACGCAGTAACCCAGATCGTCACGAGGACGACAGTGAGGTGGTCGCCATCTCCGTCACCAAGCTGACGTTCAACCCAGCTTGCTGTCTTGCCGTCGGCTCAATGCCGCGCCCGTCAGAGTTCAGAACGACACGACGGTGATGCCGGTCTGGTTATCGCCAACTCTTGGTGGACTGCTCAGGGAGTCAGACGTTGGGCCGCGGTGCGTCGTCTTCGGCCTCCCCTGCCCGTCACGTGCCACGCAGCAGCTTCAGTGGTTCTTCTCGATCATTGAAGACCGGCGGGCGATCTGGGCGCAGATCTCCGCAGCAACGGCCGTGACGTCGTCCCATGATGCCTGGCCGACGTTCGACGACCACGTGACCACACCAAGGTGGCGATCCGCGGTGAACGCCAACGTGAGGGCCTGACCTTGACCTGACCTGCTAGCTGTCTGCTGCGCGTGAGCCCAGACTCTTGTCGCGCCCTCGACACCGGGCGGGTCGACGTCGCCCTCCGAGACGACGGTCACCTTCGCACGGAGGTTCCGGAGAAACTTCTCGGGCGCTGCGTCAAGTGCAAGCTCGGCGTCGGTCGCCGTCGCCAGGGGTACCACTTGGACCCAAACCCATTGCTGACGCCGCTTGTCTTCGAAGGATCGCCACGCGGTGATGCTGCCGAGTTCCTGTGCCCGCCGCGCCCAGTCGGCGTGGTTGTCAATCCCCGTAAGCCAGGTTCGCTCATCGAGAACGCGCCATCCGGCGCCGGGGAGACAGCTTGCGTCAGGGAAGACCGAAATGATTTCTTCGACGCCGGGCTTGCGGCCCAGGCTGGCCGCCATCCACCTCATCCGACGCGAGACGTTCACTCGCCCAGTGTGACCTCTGGCCCGTCGAACCTCAATCAGCCCTGCAGGGGTTCCCTGGTTGAACGCTCGCCGTAGGTTCAAGAGCCACGAAACGGGTCCCGGTCCGGAGAACCAGCAAAAGCGTGCAGACACAACAACGGGTGGACGTTGGGGCACGAACCCCCAACGTGTGCCTTGCACGACCACTTCGGGCGATTCGCGCCTTCCCAGGACAGCACCCGAGAGCCCCTGGGCTCGCAATGGCGAGCGAAGATCGTCGGAATTCTTCGCATCACTCCTCAATCGTGCGCTCCGACCCGGGAATGCTCCGCTATCGACTGGGTGGATTTCAACACGAACGCGGGCCGATCTGAGCTCCTACCGTTCCGGCAACGGAAGGTCAGTGTTGGCAGCGATGTCGTGGCCGATGAAGCCGGGACTGTCTCTGGCCGCGGCGCTACTGATGAGTTCGCCGGGGGCCTTTCGCCCTGGCGTCGCCGCCGCAAACGGTCACCGCTCGGGCTATCGAACGGCGACCCTGATTCGTGTACCCGTAGACCCGAGGCCTGGCCGGTGATCAGGATTTGCGCACCGCCAGCTGCCTGCACAACAGGTCGCGGTCCCCACGGCAAATGCTCCGCACACATCGTGCAACGACGGATCTCCGACGGCAACCCACCAGGCGAGCCCGCTATCTCCTCCCCTCTGCCGAAGCTGGCCAGCGTCCACCTGAGCCGTTCGTTCCATGGCGCCGTTCGTTCCATGGTGCCGTTCGTTCCATGGTGCCTCGCACTCCTGGGCACGGGCCCGATCAACACCAGGGCGAGTACACGACGCCGACGGTCGGCACACATCGATGACCTGCGTTGGGTCCGTCTCCGAGGAGCGGCCCTTTGGGGCGGTGCCGGGAAAGCCAGAGCCGCCCGGCTTCGCCAGTTACGGGGCGGGGCCAGTGCGTCGCGGCTACTCGCGTCATGGCGCGCCATCGCGCGCCGCAATGGTGAGGTCGGTGCAGTACGCGATACGCGCGGTGGAGGCCGGTTGTTCGGTGTCGGCGCGTCATTGCATTGCGTCGATTAGCACCGTCTTGTGGCGGAGCGCGCCTCGACATTCGAAGCCGCCGAGCCCCGTCGACAAAATCGCCTAACCAGGTGTCGTCCTGCACTCGCACATCTGCGAATTGTCAGAGGTCGAGGCGCTCGACGGATTGGTTGGTGATCGCTGCGATCAGGTCGAAGTCCTTGTCCACATGCAACACCGTGAGCTTGGCCAGTTCTGCGGTCGCGGCGATGAGCAGATCGGGAATCGATGGTGCTCGGTGTTGCCCACGGTCCGCAAGCAGCATCTGAATCTCGACGGCGCGAGCTTCGACCGCTGGAGTGATGTACTCGACCGTCATCGATGACACCGGCGGTTCACCGAGCGTGGCTCGGTGATCAGAGCCACGACGAATGGAGTAGCCGATCTCGAGCAGGGTGATGGTCGAGATCCTGACAAGCCCGCGTTGGATGCGCGACAGCCACTCGTCGCTGGCGGTGTTGATTCTGTTGAGTGCCGACTTGTCGATGAGCCAGTTGGTCACCGCCATGCGGCTGCCATCACCTCGGGATCACCCAAATCAGCGGTGCGTTCGACGAAGCGGTCGAGTTGCTCGCGTGTCAGCGCCGGACCTTGCTGTTCGGCGAGAACCCGGCGCAGATACTCCGCTCGCGTCACACCGGCGCGTTGAGCGTTGGCGTCGAGCGCCGCCACAACTTCGTCGGGTACATCTCGAATGAGGATATCAGTCATACCCGAAACGATATCGCGCGGTTCTGGGAAGGAGCGCAAGAATCGGTCGCCCACCTGCGACCGCCTGCCCGGCCATCCGAGATCACCACCGAGATCACCGCCGAGCCTCCGGACAAAACGACCAGATGTTCCACCCAACAACGCCCCGCCCATGCACTGGGGTTCGTCAGACCCGCTCCGTCGCCGGCACCATCAGCGTCCGCGGAACGTTCGGCATTCTCGTGCACGTGCGCCACGCGCTTCCCCGTTTCCCGGGCGGGTTGGCTCGTGAACGAAGTGTGAAGGTTCACGCCGCCGCTCGGGTGAGAACGCCGCCAGCCGCAACCAGTGGGAGTTCGCTTTTCGATCAGTGGAGGGATCCACCTCGTTCCAAGATGGCGACGTACTCGCCGATCTTCCGCTTACGGGTGGCGGCCCGCTTGACGTTGCCGAGCCGAAACACGAACGCGAAGCGGTTCTGCTTCGACAGCCCGGCGAATGTCGCTGCCGCGGCCGGGCTCGCGTCGAGCGCAGCCTGAAAGTCCTCGGGAACCTCATCGTCCTTTTGCCTGTAGGCCTTGTCCCACCGGCCGTCAGCCTTGGCACGATCGACTTCGGCCTGACCGCCCGGTCGCATGCGCCCTTCCTCGATCAGTCGAGCGACGTGTTCACGATTCACCTTCGACCACGGGCTCCGGGATCGGCGCGGCGTGAATGCCTGAAGAAAGTAATCCTGGCTGTCCGATTGCTTCTGTCCATCGATCCAGCCATGACAGAGAGCTACATCGAGCGCCTCGGCGTAGGTGATGCCCGGCAGTTTCGATGACGTCTTTCGGAGCCGCAATCGCAGGCCCGAATCATCGCTCGCATTCTCGATCCATCGTGCCCACTCTGCCGCGCTCGTAAACAGCTCGATCGGCTTGTCCGCGTGCGCAACCACCACCCCAAGAATAGCCAGCCAACGGCACGGCTCACCAGGAGCGGCCTCCCACCCCCTTCCCGCCGGACCTGAATCGGACGCGCGGCGTGGGCATCGATCGGAAGTTCTGCTGCTCCGGCGCCGCCGTGATCCCAGACGTGCCGAACGGTGACACTCCACAACGCGACGGCAACAAGACGACGACGCTTTGATCAACCACCGCACTTCGGCCCGGGCAGGGCGCTATCGATGGGGGTGCCGTGCCGCTTCGTTGGCGGGCAGAGCTATTGATCGTCGGAACCGCTCGGCATCCCCGGACGTCGAGTGCCTACTGGCCCACGCTCCCAGGGCCACGTTCGGTGGGCGTCGCTGAACGGGCCGAAGACCGCGGGCAACCGGTTCACACGAGCGCTCCACTCTTCCGTCGACCGATTCAGTCGGACGTGGTTGTCAGTGCGAAACCGGGGTCGTCCTCTTCGTTACGGCATCCGACGCGCAATCGGTTGCCATCCGGGTCGGTCAGTTGGATTTCGTCGCACCAAGGCTGGCGTTCGATGGTGACGCCAAACTCTGCGGCGAACGCGTCGAGCATCCGGGCGTCGACGTACCAATACACGACGCCTCGACGCGGGGCGTCCCCATGATGCTCGGAAAGATGGATAGTGGTCGCGTCGCGTTTCAGGAATGCATACGCCGGAAACCCTGGTTCGAAGCGGTGCACGCCCTCCAGTACGAATCCCAAGCGCGAGTACCACTCGGCCGCAGTCTCCGCATTCTCGACCCTGAGGATTGGAACCAACTCATCGGCGCGGTCGTCCATGATCACGATTGTCCCACACGATCCAATCGATGGAGGAAGTTTGCCCCGACGCATGTGTGAGGTATCGGCGGAGCGGGGTGCTATCGACGGAGTGCACACTCGGTTCCCGACGCTTCACATGGTCTGGGTCGCCAAGGAAGCCGCCATGGCCATGGCCACAACCACAACTACCGCAACTGTCGAACTCGTTCGATTCGATGAACCACTCGGTGTTTCCGAGCGGTTCATCGATCGCGGGGTTCCTCGTCGGGTTTTCCGGGACCACACTGATTAGCTCCACGACCGATGTGCGCATGTTCGACCTCCGCCGAGCGCATCTGGGGGTCTTCGGACGCACGATGGAAGCCACCGCACGGATGCGCTCCATCGTCGTCCGCCGACTACCGACGCTCGCGAGTTTCTACCGGTGCTGCCATGTCGAGGGGATGCGGGAACGGAACCCGGCCGCCAACGTCCGTCGCCCGAAGGTCGATCCCGCGTCGCGCACGCTCGGGCTCGGTCGCAACGAACTCGTCGGTCTCCTCGTCCAGCCGGGCTCGGCAGTGCGCGGGGTCACGCAGCAACGGACCCTCCGCCGGAGCCAAGCGGATCACGCCGATACCGCCCGGCTTCGCCGTCTATCGGGCGCCCGATCAAAGCGGGGCAGCAACTCAGTCTGAGTGACCAGCGTGACGGACCATTGTCCAAGACGTTCCGTGCTTCTCGACAACCACGAAGCCAGCCGACTCGTAGAGGCCACGTGCCGGATTTGACTCGCGGACGCTGAGACTCACGGCTGAGTACCCCTGAGCGACGCTGGCGTCGATGAGACGAACGAGGAGTCGGTGTCCGATGCCCTCGTGCCGACGGGCCGCGATGACCGCGATCGACAATTCGGGCACGTCCTCAGCGATGAAGCCGTAGCCTCGGTTCAGCTCGGTGAAGGTGCGGTACCAGGCGGCGCCCACCAGTCCTTCCTGCTCGGCGACCAACCCGTAGTCGCCGTGCCTCGGCCATCCGTTGAGGTACATCGCGTAGCGCGGATCGGCCATCACCTCGTCCGCTGTGGGCGTCGGCTTTTCCGGCCGCCAGACAGCGGCCTCGCCGAGCGTCGACGCGAGAAAAGGAAAGTCCTCAACCGCGGCCGACCGGTAACGCACATCTTCCATGCGTCCATTCCAGCAACTCGGTGGCACTCAGGCGAACCGAGATTGACGTACGAAGTTGTCACGAGCCTCCGAACGCATATCCGGCGCTGTCGATGAGGGTCCTGTGGCCCGTCGTCGGCAGACAGCTCGGATGTTCGTCGAAAACGCTCAGCATCGCCGGATACCGAGGGGTCCCCATGGACTGAGCCCGCGGCGAGACCGAGTGCGCAGTCGGCCGTGAGATCGAGAGCCGTGGGTGAAGTGTCTTACGTTTCGTCGTATCTTCGTCGTATGCCGGTAGTCAGCTTTCAAACCGACGAACGCTCCGAACGGGCCCTCACTGAACTGATGGCCGACGGGTCGACGGCGCCAGAGGCCATTCGCCAAGCACTCGTCGACGCCGTACGGCTTCGTCGACGCGAGCAAATGCGATCCGAATCACTGGCGCTGATGAATGATGAAGCCGACCGAGCGGAGAGCCGCAAGGTGCTCTCAGAGATGGACGGGCTTCGTGCGTGGTGACATCCATCGACTCCGAGCTCCGCGTGGAACGCGAGGAAGAGAACAACAGGGCAATCGGCAATCGGTACGCCGTCATCGTGCAGTCGGATGATCTGATGCTGTCTACTGTGATCGTGGCGCCCACATCTAGGTCTGCACCGCCACGCATCTTTCGTCCGACGATCATGGTCAACGATGAACAGACGCAGGTCTTGATCGAGCAGACGTCGGCCGTCGCGCCAGAACGACTCGGCGACTTCGTTGGACGTGTGACATACGAGGAGCTGGTAGCGCTCAATGATGGACTGCGACTCGTTCTCGAACTCGATTGACATCGGTCGCTTGAGAGCATGGGGGCACGAATCTTCGAGTGGTCCAGTGTTCGCGTCGGCCGCACGCAGGTCGCCGGATATGCGCTCGCTTTCGACGCTGGCGATTGAGCGAGGTGCGCGCGTTCGATCTCACTCGGGAAGATTGTGTGGGTACGGGTCGCTTGGCGCCGGATGTGGTCAGTCCGTGATCAGCTTCCAGTAGACGACCTTGTCGTCATTGGGGCCGTAGAACCGTCGGACGCGAGCTTCCTCGACATAGCCCTGCTTCGGGTAGAACTGGCGAGTTCGTGCGTACTGATCGGTAGACGACGTCTCAACAATGAGGACCTGCGCGACGTCAGGACCCGCTTGACGAAGTTCGCGTTCGACGTGGCCGAGCAGTGCTCCTCCGATCCCTCGTCCTTGTTGGAACGGACGGACAGCGATGAAGTACAGGTTCCACATTCGATCCGAAAACGGTTCCGGCGCGTAGTACGCCGCCCCGACGACCGCGCCATCTTCCGCCTCGCTCACGACGAAGTGATGGTCGTGCAGTGTCCCGTCGCGGATGCCGGCGACGGTGTCGTCAACGAATCCAGTGTCGTCGACGCCGAACATCTCGGTCTCGATCGCGATGGCCTTGATCGTGTCGATATCCATCGGTTCCGCAGGTCTGACGTTCACGTCATCTCGCTCAATGTTACGCTATACATAATTCTCACCGTAACACTGGAGCTTGCCGTGAGCATTCGAATTCCTGACTTGCCGATACTTGGCGAACCGTTGATCCCGGAGTTCGCGAACACGCTGTACGTCGATGGACCAACTCGCCTCGACGTCCTCGATCATCCCGCCTGGATCAATGCCTGGCTTCGGCAGGCCCCCTGCGCAGCCGAACTCGCCGGCCCGCAACGCATTCGGATCGAAGACGCAGCACGGCTCAGAGTGCTGCGTGACGCACTGCGTGGACTACTCCCCCGAACCGGGAGCGACCGCACGTCGGATGTCGAAACGATCAACGAAGCTGCTGGTTTGGCGGTCGGGCGTCGTCAGCTGGTGGTCGCCGAAGACGGCGAGCTAGACGTGGTGAACAACGTCGTGGCGACGGGCATGGATCGCCTCCTGTCCAACATCGCACTTCGTGTGACCGAGTCGGTCGACGCCGGCCAGTTCGGTCTCAACCAGGTGTGCACCCGACCAGGGTGCAATCTCTTCTACTTTCGTGATCACCACCGACGCCGATACTGCAATTCGCGTTGCGCGAACGCGCACCGACAAGCCCGATACAACACGCGGCTCGAGGCACGCTCGAAGGGACGCGCCGGTGTCACCTGACACCCTGGCCGACCAGCCGGGAGAATCCAGTCTCGAGGCCTCAATGCAGCAGCAGTCGAGCGTTGCAAACCGGGCGAAGCGACCTTCACGTGGTGTTGCGGAGACCCGATAGCCAGCACTCGATACCTCCCGCCGAGCCCAGGACCGATCACACGGCTTCGGCCCGAGCAGGGCGCTATCGACGAGGTGCCGCAGCGCGGCGTCTGCGGACGGCGCACATGGCGTCGAGACTTCTTGGCCGCGCCGGCGACTGACAGGCGACGAACGGGCCATCGTGAGTCGGCGGCGAGCGATAGGAAAGGCGCGTTTCCGAGCCTGTCTCGCTCCGGCCGTTTGCTCAGCGGGAGACGGCGAGTTGCCCGTCTTGACGTTCCCAACCGTCTTTACTAGTTTCCTTAGTAGCTAAGTAGCCGGTACGAAAACTCTGGAGGTGAATGTGACAGCAGCAACGCTCGATGATGCACGGCTCGATGAGACGTTCGCAGCGCTTGCGAACTCGACTCGACGAGCGATCCTTGCCCGTCTCGCTGATGGCGAAGCCAGTGTGAACGAGTTGGCTGCGCCGTTCGATCTCACGCTGCCGGCGATCTCCAAACACATCAAGGTGCTCGAACATGCTGGCCTCGTTACCCGCAGCCGCCACGCACAGTTTCGTCCCTGCAGGATCCATCCCGCCGCGCTCGCCAACGTCGCCACGTGGGCCGAACAGTACCGACACATCTGGGATGACCGATTCGATCGGATGGACACCTACGTCCAACAACTCCGACAAACACCTCCAAAGAAAGCGCCCGAACGATGACTACCAGCAACGACCTTCGGATCGAACGAACCTTCGACGCCCCAATAGACCTCATTTGGGCGATGTGGACCGAACCGGATCACTTCGCCAACTGGTACGGCCCCATGGGCGCCAAGATTCCCAACGCGGAGATGGACGTCCGCGTCGGTGGACGCCGCCACATCGCCATGGCGATGGACACACCACGCGGCCCGATGGAGATGTTCTTCGTGGGCGAGTACCGCGAGGTCAATCCAAAAACCCGTCTCGTGTACACCGAGGCGATGGCCGAGGCTGACGGCAATCTCATGACCGCCGAGAAGATGGGCATGCCGCCAGGTGCGCACATGGAAACGTCGGTCGTGGTCGAGCTCGAAGACCTCGCCGGCCGCACCCGAATGACGATGACCCACATCGGCATTCCCGCCGATTCCCCTGGTGGACAAGGTTGGGCGATGGCGATCGACAAGCTCGAACAACGAGTCGCAGCACACCGCATCTGAGCCCACATGGTACGGACATCGACCTCACGCGAAATCGCCAATCCATAACGGCGCGCAACAGCCACCAAGGCAGCCGATACTCCCCCGCACACTTCCGCCCCAGTGTGTTCGCCTTTGTGACTGCTCGGTCGCAGTTTATCGAGAGCTGCTCCAACGCTCCGGAGGCTCTACGGCTGCGGCAATGCAACAGGAAACATTGACGATCTTGAACGGCGTGAAGGTCAATTCGCTTGGGTTGGAGCGATGCGGCAGACCAGCCACGTAGCGCGTGGCATCGCACTGCTGCGACTTGCTATCGATCTGGGCGTCCACCATTTCGACACCGCACGAATGTACGGCTCCGGGGGTAACGAACAACTCGTCGTGAAAGCGCTCGGCGAGAGGTGTGCGAGGTGCTCGTCGCGACGAAAGGCAGCGCGGAAGCGGATGGCGATTCCTACCGCAACGGCACCCGCCCCGAGACGCTCCGCCGGCATGTAAACGACAGCGTGCGTCGGCTCGGCATCGAGCAACCAGCGCTGCACTACCTCCATGAACCGGCCACCGCCGTCCCGATCGACGAAGACATCGGCAAACTCGACACGCTCCGGTCGAACGGCAAGATTGCACTGCTCGGTTTTTTCGAACGTCACCGTCGACCAACTCCGCAAGGCGCTCGCTACAGCGCCGATCGCAGCAGTTCAGAACCGCTATAACGCTGGAGACGGCGGCGGCGGCGTGGTCGACTTCACCACGTCGCCCGACATCGCCTTCGTTCCATGGGGACCGATTCGCGGCACCGCCACGGCACACCAAGCCCTTCGTGCAATGCTGAACCGTGGACCGAATTTGCTACCGATCCCCCGAACGACCTCGATCAGGCATCTCGAACCGAACATGACTGCAGGAGCCGACCGGTAGACCCGCGTTCATCAGTCGTGCCCCTATCGGGTATTGCTCCGCCTTCGGGAAGTCAGGCGCTCGCCATGCCATCGCCAAACCCGCCGATCGTCAGCATCATGAACGTGATAACCGAAGCCTACGGATCCGCCTACGGCTGGCCAGCAGAACTCGACGGCAAAGCGCTCACCGCACCGGTACCGAGCGCCGGCAGCGGGTCCGCCTCCGTATCTTGTCTTCGCCATCGACCAGTCACCCAAGCCGCCATGACCGTCCGCTACGAGGAGGATTCTGCACGACATTCGCCTCGACGCCATGGTTTCGCCGCGGACCGAACGTCGCCGTGAAGACCCCGAAAGCGGACTATGCGTCCACGGTCGACTTCTACCGCACCATGCTCGGCGAACGTTGCCGACTCAATCGGAGAGCGGGTTGAGCGATGAGGGGTCGTCGCCGGCGAAGGCTTCCATCTCGGATTGGGTGAACTGGCGGGGTTCGACCAGTACAAGCCAGTTGCCGGTGTTGTCCCGGATCAGCGCCTCGACACCGTAGGGACGGTCCTCGGGCTGGTTCAGGATCTCGACGCCCTTCGCATCGAGTTCGGCGATCGTTGCTCGGCAGTCTTCAACCCGCAGTCCGATGGCAAAGGTGCCGCCGGTGTCGAGCGCCCGCTTCAACGCTTCGACGTAGTCCGGCGACAGCGGCGGCCCCGGAGTGGAAAGATGCACGTCGAGTTCGGGCTGGGACGGGTGCCCGATCGTGCACCAGCGGAAGTTGTCGCCGAGGCGCACGTCGTCACGGGCCTCGAAGCCGAGCTTGTCGATGTAGAACGCCTTCGACTCGTCAATGTCTTTGACCCAGACGGTGGTGAGACTGATGTTGGAGATCATTGGGACCAGCGTACGACGACCCCGCAGGCGGTGGCTTCTCCTCGATTGCGGATTCGCCGCTGCGACGCTCGGCGAGACCCCACATGAACACGAAACACCCTGGGATGCGCGGCGCACCACTCGTTGTCCACCGGCGTTGGAACGCTCCCGGGGTCTCACCGGTGAACTCCCGGAATCGTGTCGCAAAGGACCCGAGACTCGAATACCCGACCGCCATGCACACCTCGGTGACGGTCAAGTTGGTCGTCCGCAACAGGTCCTGGGCCGGTTCAATCCGACGATTCGTGACATACACCCCCGGCGTCACGCCATAGGTGGCGGTGAACAATCGCAGGAAGTGAAACTTCGAGACCGCCGCGATCCGGGCAGCCTCCTCGAGACCGACCTCGGACGCAAAGTTGCGGTCGAGGTAATCCCTCGCGCAACGAAGATGCACCAACACATCGCCAGGGACTCGGACGGAACTCACCCAACGGAGACCACCACATCGTCGAGAGACACGCAAATCGCATTGTCGTTCGGACACCTCCTACCTGACGGCGAACTCAACGACGACGCAGGAGGCACTCGACCCACAACCGCCGCCAGGCGTTGCATTCGCGCGACTTCGGGCAAAGTGGAAGTGGTGATGACCGCTGCGTCGCCCCCGGAAGCGCGGGCATCGTCGGCTTGATCGTCCGGCGCATTTCATAAAGAGTGCAGAAACCCGCCGTTGAATGTCGGACAATGCACTTCGGGCCGAACGTCGGACCTGCACATCGACGAACCCACCATCGGGCCGATCTTCATTGGCGTAAAAGGCGAACGGATGGATCGCTACGCTGCGGACCGGACTGTGCAGCGGCTCGCTAAACGTGCGGGGATCACCAAACGAATCTCGCCGCACAGTCTGCGGCACTCGGCCCTCACGCGATTTCTTGTGCGCACGCTGCCAGTGTCCCACTCCGCGAGGTTCAAGAGGGCGCCAGCCACGCCCCCACCCGAACCACGATGCGCTACGACCGTGCCCCGCCAATCATTGGACCGCCATGCCACCTACATCGTCGCAGCGTTCGTCGCCGGAGCGTCACGCACCAGCTGACCACCCGCCTTAGCCGGTCGGATAACACCGATACCGCCCGGCAGCGACGGACGTCGAGTGCCCGCCTGACGAAGGCGTGCTGTGCGAGGCGATCCGCGGATCTGCCTGTGACGTTGGCCGCGATTACAACGGTGGGACCGACCACTCGATCGCAGGAGGGTCCACCCTCGCGCACCGCGCTCCACCGCCGTCGCCGTCGCCGTCGCCGCCGGTCAGATCAAATATGGCGAGCAGCGGTTGGGCATCAAGCGCCGGTCCCACCACGCTCGCATCGATCCGATTCAGCATCCGCTTGGCTTGTCGGAACATCTCGACGTCGTTGTCGCTGCTCACTTCTCCCCACGTGGGGTAGACGGATCGCTCGCCGGGCCTCCTGTGGACCGCCGGCCCGCCGAACTCGAGCCGAGCAGGTTCACGACCCAGCTGGATCCCGACATGCACGTTGGTCATCAGTGATCCATCGGGCCGACAGAACACACCGCCGGGGCGGTCGGAACCCCAGACCGAAAGTCGGACACGATCACCTTCGCGCCTCACTTTTCGCTACTCGCACACGGGTGGAACAGGACATCCTTGAACGTTCACGACGCCGACGCTCCCACTGAGCGGCACCGACTACCGCACACCATCACCGGGTTTACCGCAGGACTCGTCAAGTCAGAAGCCGAGCGATCTCGCGTGCGGCAAGCCCTATTGTCGCGCCCAGCTCATTGGTCGTCGGTGGTGTACTGGCAGCCATCCCCCCCCAATCCATCCTGTCATGCGTGGGTCGGACCCTCATGGCTGATGGCGTTGACCTCCAACGGGACGCCATGGCCGTCGGTGCAGAAATCGAACCCGGGTGACCACAACGCTGGGACGAACCGCAGCTCGACACTCCCACCCTCAGCCAACACCCCCTTTTCCTTCTTGCCGAATTGATCGCAGCCGGCCATGTATCCCAAATCTCACCTGACCTCGCGAACACGAGGCATTGCTGGCACACTGGTGGTATGGGCAGTTCACGCGAGGTCACCCGCCGCACCGTGCTCGGAGCAGCTGCCGCGGCGCTCGCCGGATGTGCGACCACCTCGGCGGACGTTGGCGCTGCGCCGGACGTGACACGAACATCGAAGGCAACGCTCGAAGTCGCGCCGACGACGACGCCATCGTCAACGTCGTCGACTTCGATCAGCCCCGCATCCAACGAGGTTCCGCCGACCGAATCGACTCCGCCGCCAACGTCGTCTCCGGCCAAACCGCCTACCGCCACCGACGGACTTCCCCGTCGGCGACTCGGCCGCATCGACTGGCTAGCGTCCGCGATCACGATCGGCGGTGCCGACCTCCGGGACAGCAAGGTCGTGTCCTACGCGGTCGAACGCGGTGTGAACGTGCTCGACACGGCACCGAGCTACGGCACCAGCCACGAGACCATCAAACCGGTGTTGGCCGACCACCGAGACGACGTGTTCTTACTGTCGAAGGTTCGCGAGCGAATGGGTCGCCAGATCGACCAGGCACTGCGGTCCTCCATGCGCCGGATGGGGGTCGACACGATCGACATCGTCTTATTGCACGACATCGACGGCCCCGCGGCCCTCGACCGAGTGACCGCCAGCAACGGTGCGCTTGGCGCGTTGCAAGCGGCCCGGGCCGCCGGCGTGATCCGTCACATCGGACTCTCCGGCCACGTGCGGTCCGACGTTCTCGTGACGGCGTTCGACCGGTTCGATTTCGATCTTGTGCTCTGCCCGGTCAACCCGATTGATGCGGTGATCGACGACTTCGTGACCACGACTGTCGCGGTCGCGAACCGTCAAGGCGCCGCGGTCATGGGGATGAAGGTGATGGCCGCCGGCAAGGTGCCCGACCCTGTCCGAGCGTTGCGATGGGCGCTGTCGCAGCCCACACACACGCTCACACTGGGGATGACGTCCAACGCCCAAGTCGACCTCGACGTGGACACCGCTATCGAGTGGTACCGCAACCCACCGACGACCGAAGAACTCGACTCTCTTGTCGAGGAGTGGCGTCCCCTGGCGATCAGGTCGAACTTCTACTGGCGCAGCTGAGCAGACGAGAACTTCGTGCGGCGCGCTCCGTTGACAGCCGAATTGACAGCCGCCTTGACAGCCGGCTTGACGGACGTGGCGGCAGCCGAACTCGCCGACCTGTCGGCAACCAGCAGATCGTCAGTTTCGGGGTACCAAATCGCCGGACAATACCCTCGGATCCAGCTGTGGTTTCCTGTCCGAGCCACCTCCACGGGGTGATCACGGAAGCACTCGTGACACGCGTTTCGGCATCGTCAACGGGGCGAGCCAGGAAGGCTGGGCCTCTCCCCCGTTGGCGGTGCACAACGACGCAACACAGGCACGCGCCGCCGCCGAAAAGCAGTTCGCAACGGGTCGACGCACGGCACTTTGAAACCCACCGCGGTGACGGTACACCGCAACCGAAAGAAGCCCATGATCGCATCCGTGCCCGTCGCCGATGTTGGAGTTCAGTGGTCGCTTCCCACCGTGCTGCGCCGGCCGCCAGATCGCTCGACGGTTCCGGGATTGCGCCAGGCGCAGATCGGAGTCTGCGGAGAGATAGGCAAGGGCATCAAGGCGCCTCCCCAACTCGGACGCGTAACCTTCATCGGGTTCTGGGATGACAAGGAGGCGATCGATGCGTTCGAATCGACCCATCGCCTCGGCGACCTGCTGCGCGATGGCTTCAGCGTGCGCGCCGAGCCGTTGCGGGCGCACGGCAGTTGGCCGGGATTGCTCGACGACGTACCAGCAGGCCGTCATACCGACTATGCCGGCCAGTCACTCGTGCTCACGCTCGGCCGACTGCGAGCCAGGCGCGCCCCTGCGTTCTGCAAGGCGAGTGCGGGTGCCAAAGCAAGTCTGTTGAAGACGCCGGGTGTTATCTGGGTCGCTGCGCTCTCACGTCCGCCGTTCGTGTGTACCTGCTCGTTGTGGGAGTCGACCAAGGCGCTGTCCACCTATGCGTACGGCAACACCGAACCCGGTCATCCGAACGCGATCCTCGCCGATGACTCCCCCGGCGGCTTCCACCACCAGTCCGCGTTCATCCGCTTCCGGCCGATCGCGGTACGCGGCCACCTCGACGGCCGCAACCCTCTCGCCGGGACGGCACTCGCCGACGCCTGATCACGACGAGGTGCCCGGCGCGATCGCATCGTCGGGTTCTTCGAAACACGGGTGACGACGGACCCACCAAAGTGACCACTCACTGATCCAAGCGAATCGAGCCTCGTTGAGGCTGACTCGTTGGGGAGTCCAACGGCGAAACCAACCCTGCCGAGCAGTGGCTTCTCCGAGTGGGCGATGGGAGGCTCGAACCCATGACCTTTGCCGTGCAAAGGCGGGAGCGCGTGTCGGCTGGCGTTCGCCAGTTCGCGTGCGCCCAGTTCAGATCGTGTTTTCACCCGGGCCACCACCCCGGAGGACTTACTCCCAGTGCTCAACGAGCGACACCTCACCCGCACCGCCATCGTGAGGGTCCCCCGAAAGGAGGAGCCGGTGCGCGCTGGCCTTGGCTGATTTGCGTTCGCGGTCACCCAGAGCCGCCGCATTCTCACCGTCGTGATCGAGGGTGCCGAGCCCCCGTACCACCGGCGCCCAAAGCTTTGACCGGTCGCGTCGTCGGCACGGAGCCGGCGGGAAGGATGCGAGGTCGCACGTTGAAATTCCGTCTTGCCAGAACGACCTGCGAGTGATGCCGCGCTCGTTCTCGACATCGATGATGTGCTCGGCCCATTCATTTCGCCGTCGGCCTGGTTGGGAGAGTGGTTCCAACACCGCAGCCGGAAAACCTCGTGGCGTCACTCCAATTAGTCGCTGCCCAAGACGTTCTCGGTGCTGACGCTCCGGGCCCCTGTCCTGATCCTGCAGCGCGGCTCGTACCCGCTGGCTGACGAGCGGATACTGCGTATCGTCGCCCGGCTCGGTCTCACTGCCTCAGATGGCGGGCAAACTGCTCCTCGCGACACCAAACCTCATCATGCTGTAGGTAAACCACCGGGCGGATCGGAGACCGTTGTGGTCGCGACAAGGCGCTGGGTGGTCTATACGCCGAGCAAGAGAGAAACGATCTCGCGGATCTGGGCGAGAACAACCGCTCCGACATTGTCGGTTGTCCGCTCGATCACCTGCCGCTGGTCAACGGTGGTGACGAGATGGCATTGGGCATTGCCTCGGTCAGTCGTGACGTCGCTCGGCCACCTCCTCAGGGTGCTCGTGATCGGAACAACGTGAACCGCCTGGTCGAACTCGTCGAGCGTCGGTTGAGCCGTGACTACCACCGCCGGCCTGATGAGCGCGGGAGTACTCCCAATCGGGACACCGAAGTCAACGACGACAATGTCACCGGACCGCACGAGAAACCGCCGTCGTCGAGCTGGCGATCATCGCTTGCTCCAACTCGACTTCCTCGGCGGACATCTGTGATCGTCGCTCGGCCAGTGCTGCACCCATTCGCCGAGCTCGCTCATCGCGCAGCAGCCGCTTGATCAGCGAGTCCATCGTGTCGCCACGCTCAGCCGCGAGTCCACGAAGGGCGTCGCGTGCCTCCGGCGAAATAGCAATGCTTGTAGTACTTGCCATGGCAAACACTATAGCGGCGAGGAGCGAAGTGATTCGTCCGCCCGCGCCTTGGGCACCCTTGGATGGGCCAGATTTCCGTTGGTGCCGTGCAACCGGTGTTCGTCGTCGGTGAACTGCGAACCGTCGGCATGACTACCGCCTCCGTCTCCGAGCGAACGAAACTGGCAGCCGGGTACGTCGAATTCCTCGCGGGTGACATTCCGTTGACGGACACCGCCGCCGTCACTGTCACCGTCACGGCGGTCGTCGCCCTGGTCGGATCGAATCGTCCCGGGTTTCACGGGTGTTCATCGGGTTGAATTTCTTACACCTCGTTGCCTGAGTGGGGCGACGGTGGTGGGCTGCTTCGAACTTCGCTTGGGTTGTCGTTGCTGAGTTCGCCGTGGATGCGCTACTCGTGGAACCAGGCCAACCCGCCCCACCCATCCCCAGGTGGTCGACCCGAGACCGTCAATTGCTTTCCGTGACCACCACTGGGTGGGGTCGATCGGCGTGTCGTGCGACTCCACCACCCGACGCTTCCGACACCGGACCAACCAGTGGCGGTTCGCGGGTCTATTCCGCTCCTGCGTCGCTGTCAAGCACGCTCTCCACCCGCCCCATGCCGCCGGACCTGGTCAGCATTTCGGCGGTCGTACCCGCAACCGCTCGGTTCGCCGTTTCGAGTGAGGGACCCGGACGCCTATTGGGGTAGCGCGGCAAGGGAGAGGCGTTGCCACACGAACGGGCCGAGGGTCGGCTGCCAATCGTTGTCGTCGGGTCCGACACCAACGGTGTGGCCTGAACCCGGATTGACCACGAACTCGCAGCCGACGCCACCGGTGCGCACCGCCGTGCAGGTCCGAAACGCTTCGTCGGACGTCGACCCGATGGTCGAGTCGTTTGTGTAGTGGTACATCAGCACGGGAGCGTCGGCGGCGGTGATCGTCAACAGGCCGAGGTCGAGTGCAGCGTTGAGATGAGCACCCGTCGACACTGCGGCGGTCGGAACCGCTGACTGGCCTGCCAAGGGTCCGCCCGGAGTGGGATCGTCGACAAGGGCGGCTCCCAGCGCGATGTTGCCACCGGCCGACGAGCCGATCACAACGACGCGGTACGGGTCGATGCCGTAGGTCACCGCCGAGGCTTTGAGCCAACGGACGGCCTCCATCCCGTCGTCGATACCGTTGCGGGCCGCCACCAGTTGCTGCGCCGGCGTCGAGTTGGGCTGCAGTCGGTAGTCGATGGATGCCACCACGAACCCAGCCTGTGCATAGAGGCTGGCATCGCTGGCAACGTCGTTACGGGAACCGTTCACGAACCCGCCGCCATGCACCAGTACGACCAAGGGACGCGCCGCTGAAGGCCCAGCCGGAGGGAGATAGATATCTAGCAACAGATTGGTGGGCGTGCCTTGGTAGTTGTTGGCCGTGCCGTACACAAGGCCATTGGTGCGAGTCACCTGCGCCCACGGGTAGATCGAGGATACGTACCGGCCCGTGGCCGGCATCGACGCACTGTCGCGCAGAACCGCCGCCATCATGAGTTGGTCGCCGCAGCTGGCCTGACCGATGCCGACCGTGTCCCATCGGGCCTCAGCCACGACCGGGTTGGCGTTCCATCCGTTGGAGATCGCGCGGATTGCGAAGCTTTCGCGTTGACCAACGTCGGTCACGTTGGGATCGAGCGTGGCCTGCCCCACCAATTCGAACACGGCGGCCGACGTGACACCGCCGTAACGTTGCATCGGATTCGCCGACGGCGTGGCCGCGTCCGCCGCGCACATCTCCTGCGCTTTCACGGTCGCGGCAGCATTGAGGGTGGGGTTGGGTACCAGCGCCGGTGCACCCACGGCGACCCGGGGTTGGTTGAGAAGGTCGAGCATCCCGCCGCTGCATCCCGCCGCAAAGATTGCAATCACGGACAGGCCCCCGAGCAGCGCGCCGGACTGACGCCACGACCGGCGAGGCACTCGACGTTTCCCGAACGATCGTCGACCCATTCTCTCTCCTTCCGCCCTCTACATCGACGCTACGACAAACCCGCTGAAGCGTGTGAGTTTCCTACGGGACGCTCGCCTACGGATCTGTCGGTTGACGCTCGACCGCACCGATGTCGCAGTTGGTGCCGGGCGACGCCGGTGCGGCCAAACCACGTTGGTCGGTGGGCAACTGGCCATCGCACAACAGCGCCGTGCCCGACGGAATCGTGTCCACCGGCAACGACCCGGCGAGAGGAACTCGGGAACGGGTCGACCCTCCGTGCAATCCGAGGGCACCGAACAGCGCTGCGGGCGAGGCCAACGAAACATCACCTATAGCGGCGGAACCATGGCACGACCCGTCGGCATCGATGTTGTATCCATGCGACGTGGCGGGCAAGGTGCAGGTCTCCAGCACCGAGCCCCACAGGACGGCCGAGATCGTTCCCCCCACCGAGGGCCCGTTGTCGACGATGGTGGACCGTGCGACGAACGCCGTGCCGGCTCCGTCGACGGCGATCGACGTCGGCTGGGCAAAGAAACAACCGGCGGCGCCACATGCCCAGAAGGCATTTCGGTTTCCGGAGATGGTCGAACGGTCAATGACCGCGATGGCGCCGCTCTGGATGTGGATCACCGAGCGACCCGTGCTGTACCGGTCCCCCGGCGCGTTGGCCGTGAGCACTGACTGGCGAATCAGAATCGAACCCGACTCGATCCAGACCGCAGCACCGTCGGAGCTGACGATCCCAGATTGGGAATTCGTGATCGTCGACCGGGTGACGGTCGTCTGCGCCGACGACCCGATTTGGTGGATTGCGCCGCCGCCGGATTCGGCCCTACTCGCCGCAATCGTGACGCCGTCGAGGTGCAGCGTTGCACGGTTAAGAATGGCACCACCCACAGATAGCCCGTCGGCGAAAAGGAGCGAACTAGAAAGCCCACCCGACAGGGTGAGGTCTCGAATGGTGAGCGTTCCCTCGTGGTGTTCCACCAGACGACTGTTGTTTGGCGACGTAGTGGCGCTCACCGTCGAGCCGTTGCCCACCAAGATGACGTTGGCGCGCACGTCGAGGTCGCCGACGGCGGCAGCGTCGTCGGCACCCCACAAGGCGAACGGGTACGTTGTGGCACTCGCCAACATGATGGTGTTATCGAAGCCCAAACCACCGGCATTGGCCTCCATCACCGCCGCTCGAAGGGTGCATTGCCCCAGCGTGGTTGTTTCGCAGACATCGTCACCGGGGTTGGCGTCGACTGCATCGCTCGTCGAGTTGACGACGAAGGTCCGCGGCACCAGCGGCGTGCAACCCGCCAACCCGACCCAACTCAGGGCCGCAACGCTCGACGCCCCCAACCGCACCAACCGCCGCACTCCGGTGGTATTCGGTCTATTCCGCATCGTCCCCTCCTCAAGGTGGCGGTCAACCATGACAACCTAGCCACAAACGCCCGGCTCCTCGTGGGTTCGAACTACGCCATCACCTCTGCCGTAGTGCGCCCGGGTCGAGAGGACCGGCCGCACGCTCGCCGCTGGCCTGCCCAACGTCCCAAGGTGACGACACAAGCCCACATCACGCGCCGCCAACGTGCGTCGTCCGATGGCGCCGATCGAGGTCAACGTGAACGACGACATTCTGTACCGGAACGGGAGGAGCGCCGCGACGAAACGTTTCCACCAGTCCCGCGTTCGATGATCCAATTCGTGGGTTGTCCGGTGACGGCGCCAAGGAGGTCGCGGTGCCAGGAGCGTGACCCAGTATTGCCTCGAGAAGCGGATTCCGAGTCACGTTTCGAACCCTCGCAAGGACGCGACGTTGAAAGCCCCCTTGTTCTCGGCGGTGAGACGGCGGACGCCGCGAGATTGAAAGGCTGGCCGGAATCCGCCGAATGACTACTGGGACAGGCTCTCAGGGCGAGACGGTGGCCTCATGAATCTCGGCCAATACCGCGATCACGAGATCGTGCAGAGGTGGCGGTGTCGTCCTCTTTGGGCGACAAGGCACTGGACTGCCATGGCCCGGTCCGGGACCTCGCCCGTCACTTCGAGCCAGCGCAGCGAGGGTCGCTGCGGGGCTTTTCATCTCGGCCGACGCGAATCCGTCGATGCTCGCCGAGGTCTTCGGCCACGCCGATACCCGCATGATCGACCGCGTTGAGGGGCACCTCCTCGAAAAGGACTGCGAGGAGCCCCACGAGCGCATGAGCGAGCAGACCCGGACGACGCCGATCCCGCAACGGGGCTCCGGAAACGTGATCGACCTTCGGGGCCGCCGGGCGGCGAGCTCACCGCGGTAGCCGAATCGCGGCGGGGCCAGTCGCCGTAGGCTCCTTCAGTGCCGAGTGAGCCTCAGCCTATGTCCGTGGCCGAGTTCGCGAACGAGACGGCGATCGGCATCGAGCAGGCCGGCCTTTTCCCCGCATACGTATTTGCGGGTCTTCACTGTGGCTTTCTGCTCACTGCGATGAACGTCGAGAAGTTTGGCGAGTACGAGATCGCCGAGTGGGAAGCGGCGCTCGATCGCTGGTTCGAGGTGCACCCCGACGCCGAACCGCTGTCGCTGGCTTGCTGATCGCGCCGTCGGCCGACCCCAGGGGACCGAGCGTGTTGCGCGGCTTCGGTTGAATCCTCAGGGTCCAACCGCGGCGGTGATGCACAACCCTCTTGCCATGACCCACGCGTCGGTGACATTGCGCGACGAGCTCGACATGATCAGACGTGTTTGCCAGGAGCGCGTCGAAGCGCTCGGCAATTTCGTTGAGTGTCCCCGCCCCGTCGGCCCGGCGAACCAGGATCGCTCGCCTTGTCGAGTACACCAGCGCCGCGAGTGTCGCGTCCAGCCAGTCCTCGTCGACTGCTACCGCCATCATCACGCCGCAGTTTCCGAGATGAAAAATTGACGCAATCGGCAATCACTACGTTGAACGTCCGATATCAACCTCCTCGTGCCCGAGGCCTCCAACCGGGCGCGTGGCGCCGTCATCAGCTCGTGGCCGCGGTCCGCACCGACGCCCGTGCACGCATACGACAGCAAGGACATGGCGAGGCTCGTCGGTGGAGCGCACCGACGAGCCCCCAAGATCGACGAAGACCGGTGGACCGAACCAACGGGGGGAGACGGCGACCCCCGGTCACCGACCGAGGGGTCACTGATGGGAACCGGGTGCCACGCCCGGGTGGGCGGTGCGCCAGCACACCAGCGGCGCTCGGAACGCCGCGAGCGTCTGGCGCTGGCGGCGGGCGTAGCTCCATCGGTGAGGGAGAGCGAGGAGCCCCTCCTGGGGAGGCGCGAGCGGGGTGCGGGCGCTGTCGCCATCACCCACGATCAGGGCGGCCGTGCGGGGCCTAATCTCGGCGAGCACGGCCTTCCAGAGCCCGAAACCTGCCAGCATGTCGTGAGCGCAGTAGATCTCCGGGAAGTCGAGGGCCAGCCGGAGGTCCGGGCGGAAGCGGAGGGCGTCGCGCACCCGGAGCAAATTCTGGCCGACCGAACCCCGCGCCGTGTGCCAGAACACGGGCGTCGTCATCGATGCGGCCAGCTCCTCCAGGCCGTCGAGGAGCTCCTGGCTCTTGGGGTCCCGGTCCAACCCATCTCCCAGGGCTACGGCGAGGTAGTCAAAACCCCTGCCCGCGAGCGCGCCCAGCATGTCGAGGTCGTCAACCGCGGGGCACCACAGGTGCTGTGCCCGCCTTCCCGAGACTTCCTCGGCGACGAAAAGCGGAGGAATGCCTTCGACCGTTGCGGCCACCCGCACCTCCAGCCGCTCCTCGGCCGGCCCGGCCGAGGGCTGATGAGCCTTCCGCCCCCGCCCCGCGTCTGAGGACTTCCCGGAGAAGCGGACCGACTCCGTGCCAGGGGCCGACTCGACCCACTCAACCAGTCGTACGGCCATCAGGCGGCAACCCGGTCGCGGAGGCGGGCGATCAGCCGGAGCGACTCGTCCCACCGGTCCGCCCGCCTTGCTGCGTAGCCGGTGTAGCTGGGTAGCAGCTCGCTCACCACGGTGATCCGGCTAGCGTCGGACAACCGGGCGGTGGCCTCCCACACCGCGAGGAAGTGCTCGGTCCAGGTCTCGTTCGAGGTAGGGGTCTGCACCTCGTCGGGTGACGACACCCGGAGCTGCACGAACGCAGTGCGCCGCAGCACCGGTGCCAGCTGCTCCACCACGTCGGCAAGCGGGCTCCTCCACAACCCGTGGGCGAAGAACCAGTGCGAGTAGTCGAGGTTGAACGTGAGCTCGGGGTACTGCTCGGCCAGCGCGCACGTCGCCTCGAGGTCCTGGGTGATAGAGCTGCGGTGGGTCTCGATGTGCACTGGCAGGCCCACCTTGTCCGACGTGGCCAGCAGCTCCTCGACGCGTCGGCGACGCTCGGCCTCCGTGCTCACCGGGGAACCAACAACCATCGCAGCCTCGACCATGCCTGCGTCGCGCCACCGCCGGGGCCGGGGTTCGAGTCGGCCATCGCCGGGGACGAGTCCCCAGGTCCCCGCCGCGGTGAGGGCAAGTCCCGCTCGGGCGCAGGCGCCGGGGTCGACCCCCGTCATGACCGTGGCCTGGACCACGTCGAGCCCGGCGGCGGCCAGCTGCCGGCAGCCGTCGTCCCCCAGGCGCCGCCGCAGGCCAACCCTGGGGGCACCCGTACCCCGCGGCATCCCCCGGAGGCAGTCGAGCTGGATCCCGTATCTCAGTGGGGCGGAGCGGGTCATCAGTTCGCAGGGGCCCCGGGAGTGGCGTCCCATGTCGCGGCGTTGCGTTGGCGGATCTTGGCCCAGTCGAGCGGCACCCGTTGGAGCCCCACGAACCGGTCGGGGAAGTCGGGCATGCGGCCCACCCCAAGCTCGTCGGGCCCTACCCGGTCGTCGGGCCGGAACCAGGTGCCGAACAGCTTGTCCCACACAGAAGTCACCACTCCATAGTTCGAATCGCCCTCCCCATAGACGGTGGAGTGGTGCCAGCGGTGGAGGTCCGGAGTGGAGAACACGTGGTCGAGCGGTCCCGAGCGCAGGTCGATGTTGGCGTGCTCGAGGGCCCCATACATGAACCGGATGGCCTGGTGGATGGTGAGCTGGTCCCGGCTCATGCCCAGCCGGCCGGTGACCACTCCTTCCACAAACACGTCGATCGCCAGCTCAACCGGATGGGTCTTGCCTGCGTTGAACCAGTGGAGGCCCTTCGAGCTGTGGTGCATGGCGTGGAAACGCCAGCCAGGGCCCCACACATGGAGCAGCTGATGGAACCGTGAGTGGAAGAGGTCGAAGGCGGCAATCGAGATCGCAGCACCGACCGGGCGGGTAGGCGCTCGAGACGGAGTCGACCCCGCTCCCCACCTCCTTGGCCGACCACCTCCCCGACTGCAGCGGCGGCGGCCCCGGCCGCCAGGTTGACTCCCATGCAGGCGAGGTCGGTTGCGATCTCCGTGCTCGCCGGCCGCCACCGCTCGTCGTGGGGGTGGCGCCGCTCCATCACCGTGAGAACGGCTTCGTACGCCAACGCAACCGCGGCCGGTGCGACCGGCTGCAGGAGGGCGCCAAGGCGGGTGCGTCGGAGGCGTCGGTCGAGGACGACCGCGCCCGCAGCAGCGACACCCATTGCGCCGTGGAGGGCCCACGACCGCACTGCGCGCGCCCGCTCATCCCGGATGCTCCGCGGGTCGGGCCGGCCGGAAGCCGTTGCGCCGGGCGCCGCCCGTTCGGTCGGTCGACCCGGACGTGTCGGTCGGCCCGGAAAGGTCGGTCGGCCCGGATGGGACGGATGGGTCGGTCAGGTCAATCAGGTCGGTCGGCACGGTTCGGTCCTCTCGGTGTGCGGTTCAGACCAGGCGCAGCACTGCTGCGCTCTGGGGGGGCAGGGTCACCGCCGAGGGCGACACCGTGACGGCGGGGTCGGAGACCGCCGCCGGCTCGGCCCGGTGCACCGGGTGCACCACGGTGCCGGCGCCGAGGTTGGCCACCACCAGGAGGCGTTCGCCCTCCACGGCCCGCTCGAAGGCGACCACGTCCGGGTGGGCGTCGAACAGCTCCAGGGTGCCAGCGCGCAACGCGTCGCTCGTGCGGCGAAGCGCGAGCAGTTCGCGGTACCAGCACAACAGCGAGTCGGGATCAGCCAGCTCCGACTCGACGTTCACCCGCACGTGATCGGGGTGGAACGGCAGCCAAGGCGTCACCCCCGGATCGGTGAACCCGGCCCCGGACTCCCCCGTCCACTGCATCGGCACCCGCATCTCGTCGCGGTTGAGCGTCTCGGGCAGCCGCCGGCGGATCCATTCGGGGAGGTACCGGAGGCCGACGACGCCGGGGATGGGATCGTTCGCGTCACGGATCGGGATGGGCCGGTTGGACATCCCGATCTCCTGACCCTGGTACAGCACACTCACGCCGCGCAGGGTGCACAGCAACGTCGCCATCACCCGGGCCTTACGCACGTCGCCGCCGACACGCGACAGCCACCGCATGCGGTCGTGGTTCTCCACCACGTAGGTAGGGGCGTGCGGCGCCCGGTAGTCCTGCTCGTACCGCCGGATGAGCGACCGGAGGACCCTGGCCCGGTACGGCGCGTTGAGGAAGTCGAAGAGGAACACCAGATTGAGCCCGGCCCGACCCCCGTCCTCGACGAACCGCCGCACTTCGGCCGGTGCGCCGATGACCTCACCGAGCAGTGCCCGATCGCCGTCGTACTCGTCGCACACGGCCCGCAGCCGCTGAGCGAGGGCGTAGTTCTCGTCCGTGCAGCGTGTGTAAACCGGATCGTGGAGTCTGGGGAGCCCGTCCTTCAGGCTGGGGCGCAACGGGTTCGACCGGAGCCCCTCGTCGTGCATGATGGTGTCGAAGATGTCGAGGCGGAACCCGTCGACGCCACGGTCGAGCCACATCCGAACCATGTCGAACATCTCGGCCTCGACCTCGGGGTTGTGCCAGTTGAGATCGGGCTGGAACGACAGGAACGACGCCAGGTACCACTGCCCTCGCTCCTCACACCATTGCCACGCCCGTGGCAGCAACAACGCCGCCCGCCAGTTGTTCGGGGGCGTCGGCCGGCCCCGACGATCAGAGCCGCCGTCCGCCCACACGTACCAGTCGGCCTTCGGGTTGTGGCGCGACGACCGGGACTCCACGAACCACGGGTGCTCGTCGGAGGTGTGGTTCAACACCAGATCGAACACGACCTTCAACCCCAGCTCGTGACACCGGTCGATGAGCCGCTGCGCGTCGTCGACCGTGCCGTACTCCGGCGCCACCGATCGGTAGTCCGTCACGTCGTAGCCGATGTCGCGCTGCGGGCTGGCGAACATCGGCGACAACCACACCGCGTCGACCCCGAGCTCAGCCAGGTACGGCAGCTTGCCGATCACCCCGGGAAGGTCCCCGATCCCGTCACCGTTCGAATCGGCGAACGACCGCGGGTATACCTGGTAGATCACTGCTTCCTGCCACCATGCCGGCTTCGTCATGCGAGCGACCTCCTTGGTTGGGCGAACTCGACCGGATGTAGTTCGTGGTCCGAGGTTACGTCGGGCCGACCCTGCGATGGCTCGGTCGCGGATGGCTGGCGCTCGAACCGCCGGGACGCGGGGCCGGCTTCGCTCGTGGCGTACCACGTGGCGGCGTTGCGCTCCCGGATCTTGGCCCAGTCGAGTGGCACCCGCTGGAGCTTGAGGAACCGGGTCGGGAAGTCGGGCATCCGGCCGACCCCGAGGGCGTCGGGGCAGTCGCGGTCGTCGGGGCGATACCACGTGCCGAACAGCTTGTCCCACACCGACAGCACCGAACCGAAGTTCGTGTCGCCCTCCTCGTACACCGCCGAGTGGTGCCAGCGGTGGAGGTCCGGCGTGGAGAACACGTGGTCGAGCACCCCGGAGCGCACGTCGACGTTCGCATGCTGCAGCACGCCGTAGTTCCGTAGGGCCAGGTAGGCGACGTACTGGTCGCGGCTCAGGCCCAACCGGGGCATGACCACCTCTTCGATCGCCTTGTCGATGACGAGCTCCAGGAACTGGAAGCGGACGGTATTGATGGAGTTGAGGCGGGTGGGGCTGTGGTGCACGGAGTGGAGGCGCCAGCCCGGCCCCCACACGTGCATCAGGTGATGGAGGGGCGAGTGGAACAGGTCGTAGGCCAAAAGCGCCGCCACCGCGCCGACGGCGGGCGAGCACCGCGACAACCCGAGGGTCCGCCGCTCCGCCGCACCGGCTCGACCCGACACGGCCTGGGCCATGGTTTCTATTGCCAAACCGGTCACCGACCCGGCGATGGCGGTGGCGGCGTCGGTGACGAGTTCGGACCGTTGCACCGCCCACGTCGGGTCGTGCGGGTGACGCTTCTCCAACCACCGGACCACCCCGACGATGGCCAGGGTGGCGACGGCGGGCACGGTCCGGGGCGAGACGTTCCTGCCCTTGGCGCGGAGCCGACGGTCGATCGCCACCGACGCGGCTGCGCTGGCCACGACGAGGCCGTGGAGACCCCACGACCTGATCGCGGGGCCCGCTGCGTTGGGCGTCGCATTCGGGGCCACCGCGGCCGTCCCGGCGATCGACTCGGCTGCGGTCCCCGTGGCGGCCACCGGGCCAACCGTCCCACCGGCAAGGTTCTCGGCGGGTACGGGCGATTCGCCCGGCCGATGACTGATGGTGGTCACGGTGTATCTCTCCCTTTGTCGTCGGACCCGGCGAGGCCCTGTTGCAGCGCCTGGAGCATTGAGGCTCGGAAGGCCACCATCACCGGGGCATGGGGCCGCAAATACTTCGCGCTGGGGTAACTCCCGGGGACCACGTCGAGGATGGTCTCGACGCCGGCGTCGCGCAGAGGCTCGGCCCAGTCGATGTCCTCGGCGTGGAACAGGTCGGCGTCGCCCACCCCGATCCAGGCGGGGGGCAGCCCCGGAAGGGTGGCGCGCACAGTTTTGCCGCTTGGCCGAAGGTGTCCGAAACATTCTATCTCGAATGTTATCCCGACAGGGACCGGAGGTCAAGGGTTCCGACCACGCTGCGACCCAACCTTCGTGACTTCCGCGTCGACCACCTAACCGACCCGCAGGTGGGGCCAAAGAGCCGAGCACGGTGGGGCCAACCCTGGTTGACATTCCCCTGACCATGGACAGGCCACCGCTCAGGTCCCTCGCTGCCTCATCACCCGTAGATCGGCTCCGCGCCACCGAGATCCTCGGTGACGAATAGCCGTCGTCCCCCCTTGCATGGTCATCCCTGCGCCCTGAACCCAGCTCGGTGATCTGCAGCCATCATCGTCGAATGAGACCCGCAGATCTTGAACGCGTGGCCTGCTACCGACTGTCGTCTCTGCGCGTGCGGCCGCCGCCCGAATCCGCGCAGGAACGATCGACGACCCAGGCGTCGTCGATCTGCTGGTCTCGGTCAGTTCACCGACGTGTGGTGGGGGCTACCACAGCTGCTCGCGACAGCCGAGTTTGACGACACGTGCAACTTGCCGACTCGGTCAACCTTGCCGACGTGATGTTGGACCACATCGCCAGTTGCACCACCCGGGCCAAACCGTTCAGCTGGAGCTACATCGTCGTGAGCGAACGCGCCGCATGAACAACCACGTCGTTTCCGCGCGTGAGTACTCGCTAGGTTGCGGTCATGGGAAGGCCGAGCCGACGCAAGGCGATCGTCGATGCTGCAGTCACCTGCTTTTCGCAGAGAGGCAGCGAAGGCACGTCGCTTCAGGACATCGCCGACATCGCTGGGCTCACCCACACAGCTGTGCGGTACCACTTCCCGTCTCGGACGGAACTGAACATCGCAGTACTGGAGGAGATCGACCTCCGTGGGCTGCACGACAACAGCGAGCTGTACGGCAGCGATCCGGTGACGATCCTGTCGTCGATTCCGGCCGTGACGGCCGTCAACCTGGAGGGGGTCACGGTGGTCCGCCTGTATGTCCTCATGGAGGCTGAAGGGATCATGGGCGACGAACGGGTCCGTCAGTGGTTCCACGAACGGCGCCGGCTCCAACACTGGGCGTTCGACGGGCTGCTCCGAGAAGGTATCCGAAGTGGGGTCTTCCGACAGGGCTTCGATCCTCGCCTGAAGGCTGCGGAGATCGTTTGGCAAGTCGACTCCGCCCACAGCGCAGCGGTCCGTCCCATCGACGGCGTCGACCCTGTCCAGGTGTTGACCGACTACTGCGAGGCGCTACTCGCCGACCTCCGCACGGGGCCCGGCGAGCCGCTGATCCGCTGACTCCCTCGCCGGAGCCCGGTTCCGCTTCCGAACCGTTCCGGCAGGCCGACTCAGGCCGGGAATGGTTCTGCGAACGCCATCGATCGGTTTAGTTGGGGGGAGGCGTTGGGCTACCTCAACCGTGGGCGGCGCCTGATTCTTCGGGCGGGTAAGGACGCGACGAGCGCGGCCGCTCCTTGATGCCGGCCTTGAGTAGCTCAATGACCTCGGCGATCCGCTCCGCGCGGAGATCGGGTTGGCGATTGGTTGCGTCGATCCATCGGAGATAGGCCTTGCGGTAACACTGAGCGAGTTCCTCGAAGTACACACCGGCGTCGGGCTCAGCCACGAGGGCGTCGGCGATGTCGTCGGCCAGGTCGTCGAGTTGCGGTCCTTCCGGTGCCAGGACGACGTCGACGGCGTCACCTGGATTGATCCCGCAGGCGCGTCGCCATGCCGGTCCGAGCACGATCGCCCACCCGCCGTCGAAAGCTTCCACGACCGCTCGCACGCGCATGCCGCTCACTGAACCAGCGACCGGGTGCGCTGGCTTCGGGCCCCAGACATCGTCGGGCTCAAATCGCCCCGCACTGACGTCTGTTGAGCGGGGCGCCACGTCGTCGCAGACTTATGCGAGCTTGCCTGTCACGACCGCAGCGGGGCCGTCGAAGGCGTCCTTGCGGCCCAAGATGGCGGCAAGCGAGCAGTAGCTCACGCTTCGCACTTTCGCACCGCGACTACCGAACGCCGAACTCGCAATCATCCCCGCCGCCGAGCACGGCTCCTTGGCTCGACCTGAACACCTGCGTCTCGCACTCCCACACGGTTCTCCTGAATTAAGAGGCTGTCGGCAAAGTCATGCCCGCTCAGGGCCGTCCTGGACATCCCGCCATGCGGCGTCCTCGTCCTCGACGCCCGATTACAGGGGGGCCTTCGTCCTGCGTCCTTGCCTGGCGGACGCCAGAACGCCCGCTGATCTGGGCGGACTTCACCGACAGCCTCTAAGCGCGACGGCTCCCGGGGTCGCCGAGGTTCATCACGTCGACTCCGATATCCCCGGGTACTTGCGGCTCGGCGTGCCCCATGATGTGGACCCCCGGACCAGGGTCTATGGGAATTTTGTCGCTCGACAATGTACCGATATTTGTCAGAGGTGACCTCGTGGCCACCTCCGACCCGACGTCCCACCTCCCGCTGCCGCAGGCGCAGTTCCATGTCCTCGTGGCTCTCACCAACGGCGATCGCCACGGGTACGCGATCATGCAGGCCGTCGAGGAGTCCTCCGGCGGCGTCGTACGCATGGGGCCGGCCACCCTGTACGGCACCCTCAAGCGACTCGTTGACAACGGCCTCGCCGAAGAGCTCGCCCGCCAGCCCGACGCGACCGACGATTCCCGCCGTCGCTACTACCGGCTCACCGGACTCGGTCGGCTGGTCTGCGCCGCCGAGGCGGACCGTCTCGGCCGCCTGGTACGCATCGCCCGCACAAACCTTCGCCCGGGACTCGCCTGACCATGGCCGACCCCCATCCGGTGTACCCGTTCCTGGTCCGCCGTTACCCGACCGAGTTCCGTCACGAGTACGGGGAGGACCTCGTCGCACTCTACGGCGACCTCGTCGCCGACCGCGGCGCCCGAGCCGCCCGAGCCAGCACCGCCCTGGACCTCGCCATCACCATCCCCCGCTACCACTTGGAGCGACTCATGACCGAACAGCACACCAACACCGTCCTGCGCGTCGTCATCGACCTGTTCGCCGCCGGAGGCGTGGCCAGCTTCATGACCGGGGTCGGCCCCCCAGGTGTGATCCTCTTGGCCCTCGCCCTTGTCCTCGCCGTCACCCAGCGAAGCGCACTCAGCCGCGCCCTTCGAACCCCCGACTCGAACCTGCGGCGCCGCCGACTCCTGACCGCCGCTGCCCTCGGAGGCGTCTTCGGTCTGACCTACACGATCTTCACGCTGACCGTCGGTGACTCGTGGACCATCACCGACACCCTCCTCGCCCTCGTGGGCACCCTCGCGATGGTCGCATGCCCACTCTTTCTCCTTGCCGGTCTGCTAGTGCCGCGCACACCCATCAGCGACGGCCTTAACGGGGCCCTCTGAGCCCACGCGGCTCCGATACCCCGCACCCACGGAGTGGAAGCCGCGTGAATCCGACACCGGAGCAAGTCGATGGCGGGCCACGCCTTCTCCACGAAGCGCACGCTTGCCCTCTACGACGTGGCGATACTCGGCTACTTCTCGCGCCTGGCGTAGCGGTGCCCCGCACGGCGGATCCAGGAGCACTATGACGCCCACATCACCGGGAACCATCTCGATGTCGGCGTCGGGACGGGCTACTTCCTCGACCACGCTCGATTCCCTGCGCCTGAGCCCCGCATCGCCTTGATGGACCTCAACGAGAGCTGCCTTAAGGTCGCCGCCCGGACACTTTCGCGGTTCGATCCGGAGACGCACCGGGTGAACGTCGTCGAACCGATCTCGCTGGAGGTCAAGCCCTTCGACTCCGTCTCGCTGAACTACGTCCTGCATTGCCTTCCTGGCGACATCCGCTCCAAGGCCAATCTGGTGTTCCGACACCTGAAGCCCCTTCTGAACGGCGGGGGTGTCCTGCTCGGAGCGACACTTCTTCACGATGGCGCACGCCGGAACTGGTTCGCCCGACAGGTGATGAAGCGAAACAACGACCACGGCATCTTCTCGAACACCTCGGACGACCTCGCCGGTCTGCACGAAGTGCTCCACAACAACTTCACCGACATCAGTATCGAGATCGTCGGATGCGTCGCTGTCTTTGCTGCCCGAGTGCAGTAGTCCGGACGCAAGCTAGCCCTGAGCGCGAGCGGCGTTGTGACTTCAACAACGAGTGGGCGATAGGGGGCTCG